>JAHDRA010000064.1 GCA_018433525.1 Paludibacteraceae bacterium
AATTTTCTTTCCTGTATCTCCCAAAGCATCTGTCAGTAAAAATTCAACTTCGGAATGCACATCTTCCACTCCTTCTTCAATTTTAAATTCACCGTTCTCAATGGAACAATAAATCTTTTTCAATTCGGCAATCAACAACTTCGTTTCTTCAGCAGTGAGTAAACCAACCGCATTGAGCATTCGGGCATGAGCTATCGAACCCAAAACATCGTATTTCGCCAGAAATAGGTCTAATTCCTTATCTTTGCCAATCGTAAACGACTCTATTTTTTTATTCAAAGGTAAATCCTTTTCCCAGAGTTTAGCCATAGTAATGAAGCTAAATGTTTTGAAGTTACGAATATAAAGTAAAATTCTTACAAATTTGAATTGTTAAAGGCATTGGCAATAGCTTCGGCAGCCAGATTAACTCCTTCTTTCAGCTTTTTATCGACCATTATTTTTAACATGGCAGGTATTTCAGCCTTGAATGTTAATTTCATGCGTGTATCATTTTCTGCTTTTTCTACCAGTTGGATCCATGCATTGGCTTGAACCGGAAGTTCACGCAATTCAAATTTTATAGTTTTAAAGGGTTCTTTTTCAATAATTCTAAAACCAATCCTGCCAAATCCTTCTATAGAAAAGGAACAGCTATCTTCCGAAAATTCAATGTCTTTTATTTGATCTTCAGATAATTTATTGTTTATCAGTTTATTGAAATTTTGTAAATCGACAAATTTATTAAAGATATTTTCTGCATTTGAATTTATCTTTTTAATTTCACTTTCGTAAGTTACCATAAATTTTTTCTTTCAATTAAGATTCTAATCCCCATGCAGAAGGATCCTTGTGCCATTCCTGCAATGTCTTCATATCTTCCTGAGTAATATAGTTGGTGGTCAGTGCCTGATCGAGAATGGCTTTGTAATTGCACAAGGAAATATGCTTAACTTTGGCCTGTTTGAATTTTTCCTCAGCTACAGGAAATCCGTAATTAAAAATGGAAATCATTCCCAATACTTGCGAGCCATTGTTACGAATAGCTTCCACAGCTTTCAAACTGCTTCCTCCTGTCGAAACGAGGTCTTCTACAATCACTACTTTCTGATGAGGACGTAAATCACCTTCAATCAGGTTTTCCAAACCATGATCTTTCGGTGTGGGGCGGATATAAATAAATGGCAGATTCAACGCATCGGCAACCAGCACTCCCTGAGCGATTGCGCCGGTAGCTACGCCGGCTATAACTTCCACATCGGGAAACAATTCCATAATCAAACGTGTTAATTCGATTTTGATATAATTTCTGATGGAAGGATACGAAAGCGTTTTCCTGTTATCGCAATAAATCGGTGATTTCCAGCCTGAAGCCCAAATAAAAGGATTGTTGGGCTGAAGCTTTATTGCCTTAATCTTTAAAAGTTTTTCGGCAATGTTTTTTTCCAAAGTTTTCATTTTGGGATAGTTATAAAATTGGTAAACAAAAAACTGTTTAATTTTTCTGCAAAGTTAAGCAAAGTATTTAAGAAGTTAAAACAGAATTTCTCCAATCGTTTGAGAAATTAATTAATCGGAGGTAGAAAAGCATCTTCTATATGTTCGATATGGAAAGTTTGTCCGGAAGGAATAACAGAGATGATGTCGAAGCGTGATTCTCCTTCCCAATTGTTTTGGAAAATATATTCTTGAGCTGCCTGAACGATATTTCTGATTTTTTTGGGAGTAACGGCATCTTCGGGATGTTCAAAATTTTCCGTTGAACGTGTTTTAACTTCAACAATAATCAATAAGCCATCTTTTTCGGCTACTATATCCAGTTCAAATTTTTGCGCATGCCAATTGGTATGTCTGATTTTATATCCCTTTTCTCTCAAATAAGCTTGCGCTCGCTCTTCACCTGCATTACCAATATCATTATGAGCCGACATATCGAAAAAATTTTGCGAAAATTTGGAAATTCAAACAAAAAAAGCCGCTCCAAAATATAAGAGCAGCTCTTTTATTAGAAAATAATGAATTTATTTTTGACTCTGCTGCTGAGCTTCCTTTATCATTTGTTCGCTGGCATACATGTACACTTCTACGCGACGATTGGCTGCTCTGCCGGCAGCAGTAGAATTATCGGCAACCGGCTCAGAGAAATTTTTACCAATAACATCTTTAATTTGAGAAGCAGGAACACCTTGCGATTTCAAAAAGTTGGCCACAGCCTGTGCTCTTTCCTGAGATAATTTCTGATTTAGTTCCAGCGAACCCGTATTGTCGGTATGGCCAATAATGGCAATATCCATAGTGGGGTTCTGAATCATGATCTGAGCAAATTTTGTTAAAGCATCTTTCGAAGCAGCATTTAAAGTACTTTTGTTGGTCTCAAATAAAATTCCCGATTCAAAAGTTACCTTTACTGCAGGCAATCCATTGATATCGGTAATGGTTTCAACCTTAGCACCTTCAATAGCTGCAGCTTCTTGAGCAGCTTTGTCCATTTTATTCCCAATAATTGCACCTGTTGTAGCTCCAACAGCAGTTCCAATTGCAGCACCAATTCCTGCGCTTTTAGCATCTTTACCTATCAATGCGCCAATTCCGGCACCTACGGCAGCACCCGCACCGCTTCCTATCAAAGCTCCACTGGCGGTTTTACTCATCGATTTGCATCCTGAAAAAATAATTGCTGCACTCATCACATAAATCATAAAAACATTTCTGCTTTTCATGTCTGTAGAATTTTAAAGATTATTTTTAATATTTTAAACAAGGAATAGTGACACCGGTGGGGATCGAACCCACGACCCACAGATTAAGAGTCTGTTGCTCTACCAGCTGAGCTACGGAGTCGTTTTATATTTCAAAAAAGTGTAAGAATAAACTTACTTCTCTCCTTTTTGTATTGCAAAGATAGAAAGATTTTTGAAATTTTTTCATTTTGAATTTTAAAAAAATATTTAGTGCTAATTTTTCTTAATCAACTACCAAATATTCAAATATTTATAGAATTTGAACAATTTACTTCGTTTTATAATTTAACGCGCTTAAAAATTCAAGCAAAGATGTATATTTCTTTTTATATCTTTGTGTAACCTGCATTAATTAAAAAAAATTCTAAAAATGAATGAATTAGAATCTCTTTTCCAACAATTTACCGGAGAAAAAGTTCTTCTGAAAGAAGAATTGTCGGCTTCCGGATCGCACAGACGATATTTTAGACTCGAGAGCAAGCACTTTTCTATTATCGGAGTTGAAGGAACTTCCATTGAAGAAAACAGGGCTTTTATAGAAATGGATAAATTGTTTCACAAAAAAGGATTGCCGGTTCCGGAGTTTTACATTCAAAGTCAGGATGGTTTGTATTATTTGCAGGAGGATTTGGGTAATACGCTGCTTTTCGATTTTATAGCAGAAGGGAGAAAAACGGGTGTGTTTTGTGAATCGGAAAAGGAAATGCTTCGTAAAACAATTCGAAAACTTCCCGAAATTCAAGTAAAAGGAGCGGAAGAGCTGGATTTCTCCATTTGCTATCCCCAGCCGGAATTTAATGAACGTTCCATTTTATGGGATTTAAATTATTTTAAATATTGTTTTCTGAAAGCAACCGGTATCGATTTTCAGGAAAATTTGCTGGAAGACGATTTTCACCGTTTTTCCAAAATTTTGTTGCACTCACAGTCCAATACATTTATGTATCGCGACTTTCAGAGCCGAAATGTAATGATAAAAAACGATGAACCTTATTTTATCGACTTTCAAGGTGGGAAAAAAGGGCCATTGTACTATGATGTAGCATCGTTCCTTTGGCAGGCGAAAGCCAAATATAGCGAAGAATTGCGCGAAGAACTCATAGAAAATTATCTTTCGGCATTAGCAGAACTGGCACCTGTAGATGAGATGGAGTTTAGAGAACAATTAAAACATTTTGTTCTTTTTAGAATTTTACAAGTGTTGGGAGCTTATGGTTTTCGAGGCTATTATGAGAAAAAACCGCATTTTCTGGAAAGCATTCCCTTTGCCATAGAAAATTTAAGAACCATTCTTCAAAATGAAATTTCAGGTTACCCTTACCTTTTGAAAGTGCTCAGACAAATGACCGAGTTAAAGCAATTCCGCGAAGTATCGGTAAGGAAGCCACTGACAGTTAAAATTTACAGCTTTTCCTATAAAAAAGGCATTCCTCATGATGATAGCGGAAATGGAGGCGGCTTTGTATTTGATTGCAGAGCAGTCAACAATCCGGGCAAATACGAACGATATGCTCATGTTACAGGACTCGACGAATCGGTGAAACAATTTTTGGAAGAAGATGGTGAAATTCTATCCTTGCTCGATAATGCCTACAAGCTTGTGGATGCTTCGGTAAAACGCTACATGGATCGTGGATTTACCAATTTAATGGTTTGTTTTGGATGTACCGGAGGACAACATCGATCGGTTTATTCGGCACAAAAAATGGCAGAACATATCAACGAAAAATTTGGCATAGAAGTACAACTAATTCATAGAGAACAAAATAAAGAACAACTTTTCCCTGCAAAAAAATTAAGCTATTCCAAATAACGTTTTATATTTCAAAAAATCTTTAATTCTGAATGAAAGCATTGATACTGGCAGCCGGTCTGGGTACGCGACTTAAACCAATTACCAATCATATTCCTAAAGCGCTGGTAACGATAGAGGGAAAAACTTTACTCGAACATCAAATTTTGAAATTGAAATCGGCAGGTTTTAACGAAATAATCGTGAATGTTCATCATTTTGCCGATAAAATTATCGATTTTCTTCATTCAAAGAACAATTTTGATATTCGGATCGAAATTTCAGACGAAAGAAATTTTCTACTCGACACAGGAGGAGCGGTACGCAAAGCTGCATGGTTTTTTGATGACGGAAAACCTTTTTTGGTACACAATGTCGATATTCTTTCCAATGTAGATTTAATGGACATGATGAAATTTCATCTAAGCAGCGACAGCTTGGCAACATTGGTGGTAAATCAACGTAAAACCTCACGTCAATTGCTCTTCGACAAACAAATGCAGCTGAAAGGGTGGTTCAATGAAACGACCGGACAAACCAAACCGCAGGAAATAAATTTACAGCTTTATCAGAAATTTGCCTTTTCCGGAATTCAAATTTTGTCGCCAAAAGTTTTTCAACTCATGGAAAAATGGAATGAAGTTTTTTCCATTATCGACTTTTATTTGAGTAATGTGGATAAAGAAAAAATTTCGGGCTACACCAATAATGAAATAAAAGTGCTGGATGTAGGAAAAATACAAAGTTTAGAGGAAGCCAGCATTTTTTTGAAAAATATTATTCAATAAAAGCTTCTTCGATAATTCAGATTTTAATGATGGACAAATCCATCAAAGTAAGTGCTGTCATGGCTTCTACTATCGGAATAGCACGTGGCAAAACGCAGGGATCGTGTCGTCCGCGAGCTTCCAGTTCCACTTCCTGAGCATGAATATCTACCGTATTTTGCTTTTTTGAAATGGTTGCCACTGGTTTGAAAAGGACACGAAAATATATATCCTGCCCGTTACTTATTCCTCCCTGAATGCCTCCGGAATTATTGGTTCGCGTAGTGATTCTGTCGCCATCTTTCACAAATTCGTCATTCATTTGCGAACCTCTGAGCGCCACACCTTCAAAACCTTTTCCGTAATCGAAACCGTGAGTTGCATTTATGCTTAACATGGCTTGTGCCAAACGCGATTGAAGTTTGTCGAAAATAGGCTCTCCCCAGCCAATCGGAACACCTTTGACTACGCAGGTAATGATGCCACCTATAGAATCACCTTCTTCCTTTAACTGTTGGATGTAAGCTATCATCTTTTCGGCAGTTTCCGGTTCCGGACAACGAATAGAATTGGTCTCGATTAGTGAAAAATCAACATCTTCGTAAGTTTTGCTCATGGCAATATGTCCTACTTGCGAAGTAAAAGCATTGATTTGAATGCCCATTTTTCGCAAAGCCAACTTGGCAATTGCGCCTGCTGCTACTCTGGCTGCCGTTTCACGTGCAGAGCTTCTGCCACCTCCCCGATAATCGCGTATGCCATATTTTTGCTGATAAGTAAAATCGGCATGTGATGGTCGAAAAACATCTTTCAAATGATTGTAATCTGCACTTCTTTGATTTTCATTCCAAATCACAAAAGCGATAGGCGCTCCTGTAGATTTTCCTTCAAAAATTCCTGAAAGAAATTCAACCTTATCCTCTTCTTGTCTGGGCGTTGAGATATTGGATTGTCCCGGACGACGACGATTCAATTCGTTCTGAATGAATGTTTCATCTATCTCTATTCCCGGCGGGCATCCATCAATAACGCCTCCAATGGCTTTGCCGTGCGATTCGCCAAAAGAGGTAAATGTAAAAAACTTGCCAATGGTGTTCGACATAACTAAAAAATCGTTATTACTGAAAAAGAAAATGCAATGGAAAAGGCTGTATAACCTTTTCCATTGCTTAAAATTCAAAAATAAAATTACTTATTGCAGGAGCAATTGGGATCTTCACAACTGTCGCTTTCACAGTCGCAACCTTCCTCAGAAGAGCAATTACCGCCACAACTGCACGAATTGTTCATTAAAGCGGCCAATTCGGCTTCTGAAGCATCACGTACTTCCAACACCTGACCTTTGAAATGCAGATTCTGACCTGCCAACGGATGATTCAAATCTACCGTAACAAGCTCATCGGTTACCGTAACAATTTGGGCATTAAATCGATTGCCATCCGTATCCATTAAAGGAACAACATTTCCTTCAAATACTACGTTTTCATCAATTTTTCCATCCACTTCGAAGATTTTTTTGTCCAAATCGATAACTGCTTCTTCATCGTAAGGGCCATATGCATCTTCATCATTTATGGTGAATTCAAAAGAATCGCCGGCTTGCAATCCGTATAAATTCTCTTCAAATTTGGGAAGCATCATTCCCACTCCATAAATAAAACTCAGCGGACGTTCTTCGGTTGCACGTTCCATTAATTCCAATTCACCTTGATTTTCTCCGTCAACAAATAAATCGTATTTAGCTGACACTGATTTGTTTTCTTCAATTCTCATTTTTTACTCTGTTAAATTTATATTCAATTAATTGTTTGTTTCTAATTTTTTTGTCCTTTATTACCAATAAACTGATTTTTAGTCAAAAAGTTCATTTAATATTGAAATTTTTTATTGCTAATACCAGGTAATGGGCGTAGAACCGTAACCACTGCGTTTTTCATACTTCAAATCGCGCAACATGCTGGAATTGACACCAATTCTGAAATAATAGGACTGAAAAGGTCCAAAAGGAACAAAACTGGCTGACATGTTCCAACAATGCAAATCGCGCGAAACATTAATACTGGTGTAGGTAAATTGTTTTGCAACAAAATCATAAGAAGTACTCGAGCTAATTCTCCATTTGGGCGTCAGCGAAATGTCTCCCGAAAAGCTTAAGTTGTGGGTAAATCCCATTTTGTATTCCATTTTTTCCTTGTCGAAAACATTTGTATTGGCATATCGAACAGAATAACTGATATTGATATTCCACGGAATAGTTACTTTCTGGTAACCATCTGCATCAGTCTGAATTTCCTGATTTGATTTTTCCGAAAGTCCCAACTGATTTATTTCCGGTGAAGTCGTAATGCTTTCATCATCAGGATTATCTGGATTTGCTTTCGAGGAAGCATCTTTCTTGTCATCTGTTTTTTTGCTGTCTCCCCGCGAAAAAAGTTTTTTGAAAGTATCGTTGTTCAAAGCCAGACTGTAAGAGGCATTTGTTCCGAGAAATTTGGGAAATTTATGATAATTCCAACGCAATTTATTGATTCTGACCGGATTCCCATACTGATTTAATCCATACATATAAGGGTCAAATGCTCCACTAAGATTTAACGAATATCTGTCACTGAATTTAATTCGAAGATTGGTACTAAAATTTGACCATTGCATGGAATCGGCTGCCAGATTATATCCTCCACTTACCGAAAAATTATCAATCAGACTGACTTTTTTAAAAGGTGCTTTCCCTGTTGTATCATTGTCGTTTCTGAGTTTCATCTCAATATTGTTGGCAAATGAAAAATTGATATTTCCCGACTTACCTGAACCCGGATATCCGTACAAACTTCCCTGATAGTGGGAATATACAACTTCTTCTTCAATCATGCTGGCAGGATTGGAAGGATCTTTGGTCGTTTTTTTGTAGGAATCGTAATATCCCCAACGCTGATCACCAAAATCGGGAGCATATCCGAAACCGATCGTTGGAGTAAAAACATGCCGAATACGGTCAATTTTGTCTCCAAAAATGGAACGAATAGGAATAAAAAAGCCATAAAGTTTGGTAGAAGCCGAAACGCCCATATTAAAATCGTAAACTCTGTTAAAACCGCTAACCGTATCGGTTATTTCTTTTTGTTTATCGCTATCCCAATTCTTATCCACAGATCGTAAATACCAGCGTTCAGTGTAATTGAAAGAAGGAGAGATGTTTATATACTTGAATAAATTGAAAGTAGCGCTCACCGGAATACTGTGCCGCATTCCGTTTCGCCAGTCTTTGGAAAGCGAAGATGACAACAGCAAAGATTCTTTTGTATCAATGCTATTGGCAAAAGTACCCGAATAGGACATATAAATTTTTTCGTACCATCTTTCATTACCAACAGCATTTTTTCGCTTGAATGGAGAAAAACGGCTGACAGCAATATTAAGAGTCGGTAATGTAAGACTGATGGTGGAATCTTTTGTACGTTGATTTATCAACATACTTCCCGACAAACTTAGATTGGATTGAGAAGGAAATCTTTTTGTAAAAGATATACTGGAACCTTTGGTGTTTTCCGAATTCAAATTTGGATTAAAATAGCTGTTGATATTACTTCGGTTGTAACCACTGGTTGAAAAATTAACACTGGATGTAAATGTAAAATACGGATTTGCCTTCTGATCCTGCGAATGTGTCCAACGAATATTCATATTGGTCGCCTTACTGTAATCGGGTAAATCTTTTTCGCCGGTAACATCCACCCGATAGCTAAAACTGAAATTCCCATTATATTTATACTTTTTTATGTATCGTGAATTGGCAGTAAGAGCCCAAGTTCCTTTCGTATAAATATCTCCCAACAATTCCAAGTCGGCATAATCGCTCAAGGCAAAATAATAGCCTCCATTAGTCAACCCGAAACCGCGATTCAGTTCATCAGCATAGTTGGGCATTAATATACCCGAAGAATATTTGTCGGTAAAAGGGAAAAAACCAAAAGGAACAGCAATTGGTAAAGGAACATCAGCCAACACCAGGTAAGCAGGACCGGTAACAATGTAGTCTCCGGGTTTTATTTTTCCTTTGGTCAAATATAGATAAAAATCGGGATTATCATGCTTATCGCAGGTAGTATATTTGCCGTCGGCAATCAGCAAAATATTATCATCCAGTTTTTTTGTTTTATCGCTGATAACATAACCTTCTCCCTGCTGGGTAACTGCATTTCGAATATATCCTTTTTTGCTTTGTAAATTGTAGGTCAGCTCTTTCGAATAATAAGTTGCTTCACCCTCACTGAAAACAGGTTCTCCAATTTTATTTCCCAGCGAATCAGTCGTTCCTCTGGCATAAATCAGGCTGCTATCCATTTTAACACGAATAAAATCGGCCTGCAATGTTATGTTTTTATACTTCACATCGCCTTTCCCATGCAAAAAACCTGTTCCATTTCCATAAAAAACAATAGAATCGGAAGCAGAATAAATGATTTCGGCATCAATTTTGTTAGGGTTTTCTCTGGGTACAGATACGGTTAAGCTATCGTTTGTAGTTAAAACCGAATCTGGCAATGCTTGAAGAGTATCGGAAGGTGATGGATTTAAATTCTTTGCTTGCAGACAAAATGAAATATTCAACCCTGTAATTAAGAGGAATAATTTACATTTCAGGCTATTGTGAAATTTAAAATTATGGTGCATCCTTGGGATTAAACATTTTCAATTAAGCTGCAAATTTAAGGAAAAAAAAAGCTATCTACAGTATCTATCCCCTTTTTTATGATTAATTTCAAATTTATCCAATGGAATTTGAAATAAAAAAGATTAATTTTGCAGAAAATAAAAGGATTGTAAAAACTTGGAAAATTAATGAACGGGTTATAGTTCATCAGAAGATAAAAAAACGATTCGATGCGGAAAAAGACAAAAAATTTTTTGGCATGAAAATTCCATTTCAAAAGTACTTATTGTTGCCTTACGGTTTCCTGATATTGTTTTTATCCATTTTCGCTTCCAGTGTTGCTGCGCAGGAAAAAAAATTTGTAGTGGTAATCGATGCCGGACATGGAGGACATGATCCGGGAGCAATGGGTAAAATTTCAAGAGAAAAAGATATCAATCTCGCTGTTGCCAAAGAATTGGCTAAACTCATGGAAAACAATAAGGAATTGAAAGTTGTACTCACACGAAAAACCGATAAATATCTTACCCTGCAGGAACGCGCCGACATAGCCAACGAAAATCATGCTGATCTTTTTATATGCATTCATACCAATTCTTCGAAAAGTTCTTCGGCTTACGGGGCAGAAACTTATACACTGGGTTTGGCCAAAACAAATGCAAATCTTGAAGTTGCCATGCGTGAAAACTCAGTGATTTTGCTGGAAGAAAACTATCAAACCAAATACCAGGGTTTCGACCCGACTTCGGTTGATTCCTATATAATGTTTGAATTTATGCAGGACAAATATCTGGATAAAAGTATCGAATTTGCTTCGTTGGTGCAACAACACCTCGATAGAAACGGACGTTTGGACAGAGGCGTTCGTCAGGCCGGATTTTGGGTACTTCATCGCTCTGCCTGTCCCAGCACACTGATAGAACTCGGATTTATTTCCAATCTGGAAGAAGAACTTTTTTTAAGTTCCGAATATGGACAAAAAAAGATGGCTCAAGCTATCTACACCGCATTTTTAGAGTTCAAAAAAGAACACGACAAGCGAAACGGCAAGCCAAATTCTACGTCTGTTTCCAATCAAGCTCCTTCCAAAAAATCGGAAAACATAGTTTCAGAAAGTCAAAACAATTATTCAACTCCTATACAGCAAGCAGAAATTGAAAACATCAATACTGCCAACATTACGAATCAAGAAAAACAAACAGAAAATATTTTACCGTCAACACAACAACCTGTTTTCAAATTACAAATTCTGGCTTCAAAAAAGAAATTATCTCCCCAAGCGAATGAACTTAAAGGCCTAAAATCCGTTGATTATTACATTGAGAACGAACTGTACAAATACACCGTTGGAGCTGAAACCGATTACAATAAAATCGTTCAATTAAAAAACAATTTGTCGGCGAAATTTCCCCAAGCTTTTATCGTTGCTTTCGTTAACGGTAAAAAAGTTGATGTCAAGGAGGCTTTGCGCTTGACAGGCAAATAACAAAATTTCTAAAACTGTGGTTTCTGAAAAACTCTAAGAAAAGCTCTAAATATCTTTTTGATAGCAAAAACAATAAATTGTTTATGAAAAAAAATAAATTCTGATAATATTCAAGTTATGAAAAAAAATTTTTTTAATAAAGAAGTAAAAATCGGATTGATGGTTTTTGTAGCCATTTTTTTGTTGTATTTCGGTTTAAACTTTCTGAAAGGAATTGATATTTTTACCTCAACCCGTTCTTATTATACTACTTATGAAAATTTGGATGGTTTGGTTGCATCTTCTCCCGTATTTATAAAAGGATATAAAGTTGGACAGGTTGACGAAATTCAATACGACTTTTCAAAGGAAAAACCATTTTTAGTGAAAATTACTATCGAAAAAAAAATCAATCTTCCCAAAAACACCAAGATTCAATTATTCGACAACGGTTTGATGGGAGGAAAAGCCATTCAGTTGATTTTTGCGCCCTACGCTTCTTCTCAAAATTTTTGCAACAACGGAGATACACTCCAATCGGAAATCAAACCCGGACTCATGGCCGACTTGAGTTCCAATTTGTTACCAAAAATTGAAAGTATTTCTACACAAACCGATTCGCTTTTGCGTTCCATTCGTTCTATTACCGAAGGCGAAAAATTAAACAACAGCCTCACTTCCATTGAAAAAACAACTGCCGACCTGGCAGAAACTTCGGCACAAATGAAAAATCTGATGAAATATCAGCTTCCATCTATCATGAGTAATTTGAATGGAGCTTCTTCCGATTTCAAATCCGTAACTTCCAATCTGAAAGAAATTAATTTTGCTTCAACTATGAACAACGTTGATCAAACTGTCTCCAATTTGAATTTGCTTACCAATAAAATCAATAACGGAGAAGGAAGTTTGGGCATGCTTCTCACCGACCAGCAATTTTATCTGAATTTGGCAAATACTTCCTCCAGTGCCAATCAATTATTGATCGACTTGAAAAATAATCCGAAACGTTACGTACACTTCTCACTTTTTGGGAGCAAAACGAAATAGAATTTATTTAGAATTTCTCTAAATAAAAATTTGAAAATAATTTTGAATTTATTTTTTTAACATCATTGAAACACTTGTTAATAAAAGGTTTCAATGTAAGAAATCGGAAAAAATTCAAATTCTGATTTCTTTTTGTTAACACCTTTAGAATCAGGATAATTTTTAAAAATTTATTATGCAATTAACTGAATATGAATTTGTTTCATCAAAGCACTGACAGTTAACCAAATGAAAAATCTGATTTTTTTTGTAGAAAAAAAGATTTGTTCTTGTCAAAAAAATTTTAGATTTTTGCCTAACTAAATGCAGCCGTACGTCTAAGTAGAATTTTCAAAAGTAAAATTTTGAAAATCTTTTTTTGGCTGAAAATCTCACTTGTTTACTTTTTTGAATGGATTAAAAAAATGAAGATGCACGAACAACTATGGGAACGCTGCCTTAAAGTTATCAGGGACAATATCAACGAAGCGTCCTACAAAACTTGGTTTGAACCTATTATCCCCTTGCAGTATGAAAACAATCGTTTTGTTGTACAGGTACCAAGTCAATTTTTTGTTGAGTATATCGAGGAAAAATACATCGATTTGCTTAGTAGAACTATTTACAGAGAAATTGGAGCCGGTACTCAATTGGAATATCGTGTATTGATTGATCAAACCAATGGAAAAGGCACACAAATCCCCAGTACAGCTGAACAGCCAAAATTAAAAAACTCAAATGCCACGCAAGGATCAAAAAATCCTTACGACAAATCTTCATTGCCCAATATCGATCCACAATTGAACATGAAATATAATTTCAATACTCTGATAGAAGGAAAAAGTAATAAACTGGCTCGTACTGCCGGTATCACCATTGGAGCAGAACCGGGAAAAACAGCTTTCAATCCTCTTTTTGTTTATGGAGAGTCAGGTGTGGGAAAAACGCATTTAGCCAATGCCATTGGGGTGAAAGCCAAACAAATGCATCCAGATAAAAGAGTGCTTTATCTTTCGGCCAATACTTTCCAAATTCAGTACACCGATGCGGTACGAAACAATACGGTCAACGATTTTGTAAATTTTTACCAAACCATCGAAGTTTTGATTATCGACGATATTCAGGAATTTTCGGGAAAAACGGCCACCCAAAACACTTTTTTCCATATTTTCAATCATCTGCATCAATCGGGCAAACAACTGATATTGACTTCCGACCGTTCTCCGTTACTGATGGCAGGATTGGAACAACGTTTGCTGACCCGATTCAAATGGGGACTTTCGGCCGAAATCGAAAAACCCGACTTTGAACTTCGGAAAGAAATACTAAAAAACAAAATTTATTGCGATGGATTGGATATACCAGAAGATGTAGTGAATTTTATTGCCCAAAATGTTACCGATAATATTCGTGATTTGGAAGGTGTTTTGATTTCACTGCTGGCACATTCAACCCTCACAGATATGCCCATCGACCTGCAACTTGCCGAGAAAGTCGTCAGTCGTATTGTAAATATCCCCAAAAAAATAAACACGGTAGAAAAAATTCGTGATACGGTTTGCGATTATTTCTCCATCCCGGTAGATGCCATTTTTACCAAAAGTCGTAAACGAGAAGTGGTTCAGGCGCGTCAAATAGCCATGTATCTGTCCAAACAGTTCACTAAAAATTCTCTCTCTTCGATTGGAAAAGCCATTGGAGAGCGCGATCACGCAACTGTACTCCACGCCTGCAAAATTATTAGTGATCTTATGGATACGGACAAAAAATTCAGATCTAACGTTAAGGCTATTGAGGAAATACTTCGAAATTAATTTATGGCTATTCGATCAATAAATATCTTTTAAAAGCTGTTTAATTATTGTTTAAACGGCTTTTTTTCTGAAAAAATCGGGAGAAAATGCTTATTAGCTCCAAAAAAATTACTATTTTTACCGTCGAAACTTAAACAACAAAAGCTATGGTTTTTAGATTTACTATATTATCGGACGAAGTGGACAATTTCTTAAGAGTAATAGATATAGATGCTGAAGCAACTTTCTTTGACTTACATAATGCCATTCTGGATGCCGTAAACTTCAAAAAAGACCAGATTACTTCTTTTTTCCTCTGTTCTGACGACTGGGAAAAAGAGCAGGAAATTACCCTTATTGAGATGGATTCTTCCTCAGAATATGATAATTTGGTGATGGATAAAGTAAAATTGGAAGAGTTGCTTACCGACGAGAAACAAAAACTCATGTATGTGTTTGATATGATTGCTGATAGAGCATTTTTTATAGAACTAAGTGAAATTATTCCACGAAAAAAACTTGAAAAGCCGGTTTGCATCAAATCAATCGGCAATCCACCCGAACAAACCTTAAGCGAAAATGATGTGAATCAGGCTCCAAAACTGAATGTGGAAGAAAACTTTTATGGCGACGAAGATTTTGAACTGGATGAGTTGGATGAAGAAGGATTTAGCGATTTCAATTTCGATGACGACAGCAATCTGTTCAATGATGACACCAACTTTTGATTTCAACTGATTTTTTTCACTGACAGAAAATAACGGGTTTATTTTCTGTTTTTTTATTTTTTACGAATGCAATCAACCTTAATAGTAATTCTTGGCCCTACCGGTGTAGGTAAAACCGAAATAAGCCTGCAAGTAGCCCAAAATTTACAAACGCCCATCATTTCGGCCGATTCGCGTCAAATATACAAAGAACTGAAAATTGGTACAGCTGCACCTACATCCGAACAACTTTCCACAGTAAAACATTATTTTATCGGTTCTCATTCAATTTTTGAAAATTTCAGTGCCGGACAATTTGAACAGGAAGCTCTCGCATTGCTTGAAAAACATTTTGCGACCAATCACATCGCCCTAATGGTTGGAGGTTCAATGCTTTACATTGATGCTGTATGCAAAGGACTCGACAACATCCCGACAGTAGATACCACTACAAGAAACTTCTGGAAAAAACAATATGAAAATCAGGGACTTGAATACATTCGACAAGAATTGAAAAAATTGGATCCTGTATATTATCAACAAGTGGACCCAAATAATTACAAAAGAATTTTGCATGCGCTGGAAATCTGTTCCATCACCGGAAATCCTTTTTCGGCATTAAGAACCGGCGTTCACAAAAAAAGAGCTTTCGATATTGTTAAAATAGGGCTGAACAGACCTCGTCATGAATTGTATGAACGCATCAATGCAAGAGTAGATCAAATGATGGAAGAAGGCTTATTGGAGGAAGCAAAACAATTTTACGCTTTTAAGAACTTAAATCCTTTGAACACTGTTGGATATAAGGAACTTTTCGAATTTATGGACGGTAAAATTACACTAAAACAAGCTGTCGATAAAATTAAACAAAACACCCGACATTATGCCAAAAGACAATTAACATGGTTCAATCACGACAAAGACATTACTTGGTTTCATCCCGATGAAAGAGAAAAAATAATCCGTTTCCTACAAAACCGACTTTCTTAACTTCTCAAGAATGAATATTAAATACAACTATTCCCTCCTTTCGCACAATACTTTTGGCATTGACGTAAAAGCCGAAGAATTTATCGAATTTTACACGGTTGAAGAAGCTTTAGATTTGTCGAAAACATTAAAACAAAAAAAATGGTTTGTGATTGGACAGGGAAGCAATTTGCTGTTTTTGAACGATTTTAAGGGTGTCGTTTTACATTCCGGAATTCGGCAAATGAAAAAAATAAAGGAAGACGACCAATTTGTCTATTTTGAAGTGGGCTCGGGAGTTGTGTGGGATCAGTTTGTCGAATTTTGTGTAAAAAATAACTGGAGTGGCATTGAAAATCTCTCATCAATTCCGGGAGAAGTGGGTGCAGCAGCCGTCCAGAATATTGGCGCTTACGGTATGGAAGTTCAGGAAGCCATTGAAAAAGTGAAAGCAATTGATACTGCAACTTCTCAATTGATGGAATTTTCCAAAGAAAATTGTCAATACGGTTATCGTCAAAGTATTTTTAAAAATCAATACAAAGGTCGATACATTTTGACTTCTGTGGTCTTCCGTCTGTCGAAGAAACCTAATTTCAGGCTTCATTACCAGCATTTGGAAGAAGAAGTCAGAAAAAGAGGAAACATAAACCTGCAAACCATTAGGGAAACCATTATACAAATAAGGAGCCAAAAATTACCCGATTTCAGAACAATGGGCAACGCCGGCAGTTTTTTTGTCAATCCGGTCGTTTCCAAAGTGCATTTTCAGCGTTTGCAAAGTGAATATCCCGAAATACCTCATTATTATGTATCTGAAACAGAAGAAAAAATTCCTGCCGCATGGCTTATTGAACAATGCGGCTGGAAAGGTAAACAGGTTGGAAAAGTCGCTGTTTATGCAAAGCAACCTTTGGTAATTGTTAATTGTGGTGGAGCTTCGGGCAGTGAAATTAAACAATTGGCCGAAGAAATTCAACTTTCAGTAAAAAACAAATTTGATATTCAACTTCAACCCGAAGTCAATTACATCGAATAATTTCTTTATATAAATATCTTATTTTCAACTTTCAAGAAGATTTCAGTCTACTTTTTCACCTATATGCCTAAAAAAGAAAGTGTCCTTTTGGGACACCCTCTTAAAATTTAGATTTGATCTACTTGTTTCCAATCAAAATAATTTTTCAGCAAACAAGGTTCAATTCAGATTCAGTAACCATTAAATTTAGAAGCTACTTTATTTGGTCTTATCGGAGGGTTTACCGATATTTTCACGCATAGCAGTATCAGCTTCAATATTTTTCAATCTGTAGTAGTCCATCACACCCAGATTCCCGTTTCTCAATGCTTCAGCCATAGCTTTAGGTACTTCAGCTTCAGCTTCAATTACTTTTGCGCGCATTTCCTGTGATTTTGCCCGCATTTCCTGCTCAAGGGCAACAGCCATAGCCCGACGTTCTTCAGCTTTAGCCTGTGCAATATTTTTATCGGCTTCGGCCTGATCCATTTGCAACTGGGCACCAATATTTTTTCCTATGTCGATATCGGCAATGTCTATGGATAAAATTTCAAATGCCGTGCCGGCATCCAAACCTTTTTTCAATACCAACTTGGAAATGGAATCCGGATTTTCCAAAACTGCCTTATGCGATTCGGCCGAACCAATGGAGGAAACAATTCCCTCTCCTACTCTTGCCAGTATTGTTTCTTCTCCGGCTCCACCAACCAACTGTTTGATATTGGCCCGCACCGTAACGCGCGCTTTAGCAATCAGCTGAATACCATCTTTAGCAACCGCAGCTACCGGCGGTGTATCGATAACTTTTGGGTTGACCGACATTTGGACGGCCTGAAAAACATCTCTTCCTGCCAAATCGATAGCAGTTGCCATTTTGAAAGTTAAATCAATATTGGCTTTAGAAGCTGAGACCAAAGCATGAACCACTCTTTCGATGTGTCCGCCGGCAAGGTAGTGAGCTTCCAGTTCATCGCGTTTTATTTCGCGCAAATCGGCTTTGTGAGCTTCTATCAAGCATTGAACAATAGAGTGAGGCGGAACTTTTCTGATGCGCATGAGGAAAAGCTGCACCAGAGAAATACTCACACCGGAAACTTTTGCCGAGAGCCACAACAAAAAAGGGACATAGTAAAAAAACAATAATAAAACAACGACCAGAACAATCAGTAATACAATTTCAATTCCCATCATAATTTATAAATTTAAGCATGTTCATTATTTGAATTTTCCGAAATACGTTCTACCAACACATTGGTTTTGAAAACTTCCTTTACCAAAATTGGGGTTCCTTCATCAATAAATTCATCTACACTTTTGGCTTCTATGGTTTGTCCATTTACTTTGACTTTTCCCATTGGAGCAAGTCTTGAGAGCGCAATTCCCGTGTCTCCCGCATGAATGTTCAATTCTTCGACAGAACCAATACTGGAATCTATTTTTGCCTTTAAACTGATTCTTTCCAATGTTTTGCGTCGCAAAAAAATCCAAACTGCAACGGCCAAAAGAACAACACTGCCTGCAATAGAAACATTCCCTGCTGTTGTTCCCAACTGGGAATAGGAATAGTAAATTCCGGCACCAACAAACAAAAAACCGGCTATGCCCGCAAACGAAATTCCCGGCACCAGAAAAAATTCTACCAGAAAGAAAAAAACACCAACCAAAATCAGAATAATAGCTATTGCTATGTCCATTGTCTTAAAATTTTTGGTAAAAATAAAAAATAAATTTCGAAATACAACTACTTCATTAAGTTTATATTTTCTTTATTTCTGAGTTCAAAGGTTTTTGTAGTTAACTGATCTTCCATTTCCGAAATTTCCCTTTCCAAAGTCAGAATTTTTGGCGCCAATTCATTTTGAGTTTCTTCCTGCTGACTGTATTGCATTCTCAGTTGTTCCAATTGAATACGTTTTTGATTTAGTTGCGAATTTAATTTCTCCAGTTCATTCCACAAGTTACGGGTCTCTTCGGTTTTAAACTGATTGTCATCCGTGTAGATTACAGAATCGTTCACTACAAAGAAAATTTTATGAGCCGAATCTTCATCAGCGAATGATGTTTGAGGAATAATATCCGAATTGAAATTTTTGGCTTTTTTGAATAGTTGTAACTGTGCTGCTTTTCTTATATATTCTGAATCCTCTGACTGGAGAATGGTTTTTTTAGTGTTGGGGATAAAGGAAAAAATAATTACTTTTCCTTCCGGCTGAAAGCGATCGGTGGCAAACCATCCCACTTGATGAATGTCGTCAATAACCATCATATAGTCATTGTAAATCGAATTATAAGGCATTCCAATGTTTTCGGGTTGAAAATAGGTGTTGGTTTCCGGACGGAAGCGGGAAACAAACAAATCGTAGCCTCCAATAGAATTATCTCCGTCCGACGCAAAATATATGGTAACACCGTCCAAAAGTAAAAAAGGATAATTTTCGTTAGCTTTGGTATTGATTATATCGGAAACCGATTCGGGTTTTGACCATTCATCCAAAAGCTTGTAAGAGGTAAAAATATCCATTTGACCGTGAACAGTATCGGAAAACAACTTTCTATCCTGACGTTGAGTGGTATAAGTTATTTTAAAATCCTTTTTTTTGCCTATTTTCACAGGTGTTGCCGATAGCGAACCCAAGTCATTAGTGAATTTGTAAAATTCCAAAAAATGGTCTTTATTAACCACCACACTATCAATGATTTGAATATCGTCCACTCTTTGAATCATTTTTTCTGCCAGTTCAGCTTTCTTTTTTGCTTTTTGAATTGTTAAGAATTCCTTGTCGGTTTCATTTATGGTTTTTAGATATTCTTCGTAGGCTGCTACCGATTGGGAAAAACGGTAAGTTTTCATATACAATTCTCCCAAATACTTGTTTGTCAAAGGAAATCGATTACCTGAAAGTTCAAAATGTTTTATGGCATTTTCATCATCTTTCAATTCGTAACAGCAACGCGCATACCGATAATTATACAAAGCATCCTTTGGCCTTTTCTCCAATAATATTTTATAGGCATCGCGTGCTTTCTGAAACTGGTTTTGCTGAAAAAGTCGGTCTGCTTCGGCAGCAGTTTGACCCAAAATTGCTACACAGAAAAACAACAATACTGTAATCAAAGAAATTTTTGAACGCATGACAAATATTTTCAAAATATATAATTTGTTGAAATTAAGGTACTTAATTACCAATCTTGCATAAATGCTCTAGAATTAGAAATTCGTACTTTTCGAAGCATTCTCAATAATTTTATTGGCTTGAATTTCGGCATCCGCATTCAGTTTATCGGCTTGCTTTCGGGCTTCTTCTACCAGCTTGCGAGCGGATTGTTCGGCAACTTTTTTGGCAATTGGATTGGCTGCTTTCTCAACCAATTCGTTGCCTTTCAGGGTGGCCTCTTCAATCAGTTTATCGCCAGCTTTTTTAGCTTCCAATCTTATTTTATCTGCTTGAACCTGTGCTTCTTTTAAAGCAGCCTCACGTTCTTTCCGAGCCTTTTCGACGACTTCTTTTTTGGCTGCATCTACTTGTGTGGTAACTTCTTCTTTAATTTTTGCTTTTGTTTCCTCAAGCGCTTCGTTAAATGTATCCAACAAATCCAATTTCACTTTTGGTTTTTCGTAGGTTCCACCAATTGTTACGTTAAAGTTTGAAAAGCGACCGGCATTTAGCTGATCCGGTAATTGAACAATTCCTTTAAAATCAAGTGATTGATCCAAACCCATTGAACCTCCCAAATTCATTTTAATATCTCCCAATTTTATGTCGAATGGTTTGGTAAACAGTTTCCCGTTTGATATTTCAAAATTCACAGCAAGGTCTTTCAATGATGGATTGCTTAATTCTGGTTTTTTCAGGCCTGATGCCAATGCCGACAATGCCGGAACATCTTTTAAAGCAACTGACGAAGTTGAAAATTTTCCGTTGGCTTTTAATGAACTCAGATTCAAGCTCATGTCGTTATTCAATAAAGTATTCAACGACAATGTGGTAGAAAAATTTCCGGTAGCTTTTTCGAAAAATGGAACAAATTTTTGAAATGAAGCAACTTGCGAAAAAATTTGATTAAAAGCCACATTTTTAATATTCAGATTTATATCTGCATATGGTTTCGCAACATTTGCCGTGCTGTAAAGTCCATTTGCCAATAACGTTCCTCCAAAGGCATCCAAATTGAGATTTTGAAATTTAATTTCACCATTTTGTACCAAAAGTTTTCCCTGAATATTGGAAAAATTCATTTTGTCGTAAAGCAATTGTTTGAAAAATGCCTGAAGTGTGAAATCAATATTTTGAGGAATTACCAACAATTCCATTTTTTCATTTTTAGTTTCTGTTGTTTCGGTGAGGAAATCATTCACGTTCAAATAATTGGATTGCAAGTTCAGCTGTCCTTTTAAAGTTTTGTTCTTCAAAGCATAGGCCAGGAAATTTTCAAGTTTTCCGTTTGCCTGCAAATCGTTCTTGCCGATTTTCAATTGAAAGTCCGATAAATTTACATATCGGTTATTGAAAAAAACCTGAGCTCGATTAACAGAAATATCTTGTGGCAAAGAGCTTGTTTTCAGAAAAATATTGTTGGCGAGCAATTTTCCCTGAAATTCAAATTTATCGTACAAATTATTTTCCAGATACGACATTTTCCCATTCAAATTCAAATCGAGGTCGAGCAAGCCGTTCAAATTCGTGCCGGGTTCCAAAGGATAGAAGGATTTTACCATTCCCAAATCAATTCGCCCTGAAGCTTTGGCGCGAATATCGGGATCGGAAATGATGGAAGCAATTTTAGCTGCAGCATTGAAAGTATTACTCCCCAACGTTAAAGAAAACTTGGAAAGGTCAATTAAAGTACTGTCGAGCGAACCACCGGGATTGACAATTTGGAAGGCAAGCTGAATATTTTTAACGGATTGAGGCAATGAAGGATATTGAAACCAGCCATCGTTTATCGACAAATTGACATCAAAAGCCGGATAATTTTCGTCTTTCATCTGACCTTTGACAAAACCATTCAAACTGACTTCTCCACCGGTTTTCAAATCTTTAAAAGAATTGGAATAGATGGCCGGAATCATGGAAAGAATTGATTTTAAATCTACTTTATTGGCAATTAACTTAATGTCCATATCGAAACCTTCGTCCAACATTTTTACCCACCCTTCAAAAGAAAATGGAATAGCGTTGATTCGTGAAGAATTTTTGCTAAAAGCAAATTTCATGTCGTTAATATTGGCGTCGATATCTACATTCAGTTCTGCATTGGCCCTTAAAAGGTATGGAATACCATTCATCCAAAAGCTAATGGAATCGATGGTTGTTTGTGTAGACAGAAGCGAGCTGTCGGCAGTTAAATCTCCACTGGTATGATGTTTCAGGTTGCTGATAATGACTTTCATGTTGCTCTGTTCGTCCAAATAAGCGATATTGGCATGTTGAATAAAAACATCTTTTAACTTTAAATGAAATTTCATGGCAGCAGTATCGGTTTTTTCTTCTGCCGTATCTTTCATAATGTTCCAATTAGCTCTTCCATCAGCAAGTACATGAGCCATTATATGCGGATTAACTACATTGATCTTTTGAATATCGTAACCTTTTCCGGAAAGCAAACTTTTCAAATTTACAACTGCCTCAATTTTATCGGCAGAAACCAGCGTGTCAGCAGCAAAATCACCTTCTCCGATAACTTTCAATCCGTTAATGCTCACCGAAGCATTTGGAAAATGTCGAATAAAACTCAATTGAACATTTTGAAAATCAACTTTTGCCGTCAACATTTTATTGATTTGCAATTTCACCGCATTGAAAATTTTCCCCTGAAAAGCAAATGGTAAAATCATCAGGACAGCAAACAAAACAATGAGGATTGAAAAAATTATTCCAAGAATTCGTCCATTTTTCCTTTTCATATTGCAAAATTTTTAAACTGAATCAAAACAAAGGTACAATAAACTGCCGAAAAAAGTAAAACTTTTTTTTGGTTTTTCAATTATTTTTCTCTTATTCCGGAAAACCTCTAACTTTGCACTGAAAATGAAAAGTTCTCAATCATGAGTCCCCTCCAAAAAGTTACTCAAAGAGAATTAGTTTTTTAAAGACATTAAGATAAAAAAGGATACAAAATATTCAAAAAGTTTTTTGAAAAATTTGCATATATTCTTATATTTCAGTATCTTAGAAGGGTTTTGGAGGGGATGATGATTTTAAAAGAAGGTCAGGGCTGGAGCGACGAGCAGTTATTTTGGCCATCATAAAAAATGTCTTATCAAGACAGAAAATGGCAACTATCGTTATTTTAACCTTGAGCAGGTGCGAACTTCTGTTTTGAGACAAAAACTACGAGACATTCCAAAGAAAAACTTAACAATAGAAACAATGTTGAAGCGACCATTTTTCAATTAGGTTACCATTGTAACAAAAATAACTTTTATATTGCAAATTATTGTAAAATATCAAAACAACAAAAAATTTAATGCCTCTCTTCAAAAAAATCTTATTTTTCTCTTTTTTGAAAAAATCAAATTTTAAGAGGAAATTCAATATTTGTTTTTTGTTTTTTTGAAACAATATCTGAAAAAATATGCGTAACTTTGTTTGCTATGAAACGCCGGATTTTGATATTGTTTACTGTTTTATTTACGGTTTTTGGTCAATCGTTATTTGCACAAATGGATGAGCCCATTCCCCCCGGTGGGGCACGTTTAATGGTAGAAATTAAGGGAAATGATACCATTTTTCTGGCTTATTTACATGATCTTTGGGTATTTCCCAAAATGAATTTTAAAAACAAAAAAGAGGAACAGTATTATTGGAAAATGGTTCGTGATGTGAAAAGAACGCTGCCTTATGCCAAATTAGTGGCTCAGGAATTATCCGAAACCAATAAAAAGTTGATGATGATGCCCAACGATAAGGAAAGAAAAAAATTTTTGGCTCAATATGAAAAGGATATTTATCAGAAATACGAACCGGAATTGAAGAAGTTAACATTGAGTCAGGGAAAGCTATTAATTAAGCTTATCGATAGAGAGTGCAACAACACTTCCTATGATTTGATAAAATTGTACAGAGGCAGTTTCAGAGCTTTTTTCTATCAGGGCTTTGCAAGATTATTTGGTGCAAATTTAAAATCGGAGTTCGATTATAACGAAAAAGATAAAATTCTGGATAGAATTATCGTTCTGGTGGAAGCCGGGCAACTATAAATGACCATTAAATGACCATTTTTGACAATACAAAGGAACAAAAAAAGGAAATTCGGAATCGGATTCGGGAATTAATGCGGCAAATAAGCGACACGCAAAAAGAAAAACAAGCCGAGTCGGTTTTTTTGAAAATCGAAATACTCTCTGCCTTTGTACAGGCAAAAAACATACTTTTATATTGGTCGCTGCCCGATGAACTTCCAACTCATACAGTTGTAGAAAAATGGGCTACAGACAAGCAAATCTTACTTCCTTCAGTAAAAGGAGAAAATTTCGTGATAAAAAAATATTCCGGCCTTCACGCACTGAAAAAAGGTGCTTTCGGCATCGAAGAACCATTGGAAATTTTTGATTGGCATTCTCCCATCGAGTTGGTTATTGTTCCCGGTGTGGCTTTCGACAAAAACAAAAATAGATTGGGAAGAGGAAAAGGGTATTACGACCGTTTTTTGAAAAGTATAGATGCGCTAAAAATAGGGGTCGGTTTCGATTGTCAATTAATAGAAAAAATTCCGGTCGGAAAATTTGACGTGCCAATGAATAAAGTTGTTGTACCTTCTTTGATTATCGACTAAGATACGTTTATTTTTTTTGTTCTTCCGCATCTTCTGGCAAAAGTTTTTTTTCTCCCTTGCGATAATAGTAAATCAGTCCAAAATCCTTGCATTTTTGAATTTTTGAATAAGGCTTCTCGTCCTTGAAATTGGCCTCCACCTGATTCCAGATGTCTATAATAATTTCGTCCACTTTTATTCTTAAATTTCCCAAATCTTCGAGTGTCCGCGAAGTATTGCTCTGATAAAGTTTCTGATTGAGCTTGTTTTCCTTGAAAATTTCGTAATGAACCTTAACTTTGGCAATGGTAGGATTATAAATGGGAAAACCACCCAAGCGCAACCTCTCGTTTTCACCATCAATTATACATTTACCCCAATGCAGCAAAGCGGCTTCGCTGGTCAAATCTGGAACATTATTTACTTCAGGATCAAGCTGATAAAGTTTTTTATGTTCCTTTTTAATATCGCCACGAATTACAGAAAGATTTAAAACCTGAATAAAATGAGAAATATACATTCTTACATTGCCAACGAGTTTTTGGTAACGTTTATTGGCTTCAACCTGATTTTTTAATGCTTGTCGGTATTGTTGCATTTGATTTTCAAAAACGCCCAAAATGCTTTCCGCCTCATGAATTGTTTTAAAATTGACAATCTGATGCGTAAAATCCTGATTTTCGAGCTTTTCTAATGCAATTCGTAAAGCCCGAAGTCGTGATTGGTCCGTATTTGGTAATCTTCTGTATGGCATTTTTTTCAAAAAAAATTCTTGAAATTTATCGATGTCAAAATTAAAAAATTATTCCTTGCGAGACATTAACTGCTCTGCCAAATGCCTTAATTCGATTTTCTTTGCTGCTTCAACCGAAATCCTATTCAAACAATCAATGGATTTTTCAAAAAATTCCTGCATTTTATTTTCACAAATATCTCTTACTTCAAGTCGGTTGTAAAGAGCGGTGATAGCTTCAACTTTTGTCTCATTTTCAGAATCGGTTTTCAACCACTTTTCCAACTCTTTGGCATCTGCTCCTTTTGCCAGTTTTTGAGCAGAAATCAACAAATAGGTTTTTTTGTTGGCTACAATATCTCCACC
This sequence comes from Paludibacteraceae bacterium, assembly GCA_018433525.1. GTDB lineage: Bacteria > Bacteroidota > Bacteroidia > Bacteroidales > Paludibacteraceae > MVYY01. The sequence goes on from JAHDRA010000064.1 coordinate 25,766, forward strand.
AATTTTTTTCCCAAATTGCTCATCGCCATAAACATCGAGCAAGTCATCCTTCAGCTGAAAAGCCATTCCCAAGTTGATTCCAAATTCATAAAGCAAATTGGCATCCTTACTGTTTGCATTGCCAACAATAGCCCCAATTTTCAATGCAGCTCCAAGTAATACGGCAGTTTTAAGACGAATCATTTCCAGATATTCTTCAGGCGATACATTTTCACGATGTTCAAATTCCATGTCGTATTGTTGCCCTTCACAAACTTCAGCAGCTGTTTCGGAAAATATATCCAGCACCTTTTTTAAATGCAATTCATCAACTTTCCCAATCAATTGGTAGGCAGCTATTTGCATTAAATCTCCGGAAAGAATTGCAGTATTTTCATCCCATTTTTTGTGAACCGTCGGCTGCCCGCGTCTCAGTTCCGCTTTGTCCATAATATCGTCGTGTAACAGCGTGAAATTATGGAAAATTTCAATTCCCAAAGCCGGAGCAATAGCACTTTCCACCTTGTCGGAAAAAAGGTTGCAGGCCATCAGAACCAGCGAAGGACGAATTCGCTTGCCTCCAAGTGAAAGCACATAGGCAATGGGACGATAAAGTCCTTCAGGTTTTTTGTCCCAATTCAACTTATTCAGCTCTGTATTAATAATTTTTGTTATTTCACTGAAAGGAATCATTATAAATTTATTTAATTAAAGTAGGGTAATTCAATTCATTTTCAATAATTTCTGTCAGCACATCCGTAATATTCAAACCGGCGGCTTTTATCTGTTGCGGAATGAAGCTGGTGGCAGTCATTCCGGGTGTGGTGTTGACTTCCAGAAGGAAAATCTCCTCCTTTTCGGAAATAATGTAATCTATTCTGACAAGTCCTTTACAACCTAAAATATCGTAAATTCTGGCAGTCTGGCACTGAACTTTTTCCGTAAGCGAGCCACTGATACGCGCCGGCGTAATTTCCTGAACCTGACCATTATATTTGGCCGCATAATCAAAGAATTCATTCTGGCTTACCACTTCGGTTAACGGGAAAACGACTCGTTTTGCTTTTGTTTTATACATTCCGCAAGTTACCTCCATACCGGCAAGGAAACTTTCTACCACCACTTCATCGTCTTCAGAAAAAGCTTTCTGAATAGCCGGTTCCAACTGATCAATACTTTTCACCTTGCTAACGCCAAAACTGCTGCCTCCGGCATTAGGTTTAACAAAACAGGGAAATCCTGTTTTTGCAGATATTTCGTGCAGGTCAATTTTTTCATTTTTTCGCAACAAAACAGAAGCTGCCGTTTTAACATCAAAATTTTTAAGAAACTGATTGCAGGTAAATTTGTTGAAAGTTACGGCAGCCGCTAACACATCGCAACAGGAAAAAGGCAACTTAATCAGATTGAAATAACCCTGCAAAATGCCATTTTCACCCGGTGTTCCGTGTATGGTAATATAGGCAAAGTCAAATACAATTTTTTCTCCCTTTCGAGTGAAACTGAAGTCGTTCCGGTCAATCGGATATTTTTCGTTTTCAGAGCACTCCACTTGCCAAGTTTTGCCAATAATCGTAACAATCCATACGTTGAATCGCTGTTTATCCATAAATGAATGCAATCCTTCAGCGCTTTTTAACGATACCACTACTTCTGAAGAATCTCCACCTGCAACAATTGCTATATTTTTTTTCATCCAAAAAATAAAAAATTAAGTATTTATTTGTCTTCTTTACTGAAAAATCACAGTTACATTTGCCCAATGAAAAATAAACTTTGGAAATAACTAAAAATCTTCTTTCTCCACTGCTGCCGACCCGGTATTATAATTTCTCCATTTTGTGAGCAACTGCTGCATATCTTCAGGCAGTTCGCTATCGAAATTCATTTGTTTTCCGGTAGTAGGATGAACAAATCCCAATGTTTTGGCATGTAATGCCTGACGGGGACAAATATCGAAGCAATTTTTAATAAACTGCCTATATTTGGCAGAAGTTGTACCTCTTAAAATTTCATTTCCACCATAACGCTCGTCATTAAACAAAGGATGACCAATGTGCTTCATGTGAACACGAATCTGATGCGTACGCCCTGTTTCGAGTCGGCATTCTACCAATGTTACATAAGTCAGGCGTTCCAACACTTTATAATGCGTAACGGCATGTTTTGCCAACGGATTTTCGCCTTCATCAAAAACCTTAAACATCATGCGGTCTCGTGGATCGCGTGCCAATGCTCCCACAATTGTTCCTTCATCTTCTTTCATGTTTCCCCAAACGAGTGCCTGATAACGACGTTCTGTAGTTTTGTTGTAAAACTGTTTTCCCAAATGAGTTTTAGCTTCTTCCGTTTTGGCTATAAGCAAAAGTCCGGAGGTGTCCTTGTCGATACGATGAACCAGCCCGATTCGCGAATCGTTGAAATCGAACTTTGGATTATCCTTAAAATGATAAGCCAGCGCATTCAGCAAAGTCCCCTCGTAATTGCCAACACCCGGATGAACCACTAAACCCGGCTGCTTGTTGATAACCATAAGGTCATCATCTTCATAAACAATGTCAATGGGAATGTTTTGCGGAATAATTTCAAACTGACTGGGGGGATAAGTCATTACAATGGAAATAACATCATTGGGTTTCACCTTGTAATTGGCTTTCACCGGCTTGTCGTTGACCAGAATATTTCCTGCATCAGCAGCTTCCTGAATCCGATTACGTGAAACATTGGCCATGCAATTGACCAAATATTTGTCAATCCGAATGGGGCTTTGCCCTTTATCCGCTATAAATCGAAAATGTTCAAAAAGTTCCGGCTCTTCAGCCGAATCGGAAAAATCTTCCCATTTTGTTACTTCCAACAATTTCTTTACTCGATTTTATTGGTTTTTTAAAAAAATACTTCGTCGTTTTCCGGCAAAATTATTATTTGATCTTCTTCTTTGTCTTCCAATAATTTAGCAGGAGAGGAAGTTAACCAAATATCTATTCGACTGCCGGCAGGCATAGAAGTCCCCGCTTTAGGAAGCTGCCGATATATAAAATAGTCTGCATCATTTCCTTTGGGGGGAATATCAAAGTTTACCATCCCTATAACAAAAGAATTGGAAAGAGCGGCTTGTTTGGCTTCCTGCAGTCCCATTCCTTTTAGCGAAGGAACAGAAAACATACCCTCGCCATAACCACTTCCAACAACCAAAACTACTGAACTGCTTTCAGGGATTTTTGTCCCGGGTAAAATACTGACTCCGTTATATTTTATGTCTATGACCAAATCTTTGAACTCTGATGGCTTATATTCAATTTTACTTATGTCAAGTCCTACAGATTGCAGCATGGCAATAGCTTGACGAGAAGAAACATCTATAACTTCAGGAACTGGAACTTTTTGAACTTGAGTTGAATTGATGATCAGATATACCGGTCTATTTTTCTTAAGTGTTGATTTAGGAGGTGGAACTTGTTCAATAATAATTCCGGCTTTTTTATCTCTAACATACACGGAATCAATAATTTTTGGATACAATCCTTTTTCTCTTAAAATATTTTCTGCTTCTTCGACGTACAAACCTTTCATATCAGGGACAATTTCAGCTTCACCATGATGTGTATAAATATCAATTATGAACAATGTTATCCATGTCAAAGCTAAAAAAATTGCAATGGCCAGTAAAAGGTTTTTAACTACAAATGCTGCAAAAGATTCTTTCCAAAATTTTTTGAAATCCATAAGTTATGTTAAAGTCTTTTGAACAAAGTTGAAGAAATAAACTTCTGTGAAAAAATTTATTCCAAAAGTACAGAAATAATTTATATTATCGGTGTATAACAAACAAAAAAAGTAAAAACCTCTTACGAAGTTCTTACTTTGAATAACGTTAGATGTAATTTTTTTGGTGTATCTGATTACAATTTTGGACGTCCTTCATCGGAAACTGTCAGTTTTTTTCTTCCTTTTGCTCTGCGTGAAGCCAAAACCCTGCGACCATTGGCAGTAGTCATTCTTTCACGAAATCCGTGTTTGTTTCTTCTTTTTCTTTGCGAAGGTTGAAATGTCCTTTTCATCGTGTTTGGTATTTGATGTTGTTTTTACTCCAGATTTTTAGACCACAAAAGTAATGTTTTTTTTTGAAATGCCAAACATAGTTTAGAAAATAGATGCTATAAAACAGAAAACTCTTTACGATAAATTTTTTAAAGAAAATTGAGTTTACAGCTATTGCATATTGCAGTTTAAAATCGTTGTTGTATTTTTAACGAACTAATAACTACTTGCCGGCTTTGAGAAACGAATATCATTTAAAATTTACTTAATCATTAAAAAAAGAATTATTTTTTTAAACTAAAAATGGAATAGTCTCGTTATGTACTAAACATTTTTCGTTAGAAATTGTTTTTATTAAGATATGAATTGTTTATGTTAATTTAATATTGTTAAATCTTATAAAAAACTATTTTAATTACTTCATTTTAAGTAAATTTGCAAAAGTATAGTGTATGAAAAAGAGAACGATCTGGATATTGATCATTTTAATGGTAGTTACAATTGTGGGTTTGGTACTCGTACAAATCCGCTATGTACGAATAAATGCCGAAATGATCGAAAACCAGTTCAAAGAAAACGTTCAGCGAAGTTTATTTCAAGCTGTGCGACTGGTTGAAGAAAACGAAGCATTGCAGTACTTGTCGGAAACATTGGAAGATGTGGATTATTCAGCCAAAAGCAAGGGATTAATAAAAAGTGGAAATGCACAAAAAGATGTGCTGGGAATGACAACCGACAGCATGGCGATGGATTCAGGTAAAGACTTTACATTAAACCAAAAATTGCCGTCGATACAATTATCGACGAAACATGGTAAAGCAACAATTGAAGAAACATCGCGATATTTGCAAAAAAAATTCCAACAGGATTTTTCACGTTCAAAAACCATTTTGGATCAGGCTGTTTTCAGATGGCTCAGAGAGTCGGATCAAAAGGAAATTTCTCAACGGGTAAACTTTGACGAACTGAACGACATACTGCAAACCCTCTTAGAAAACAACGGCGTAACGCTGCCGTTTAATTATTCAGTAGTGGACAAACAGGGAAGATTGGTTTACAAGCATACCAATATCTCAGTAGATGAGCAAAAAATATCGCAAACCGGAAATGTATTTACCCAAAAACTTTTCCCGTTTGAGGAAACCAACCAACCTTACTACCTGCAAGTAGATTTTCCTACCAGGCAAAATTACATTTTGAATTCGATGAATTTATTACTGCCATCGGTTGTTTTGGTAATACTTATTCTGACAATTTTTATCATTGCGATTATCATTATTTTCAGGCAAAAACAATTAAACAACATCAAGAATGATTTTGTGAACAACATGACACATGAACTGAAAACTCCCATCGCTACTATTTCGTTGGCTTCGCAGATGCTGCAGGATCCAAACATTGGAAAAACGCCCGAAATGCTCCAACATGTATCAAAAGTAATACATGATGAAACACAACGATTAAGTTTTCAGGTAGAAAAAGTACTGCAAATGGCCATTTTTGAAAAAGAAAAATCGCCTTTAAATTTGACCGAAATACATATTAATTCTTTGATTCAGGATGTTATACACAGTTTTTCGTTGAGAGTAACCAACAGTGGTGGAAAAATTATTCCTTCGTTGAAAGCCGAAAAAGATTTGGCACTGATTGATGAAGTTCATTTCACAAACGTGATTTTCAACTTAATGGACAATGCGCTGAAATATAGCAACAAGCCTCTGCTCCTAAATATCGAAACATGGAACGAAAAAGACAGAATATTCATTAGCATTGAAGACAACGGAATAGGTATTCGAAAAGAAGACTTAAAGCGGATTTTTGAAAAGTTTTATCGGGTTTCCACCGGAAACCTGCACAATGTGAAAGGATTTGGACTTGGATTGGCTTATGTAAAAAAAATCATAACCGATCATAAAGGGACAATTAAAGTGGAAAGCGAACCCAATATTGGAACTAAATTTACTATTTCATTACCAATTTTAAAAAATCAAGAAAAATGACAGACGAAAAAATTAAAATTCTATTGTGCGAAGATGACGAAAATCTTGGCATGATTTTAAGAGAGTATCTGCAATCGAAAGGATACGATGTAGATTTGTTGCCTGACGGCGAAGCCGGCTATAAAGCCTTTACGCATAAAAAATACGATTTGTGCATTTTAGACGTCATGATGCCAAAGAAAGACGGATTTACACTGGCAGCCGACATTCGTGCACTGAATAGCGAAGTTCCCATTGTCTTTCTGACAGCCAAATCGATGAAAGAAGATATTTTGCAGGGTTTCAAACTGGGGGCAGACGACTATTTGTCGAAACCTTTCAGTATGGAAGAGTTGCTGTATCGAATCGAATCGATCATGCGCCGTATCAGAGGCGAAAAGGCCAGAGAAGTTACCGTTTATCAGATTGGCAATTACACATTCGACTCTCAAAAGCAACTGATTACCATTAATGGTGAGACCAAAAAGCTGACCACGAAGGAATCGGAACTTTTGAGCCTGCTGGCTGCCAATATGAACAACGTGCTGGAACGTAATTACGCATTAAAAACCATTTGGGTGGATGACAATTACTTCAATGCCAGAAGTATGGATGTTTATATCACCAAACTTCGCAAATTGTTGAAAGACGATCCCAACGTGGCCATCATTAACATTCATGGCAAAGGTTACAAGTTGATTGCTCCTGCCGTAAAAGAAAAGAATTAAATCATTAACTTTCAGATTTTTAAGAGGCTGTTCCGTTTTTTCAGAGCAGCCTTTTTTATTTTTACCCGAAAAAATTTTTAAGGAAAAGTATCAACATTCAAAAATTTGGCTTAAATTAGCACCCTTTTCTAAAAAAAAATCAAATGAAACATGCTGAATAAAGGCTTGTTGATTTTTGATGAATAGAAATAACGAAATAGCTTCAATATTATGAATTAAAAAATCGACTTATGAAATTGCGTAATTTTATCCTGACCGTTCTATTATTTTCATTTTTGCTCACTTATGCCGAAATTCCTGCCGGTTATTACAACAGTGCTGACGGTAAAAATGCTTCTGCATTGCGAACGGCTCTTAAAACAATCATTACCAACGGACATTCTGTAACGAGTTATGCCGGATTGTGGACAGCATACAAAACTACCGATGTGAATGCAAACGGTAAAATTTGGGACATGTATTCCAATTGCTCATTTACTTATGGTACCGATCAATGTGGCAGTTACAGCAACGAATGCGACTGCTACAACAGAGAACATACCACACCACAAAGTTGGTTTAACGAAGCCCCTCCGATGGTTTCCGATTTGTTTAATGTTTATCCGACTGATGGCAAAGTGAACGGCATGCGAAGCAATTATCCTTACGGAGAAGTAGGTTCAGCAACGTACACGTCGGGCAACGGAAGCAAATTAGGTGCAAGTTCGTTTTCCGGTTACAGCGGGACTGTTTTTGAACCTGTAGACGAATACAAAGGCGATTTTGCACGAACCTACTTTTACATGGCAACGCGCTATGCCGATGAATGCGGAACATGGACAGGTGAAGCTACTGCCGTTTATAGTTCTTCTAATGGATTGACGGAATATGGAAAAAATCTTTTCCTAAAATGGAGTCGTGAAGATCCGGTGAGTCAGAAAGAAATCGACCGAAACAATGCTGTGTATGGAATTCAAAACAACAGAAATCCGTTTATCGATTATCCCGGTTTAGAGGAATATATTTGGGGAACAAAAACTTCGGAAGTTTTTTATGTCAATGCTTCTGTTTCCAAGCCTTCTGTGTCTTCACCAACCGCCACGAATGTAACCTATAACAGTGCTGTTTTGGGCGGAACAGTTACAAGTACTGGAGGCGGAACCATTACGGAAACAGGAGTATATTACAGCACTACCGATGGTTTTGCCGATGGAACAGGTACCAAAGTATCTACTTCTTCTCCTTCAACGAGTACGTTTACAGTTTCCATAAACGGATTAAACTCTTCTACAACATATTATTTCAAAGCTTTTGCAACCAACAGTGCAGGAACGGGTTATTCTTCTCAATCAAGTTTTAAAACTTCGACCTTAAGTTCGGGAAACGACCCAGAAATTATTCTGGGAAATCCGGTTGCAACTGGATCGACATTAAATTTCGGAAAAGTTACGGCAAATTCCACCAAATCATTGTTGATAAAGACCAAAAATTTGACCGGAGATCTTTCTGTCAGCGTTACGGGAGAAATGTTCAACGTTTCTACCAGCACTATCTCCAAGTCAAATGCTGAAGAAGGTTATCTGCTCAATGTCAATTATCAGCCGACAGCAACCGGCTCTCATACGGGTACTTTAACTATTTCAGGTGGAGGATTAACTTCCAATTATGTTGTTCAGCTGACAGGTTCAAAATAATAGGATACGGTTTCCCGCAAATAAAGCAAATAGCGTTGTCGGATTCAATGGCAACGCTTTAAGTCATGACAAAAATTTAAAAATAGAATCCCCTCTTAAAATCTGATTTTTTCAAAAAAGAGAAAAAATCAGATTTTTTTGAAGAGAAGTATTAAATTTTTTGTTGTTTCGATATTTTACAATAATTTGCAATATAACAGTTATTTTTGTTACAATGGTAACCTAATTGAAAAATGGTCGCTTCAACATTGTTTCTATGGTTAAGTTCTTCTTTTGGAATGTTTCGTAGTTTTTGTATCAAAACAGAAGTTCGCACCTGCTCAAAATTAAAATAACGATAATTGCCATTTTCTGTCTTGATAAGGCATTTTTTATGATGGCCAAAATAACTGCCCGTCGCACCAGCCCTGACCTTCTTTTAAAATCATCATATCCACCAAAAACCTGATGGAAACATACTGAAATACAATAAAATATGGAAATTGTAAAAGAACTTTTTGAATATTTTTTACCCTTTTTTATCTCAATGTCTTTAAAAAACTAATTCTCTTTGAGAAACTTTTCGGAGGGGATACAATTATTAAAATTTACTGTATTAACGGGAAAGTGTTTTTGCAGTCCTATTACAAAGGATTATTGGAACGTTAGCAATTATTTTCATTTCCAAAAATTAAGTTTCCACTAACAATTTTTTGAAAAAAATTGATTTTTCACAATCGACAAATAGCTGAATATCAGTCAAAAAAATTGAAATAAAATTTATGGAATAATTTTCTCAGGAGCGCGTAAACTTTCTTTTTCTGATAAGTTGAAATACAAAGCCGAAAATCGCAAGAATAACAAGCGGTAGCAACACGTTGACAAGTTGCCATTTTAGTTTTTGGTCGTAAACAACCTGTCTGTTGAGCAAACGAAGTTTTAATGTTTTGTTTTTCAGTTGCATCCATCCTTCATCATCGGCAAGGTAGAGCACTGCATTTTCAATAAAATCCCTATTGCCGTATTGCAAACCTGTCAATCTGTCGAAACCCAAAGGCAAGTAGATACTGTCACCCTGAACTATGGAAATTTCATTTTTGATAATATCTCCATCTGCCACAAAAATTTGTTTTGTGTTTACACTTACAGGACGAATACTCGAAATGTTCACCACGCTATCGGGCAACATTCGGTTGGTAAAAACCGATTCAAAATTGCCTTCCAAAAGAACACCAACTGGAACATATCCAGTATTGAAATAATTCTTGTCGTTTGCAGATGGCATATCCCGAAGATCAACAGTGGTTGGAGTTCCAATCACATGAGTATTGTCGGAAGTTGCAAGTAGCAAAACGGCTGAAACTTGTTGATTCTCACCAACCAAATCGATGGCAGAACAAAATTCGGAGCGAACCGTCGCAAGGTTACGGGTAACGGGATGAGCATAAGAAGTGAGCAAAAGTGGAGCAAAAAACCAGGGAAGAGGTTCGAAATGAGGAGCTTCTTTTGTTTTTGCCACATTAACAGGCATTTGTGCACATTGAACATCTTGCAAAATAACCGGTTTGATACGAATTCCATATCGAAAAAGCAGGTCGGAAAGATTCAAATCGAGCGGAATGGCAGGTGATGTGCCGGTAACAGAAAAATTTTCTTCAGCCAGGCGCACCCCATCAATCAACCAAAGCACTTTTCCTCCATTCATAATGTATTGATCGATAATCAGCTTTTCTTTTTCACTGAAAGGAAGTTGAGGTTTGGCAACAATTACCACTTTATAGGGATGGAGAATGGACGCATCATTTCCTATGCGACCTCGATCGATTTGGAAATAACGGCTCAACGATTTGCTAATGTCATAAGTCGCAGCTTCGGACAGTTCGTCATGTCCTTCCAGAAAAGCAATTTTATCAACTGACGTGTTAACCAAACGACGGACAGCATCCGTAATTTCATACTCCAGTTCGATAATGGAAATATTCAGATTCTCGTCGCCCGAATTGCCGGGAATGTTTTTCAACAGATTTACCAAAACCTTGCGTCCCTTGTATTCCATTTCCAACCACGGAAAAATTGTTTTCCTGATTATTTTGCCGTCGTTATCGCGTTCATATACATTGGTTGGTGTCAATCCGCGCGATTCCAATTCGGCATAATGCTTTTCTCTTTCTTCAGGCTTGACAACAGATGAAGGATCTTCAAATTCAATTGCTATGGGCTTGGAACTGTAAACTTTCAGTTCTTCCAACATTTCGACCGTAGATTTTTTCAACCTTAAAAAGCCGGAATTGAGACTGCCATCGAGATAAATTTTTACTTTCAGCGGAAAGTCGAGCTTTTTCATCAGTTTTTTGGATGGTTCCGACAAACTGTAGCGCTTTTCGGACGTCAGATCTACTCTGTAATGAACGAAGGAAAGCACCAGCGACAACAGCAAAAAAACTCCCCAAAAAAATAATTGCTTGTGTTGAATTATATTACGCATGTTACAGAAGATTCTTCAGTAAAAATCGAGAAGAAATTCGGATGCAAAATTAATCATTTCCTTTGAGCAAAAACGCATCCTGAAAAAATTTGGTATTCAGAATCTTTTCTTTACCAATACTTTCAAACCGGCAGGTACAACCCGGATATTTATTTCCTTACCTTCTTCATAGGGCTCGCCATCATAATGAAAAGGGCCGGGCGCAGGTCGAAAAACCGTAATTTCACTCATTCGGAAAGTATTGATAAACAAGTCGTTGCTTATAGTCTTGGTAAAAAGTTGCAGTGCAAGAGTAGGAAGAGCAATAATGGGGAAATTACTCATAATGGAAACATCGAGCCGTCCATCCTGAACGCTGGCTTTTGGGGCAATGTACACATTATTTCCCCATTGAGAAGCATTAGCGATGGTCATAAGAAAAGTTTTGGTGGTAAAATCGATATTTTTCCCAATAATACGGTAATTTTCAGAATGATAGGCAAAATAACCTTTCACAATTTTTTCCAGATAAGCCACAATCCCTCTGCGATGGCCTTTGGCAAATTCGGCAGCAATGTAAGCGTCGAAACCGGTTCCGCATGTGCAGAAAAAAGGTCGTTGATTTACCAATCCGTAATCGATGAAAATTTCCTCCGAAAAATTGAGCATTTGAATGGCTTTTCGCATATTCATTGGGATTTCCAAATGTCGCGCCAAACCATTTCCCGAACCAATGGGTAAAATTCCTAACGAAACCGAAGTTTGAACCAGTCCGCGGGCAACTTCGTTAATCGTTCCATCACCACCAACTGCCACCACGCTATCGAAACCCTTAGCAGCAAAATCTCTGGCCAATAAGCTTCCATGACCACGGTAGTCGGTAAACGCCACAGTTGGATCAAACAAATCTCTGTTTAATTCGTCGTGGATATGTTGCGGGATGAAGGACTTTGTCCTTACACCGGCCATAGGATTGATAATGAAAGCAATTTTCTTTTTCATGGCAGAAAAACGTGCGTTCAAAAAACGGCTGCGAAGTTACAAAAAACTATTAAACTGCAAAATTCATCAATAATTATTCAACATTATAGAATCCGGTTAAGTTCAACTTAGAAGTGCGAATTAAGCAAAAAGTTTTACATTGTTTTTTAATAAACCCAAAGCACCACAGCTGATAGGCAAACGACTGGAAGGAAGTAAAAGCTTGAAAGAGCATTAAAATGAACCGACAACATAATTCACCAAAAAAGGAGACCGAAGTCTTCCTAAAATTAATACTGTTTATGAAACCCACATGTATTGCATACACAAACACGAATGAATATAATATTTAGACATGTGGGTTCCATCAGACCTTTAAAAAATAAATTATATTCTGATGAAAGACAAAAATTTGAGCAATCGGTAGTCGCAAAGTTTCTCGGCAGAGAAAATGACGAAAAAATTACTTTCTTTTTTCGAGTTGTTTCTGAATCTTTTTTATTGCTGATTCTATGGGTTTTTCGGGTTCAATCACATTGTAACTGCCCCAAAATTCCGGATCAGAAAAGCCGGAAGCTTCATCTGCAATAATTACCGTCGGGCGCAACTTGTTTTTCAATTTCTTTTCTTCAGTAGCTTTTTCCCAATTGGTAACGGCCATTTCCACTACCGTATAGTAATTGGAATTGAATAATTTTCTCTTCCAGTCAATTTTAAAATCCAATTCTATCCGACTGTAGTTATAGTACCATTTCCCATTTTTTTCAATGTAATCCATTCGATACGAGGCATTTGTTAAAAACACTTTTGCATTAAGGGGTTTTTTGCGTATCAGCATGGAAGCTGATTTTTCTTTGTCGGTAAGATCAAGATGAAAAATGGCACTTCTCAAGGCAAGACTTTCAGCATCAATGTAAAGTTTTCCATAATATAACGGAATGTTGACGAATGGCCGTTGCTTAAAGTTGACAATATAAATAAGCTGATGATCGATGTAAGTAGTCCGATCAAAAGAAAATTCATAATTATCCAAGATACTTTCAGTAAAAAGATAGTCGGGATTTTTCATCACATCCATGTAAAGCGAATTGTAAGGACCACCCATCAACTTAAAAACCAATGTATCCATTTTTTTATAGTCGGATTGTTTCCTGCTTTTATACAATTCTGCCTGATCCTGCCGGAATGAAGAATAAGGCTGTTTAAGAATATCCACAATGGCTTCAGAAAGCGATACATAAGAGCGATTTTTTTTGATGGTTTCTCTGTAAAAAGCTGTCATTAAGAGTTCTTCTTCCGGATAATTTTTGTAGCGATTTTCCAATACTGACAGTACCAAATTTTCTGCATCTGTTGAAATCACATTTATCTCGGGCAAAGAAACAATCATGGGTTCCAAAGTTATGCGAGAATTTTCCTGTTTTAGCTCGGAAATTTTAAGAATTCTATTTTTGTATCCTATATAACTGACCGTTAGTGTTTTATCTTGAAATTCTTTTGGAATTTTCAAGGAAAACTCTCCTTCGGAATTGGAAACCGTAGTGATATTGCTTCCTTCTACCGAAAGAGTGGCAAATGGCAATACATCTCCGTTTTTAACATCTACAATTTTACCTGAAAATTCCACATAATCAGAATCGTTCTTCTGAAAATTTTTTTGAAAATTATTTTGCGATGGCAAGCAAACAGGGAGCGATAACAAAACTAAGCTCCATAATTTAAACGGGAAAGAATGGAAATTTTTTTTTGTTTTCATGGCGGCAAGTTATAAAGAGTAGAACCGGATAAATTGTTGAATCTACGTGAAAAATTCTTACAAACAAAGATAACACATTCAACATGGAATTGTGCTATATTTCACTTAAAAATAACAATTTGGCTGGACAAAAGTTTGAGACATCAAATGCCGCAAAAACAAATAAGAAACCCACATGTATTGCATACACAAACACGAATAAATATAATATTCAGACATGTGGGTTCCATCAGACCTTAAAAAAATAAATTATATTCTGATGAAAAATTGCGAAAAAAACCAAAAATTATCAGTGAGCTATCATTAACTTTATTGTTTTTCGCTGATTTCCATAATATACTACCAAAAGGTACGAACCAATTTGAAGTTCGGAAACATCCAATTTCCCATCTGAAGAGAAATTACCGATTTTCACACTTATTCCGCTGAGGTCGTAAATACGATAATATGAACTTTCGGGTTTGTTGAGGTTAACCAACACAGAAGTCGATGCCGGATTGGGATAAACCGACAGGTTCACATACAGGTCATTGTTGCCGGCTGTTCCGTTCCATACCTCGCCTTTTGATGTGCCCCAAATGTATTCTGCCAGTTCAGGATGGTCAATAAATGGATTCCGATTCTGTTGAATTCGATAAACACCATCATTCCGGTTGATTTCCTTGTCGCTGACCGGGTCATTTCTGCTCCACTCCAGCAACATTTTTATGGCCCATTGTTTGAATACGGGATAAGTATTTCTGTCCAACATGCTCGAAGTTCCGGTTCCTCTCCAGTACGAATGATAATCTTCGTAACAGGTAACCATATACATGTAAGTTCGTGCAAAATCGCCTTTGTATTGATTAGCCGGCTCAAAAACCAACCCGGTGTAACCGGGATAAGTATTGTTTCCAACTTTTACCACCCCATTATCGAAACTGGCAGTACCAACAATTCCCAATGGATAATTAGATTTGGCCGAGTTGGCTTCGGCATCCGAAGGAGAAAGATTCACCAAATCGCCATTGGCATCGAATGTTGAATAATTCGAACTTGTTCCCCACCAGCTTCGCGGCATGCAGTGTTCACGATTCATAACGCTGCTATTATAAGTGGAACGTTTGTTGTTGGAATACATGTCCCAGAAATAACCGTCCGGATGCCAGTCGGTTGTCTTAAAATAAGTGTACCACCAAACGGTAGTACTGGTGTCGTAATTCAGAATAACGTGTTGTCGAATGATATTGTGCAAGGCAGTTTTTAATTCAGCCCCTGTTTTTCCTTCAGCAGTCCGGTAATAACCTTCAGGTATTTCGGCCGAAAGAGTAAGGCTGAAAAACGTCAGAACAACTACTGAAATTTTTTTAATAAAGCAAAAAGAAAATTTCATGTACTAAGAAAAATTTATTTTATTAATTTTCGTGCAAAAGTAAAATCTTTATTTGAGATACGAACAATAAAAATCCCTCTGTGCGGAATTCTTATACTCATCTCCGATCCTGATGAATGTTGATCAAACAAACATACGCCGGCAATATTAAAAAGTTGAACACGCTCATTGCCTTGCAAGTTCGACAATTTAATATCGCCACTGGATATGTAAATTTTATATTGGCTTGCAGGTATATTTTCCAAAGCTGAAGGAAATCCGGTCTTCACCTGAATAGTTTCAGAAAAATCCGATGTATATGGATGTATGGTTGAACGAACCCGATAAAAATAAACTGAATTCGGATTCAGCCCTTCCACTTTAAATTGACTTCCCGAAACCTGAAAATTTTTCAACACAAAAACTGTGTCCTGTTGCTTGTAAGTTGCCTCCACATCGTCAAGTGCCAGGTTGCCTGATACTTTTTTGTAAATAAACCTAAAGGAATGAATATCATCCGATTCCTGAAAAGTGTACATCGGATAATTTTTTGAAGTATTTACCGATCCAATGCTGTCGATACGAACATAATTTCCATTCTTTACTGCTTCGACAATAAGCGATGAACCGGTTGCTCCTGAAGGGAAACGATACATAAATTTTAGTTGCGAAACCCAGCTCGGATAAGTTTTGGTTTGTAACTATTCTCCATCATTTTTAAATGCCAACGCGTTGGGATTTTTACCGGAGCTGGCAGCGGTAGTATAATTTCCGCTTGCTGTTCCACTCCACCCTTCAGGCAAAGGTTTCCCGTTGCTTCCAATATTGTCAAACGATTCGGTTTCAGTTGTATCTTTGCCGGACTGTATTTGAAAAACATCCAGCAGATAATCGGACGTGTACAGGCAATCTTC
Source organism: Paludibacteraceae bacterium (assembly GCA_018433525.1). Taxonomy (GTDB): domain Bacteria; phylum Bacteroidota; class Bacteroidia; order Bacteroidales; family Paludibacteraceae; genus MVYY01. The sequence continues at coordinate 41,611 of JAHDRA010000064.1, forward strand.
CCAACCGGCAACAAAACTGTTGGCTCGAACATCCGTTGCATTCATAATTACAGGCACTTCAAGTTTGGAAGTATGAATCTGCATGGTGTTCAAAGCTTTTTTTTCTTCATCGGGATATATTGCCGTTACGGAATAAGTATAAGTATTTTCGGGTAACAATTGCGATATGGTGAAATGATCCGTTTTCCCGGTCTCAAAATCATTTAACAGATAGTTGGAGGACGGTTGTAAGTTCATTTGATGATTTCCAAGCATTTGAAAATCATCTATTCCGTAAAAATTCCATTCTATATCTCTGAATTGAGAACTTGGATGCGTAACCGTAGCTTTTCGTTTCAAAGTTAAATCCTGACCCCAATATACATCAGCACCTGCATTGGCGATGCCTACAACATCAATAAAAACACCATTTCTCAACAAAGCAACGGCATCGTTTCCATTAAAACTGAGTAATGAATCCGTTAACAAATTGGCTTTTGCTTTCAAATCGTTGTTTGAACAGCTTTTGTGAACCAACACATAAGTTTTTCCGTTTTCCAGCATTCCATTCAATTTCAGTGTAGCTCCAAAATTTCCATCTCCATTGGATTGTTTTTGGAGACTGTAATTGGATAAATCGATATTTTTCCCGGTTCCATTGAACAATTCCAAAGCTTTGTTCCAGCTACTGCCTTCCACATAAGCGGAAATAATCAAATCGCCGGCTTGCTGATCGCCTTGATACAGATTCAGTTTGTAGTTGTCGGCATCGGGGTCGAAAATCCATCGTAATGTTCCTCCCGTAGGAGTGATATTTTGCGGTTCTAAGGCAAGAAAATCAGTCGAAGCCAAACCTTGCAGTGGGATACGCAAAGAATCTTTCCAACCGTCGGAAGTCAGCAAAAGCGTATCTCTGTTCCAGCCTGAAACCACAGGACGAAAAGTGATAATTACTTCAGTGCCATTGATAACTTCTTCTTTCGTCAACGAAGCTTTGGAAATTTTAAAGGATTTACTTTTGCCCTTAAGTCTGATATTCAAATTGTTTTGTAAATTCAATCCTGAAACAGTTAAATGCTGTTGAATGGAATCGGTTTGCAATATTACGCCGAAATCCATTTGATCACCGCGTTTGGGATAAATCAGAAACGGCTCTGTTTCTTCAGGAAAAGGAAAAAACTTTGTTGTATCGGCACCCCAAATATATTCTGCCAAATCGGGATAATCAATAAAAGGATTGCGATTTCCCTGAATGTTGTAAACAACTTCAATACGATCGCGTTCTTTTTGACTGACAGGGTCTTCTCTATTCCATTTCAGCAATAAATCGATAGCCCATTTTTTCCACACCGGATAAGTGTTGTTATTCATCATGGGCGAATTCCACAAGGTAGCAAAATTTTCGTAAACAGTTGACACGTACAGATAAGAACGCGCAAAATCGCCTTTATATTCATCGGCAGGCTCAAAGCAATTGTCGGTATAAATTCCTCCAAAACCATTTTTCCCAATTTTGCTTACCCCATTGTCGAAATTTGGCGTGCCGGTAACTTCCCCAAGCGGAAGATTGTTTTTTGTAGAATTGGTAACTCCATCGGCCGGATACAAATGAAACAAATCCTTGTATGCATTATTTTCGTGTCCGCCCCACCAACTTTTTGGCAATGAGTGCTCAATATGCATGCCTGCGACGGAAGAAAAATCCTTGAAGTACCGTATTTCCGAAGAATACATATCTTTTACCGAACCATCCGGGTTTTGATCGGCATAATAAAACCCTTCCCATGTATATCCTTTCCCACTGCCATAATTGAGGACACGCAATGGAGATGCAATTTGAGAAAGAGCTGATTTTAATTCTGCCTTCTTTTTGTTGTGGGCTAAATAATAATAACCAGCCGGCACTTCCGAAAATGCAATCTGACAGTTTAGCCAAACAATTAAAATTAAAAAAAGCGTGCTGAAAAATTTTTTCATTTTTTCGTTCAAATTAAATGCGAGACGTTTTTAAGATCATCCTTATTTATCATCACTATTTTGTAAAATATAAAAGTTGCTGCCATTACCTGCTGACCATAAATTTTTGAATGGTTTTTTTCCCATCTTTCTCTAGTTGCAGCAAATACATTCCGTTATTTAGTTGAGATACAGATATAGAAGAATTTCCATCAATCAAGGTTTTCATTAATTCCTGCCCCTGAATGTTGAAAATAGTACACATTAATTCGTTTTCGTCAGTCTTGATATTCAGAAAATCTTGAGCCGGCACAGGACTTATGGAAAAATCTATTTTCAGATTTTCAATTCCTGAAGAAAGCGACCAAGGTTCACCAACTTTCGTGCCCCAAATATATTCTGCCAACTCCGGATGATCAATAAAAGGATTCCTGTTTTTTTGATAAACTTCTACGGCATTGTTTCTGTCGGTTTCCTTTTTTGAAACCGGATCCTGCCGGTGCCATTTCAAAAATAATGCTTTCGCCCAATCCGAGAGCGCCGGATAAGTTGTTTTATTAAATGAATCTCCATCAATGGTAGTCATAATGTTCTGATAACGTGTGGCGAAATAAAAATAAGTACGTGCAAAATCGCCTTTATATTCATCATCGGGTTCAAAAACTGTTCCCGAATATCCTGTAAAAGTGGAATTTCCCAATCTTCCTCTTCCACCGGAAAGGGTAATTCCACCGCTACATTCGCCATAAGGGAAATTGCTTCGCTGCCCATTCACTTTCCCATCGGTGGGATAAACATGAAAAGCATCGCTTACCATAGGCGATTGAGAATTAAACCAGCTTTGCGGTATGGAATGTTCGCGGTTGTAACAATCGCAAACTTTGCTATAATTCCCGCACTTTTTTTGTCCGGGCACCCAAGTGCAGTCGGAATACATGTCCCAAATAAGACCTTCGGGAGTAACATCGCTGGTTTCGTAAATGGTGTACAGAAAATCATAACTTTTGCTTACATAACCTGATGAAATAATGGAATAAAGAGTGGTTTTGAGTTCGGCACCGCTTTTTCCTACGGCCTGATTGTAATAACCCTGCTTGGGTTGAGAAAAAACAACTGTCAGATTCAAAAAAAGCAACAACAATGGGAGAAAGTTCTTCTTCATGATGAATTAATTCAATTAAACAAATGAGTAAATGAGTTTTTATGCAATAAACAAATAAAAATGTTTAAAAAATGAATATTTATAAAATTTCCTAAAAATTTAGGGCTTCAAAGATAAAACATTATTTTTAAATGGCAAGTTAAAAAAAGACAATAGAAGGCTGTAGAGTTAATCGGCAAATGTGAAATTAATAAAATGTTTGAAAAATTCATTCTAAGGAAAAATTAAAACCTATAATTCAGGTACATTCAGCTAAAATTGACCAAAATAACGTGAATATTTAATCCGAATTTTTTTTTAAAAGGTTTATTCAAAAAATAGTATGTAACTAGCAGGTATAACCTGTTTACTGAAAAAATATTATCTTTGTATTGATGTTTCAAGAACCAAAAAGAAACTGTAGAATACGTCAACGACATGGAGTTTCAAGAAAAAATGATGCGTAAAGCAATTGCATTGTCTTTGGAGAATATAAAAAAAGGAGGAGGCCCGTTTGGTGCGGTAATCGTGAAAGATGGGAAAATCATTGCAACCGGTGTCAACCGTGTTACCTCCAACAACGATCCCACTGCACATGCCGAAATAACGGCCATCAGAAAAGCAGCCGGCAAACTGAAAAATTTTGACCTGTCGGGTTGCGAAATTTATACTTCGTGCGAACCCTGTCCAATGTGTCTGGGTGCTATTTATTGGGCTCATCTCGACAAAATGTATTTTGCCAACACCAAAGCCGACGCGCAAAATGCCGGATTTGACGATTCCTTCATTTACGAAGAAATAAATCTGAAGCCTGAAGACAGAAAATTAAAATCGCAACAACTGCTCAGAGAGGAAGCCCTTGCAGCATTTGAAACATGGAAAAACACAACAAATAAAACAGAATACTGAAAGTTGCTTTTGGCAACTGCATTTATAATAGTTAATTTGCATATTGAATATCTCTGAATTTCAACAACTTTATGCTCATCACCCGCAGATGTTGCGGGTAAAAGAATGGGCAAATTCACTCGAACAGAATTTAAAAATTTCCGGTTTGAGCGGTTCATCATCTGCACTTGTTTTTTCGTCATTGTTCAAAGCCGTTCCTCAGCACCATATTATAATAATGAATGATGCCGACGAAGCAGGATATCTGTACAACGACCTGAAACTGTTGCTGTCTGAAAACGAGATTTATTTTTTCCCTTCCTCTTTCAAAAGAGCCATCAAACTGTCGCAACTCGACGCTGCCAACGATATTTTAAGAACCGAAGTACTGAACCGCCTTGCCAATAATTCTCAGCCGTGCATTGTTGTTACCTATCCAGATGCGATCATGCAAAAAATTGTTTCGCTTCAAAGTTTGCGTCAAAAAACCTTGAAACTTCACATCGGCGAAAATATCGGTATCGACTTTATCAACGAATTGTTGTTCGACTTTGGTTTTCAACGGGTTGACTTCGTATATGAACCCGGACAATTTTCGATTAGAGGAGGAATTGTGGATATTTTTTCCTTTGCCAATGAACTGCCCTATCGATGCGACTTTTTTGGCGACGAAATAGAATCCATTCGTGTTTTCGATATCGAAACCCAACTGTCCAAAGAGGAAAAGCAAGAAATTGAAATTGTCCCCGATCTTCAGCGGGAAAATAAATTGCCTCATGTTTCCTTTTTTGAGTTTATTCCTAAAAATACCCTGCTGAGTTTCACGCACCCAAATTTTATTCATGACCGCATAAATCAACTTTATGACGAATTTTTGGTAAAAGCAAATTCCGAAGGACATGAAACGCCGCATCTTCACAAAACAATGATTACCGGAGACCAGTGGTTGGAACTCATTGAACCGTTTAGAAAAATAAACTGGGGAACCGATAGAACTTTTTTCAAAACTTCGAGCCAAATTTCTTTCAATACCTCACCACAGCCGGTTTTTCATAAAAATTTCGATTTGATAAGCGATCATTTGAAAAAGAAAATCGAAGAAGGTTACCGCATTTACATCATGAGCGACAGCGTGAAACAAACGGATCGCATTGCTGCCATTTTTGCCGATCGAGGCGACAATATCCATTTTCAACCCATTAAATCCACTCTTCACGAAGGTTTTGTCGACCACGACCTTTCTCTTTTGTGTTACACCGATCATCAGATTTTCGACCGTTTTCACAAATACCAGTTAAGTACCGATAAAACCCGTCAGGGAAAAGTGGTAATGACCTTAAAGGAGCTCAATCAGCTGAAAATTGGCGACTACATGGTACATGTCGATCACGGTATCGGAGTTTTTGGCGGCCTGGTGCGTACGGAAGTAAACGGAAAAATGCAGGAAATGGTTAAATTGATTTACAAGGATGACGATATTCTTTTTGTCAGCATTCATTCCCTGCATCGCATTTCAAAATACAAGGGAAAAGAAGGTGAATCTCCCCACATCAACAAATTGGGCTCGGGAGCTTGGGAGCGGCTGAAAGAAAGAACCAAATCTAAAGTTAAAGATATAGCACGCGAACTGATAAAACTTTATGCTCAACGAAAAGCAGAAGAAGGATTTCGGTTTTCGCCCGACACTTATCTTCAACAGGAATTGGAAGCCTCATTTATTTACGAAGATACACCCGACCAAACCAAAGCTACGGTTGAAATAAAAAAAGACATGGAATCGACTTTGCCTATGGATCGGTTGATTTGTGGCGATGTCGGTTTTGGCAAAACGGAAGTAGCCATCAGAGCAGCTTTCAAGGCAGTTGCCGACAACAAGCAAGTTGCCGTTCTGGTTCCGACAACCGTGCTCGCCGTACAACACTACAATACATTCAAAGACCGATTACACGATTTTCCCTGCAATGTGGAATATCTCACCAGAGCTCGATCGGCAAAGGAAACAAAAGAAATTCTCGAACGTTTGGCCAAAGGTGAAATCGACATCATCATCGGAACCCATAAACTGATTGGAAAATCGGTAAAATTCAAAGATCTCGGATTGCTGATTATCGACGAGGAACAGAAATTTGGCGTTGCAGTGAAAGAAAAATTGAAACAGATGAAAGTTAATGTGGACACCTTAACCATGACTGCCACACCCATCCCTCGAACCTTACAATTTTCGCTGATGGGAGCCAGAGACCTGTCCATCATTTCCACTCCGCCGCCCAATCGTTATCCGGTTCAAACCGAAATTCACCGTTTCGACGAAGATGTAATTCGTGAAGCCATTCAGCTGGAAATGAACAGAAACGGACAAGTATTTTTTGTACACAATCGCATACAGAACATTTATTCTATTCAGGCCATGATAAAAAGGCTTGTACCCGGTTGCCGCGTTGCCGTAGGACACGGTCAAATGCCACCCGACGAATTGGAAGAAGTCATTGTCGACTTTATCAATTACGATTATGATGTGCTGGTAGCAACCACTATCATCGAATCCGGCATCGACATTCCGAATGTCAACACCATTATTATCAACAATGCACATACTTTCGGACTGAGCGATCTGCATCAACTCAGAGGAAGAGTAGGTCGCAGCAACCGAAAAGCTTTCTGTTATCTGCTGACGCCCGAATTTCAATTGCTTACTACCGAAGCCCGACATCGACTCGAAGCCATAGAAACTTTTGCCGATTTGGGAAGCGGATTCAATATTGCCATGCAGGATTTGGACATTCGTGGCGCAGGGAATTTGTTGGGAGCAGAGCAAAGCGGATTTATAGCCGACCTCGGTTACGAAACTTATCAGAAGGTACTCAACGAAGCCGTTCAAGAACTGAAAGATGAAGAATTTGCCGACCTGTATGCTGAAGTGGAAGAAAAAACCACAACTGGTGGTACTTATGTAACCGATTGTCAGATTGATTCCGATTTGGAATTACTGTTTCCTCCCGATTATGTGGAAAATGTTTCCGAACGTATCAATCTGTACCGACAGCTCGACAGTATTGAAAACGAAAACCAACTGGCAGCTTTTGAAAAGGAACTGGAAGACCGCTTTGGTAAAATTCCACCTCAGGGAAAAAGCCTTATTTTGATGGTACGTTTGCGATGGATGGCCATAAATTTGGGTATCGAAAAAATGGTTCTGAAAAATCAACAAATGACGACGTATCTCGTTTCCAATCAAAAATCCCATTACTACCAATCCGATACTTTTGGCGAAATACTGAGATATGCTGCTTCGCATCCGCATCAATGTCAACTCCGTGAAAAAAACGGACGTCGCTCCATTATTTTCCTCAAAGTAACATCGGTAGAAAAAGCTTGGGAAATTCTTTCAGAAATTTATCGCAACCTCGAAACGGCAAAATTACAAAAGGCGGTATAAACAAAGGGTAGAAAAAACGAAAACCGCACTGTTTGTTGTGAGAAAACTCCTATTGAATAGGATTTGAGACGTTGACTTTCTTTGTAATCTGCCGTTCGTCATTGCTGACGAATACCCGAAGGCGCAGCCCGCCATTGAAAGTCAGACTTTTCTCGGTTTGAATTCTTTACTGATGAGTTTTCCAGTCTCTAAACAATGCGGCTCGTTTTTCTTTAATGCAAATATAAAACATTATTCTCGATTTGATGCCCTTTTTCATAGAAAATTTTGTTAAAAATGCAGTTTTTCGCCTTTGTCAACAAAACAAACTGATAATCAAACCGATAATTTTTTCTTCTCCCAAAATGTACATTTCTTCCGGCTTTCATATATTTTAAAATTTTGTAATTTTAGAGCAGAAAAAATTGAAACAATCCTTTATCGGATTTTAGCAAATAAAATAAAATGAAACTTTTCGAACAACTCGAACCACACAGAAACGATTATTTTGGTTCCTTTTCCGTTGGTACGCTCGAATTGGTTTTCAACGACTGGTACCAAAGAAAAAAGAAGGTAAAAACATTACACCGTTTTAAAGTGGAATAGAACAAATTTCCTCGCCAACAAACCTATCTCTCTGCCCGCAAGTTGATGCACTTGGAAAAAATGAGACGAAATATTTCAAAACTTTTTGGTTTTTCTTCTCAGTTTTCCAAAATTAAACACGCTGATAATCTTATTGTTGCAAATTAATTTTGATAATTAACAAAATTTAACTTATGTATTTGAACAACTTTATAAAAAAGCAATTACTTTTGTGGTGTACTATTTAACTATTACACTAATTCAATAAACAATTTATTATGATTCAGATCAAACATGTCGAATTCAGCTACAGCCGCAACGCTCAATTGTTTACCGGTTTGGAACTGTCGCTTTCTCCCGGCCACATTCACGGCATACTGGGAAAAAACGGGGAAGGCAAAAGTACTTTGTTGAAAATGATTTCAGGCATGATTTTTCCACAAAAGGGAGAAATTGAAGTTCTCGGGTACGAACCCCGAAAACGTCAGCCCGAAATGTTGCGTGAGATTTTTTTCCTGCCCGAAGAATTGCCGCCCATAACTTTGAGCATCGAAAACTACGAAAAAGTTTATGCTCCCTTTTATCCTCATTTCAATCACGAACAATTTCAAGGATATTTGCAGGAATTTGAGATAAATTCGGGAAAATCGCAAATCAACAAACTTTCGTACGGACAGAAAAAGAAAGTTTTTATGGCTTTCGGATTGGCCACCAACACCAAAATTGTATTGCTCGACGAGCCGACCAATGGTTTGGATATTCCTTCCAAAGCCCAATTCAGAAAAATGACGGCTTCTGCTTTGGAAGAAGAACGCATTATGCTGATTTCCACCCATCAAGTTAGAGATTTGGACAGCCTGATCGACAGCATTATCATTATGAACTCTCACCAAATTGTTTTCAACGAACTGTGCGAAAACATTACCGAAAAATTACTTTTCAGTTACGGAAAAGAAAAAAGTGAAGGTGAAGAAGTGCTTTATTCAGAAGAAAATTTGCGCGGCTTTGATCAGGTTAGTATCAACAAAACCGGTGAAGAAAGCAAACTGGATATTGAACTGCTGTTTAATACCGTGCTGAAAAATCACCAGCGCATCAGAGAAATATTTTCGAATCAGAACAATAAACGTTTTTAAAAATTCTTCAATATGAATCAGAAATTTAGTCTTAAAAGAATCGGATTGCTCTTGCGCCGATATTTTATCGAAAATCAAAATTACGAACTCTACCTTTGGAGCATTTTGACCATTGTATTTATGATTTTCAGAAACGGAAATTCTGCAAGCGCCATTTTAATTGTTACAGGTGCACTTTATGCAGTAAGATTTTTCAAAGTTTTCAATTTTGCACCCAATGGCATTCAATATCTACTGATTCCGGCTACACAACTGGAAAAAACAATTTCTGTGTTTTTGCTCAATACCGTTTACTTTATTTTAATGTTCACGGTTGTTTTTTCGGTAGGAAACGTGATTGGAAATTTACTGGAACAACTTATTTTCAGTACAAGCGATACGGTTGCTTTGCAATTTTTTCAATCCTCAAAAGGTTTTGAGTTTAATATTCAAGGCTTAAAAAATATTTGGATTTCATTCGGCGTTTTTGCCGCCATACAGGCTATTTTCACTTTGGGGTCGCTGTATTTCAAGCGAAACGCCATACTCAAAACCTTGCTGAGTCTGTTTGTTGTAGCCCTAGCATTGGGCATATTGGAATATTTTATTTTTAAAATTACGTTTGGCTCCGTTACAGAAACCCTCAAGGCCTTGAATGCCGGTGACTTTGTATGGGACGAAAACATCTTCCCAAAAGCACTAACGGAGACATGGAAAATATTTTGGTCTATATCGGGATATTTGTTTATACCCTTTTGCTGGATAGTAAGTTACTTCCGTTTAACAGAAAAAGAAATTTAAAATGGAATTTAATGATGCACAAGCTATTTACCTTCAAATAGCCGATTATATCAGCGAACACATTTTGCTGGGCAAATGGAAAGAAGGAGAAAGATTGCTGTCGGTAAGGGAACTGGGTACAGAATTGGAAGTGAATCCCAATACCGTTATGCGAGCTTACGATTTTCTGCAAAGCAACGAAATTATTTACAACAAAAGAGGAATCGGATATTTTGTGGCTGATGACGCAAAAGAAAAAATTCTCAATTATCGACGAAAACGATTTTTGGAAAAAGAACTCCCGATTTTGTTTAAAAACATTCATCTGCTCAACATCGATGTTGAGGAAATAAAAAAAAGATATAATGACTACCTTCAAAAACAACAAGCATTATGAAAACAATTAAAGAAATGAAGACGAGCAACAAATTACTGGCGGTCTTTTTTATCTATATAATTATAATAATGATTATCAACAATTTAATCTTAAAAAGTCAAATAAACCGCATGTTCGAATCAACACAGGAACAAAAGACAGAAACCGGTTTAGGCAGCCATGATGCATCGAAATTGTAGGGAGTATTTTTTTCAGCAAAAACAAAAAAAAGCAGGTTGTAAATTCGAGATTTTGGAAAAGAAAAATTTTCGAAAAACTTCAAAACAAAGATATAACGCCCTTATTCTTTGAAGCCACAAAAACTTTTACCGCCAAAAATTAAATCTTAATACTGAAATATCAGGCTCTTTCAGAAAAGATGACAAAAACAGTAAAATTCGATTCAAATTTTTCTCTCATTTTAAATATCTTGCTCTAATGAATGATTGAAGTAATAACGGCACCATGACTTTAAGCCACATACATTGCATTTAGGTTTTCTGGCATGACAAACATACCGACCATGCAAAATTAGCCAATGGTGAGCAATGGGCAACAATTGAGGCGGAATGTGGCGAACCAATTCTCGTTCAGTCTGCAATGGATTTTTTGAATCTGTTGTCAGTCCCAAGCGTTCGGAAACCCGAAACACGTGTGTATCGACTGGCATGGCAGGCTGATTGTAGATGACTGAAACAATTATATTGGCTGTCTTTCTTCCCACACCCGGAAGCGTTTGTAGTTTGTCCACATTATCCGGAACTTTTCCCTCAAAGTCAGCTACCAATTTTCGCGACATTTCCACCAAATGCTTAGCTTTACTGTTGGGATAAGATACGCTGCGAATATATTCCAATAACTTTTCAGGTGTGGTTGAGGCCATAGCTTCTGGCGTGGGAAAATCGGAGAAAAGTTGAGGCGTAACCATATTTACCCGTTTATCAGTACATTGTGCCGATAAAATTACAGCTACCAATAACTCGAAAGGGTTAGAATAGTTTAACTCCGTTTGAGCATTGGACATATTTTCCATAAACCAATCTAAAATGTGCAAATAACGTTCTTCAGTGGTCATGAAATAAAATCAATAGTTTAGAAAAATTCTCTTTTCATTGAAAACAAAAAACACTATGAAACCCACATGTATTGCACACACAAACACGAATGAATATAATATTCAGACATGTGGGTTCCATCAAACATTAAAAAAATAAATTATATTCTTATGAAAGCAATTTTTTTACCATTTCCGAAATCGCTTTCCCATCTGCTTTTCCCGCCAGCTGGCGAGTGGCAACTCCCATTACTTTTCCCAAATCCTGAGGCCCTGTGGCACCGGTTTGAGCAATGATTTCCCTCAGAGTTGCTTCCAGTTCGCTTTCGCTCATTTGAGCCGGCAGATATTTTTCAATGACGGCAATTTCTGCCAATTCATTTTGCTCGAGATCGGGACGATTTTGTTCTTTGTAAATCTGCGCTGTTTCCTTGCGCTGCTTTACCATTTTCTGCAAAATTTTTATGGCTGCTTCATCCGATAATGTTCCATCACTTCCTTTGGCAGTCTTGGCTTCCAGAAATTCCTTTTTAATTCCCCGAAGGGCTTCCAACGTAACTTTATCGTGCGCCAGCATGGCAGTCTTTATGTCGGCACTTACCTTTTCAAATAGCTGTTCCATTTGTATTTTAAATTAGTAGATTTGTCTTTTTTAATTCTCGGAAAAACACTTTTATTTTCCCTTTTTTCTCTTCCAAGAAGGAAATTTTTCAATGTATTTCAAAGTTTGATCATTTTCCAAATCTTCCAGGTTCACTACCGGCAAGTCCAATTCCGGTTCTTCTATAGGCTTTTCATCGGGAATGGATTTTCCATAATAGCTGTTTACGGCATTTTCAATAATTTTTTCCTTGCTTTCCGGTTGATTTTCTTTGGGTTTTAATTCGGAGAAAACTTCAATTTTGTCAGGAGTAGTCTCTAACCTTTTTTTATTTTTAATAACCGATGCAGGCATGCCGGGTATATCGCTCACATCATAACCGGTGGCAATAAGGGTTATTTTAACTCGATCTTCCAATTCGTCATCAAAAGTTGCGCCCCAGATGACTTGAACATTTTCACCAACTTTTCGCATGAAATCATGGATTTGTTGTACTTCCTCCATCTTAATTTGATGAGTCGAAGAGCAATACAAGCTCAAGAGAACTTTAGAAGCTCCGCTCACATCACTGGTATTGAGCAATGGGGAGTTAAGTGCATTTTCAATGGCTTTGGTGATGCGGTTTTCACCCGAAGCATAACCGGTGTTCATAATGGCTACTTTGCCATCTTTCATGATACTGTATACATCGGCAAAGTCTGTGTTGATATAACCCGGGATGGTAATGATTTCTGCTATTCCCTTTGCTGCATTGGTCAGCACGTCGTCAGCTTTGGCAAAAGCATTGGACAGTTCTAAGTCGGGATAAATTTCTTTCAATTTTTCGTTGTTGATCACCAGAATAGCATCTACATGTTCGCTCAAAGCTGCTACACCTTCCAATGCCTGCCTGATTTTCAGATTCCCTTCAAAGGCAAAAGGAATGGTAACGATGCCAACAGTAAGTATTCCCATATCGTGAGCTGCTTTGGCAATTACCGGAGAAGCTCCTGTTCCTGTGCCTCCACCCATACCGGCAGTGATAAATACCATTTTTGTATTGTCCTGCAAAATGTTTTGAATTTTGTCGATAGATTCTTCGGCTGCCTGACGTGCAACTTCAGGTTTTCCGCCGGCTCCAAGTCCTGATGTGGTATTGGCACCCAACTGAATTTTAAGAGGAACAGGCGACTTTATCAATGCCTGATTGTCGGTGTTGCAAACAACGAACGACACATCCGTGATTCCCTGACGATACATGTGGTTGACGGCATTACCGCCTCCACCGCCTACCCCTATTACCTTGATGATGGAATTTTCTATTTCGGGAAGTTCCAAAGGCAACATTTCAACTAATTCTTCTATATTGATCATATCAATTTATAATGTTCATTAAAAATTTCTCATTTATTCCAAGTGGTTTCATCATCGAAAAACCTGAGGAAACCATCGGTAATTCTTTCTGTAATTTTTTTCTTGTTTTTTTGTCCTTTTTTTGTTGTGTTTTCCGATTTTAACGGATGAAGACGTCGATTTTCGTTTGCCAGTAAAATAGTGCCAAGAAGTTGAGAATAAGATGAATCAGCCAAATAATCGGGTGCTTGATCTTCCAACCAGTCGGAGTGATTGCCCCAACGTACCTTCAAACCGCTTTTTTCTTCAACAAATTCCTTTAAAAATTTCAGTTTGGCGCCTCCGCCGGTTATGATAATTCCCGATTCCAGTGGGAATGACAATACTTCCAGTACTTTAAAAACAGGTTCGGTCATTTCATCCAATCTTGCATTGATAATCTGAGCCAGAAAAAGTGTGGAAATTCTTACCGGATCAGTGCCGGAAGAAGGAGCAACCTGAACATAAACAGGTTTTTCGACAAATTTTTCCATTGCTACTCCTGTCAAACATTTGAGGCGTTCGGCATTTGATTCTTCAATGCCGAGTTCTGCAATGTCATAGGTTATGTTCTTGCTTCCAAGCGGAACGACCAGTAAATCCTGCAAAACATCATTCTTGTAAACGGCCAATGTAGTAGTGGAAGCCCCAAAGTCTATCAGCGCACATCCATTCTGCCGTTCCTCTTCTTCTGTCAGTACGGTAGATAAAGCTTCCACTGAAAGAGGTGCATATTCGATCTGAATTTGATTGCGAACAAAACAGCTTTTCAATTGCTGCAGGATGCGTGCATTTCCTTTTACAACATGATAATTGCCTGTAATCTGATTCCCGGATTGTCCAACAGGATCAGTTGTAATTTTCCCGTCGATTTCGAATGAAACCGGAATTACATCAAACACTACGTTGTTTTCATCGGAATTTTTTCGTTCACATTCTTCTTTCATTTCATCCAGCAAAGCATCTGTAACAATTTTTCCCTGACCAATAAAACGAGTGGTCGAAGATTTGGAAAGTTTCATGCTTTTGGCATTCAGAGCCACACAAACTTGTTGGATATCGCGGATTTTTGCGCTATTTTGCAAAAGTTTCAAAAGTTCGCTGATTTTAAAAGCAGCGCCTGAAGTGTGTTCGATAATGCCGTGATAAACATCATCGGCTGCTTTCGATTCTGTGGCAAGTACCTTTACTGCTCCACTTTCCAATACTTCGGCAGCCATAGCAGTTATACGCGAACTTCCCAAATCAAGTGCTATATATGTGTTCTGATTCATAAATATTTATCTTAAAAAAATATCAAAAAACTTCAGCCATTGCATCAATCAATATTGTCGGTTTTTGTGCAGACAATTTGATTTTCGTACTGAAGATCAATTGTTTTGTAATAATTCCAACCAAATTCATTGAACCCTTTTTCGTAGAGTATTTTTAGTTTGTGGAGTTTTTTCTCATAATCTTTTAAATTGCCCAGCAAAATGATGCCGGTTCCAACACGAGGAACAAGTTCAATTTTTCTGTCGGGGCGAATGTAAATTTGTTCGATTTGAGCATTCCAAAAAGGATTTTCTTCCAAGTAAGACACAAAACCGAACAATTCGCCTTTCGCCATCGATTTTGTAACCAATCCCGAAACTACAGGGAGACGTGCTGCATCGTTATAGGAAACGGGAATTATATTTTTTTCGTCATCCACGTAGAAGTTTTCATTGCCTGCCAGTCTGAATTTTGGATGACGCTGTTGCAGAAATAAATACACTCCACCTGATGGCGTTTTGAAACATTCAGCTTGTTTGATGAAAGGATGTTTTGTCAATAATTCTTCTATTTCTTCCGTCCTTACATGTTTGAGCGTTTTTCCCATAGGATTCAAACCTTTAATATCGATCATTTCGGCAACTTCTTTTTCGGAGATAAGTTTAACGCCTGATTGATCCAAAAAAACAATGTGGAACCTGTTGCAAACTTCGTTTGCTTTTGGGTCGGGGAAAGTCAACAATGCCCAAGCCAAATATCCTGTTACCAGCAGAATACCGAATGTTATCAATATATATTTGAAAACAGGTTTCATGACTTTATTTCAGTTTCATTATTTAAGAACGCTTTCAACTTGTTGAAAAATATATTTTCATATACGCTTCAACCCAATTTCGATTTTTTTTCAGAAAATGGGAAGATATTGTTCATCAAGCATTTCCATTGGTTTGCTCCATCAGCTGTTTTTTAATGAGCGGAACCAACTTATCTATGTCGCCGGCTCCAAAAGTAACCAAAACTTCCGGATGCTTGTCCTTTAACAAAGATAATAGATTTTCTCTGGAACATAGTGTTTTATTGTCCAGTTTAACATTACGAAAAATCATTTCAGAGCTTATTCCTTCAATGGGTTCTTCTCTTGCCGGATAAATATCCAGCAGAATCAACTCATCCAGCAATGATAATGCTTCAGCAAAATCGGAAGCAAAATCACGCGTCCGACTATAGAGATGAGGTTGAAATATTCCCGTAATTTTCTTTTCGGGAAATAATTCTTTGATGGACAAAATGCTGGCTTTCAATTCTTTTGGGTGATGAGCATAATCATCCATGAAAATTGTTTGTTCCGAACGAAAAACCAGATTAAATCTTCGATAAATACCAGAATAAGAGGCTATTGCTGTGCGTATTTCTTCTTTTGTAACGCCATTCAACCATGCTAAAGCAATGGCAGCAACACTATTTTCGATGTTGATGCGAATCGGAATTTTTAACCGTATATCCGAAATGCGTTCGGAAGGTGTTACAAAATCGAAATGGAATTCATGATTCACCAAATGAATATTTTCAGCGTAAAAGTCTCCTCCGTCATTCATTGAGTAGGTATATTGCTTTACTCCTTTTTGCAGACGCGGTTGGATATTGACTCCCTTTTTCATCAACAAAACGCCACCTGGGCTGATGAGCGACGTGAAATGCTCAAAACTCTCGCGATAAGCTTCAGGCGTTTGATAGATATCCAAATGGTCGGGGTCGGCGGAAGTAATAGCTGCCATATAAGGAGAAAGTTGATGAAAGGAACGGTCGTATTCATCAGCTTCTATTACGAACAAATTGCTATCTTTCGATAACAAAAGATTGGAGTTGTAGTTATTGGCAATTCCGCCCAAAAAAGCATTGCAGGATATATGCGACTGGTAAAGCAAATGAGCCGTCAAAGTTGAAGTTGTCGTTTTGCCGTGTGTTCCGGCAATACAGATGGTAGAAGCTTTGCGGGTAATGTCGCCAAGCAGTTCAGCTCTTTTTTTAATGGTAAATCCGTTTTCTCGGAAATAAACGAGTTGTGGCAGATCATCAGGGATAGCCGGAGTAACCACCACCAATGTGTTTTCGGGATATCTGAACGAGATGGGAATTTGATCCACATTGGGGTCGAAATTGATTTGTATCCCTTCCGCCTGCAAGTCGGCAGTAACTTTTGACTGAACGCGGTCATAACCGGCAGTTTGAAATCCTTTGGAATTGAAATAGCGAGCCAAAGCGCTCATTCCCATTCCTCCAATACCCAAAAAATAATATTTTGTAAAATCCATTTTCTAAAATTAAAATTGGTTTAGGTCGTATTCGATTTGTTATGAATCAATTCTTTTTTGAAATCAGTTGCAATACTTCTGCCGCAATTCGTTCGGCAGAATCTTTCTGCGCCAGCTTCCTGATATTTTGGCCCAGTTTATTGAGTGAGTCCGCATCTTTTATTAACTCCAACGCTTTCGGTATCAGCATTTTTTCGGCCTCTTCGTCTTTTATCATGACAGCAGCTTCCTTCTGAACCAGTGCAAGCGCATTTTTTGTCTGATGATCTTCGGCCACATTGGGTGAAGGTACCAGAATAGCCGGCTTCCCCAGCAGACACAATTCGGAAATCGAACCGGCGCCGGCACGCGATATAACCAAATCGGCTACGGAATATGCCAAATCCATCCGAGAAACAAAATCTGTAACAATTAATTGAGGCGACGAAAATGGTTCGGCAGCTTTCCTGGCTTCTTCAATATAAAACTTCCCGGTTTGCCATATAATTTGGATGTCGGCTTGGGAAAGTTCCTGCAAATGCGATATTATGCTGCGATTGATAGTTCGTGCTCCCAAACTTCCTCCAACTACCAGAAGGGTTGGTTTTTCCGGACGAAATCCGAAAAATTCAAAGGCTTCTTTACTTTTTTCGGGTATTGACAGCAGTTCCTGACGTACAGGATTGCCGGTTAATACCAGTTTTTCTTTAGGGAAAAATCGTTCCATTCCTTCGTAAGCCACACAAATGCGTGCAGCTTTTTTGGCCAGCAGTTTGTTGGTAATACCGGCATACGAATTCTGTTCCTGAATCAGTGTTGGAATACCCAAATCGGAAGCAGCTTTCAGGGTCGGGGCACTGGCGTATCCTCCAACTCCAATAACTGCATCGGGTTTGAAATCGCGAATGATTTGACGAGCCATTTGTAAACTTCGCCGAAGATTCAACAGCACTTTGATGTTGCGAAACGGGTTTTTTCGGTCAAAACCACTTACAGGTAAACCTTTGATGGGATAACCTGCAGCAGGAACTCTTTCCATTTCCATCCGACCCAAAGCTCCGACAAAAAGTATTTCTGCATCGGGTAGCTGCTTTTTCAGAGCGTTGGCAATACTGATGGCAGGGAAGATATGACCTCCTGTTCCTCCACCGCTGATGATAAATCTATAAGGCATTGTTTTAAATTATAATTGTCAGTAAAACTGAAATTTACATCAATAATTTTCTAAAATGTTGTATAAAAAACAATTTACAAAATTAGGATAATTCGTTCAAATCCACAACGGGAAAATTGCGTTCCTGTTCTTCAGGTATTTCCTCTTCGACATGTTGTTCTCCTTTGAGTTGTCGAGTTACGCCTAAAATAATTCCAAAATATATGCAGGTGATAATGATGGAAGTTCCACCTCTGCTTATCAACGGCAAAGGCTGACCGGTAACGGGGCCCAAACTTGTGGCTACAGCCATGCTGACAAAAGCCTGTAAAACTATCATCAGGGAAAGTCCTATAACCAGCAAGGCAGGAAATACCGTTTCACTTTTTACGGCAATGCGGCCGGCTCTGTAAAGTAGAACCAAATAAAACAGAATGATTATTACCCCTCCAACCAATCCCATTTCTTCTACAATAATGGCGTAAATAAAATCGGAATAAGCTTGAGGAAGATAATCCCTTTCCACACTGTTGCCGGGCATTACTCCCAACATTCCGCCTCGGGCAATAGCTATTCTTCCGTGTTGCACTTGCCGGTTTTCGTCCGTAATGACATATTTGTTTTCTTCCTGTTTCTTTTCTTCGGTGTATCGGTCGATGCGTGCCGACCATGTATAGGCACGGTCGAAAATTTTGGGCATCGATTCTTCAGGAACGGTTTTAATCATAGCGTACCCACCCAACACAAAAAGTGTAATAGACAGCAGCAATAATCCCAATTTTTTTATAGATATTCCTCCAATAAACATCATAAGGAATACGACACCAAAAAGAAGCATGGCAGTAGAAAAATTTTCAAAAAGAATCAAAGGACATATTGCAGACAGTACAATGAGAATATACCGAAAATACTTCTTTTCGTCTGCTGCTTCATTTTTGATGCGCGACATAAAATCCGCCACTACAATAATGACCGAAAGTTTTGCCAGTTCTGAAGGCTGAAATTGCAGTCCGCCAATTTCAAACCAACGTGTTGCGTCGTTTGCCGATTGACCGTTGTAATAAACCAGAATCAGGAGTATGAACGACAAAAACAGTCCCAAATAAGCCAGCAATCGAATATATTTGTATGGAATCAGATGGACAAGAAATGCCAAAATAACGCCAAAGAGCAAAAAACCGGCATGGCGCAAAAGGGGCATGGCCGTATTGGAAGATTTGAATGCCAGTGTGCTCGAAGCACTGTACATTTCAAGAATGGAAACCAGGCACAACAAAATGAATACAATCCAAATTGTTGCATTTCCTTTTAAATATTTTTTCAGAAAATTTTCCATCTGTTTTTTCGCTTAAAGACATAAATAATCGATAAATCACAGATTCCTTACGCAAGTTTTGAATTGTCTTCCTCTGTCTTCGTAATTCTGAAATAAATCAAAGCTGGCGCAGCATGGCGATAGCAAAACGGTATCCCCTTCTTCGGCCATTGCATAAGCTGCTCTCACAGCATCTTCCATCGAGCGGACATCCACGATTTTATCTATTTTTCCATCGAAAAAACGATGTAAAGGCGTGTTGTCTACTCCCAAAAAAACCAATGCTTTCACTTTTTCTTTCACCAGACTTTCAATTTCAGAGTAATCGTTGCCTTTGTCCGT
>JAHDRA010000044.1 GCA_018433525.1 Paludibacteraceae bacterium
GAAATGATTGATTATCTGGCTTGCCAATCAGCAGGATTGATTAAAAAAACTTTTCTAGTGCACGGGGATTATGAAGTTCAGGTAGAATATCGTGAAAAATTACAAAAAGAAGGTTTCAGAAAAGTTGAGATACCTGATGCAAAGGAGGAATTTATACTGTAGGAAATTTTTAAAGTTGAAAACCTAACAAGTTAACTTAATCCAAATTAATTGAATACTATAAATTTAAGTGGCTATGAAGTCACTACAAATACTCCTTTTATTATTTAATGTGCCTGTTTATTAGTTCTTCTAAGTTTTTTATAGAAATGTTTAAAAGGATGAATTAACAAAATGAATTAACAGTGAAAACATAAATATTTGAAACACATTTTTTTAACCACCTTAAATTAAAAATTCAATTTTTTCCGTGAAATTTTCAAAAAAAGTTTCTTCATATTAAAAGAATATCCTAAATTTAGAGCGTAATATATCAAAGTAAAAATTTATAAACATCTAATACTTAATTGTCATGACAAAAATGATAACATTCAACGAATTGCGTAGAATTAAAGATGCGCTTCCACATGGGAGCCTGAGTCAGATCGCCGAAGAACTTGGGTTGGATATTGAAACAGTACGAAATTACTTTGGCGGTCATAATTACAAAGATGGCAAAAGTTGCGGAATTCATATTGAACCGGGCCCTGATGGCGGTTTAGTCATGTTGGATAACACAGATATTCTTGAGGCTGCTTTACGAATTTTGGGGAAAGAAGAAGCTTAAAAGTGCAAAAGGAAAAGGAAAAAAGAAGAAAAAGAAATTGAAAGGCAGTGAACCAGCATTCGCTGCTTTTTTTTAATCCGATGCTTAAAAAATCATTCGTCCAAAAATCGTCCCATTATCTATAATGTATTCATTTTTCATCATTTTAAGCAATATTTCCTAATCATTATAAAACTTCCTGTCTTATTTATACAAAAAAGACTAATTTTGCAACATACAACCAACAATTTCATTTCGCATGAATCTTTCGCCGGCTTTTGAAAAAAGAATGCAAGTTTTATTGGAAGAAGAATACGCTTTGTTCAGAGCAGCATTGGAAAAACCGGCTCCGGTAAGTATCAGAGCAAACGACAAAATTGTTTACCAACCTTCCAAAGAACAAGTGTCATGGTGTGAAAGTGGATTTTACCTGAGCGAACGCCCTGTTTTTACAGTTGATCCGTTCTTTCACGCTGGCGTATATTACGTTCAGGAAGCCAGTTCTATGTTTCTCCGTCAATGCCTGAAACAATATTTTTCACAGGCAGAAACAGTTTTGGATTTATGCGCTGCTCCGGGCGGAAAAACAACGCTCCTTTCACAATATTTAAATGAAAATGCTCTGTTAGTCAGTAACGAAATTAATCGTTCGAGAGCTTACATTTTGGCCGAAAATGTTGCAAAATGGGGAAATGCCAATGTGGTGGTTACCAATAATCAACCCGCAGATTTTAAAAATCTTCCCGGCTTTTTCGACGCCATGTTAATAGATGCACCCTGTTCGGGAGAAGGAATGTTCAGAAAAAATCCCGCTTCGATTGATGAATGGTCGTTGACAAATGTTGAAAATTGCGTCGTTCGACAACGGAAAATTATCTCCGAAGTCTGGGATACTTTAAAAACCGACGGCATTCTTGTTTATAGCACCTGTACTTACAACCGTCAGGAAAACGAAGAAAACATCAAATGGATTTGCGAAGAACTCGGCGCTGAAATTTTGAGAATGGACATTCAACATTTTCAAGGCATTCTGGAAACGGAAGCCGGTTATCGTTTTTTTCCACATAAAATAAAGGGGGAAGGTTTTTTCATTTCGGTTCTCCGCAAAACTTCTCCGACACCGCAAAAAATGAGGAAAGCAAAAAAAATTGAAAAAAAGTCGGATGACAAAATAAAGTCCGAAGTCGGAATAAAACTTCTTGAACCGGAAAAATGGAATTTGTTGATGGAAAACAATCGTCTCCGCGCAGTAAGCAAAGCCAGGCAAAAAGAAATTGCTATCATTGAAAATAATTTAAAATGCCTGCTTTCAGGTATTTATCTGGGTGAATTTAAAAATTCCGATTTTATCCCTTCTGCTCAGTCTGCTTTATCCAAAGAAACCGATTTGAAAGCAGTCGAAACGGTTGAAATTGACTATACAACTGCCGTTCGTTATTTAAAGAAAGAAAACATTCAAGTTAAATCTGACAAAAAAGGTTTTTTATTGCTTCTTTATAAAGGTGTTCCTTTGGGATGGGTTAAAAATATGGGACAGCGATGCAACAACCTTTATCCACAGGAATGGAGAATAAGAATGAAAATTGAAGAATTAGAAGAAATATGAAAATTTTGTTATTAGGCACCGGCACTTCTACAGGCGTACCTCAAATTGGTTGCAACTGCTATACCTGCACTTCCACCAACATTAAAGATCAACGGCTGCGTTCTTCCTTGCTGGTAAGCGAAAAAAATACCAAAATTTTGATTGACTGCGGGCCCGATTTACGACAGCAATTATTGAATTATCGCATTCACGATTTAACCGGTATTCTGCTTACCCACGAACATTACGACCACATTGGCGGACTTGACGATCTTCGTCCGCTTGGTCCTTCGCATTTGTTTGGCGAAAAAAGAGTTTTGAAAGTTATTGAACGAAATATGCCTTACTGTTTTGGCGATAAACGTTATCCGGGTGTACCGGAATTGTTTCTTCATGAAATTAACGAAGAAGAATTTTCACTTGATGGTTTAAAGGTTCAACCTGTTCGTGTCATGCATGCCAATTTGCCTATTTTTGGATTCCGAATCGGGAAAATGGCTTACCTCACCGACGTCAAAACGCTGGATGAAAAAGCTGTTGAACAACTTCAACAATTGGATGTTTTAATAATAAATGCCTTGCGACCTTTTAAACATATTTCTCATTTATCTTTGTCGGAAGCCATCGAATTGGCAGAAAAAATTAATGCCAAAGAAACTTTTTTTACCCATATCAGCCACGATATGGGACGACATAACGAAATAAATTCGGTACTTCCGCCCCATATTCATTTGGCTTACGATGGATTGGAGCTTGAAATTTGAGACAGAGAGAAATTCAGAGAAATTATAAAAATTATCTTCTCGCAAACTAAATGCGTACATTTTCGATTAAAATATGAAAATAATAATTGAAGCCAGATGAAAAAAAGTTTTATAATATTTGTTGGTTTATCCATTGGGGCCATGTTGTTTAGTTCCTGTTCAAACATGCTCTATACCTCGCTCGACGTACTCAGACCGGCTAAAGTTGCTTTTTTGCCCAATGTTAACCGGCTTTTGATAGTAAACAACACGCCTGTCATGGCATTGGAAAACGATCCAACCAAAACCAAGAAAAACGTTACGCTTCCAGCCGACAGTTTGCCAATTTACTGCTTAAGTGTATTGGCTCAGGAACTTGGTAACAACAGTTTTTTTTCGTCCGTTCTGTTGGAACCTAACTCCATTTATCCAAAAAACAATTATTCCGAAAAGCTTTCATCCGAAATGGTAAAAAAGCTTTGTGAAAATTACAACTGTGATGTAATTCTGACATTGGACAGTCTCAAAGCTTCGGATGTGTTGACAGAATATTATCTCGAAGACATTAGTCAGTATTTGAGTACGTATGAAATTTACCTCAAAACAAAATGGAGTATTTACTATCCTTCGCAATACAAACCGGTTTCTTTACAGTTTAAAGATACAGTATATTGGGAAGCTCAGGATTATTCGCGGCAAAGAGCTTTGAAGCAAATGCCCGACAGATGGGATGCATTGGTTGATGGCGCTTTGTATGTAGGAAAAAATTCGGTAAAGAGATTTATTCCTTATTGGGATAAAGTTGATCGTTATTTTTTCAATCCCGGTAACAAGTTAATGCGACAGGCAATGGATTCTGTTTATGTAAGAAATTGGACTTCGGCCATTGAATTGTGGAAAAAAGCCATGAACAAATCCAACAGCGAAAAACTAAAAGGTGAAGCTGCCAACAATATTGCCATCGCCTATGAAATTCTTGGCGATATGGATAATGCCATTGCGTATGCCAGCCAGTCTCTTCAATATTTTTCTTCTGTTTCCATTATTGATTATGACACACTGGAAAGAATCAACAACTATTACTACGAACTGATAAAACGAAAAAATGAAATTCAACAACTGAAATTGCAGTTGGGAGAATGATTTTTTTGAGCAATGGAGCAACAATCATAAAAATCAATTCAACTTATTGATAACCAAAAAAACGAAAAAATATGGAACTACTTTTGCCTTCTGATGAAATTTTATTACAGGAAAAAGGAATCGGCAAACAGCAAATCGAAGAACAATTGCATTATTTTGAAACAGGATTCCCTTTTTTGAAAATTGTTGCACCGGCCGTAATTGGCAAGGGAATTACAATTATCGATGATAAAAAAGGAGAATTTTACATTAACAAATGGGAAAGTTACAGACAAAAAGAAGGAATCGATATAGTTAAATTTGTTCCTGCCTCTGGAGCGGCATCCCGAATGTTTAAAGATTTGTACGAATTTTTGGAAAGTGAAGCAGAATTACCTCAAAAATCTTCTGTAAAAGATTTTTTCAATCAAATTGAAAAATTTGCCTTTTACGAAGAGTTAAACAAAGCCTGCCTGAAAAATGAGGGAAAAAGTGTTGCCGAATTGATAAAAAACAACAGACAAAAAACGGTAGTAGAAAATCTGTTGCTTGAAAAAGGTTTGAATTACGGCTTTCTACCGAAAGGTTTGTTGCTTTTTCATTCCTATCCCGACGAAAAAAGGACTCCGGTTCAGGAACATTTGGTTGAAGGTGCTTTGTATGCTACCCATGCCGACAACGATGTAAAAATCCATTTTACAGTTTCACATCAACACAGAGCTTTATTTGAAAAACACATTCAGGAAATTCTGGAAAAATATGAGCAAAAATTCAAAGTACATTATCATATCGACTTTTCTGAACAAAAACCCAGTACCGACACATTGGCTGTAGATATGAACAATCGGCCTTTCAGAGAAAACGGGCAACTGGTATTTCGTCCGGGAGGTCATGGCGCTTTACTGGAAAACCTGAACGACCTATTTGCCGATATCATTTTCATAAAAAACATCGACAATGTGGTGCCAGATTCCTTTAAAGAAATTACCGTCAAATACAAAAAAATTATAGCCGGAGTTTTAATTGATATTCAACAACTGTGCTTCGATTATTTAAAAGAACTGGAAAACAATAATTTAACCGAAAATCGGTTGAAAGAAATACTTCGATTCACAGAAGAGACTCTTTGTATTCGTCATCCCCAAATCGATTCTTTTGACAACGAAACATTAAAAAAGTATTTGTTCCGTAAATTAAATCGACCTGTGAGGGTCTGCGGAATGGTAAAAAACACGGGAGAACCCGGCGGTGGTCCATTCCTAACCGTAAATGCCGACGGAACGATTTCTCCGCAAATTTTGGAAAGTTCACAAATCGACCTGAACAATCCGGAAGAGAAACAAAAGTTGGAAAATTCTACACATTTCAATCCGGTAGATTTGGTTTGCTCGGTAAAAAATTACAAGGGAGAAAAATTTGATTTAACGAAATATGTCGATAAAAATACCGGTTTTATCTCCATTAAGTCGAAAAACGGAAGGGAACTGAAAGCGCTGGAACTTCCGGGTTTGTGGAATGGTTCGATGAGTGATTGGAATACTGTTTTTGTAGAAGTTCCGATTGAAACTTTTAATCCGGTGAAAACCGTCAACGATTTGCTACGCCCTCAACATCAATAAAAAAGGCTCACCTGCAAAAATATGTGTCTATAGAAAAAGAAAAGTATCTTTGTAAAAAAATACTTTTTATATGTCCACTTACGAACAGCTTGATGCACTTGCCCGTTACATTCTTCCGAAAGAGATATTAGACGATTTTGATATTGTTGGAATTGAAGAAAAATCGGGAGTTCTTCATATCCATTTAGACGAGCA
>JAHDRA010000037.1 GCA_018433525.1 Paludibacteraceae bacterium
ATACTAATAAATACGTTTATTTTTATTCTTATTTTTCGCTTGTTCCAAAAAATTAAAAACAAGGCTATTCCATATCAAAATTTAACCCTTAAACGGGCTGCTTAATATAAAAAAGAAAGTGTCCTTTTGGGACACCCTCACTGAAAATAATAAAAAAGTAAGAGGGGGTTGGGGCAACGCCCCATTAGCAATGATTTCTAAAATATTGATGGGGTATGATTTCTTTCAAACAAAGCGAATTAATTAAAAACAGAACATATTAAACAAATCAAAGAAACCGGCATAATTTCTCACGCCGGTTTCTTGTAAGTAAAGAAAATAGTTTATAATTTTTTCAATTCTTTCATTTCTTCTTTTGTAGCTTTCTTCAGACTAATGGCTGCACCACCACCGGGAGCAAGTTTTTGTTTTAATATGCTTTTTGAATTGACCAGAAACTTTTGAATTTTATAAGCCATCGGATTCTCTTTCCAGTCGGCATTTTCAGCATCACTATAAATTGTGGCAACATACCATTGTTTTGCATCTAAAAAGTTAAAAGGAATAACGGCCATTCGTGCATTTTCATCCGTTATGGCTCCCACAAACCAGTCATCGGTGTTTTTAGCTTTTCGCGCTACCGTGATGTAATCGCCCGGTTCGGCTTCAATGTATTTTGTGTCGTCCCAATCGACAGCCACATCTTTGATAAATTGAAAAGCATCCATTCTTTTTTCGTAATTTTCGGGTAAATCGGCTGCCATTTGTAGTGGACTGTACATTGTTACATAAAGAGCCAATTGTTTTGCCAGTGTTGTATGCACTTGACAGGGATTACCCGGCTGATAATAACTCATTTTTATTTCAAAAATTCCGGGTGTATAATCCATTGGACCTCCCATCAGACGGGTAAAAGGAAGAATAGTTTCATGTTCGGGCGGATTGCCGGCACTCCAAGCATTAAATTCATTTCCTCTGGCTGCCTCGCAAGCTAACCAGTTGGGATAGGTTCGGTGCAATCCGGTTGGTCGCACAGGTTCGTGAGCATCAAGCATAATTTTGTTTTCAGCCATTTTTTCGGCTACTCTGATATAGTGATTCACCATCCATTGTCCATCGTGATATTCACCACGAGGAATAATTCTGCCCACATAACCGGTTTTAACTGCTTCGTAACCGTTTTCTTTCATAAATTCTATGGCTTTGTCCAATCGCCGTTCATAATTGGTTACCGAGGCCGAAGTTTCGTGATGCATAATAATTTTAACTCCTTTGGAAGCAGCGTATCGATGAATTTCCTTCACATCAAAATCTGGATAGGGAGTAACAAAATCAAAAACTTCTTCTTTCCAGTTTCCCATCCAATCTTCCCAACCCACATTCCATCCTTCGACCAACACACTTGGTATGCCGTTGGCTGCTGCAAAATCAACATACCTTTTTACGTTTTCGGTTTTGGCTCCGTGTTGTGGAAGGGGTTTTAAAGCATTCCAATCGGTGTCTTTCAGTTTTATGTTTGGCTCATGAGCATAATTCCACGACCATTTATTGGGAACATGCATGGCCCACCAAATGCCAATAAACTTTTGCGGTTTTATAAAATCGGTATCTTTAATTTTACAAGGTTCATTCAGATTCAAAATCATTTTTGAAGCCAGTATGTCTGTTGCTTTGTCGCTGACAATAATGGTACGCCAGGGCGTATTCTGAGGAGTCTGCATAAAAGCTTTTACTCCTACTGCACTGGGAACAAGCGAAGAAGTCAATACCAGCTTTTTTTGATCGATAAGCAGCTGCATGGCCGGATAATCGATCAAGGCAGCTTCAAAAATATTGATATACAATCCGTTATCTGTTTTCATCATCAAAGGACTTTGCACGGCGTTTTTGGCAAAATATCCGTGTGTTCCTATTCCAGATCCATCAACTTTTGAAGCGTCAACTTCCGAAAGTTTTGTCGTCGTATAATAATATTCGTTGGTATCATAGTCGCCCGGTATCCAAAATGCCTTGTGGTCGGCCGTCAACGCAAATTGTGTAAATTCCTCCATAATTTGAAAATAACTCAAATTCTGCTGTTTGTCGAATTCGTATCGGAATCCCAAACCATCGTCAAACAAACGAAAACGAATTTTCATGGTTCGTTGAGTGGACTTTTGTTCGAGACAAACCAACATTTCGTTGTAATGATTTCTGATTTGACGAACTTCTCCCCAAATTGGTTCCCATGTTTGGTCAAAAGTGAGGGTGTCTATTTTATGAATTTGAAAACCATTTACGAAAGACGGCATATTTTTTAGTTCAAAACCCATTTTTGACGGTAGAATTACCGCTTTTTCCCTGTAGAAAAAACTGTATTCGGGTTCACCGGATGGCGTCAATTGAAACTCGAGTTTCAAATTTTTGTTGGGAGAAAGTAGTGTAGCTGCATTTAATGTGCAGACAATCGAAAAAATAATCAGTGTTGAAAGCAAAATTTTCTTTTTCATGTGTTGAATAAATTAAAAAAATAATTGTATGAATGAACAAAATTAACGGTTTCTTTTGAAGATTTATCCATTAGGAATTAAAATTTTACAAACATCGATTGCAAACGTTTGAAGAAACGTTATTTGTGATTTGGGTTCCATTCTTTCCACTTTTTCCATTCATATTCAAAGTTTAATGTAAATATGCCTTTCTTCATCAGTTGTTCAATTTCTTCAACTTTCCAAAATCGTCCTTCACTTATCTCATCCTTCGATGGGGAAATAAATCCGTCGTAAAAAGTGAAATAACTGTAAACTAATTCCGACTCAACATCCGAAGTGTAAATGTATTGATAAAGAAATTCAGGCTCAAATTTTTGGATGCCCAATTCTTCAAAGGCTTCTCTTTTCAATGCCTCTTCTATTGTTTCTCCATAATCCACATGTCCGCCTACCGAAGTGTCCCATTTCCCGGGTTGCACGTCTTTGTTTTTAGCTCTTTTTTGGAGGTAAATTTCATTATTGGAATTTAAAACGTGCAGATGGACAACCGGATGCAATAAAAAAGAACCGCTATGACATTTTTCCCTGCTTTCCTTCCCGATAATTTCTCCTTTTTCGTTCACTATTGGAAAAAATTCCGTTTTCATTTTCAATCGCTTTTTGGATGAATTTTCAAAGTTAATCAAATTTATTGTATTTGATAGTTTTGTTCATAAAACAGCAAATTGTATATCTATTTTTTATCAATACTATGCTTTTACTGTACCATTGTAAATAAAAATGTCGATAATTGATATATTTTGATTTTTTAACATCTCAATTTGGTTAAAAATTTTATTTTCAATTTACTGATTTTCAATGGATTATTATTTATTCCGAAAATTTTTACTCTTCCTTTCCTTCTTGTGAATCAAAAAAATCGGTAAGGAATGATTATCTTTGCTTCTTAATTTTTTAAAACAATAGAACATTTTATCGACCATCAGCAAATAAATTAAAATATGAGCTATTTTATTCGACCAAAAAATTATCAACCTTTACTCGATTTGCAGCAAACCGAATTGGGCATCAAGAAAATAAAAGATTTTTTTCAGTCGAATCTCTCCTCCGAATTGCGTTTGCGCCGTGTAACTGCACCTCTTTTTGTTCTCAAGGATACGGGAATTAATGACGATTTAAACGGTGTGGAACGCGCTGTAAGTTTTCCCATCAAAGATATGAACGATGCCACTGCCGAAGTTGTTCATTCGTTGGCAAAATGGAAAAGGGTAGCATTGGCCAATTACGGTATCCAAAACGGATACGGTATTTACACCGATATGAATGCCATTCGGGCAGACGAAGAGCTTGGAAATCTCCACTCTTTATATGTCGATCAGTGGGACTGGGAAAGAGTCATGAGCCGCGAAGAAAGAAATTTGGAATTTCTAAAAGAGATTGTCCGTCGTATTTATGCCACTTTTTTGCGGACAGAATATCTGGTTTGGGAAAGTTTTCCTCAAATTGAACCTTGTTTGCCTTCCGATATAGTATTTATTCATGCGGAAGAGCTTCGGCAAATGTACCCTGAACTTACTCCAAAGGAAAGAGAAAACGAGTTTGCCAGAATACACAAAGCTATTTTTGTCATTGGCATAGGGGGCAAGTTGGGCGATGGGAGCAAACATGATGGACGTGCTCCCGATTATGATGACTGGTCGACGATTGCCGAAAATGGCTTGCCCGGACTTAATGGCGATATTATTCTTTGGAATCCGGTTCTCGAAATGGCTTTTGAAGTTTCATCAATGGGCATTCGAGTGGACAGCGACGCATTATTGCGTCAGTTGGAAATGGAAGGAAAGCAGGAAAGATTGCAATTGTATTTCCACAAATCACTCATGGAAGGGCGTCTGCCTCTTTCCATTGGCGGAGGTATCGGACAGTCGCGACTTTGTATGTTTTTCCTTCGTAAAGCGCATATTGGCGAAATTCAGTCAAGTATCTGGCCCGAAGAAATTCAACAGGAATGTAAAAAACTAAATATTGTTTTAATGTAATCGGTTTCCAATTATTTCAACCAAATAAAATTTTCCCAGAATACCCTCTGGTTTTTGGGATTTTTTGTGCCAATAAATATTGGGAAGCGAATAAATTTTTAACGACAAATGAAGCGAAATTCTTACAAATAATCTTTTTTGCCGATTTTTCTATTGAATATGGGCATTTTTTTGTACTTTCGCTTGCTGTAAATTCAAAATAAAATTTTTGACAATATGAAT
This sequence comes from Paludibacteraceae bacterium, assembly GCA_018433525.1. Classification (GTDB taxonomy): domain Bacteria; phylum Bacteroidota; class Bacteroidia; order Bacteroidales; family Paludibacteraceae; genus MVYY01. Next base: position 4,712 of record JAHDRA010000037.1, read on the forward strand.
TTAGATTTTCAAAAAATGGGCGGACTGATTCCGGCCATTATTCAAGATGAGTGGACTTCCAAAGTCTTGATGCTGGGATTTATGAATGAAGAAGCACTCGAAAAAACTTTGGCTACAGGAAAAGTTACTTTTTTCAGCCGGACCAAAAATCGTTTGTGGACAAAAGGTGAGGAAAGCGGGAATTTTTTAAATCTTGTTTCCATTACGCCCGATTGCGACAACGATACTTTGCTCGTCAAAGTTCATCCCACCGGCCCTGTTTGCCATACGGGCAATGACACTTGTTGGGGAGAAACCAATCAGGGAGATTTTAGTTTTATAAATTATTTGCAGAATTTTATCAAGAAAAGATACGAAGAAATGCCCGAAGGTTCTTATACGACTTCTCTATTTAAAAGTGGTGTGAACCGAATGGCTCAAAAAATTGGCGAGGAAGCTGTCGAAACAGTGATTGAAGCAGTTAACGGAACGGATGAAGGTTTTATTTATGAAGCTTCCGATTTAATTTATCATCTTATTGTTTTGCTGACTTCAAAGGGATTTTCGCTCGACGATATTGGAAAAGAATTGAAAAAACGCCACAAATAAGTGAAAATGATGACAAAAAAATTATTGGTCAAATATGTCGATGTAAATCTCTATCAGCAGGAAATGTTGGTGTTGAAGGATGTGCAGCTCGAAATTTATTCCGGCGAATTTATTTATTTATTGGGAAAAGTTGGAAGCGGAAAAAGTTCTTTACTGAAATCGTTTTATGGAGAAGTACCTATCGATTCAGGTTCAGCAGGAGTTTTAAACTATGATTTAAGAAATTTAAAATCTAATGAAATTCCTTTTTTGAGGCGAAAAATCGGCATCGTTTTTCAGGATTTTCAACTGCTCACCGATCGAACCGTACACGATAACCTTGAATTTGTATTGAAGGCTACCGGTTGGAAGGACAAACAGGCCATAGATGAACAGATTGAAGCGGCTTTGTTGCAGGTTGGGATGCAGAACAAAAGTTACAAAATGCCTCATCAACTTTCCGGCGGCGAACAGCAACGTGTAGTTATTGCTCGGGCTTTACTCAATTCACCCGAAATGATTTTGGCTGATGAACCGACAGGTAATCTCGATCCCGAAACCGGCAATGAATTGGTTCAGCTGCTTTACGAAATTTGTCGCTCGTCAGATACCACAGTAGTAATGGCCACCCACAACATGACTTGGGTAGAAAAATATCCCGGACGTATTATACGTTTCGAAAACGAACAATTGATAGAAAACTGATTTTTCAGTAAGCTCGGGCAAAAATCACTCTTTGTTTGGATGGTTTGCCTGTTACCATACACACTCCCGGAGTTTGGTCTCCTTCCAGAGGAATACACCGAATGGTAGCTTTGGTTTCTTGCTTGATTTTTTCTTCGGTTTCCGGTGTGCCATCCCAATGACAAAGTAAAAATCCACCTTTTTCTATTTCAATCTTAAATTCTTCGTACGAATTTACTTCTCTGGTAACCGAAGTTCTGAAGTCAAAAGCTTTTTGATAAATATTTTTCTGAATTTCTTCCAGAAGTTTGGAAACATATATCTCAATATTTTCGGCCGAAACAGTTTCCTTTGTTAAAGTATCCCGACGTGCCACTTCAACCGTATTGTTTTCCAAATCACGTGCGCCGATAGCCAATCTTACTGGAACGCCTTTCAGTTCGTATTCGGCAAATTTCCAACCCGGTTTTTTGGTATCGTCATCATCATATTTCACGGTAATTCCGAACTTTTTCAACTCCTTCATAATTTTTTCTGCCTTTTCGGTAATTGCAGATAGCTGTTCGGGTTGTTTGTAAATAGGAACAATGACTACTTGATGTGGTGCCAGCGTTGGTGGCAAAACCAGCCCGTTGTCGTCGGAGTGAGCCATGATAAGCGCTCCGATAAGTCTGGTTGAAACTCCCCAAGAAGTTGCCCATACATAATCCTGCTTGTTGTTTTTATCGACAAATGTAACATCAAATGCTTTTGCAAAATTTTGTCCCAGAAAGTGGGAAGTACCTGCTTGAAGAGCTTTCCCATCTTGCATAAGTGCCTCAATACAAAATGTTTCCAAAGCTCCGGCAAAACGTTCATTGGGCGATTTCACGCCTTTCACCACTGGAATTGCCATGAAATTTTCAACAAAGTCGGCATAAACATTCAACATTTTTTTTGCTTCTTCCAGTGCTTCTGCTTCCGTTGCATGAGCTGTATGACCTTCTTGCCACAAAAACTCAGCGGTACGCAAAAACAATCTTGTGCGCATTTCCCAGCGTACCACATTTGCCCATTGATTGATCAATATCGGCAAATCACGGTACGATTGAATCCAGTTTTTGTAAGTACTCCAAATTATGGTTTCGGAAGTGGGTCTTACAATCAGTTCTTCTTCCAGCTTAGCTTCAGGATCCACAATCAGTCCATTCCCTTCAGGATCAGCTTTCAGACGATGGTGCGTAACCACTGCACATTCTTTGGCAAAACCTTCCACGTGTTCGGCTTCCCGACTCAAATAGGATTTGGGAATAAACAGCGGAAAATAAGCATTGACATGCCCTGTTTCTTTGAATTTTCTGTCGAGTTCCGATTGTATCTTTTCCCAAATAGCATAGCCGTAGGGTTTAATAACCATACAACCTCTTACTGAAGAATTTTCTGCCAAATCGGCTTTTATCACCAAATCATTGTACCACTGTGAGTAGTTTTCCGAACGGGGTGTCAATTCTTTAAGTTCTTTTCCCATAATTTGCGTATAATGATATTTCTTTTTGAAAAGGAAACGATCTGTAATTTGTAGGATTGTTTCCCGAAAAATTTCGGAGTGCAAAGTTAATCAAAATTTACGACTTATTTGCTTGCTGAATCAGGTTTAACTGATTATGGTGGCTACCAAGGTACGATTTCCGCCTCTGTTTTTGAATTCGCAAAGATAAATTCCCTGCCATATTCCAAGATTCAAATGTCCATTGGTAATGGGGATAAGCAGACTTACTCCGGAAAGGGTGCTTTTGGCATGTGCAGGCATATCATCGCTGCCTTCCAGTGTATGTTCGTAGTAAGATTGATTTTCCGGCACCAGTCGGCTAAAAATTTCAAACAGATCCGTTTGTACATCAGGATCGGCATTTTCGTTTATGGTTAAGGCGGCAGAAGTATGTTTCAGAAAAAGATGCAGCAATCCTTTTTCGGGCAGGACAGGCAAATGTTGTAAAATTTCGCGTGTAATTAAATGGCAGCCCTTTCGGTAAGCTTGAAGTGTTATCTCAGTTTGAAATATCATTGTTTGAATATTTTTCGACAAAAATAACTCTTCTTAAAAATTTGTGCAATAAACCGACAAAGAGAAAATTTGATTACTTGATTTCGTCAACACATTTTTTTATAAAAAGGGAAGTGGTTGTAGTCGTTGCGCATTAAATTGTCGTTCCAGAAAATCAAATCAATATCAATATCAATAACTCAAAGTAAGATTTTATTTTACCATTGTTTTTTTTGAGTTTTCATAGGTCTTTGGGTAAATTGAAAATAAACTTGTAAATTTGCACTCCGAATTAAAAAACCTGAATTTGCACATGAATTTTATTGAAGAATTACGTTGGCGGGGAATGATTCATTCCATGATGCCCGGCACGGAAGAACAACTTGCCAGAGAAATGACTACAGCTTATGTGGGTATCGATCCAACAGCCGATTCGCTCCATATTGGTCATTTGGTCAGTATTATGATTTTGCGTCATTTTCAACGTGCAGGCCATAAACCCATCGCTCTGATAGGTGGCGCTACAGGAATGATTGGAGATCCTTCCATGAAATCATCCGAACGAAATCTGTTGGACGAAGCTACCTTGCGACACAATCAGGCGTGCATTAAGAATCAGTTGACAAAATTTCTCGATTTCGGCAGCGATGCGCCCAATGCCGCTGAATTGGTCAACAATTACGATTGGATGAAAGATTATACCTTTCTTAATTTTATTCGCGATATTGGCAAGCACATCACCGTTAATTACATGATGGCGAAAGATTCCGTAAAAAAACGTTTAAGCAGCGATTCGAGCGAAGGAATGTCTTTTACCGAATTTTCCTATCAGTTGATTCAGGGTTACGATTTTTTGTGGCTTTACGAAAATAAAAATTGTAAACTTCAGATGGGAGGTTCCGATCAATGGGGAAACATTACTACCGGAACCGAACTGATTCGCCGAAAAACTGGTGGCGAAGCCTTCGCTTTGGTTTGCCCGCTGATTACCAAAGCCGATGGTGGCAAATTTGGTAAAACGGAAAGCGGAAATGTTTGGCTTGATGCTCGTTATACTTCTCCTTACAAATTTTATCAGTTTTGGATGAATGTAAGCGATGCCGATGCCGAGAAATATATTAAAATATTTACTTTTCTGAGTAAGGAAGAAATCGATGCACTGATCGACGAACATACCAAAGCGCCTCATTTGCGAATTTTACAAAAAAAACTGGCGCAAGAAGTTACCATCATGGTACATTCTGAGGCTGATTATCAGGCTGCCGTTGAAGCTTCCAATATTTTATTTGGAAATTCTACGCCTGAAGCTTTGAGAAAACTCGACGAGGATACATTGCTGGCCGTTTTTGAAGGAGTTCCGCAATTCAACATTCCGAAATCTTCTCTCGAAAGCGGAATAAAGGCGGTCGATCTTTTTACGGAAACCGCACCCGTTTTTCCTTCAAAGGGAGAAATGAGAAAAATGGTACAATCGGGAGGAGTAAGCATAAATAAAAATAAACTGAAACAGTTTGACGAAGTTATCAACACTTCTTACCTTATCGACAATAAATATTTACTGGTTCAGAAAGGGAAGAAAAATTATTTTCTGCTGATAGCCGAATAGAAAATCGCACTACTTCAACATATTTTGGCTGTAAAATTTTGACAGAAAAAAAATCGGTTGTATCTTTGTGCCCGCTTGCTGAAAGATTGCAGCGAAAGTTTGTTTGTCTCATGGTGTAATGGTAGCACTGCAGTTTTTGGTACTGCCTGTCTAGGTTCGAATCCTAGTGAGACAACTGTTTTTCTGGCGGTTGAGCTTTTTCAAAAGGTTCAATCGTTTTTTTTACAAGCCAAAAAAACTCTTTGCCACAAACAAAATAATTTGTATTTTTGCAAAGGGTTTTAAAGTTCCCGATTTCTCTGAAATACACATTCTGTCTCATGGTGTAATGGTAGCACGTCAGATTCTGGATCTGCCTGTCTAGGTTCGAATCCTAGTGAGACAACTACTTCCCAACCTGATTTCTCCTTTTTTTCTGTATCGATTCACAAGATAATCTTTCCGTATTGTTTGCAAGTTTACTAAACTGATGGTATTTTTATGCCCGAAAAAATTTATGAACCTTTTTATTGTTCAAAACAATTTATTCCGACAATAAAAGTATTTTCGTAAATCCATAACCAATCGTCCTGCTTTAATTTTTTATTCCTTTTTTCATAGATTTGTTTGCAAAACATTTTATAAAATGGAAGACAATGACAAGCGTTTGACACTTCGGGAATGGGCAGAAGATGATCGCCCACGTGAAAAAATGCTGCGGAAAGGTATTCAAAGTCTTTCCGATGCCGAATTGCTGGCTATTCTCATTCGCTCGGGCAGCAAAAATGAAACCGTCGTTGAACTTTCTCGCCGTATTTTGCATGAATGTAACGATAATTTGAATGAATTGGCGCTGTTGAGTGTTCATGATTTTTGTCAGCGTTTTAAGGGAATTGGCGAAGCAAAAGCCATTACGGTCATTGCTGCTCTTGAACTGGGCAAACGCCGAAAAACCAGTGAAATGTTGGAACGTAAGAAAATTACTTCCAGCAAGGATTTACTGGAACTTTTTGAACCTTTACTGATTGATTTGCCACACGAAGAATTTTGGGTTGCATTTATGAACAGTGGGAACAAAGTTTTGGAAACTTATCGTCTGACGCAAGGTGGCAGCAAGCAAACAGTTGTGGATGTTCCCATGTTGCTGAAAATGGCACTTACAAAATCGGCTCATGCTCTTGCTGTGGCACACAATCATCCTTCGGGACAAAATCAACCCAGCCATGAAGACGAAGCTATTACCAAAAAAATCAAGATGGGATGCGATGCGGTTGGAATTACTTTTTTAGATCACATCATCGTTGCTCGTGGAAAATACTACAGTTTTTTTGATAATGGAAAATTCTAAGTCATTTTGCCGAAAAATGAAAATTATTTCTTCTAAAAATCTATAAAAACAATTTTGTAAAGAATTATGCCTTTTTTGGAAGTTAAAAATGTTGTCAAACAATATGCAGAGCATCTGGCTTTAAATAATGTGAGTCTGGACGTTCCCGAAAATACCATTTATGGCTTACTTGGCCCGAACGGTGCAGGAAAAACCACACTGATACGTATCATTAACTGCATGACTGCTCCCGATAGTGGAACAGTGCTTTTGAACGGAAAACCTCTGACGTTTGAAGATGTGCGTCATATTGGATATTTGCCTGAAGAACGCGGACTTTACAAGAAAATGAAAGTTGGTGAACAGGCGCTTTATTTTGCCCAACTGAAAGGAATGTCGCGACACGATGCCCTTAAAGCTTTAAAATACTGGTTTCAAAAATTTGAAATTCAATCGTGGTGGAACAAAAAAGTGGAAGAACTTTCCAAAGGAATGGCACAGAAAGTTCAATTCATTATCACCATTCTTCACGAACCCAAATTGCTGATTTTTGACGAACCATTCAGCGGATTCGATCCGGTGAACACCGATTTGCTGAAACAGGAAATTCTTCACTTGAAAGAACAGGGAGCCACCATTATTTTTTCTACGCACAATATGGCTTCAGTGGAAGAACTTTGTGAAAATATTTCACTCATTCATCGGTCGAAAATTGTTTTGCAGGGAAATGTTGCCGAAATTCGGGCTTCGTTTTCTAACAAAACTTTCAAAGTGATAACCAGAGAACCCGTTTTGGATGGTCATTATTTTGAATTGGTACATCAAACTCGGAAAAACGGTGGGGTAGAAAGTATCATAAAAAAAGTGGAGGCTTGCAATAACAACATCCTTTTGTCCGAAATTTTACAACAAACCGAAATTTTGGCTTTTGAAGAATTATTGCCCAGCATGAACGATATTTTTATAGAAACCGTCAGTGGGCACTCGAAAAATTCAATTGAGAATTAGTGTCATAATAACTTTCAAATCAAACAAATTTTCAGCATGTCTAAGATTCATCTCATTATTCAAAGAGAATATACTACCCGGGTGATGAAACGTTCATTTATTTTGTTGACGTTTTTAACTCCCTTGTTTTTTGCTGCCATGATTATTCTGCCTGTTTGGATGTCCACCTTGAAGGATGAAAAGGAAAAACATATTTTGGTTATTGATCAAACCCATCAATACATCAATGCCTTGAAAAGTAACAATACATATATTTTTGATTTCATCGATCAACCACTCAATCAAGTGCGTAAGACACATAAAAAGGACAAAAAAATTGCTGCCATTTTACTGATTACCGATGATTTGTTGAAAAATCCGGCTGCCGCAACACTTTACTCCGAAGAACAAGTGAATCTGGAAACAAAAAGTTACATTGAAGGTTTGCTGAATGAATATCTTCGCGAACAGAAACTGGCTTCGTACAATATTCCGGATTTGGATAAAATAATTCAGGATTCCAATTCTAAGATAAACATTTCGACCATTCGTTGGGATGAGGAAGGGAAGGAAAAACAAAGTTCGGCCGAATTGGCGCTGATTATCGGAATGATTTCTGCCTTCATCATTTACATGTTTATTCTTACCTACGGTTCGCAAGTGATGAGCGGCGTTATTCAGGAGAAAACCAATCGTGTGGTAGAAATTATTGTTTCTTCGGTCAAACCTTTTGAACTCATGTTGGGAAAAATTATTGGCATTGCATTAGTTGGCCTCACACAATTTTTTCTTTGGATTATTCTTACTTTCGTTTTGCTGTTTGTAGCTCAATTTTTCTTTTCCAATCAAATCGACATGAGTATGCTTCAGCAGACAAATCAGATGGCTGCCATGCCTGCTGCTTCAATGGAAAATATGGGTAACACAAATATATTGGTAGTTCTCCAAAGTTTCGATTTCGTACAAATCGGCATATATTTTCTTATCTATTTTCTGGGTGGCTATTTGCTTTATGCTTCGCTTTTCGCTGCTGTTGGTTCGGCAGTGGACAACGAAACCGATACGCAACAATTTAGTTTCCCGTTGACTTTGCCTATTATTTTTGCTTTGTTTGTAGCCATTTATGGAGCTCAAAATCCTGATTCCTCCTTGACGTTCTGGTGTTCGCTGATTCCCTTTACTTCGCCGGTAGTTATGATGGTTCGTTTGCCTTATGGCGTGGCCGTGTGGGAAATTGTTCTTTCGCTGGCAATTCTGATTCTTTCCTTCATCGCTACCACTTGGGTGGCAGGGAAAATCTACAGAACAGGAATTTTAATGTATGGTAAAAAAACTTCATGGAAAGAACTTTGGAAATGGTTGAACTATTGATTATTCATACGTCAGATTCCTGTGGTTTAATTAGTTTGTGATGGTTCAATTATTGATAAAAAATCTCATTATTGCTTATGATGCCTCCTTTTTTGAAATCGGGAGATATGGTTCAAATTGTTTCTCCGGCAAGCGCTATCCATCCTTCCTACGTTGAAGGAGCAAAAAGAACTTTAAGTGAATGGAATTTGAAAGTCCTCGAGGGGAAATATGCACGTTCTGCCTATGGTCGCTTTGCCGGAACAAAAGAGGAAAGAATCTTTGATTTGCAACAGGCGCTTGATGATCCGGAGGTAAAAGCCATTTTCATGAGTCGCGGTGGTTATGGGCTGGTGCAAATTATCGACAAAATCAATTTTGAGCAATTTAAAAAATCACCTAAATGGTTGATCGGATTCAGCGATATTTCCATCTTGCATGCAGCAGTAAACAGGATGGGTATTGCTTCCATTCACGGTATAATGGCCAAACATCTTGCCGAATTGCCCAGAACCTCTGATGCAGTGTTTCATTTGAGAGAAATTTTGTTCGGGAGATTGCCTGTTTATCAACTTCCTTTTCATCCACTCAATCGTCAGGGAAAAATTACCGCCAAACTGCTGGGTGGAAATTTGTCGGTTTTAATGGGATTGCGCGGTACTTCTTTCGATTTGCCCTTTGAGGATGCCGTTTTGTTTGTTGAAGATACAGGAGAAAAGCCTTACCAAGTCGACAGAATGATTCAAAACTTACGCATAGGTGGAATTTTTGAAAAAATTTCCGGTCTGATTGTTGGCCAATTTACCGATTATGAGTCCGATCCATTGATGATGCAAACCATCGAAGAAATGTTTGCCGAAGCTGTAAAAAACTATTCTTATCCGGTTTGTTTTAATTTTCCTGCCGGCCACATCGATTACAATTTACCGCTTTTATTGGGTGAAAACATAACTTTGGAAGTGTCTGCAGAAAATGTGCTGGTCGATTTCAATAGACAATAAAAACCTTGTGTTTCGGTAGAATCGGATAAAGCAACACTCAACAAATTGTTGAACAGAATCTATTCAAATTTGTTGAGTGCCCATTTAACACCAAAACACATACAAAATGTCATAAAATAAGTTTACCGTTTTTTTTACCAAATTCGTTGCAGCGGGTTACAACTTCAATTTGATCCCCTTTTTTTAGGTCAGGAAGTTCGATTTCTACTAATTGAGATGCTGTTGAGGTTTGTTTGTCCAACCGGATCGTTTTCATTTCTTTTCCGTTTACTTTCACAACCACCTGATCAATAAAATGATTGCTGGCATTTCTAACTTTATGCAAAGCTTCTACTTTTAGCTTTCCATCTTGATAAGTTACATTGACTTTTTTTGCCGGATCGGCCTTCATCAATGAACAGGAAACAAATATTGCCAATACAAATAAAATTGTTTTTTCATCAGAATATAATTTATTTTTTAAAGGTCTGATGGAGAACCCACATGTCTGAATATTATATTCATTCGTGTTTGTGTATGCAATACATGTGGGTTTCATATCTCCATCAATTTTTATAATTTATAAAATGTTTGGTTTTGTAAGTGCTGAAAAATCTCCAACCTACTTAAAGAAATAATTTATGCGAGTTAGCCTGCGAGTCAGCAGTTGAAACTGATTCTCATAAATTATTCAAATCAATATCAAGTTGTCTAAAAATGGTTAATGAATTGATATTTGAATGATTATTAGGAAATTTCAAATTTATTGAAATTTTTTTGGATATTATTATTTAGAATCAATCTAAATTGCGTAACTTTGCGTCTCCAAAACAAGAGTAGAAACAGAAAGAAATTTTATTAAGATTAATGGGAAAAAATTCAGACCAAAATCGGATACAATGGTTAATGGCAAAATTTTGGGGTAGAAATAAGGCAACTTTCCCGCTGACAATGCTGCTGAGTTATGTCGTTTCATTTATGCAGGCTCAAACCGAGACGACAAAACCTTTGCAGTTATCGGTTTCATATACGGGAGAAGAAGCAGGAAATTTCAGTGGAGGAATAAAGCGTGGCAGCACGTATCTCGGACTGGTATCGCTGAAAGCTGAATTGAATACACAGTACGCTGGTTGGTGGGAAGGCGGAACCTTTATGGCAGAAGGAATGAATACGCATGGCGGAGAGCCAGCAGCAAATTTGACCGGCGACTTTCAGGGCGTTTCGAATATTGAAGCCGGGAATCATACCTTTTTGAACAATCTTTGGTTTGCTCAGGAAATAGGAAAAATTAAACTCACTGCCGGACTGCAAAATATGGATGGAAACTTTGCCTCCACCGAATATGGCAGTGCTTTCATCAACAGTTCTTTTGGCATTCCTTCTACTTTTGCTTACAATATTCCAAGTCCCATTTTCCCATTTACAGCACTCGGACTCCGCTTGGAATGGAATATTTTGGAAAATTTATGGTTGAAAACAGCCATTTACGATGGCCAACCTGATGATTTCGAATCCCATCCTCACCGTTTGAATTGGGAAATAGGTCAAAAAGAAGGATTCCTTTCTATCAGTGAAATAGAATGGGGAAAAAGTCTGCTGAAAAATCAAAATGGTTCTTACAAAATTGGATTTTATTATCATCAGTCAACAGACAGTTTAAACATAAAACAAAACAACAAAGGCGCATATCTGATTGTCGATCAGCAAATCAGTAAGCAAACTGCAGCTTTTGCTCAATTGGCAATCAGCCCAAAAAATAAAAATCAACATTACCTGTATGCCGGAGCCGGAATCAACCTGAAAGGAATTTTAAGACAAAATTCCGACGATTTATTGGGATTAGGAGTTGCTTATGCAGCATTGAAAAATTTCGACAAAAAGGGAGAAACAGCTTTTGAACTCACTTATCAGTACTGTTTCAACGAACATTTCGCTCTCCAGCCCGACTTGCAATATATACTTCATCCGGCAGGCACGGAAGAAAAAATAAATAATGCTTTTGCTGGATTGCTGCGTTTTTATATTAATTTTTAAACACTCGTCATGCAAATAAAAACAACCGTATTGGCTGATTTGGAACCCGGTCAGGAAGCCGTGATCACAAAAATAATGGGACATGGATCATTCCGAAGACGACTGACAGAAATGGGTTTTGTCAAAGGGAAAAAAATAAAGGTTATCAAAAAAGCACCCTTGCAGGATCCCATTGAGTACGAAATAATGGGTTACAAGGTTTCTTTGCGTCAATCGGAAGCCGAATTGGTTGAAGTAATGCTGATGGACGAAGCGCAAGAATGGTTGAACAATCAAAAATTTGAAGGGACTTTCATTGATAACGAAGAAAAAAATATTCCTAAAGAAGAAATTCTCAAACATTCGCTACTTAAAAAGGAAAAAGTGATTGAAGTGGCTTTGGTAGGGAATCCAAATTCAGGAAAAACGACACTTTTCAATTACGCATCCGGAGCACACGAACGAGTGGGAAATTATGCCGGAGTAACTGTAGATTCAAAAGAAGCCATACTGAAAAAAAACGGATATGTTTTTAAAATTGTTGATCTGCCTGGGACTTATTCCATCAACGAATATACGCCTGAAGAACTTTTCGTAAGAAATCATCTCACCGAAAAGATGCCCGACGTCGTGATCAACGTTGTGGATGCTTCTAATCTGGAAAGAAATCTTTTTCTCACTACCCAACTTATCGACATGGACATAAAAGTGGTAATGGCGCTCAACATGTTTGACGAACTGGAGAAAAAAGGAATACATTTCGACTACCGCGCATTCGGGAAAATGCTGGGAATTCCTGTGGTGCCAACCATCGCATCCAAAGGAAAAGGCATTGATGAATTATTTAAAAAGGTAATAGAAGTTTACGAAGATGCTGATCCCATTTCCCGACACATTCACATCAATTATGGTACAGACATTGAAAAAGCTATCAAGGAAATTCAGGATGTAATTTGGAAAGAGCCCACCATAACCGACAAATTCTCTTCACGATACTTGGCTATCAAATTACTGGAGGGTGATAAAACCACTATGTCCCAACTCGAAAAATACAACAATTACAAGGAAGTAATAAAAACTGCAGAAAAAGTAAGACAAGAACTTGAAAAAGAATACGGAGAAACGGCAGAAACCATAATTACTGAAGCAAAATACGGATTTATTGACGGAGCGTTGAAAGAAACGCTCAAACTTCCCAAAAAAAATCGACGAGAAACTACGCACGAACTGGATGACCTGCTGACTCACAAAATATGGGGCTATCCCATTTTTCTATTCTTCATGTGGTTGATGTTTGAAGCCACTTTCAAACTGGGAAACTATCCAATGGAATGGATCGACAACGGGGTCACGCTGCTGGGAAACTGGATAGAAAATGTTATGCCCGAAGGAGCCTTGCGGGATTTGATTGTTCAGGGTATCATTGGTGGTGTGGGTGGTGTAATCATATTTCTTCCCAACATTATGATTTTGTTTTTCTTTATATCGATTATGGAGGACACCGGTTATATGGCCAGAGCATCTTTTATTATGGATAAACTCATGCACAAAATCGGGTTACACGGGAAATCGTTTGTTCCGCTGGTAATGGGTTTTGGCTGCAATGTCCCGGCCATTATGGCTACCCGAACGCTGAAAAACAGAAAAGACCGAATTTTAACCATGATTATTATTCCTTTCATGTCGTGCAGCGCCCGACTACCGGTTTATCTGCTGCTCATTTCGGCTATTTTTTACAAACATCAAGGCTTGATCCTGTTTTCGCTTTACTTGATTGGAATCATGGTAGCCGTCATTACAGCATTGTTGGTAAAGAAAATTGCTTTTAAAAAAGAAGAAGCGCCTTTTGTGATGGAATTGCCTCCTTACCGCATACCCACATTAAAAAACACCACCCTGCACATGTGGGACAAAAGTAAAGAATACCTGAAAAAAATAGGTAACGTCATTTTACTTGTTTCCATCATTATTTGGGCGTTGGGATATTTTCCTCACAACAAATCGATCAGCGAACATTACGATACACAAATTGCAAAAGTTCAACAACTTCCTCTTGATAAAGAAGAAAAAGAAACAAAAATTTTGACTTTGGAAGTAGCAAAAGAATCAGCCTTGCAGGAACAATCTTATCTCGGTCAGTTGGGGCATTTTATTCAGCCGGCCATGTATCCGCTGGGTTTCGACTGGAAAATGGGCGTCAGTTTACTGGCCGGATTATCAGCAAAAGAGGTAGTGGTGAGCACAATGGGAATTTTGTATCAAGCCGAAAGAGGAGCCGATGAAAATTCTGCTTCGCTTCAGGAAAAGATTCAACAACAGGTGCATACTTCAGGACCGTTGATAGGTCAAAAAGTTTTTACGCCCATAACGGCATTTGCCTTTATGATTTTTATCCTGATATATTTCCCCTGTATTGCTGTCATATCGGCTATTAAAAAAGAAGGTGGCTGGCAATGGGCAGTATTCTCCGTTGTGTACAATACTTCTTTTGCCTGGCTGGCGGCTTTTGCAGTTTACCAAATTGGAATCCTGATTGTATGATATTAATAAAAACGTAATTTTATAATTTATTCATGCCATGACACAAACCATTATAACCTACCTAATTATTGTAGGAGCGATAGTAATTTCGGCCTTAAAAATAGTAAAAACAATTCGCAGCAAAAAGAATTCTCCCTGTAGTGGATGCAACGGCTGCGAAATAAAACAAGAAATTCTGAAAAACAGTAAAGATAATCTTTTCCATGCCCCCGATAAATGTTGTTCCGGGGAAAAAGAAAATTTTTCGTTCAACAAAACAAGTTTTTTAACAAAAAATCAATTAGTTGACCAAAAACATCCGTAAAAATAAGAGAGAGAAAAATTTCCCTCCCTCATTTTTCAAATTATAAACTCTCGCCAAAATCATCCTTAAATTTTGCCATAAGTTTTTGTGGCCAATCGCTTACCGGTTCAAGTCCTCCCATAAAGAAGCGCAGAACAGGTGGTTCATAAACAAATCGAAGTCCTCCGATAAGTTGTCGATTATCGTACAACCAATTTACTCGGTCTTCAACATATTTAATTTGTGAAAGTGTAAAAACACGGCGTGGAACGGCTAAACGCAGCAATTCCATGTCGGCGTAAGTCTCATTACCGTATTCATCACGTTGGTTCGAAATAGAACCGCGTTCCATTCCTCGAATACCGGAAATCAGAAAGAGGGCTGCAGCAAGTGCACCTGCAGGATATTCCTTTTGTGGAATGTGAGCGCATATCTGCATGGCATCCAAATGAACACCAAGCACACCTGCCGGTTTTATGACAGGAATGCCTATGGAGTCGAGTGCGGCGACAAGATATTTTATAAAATTTGGACTTTGGCAGATAATTGTTTCATCCAATGTTTCATATAGTCCAACGGCCATCGCTTCCATTTCGCGTACCGACATACCTCCATAAGTAAGAAATCCTTCAAAAAGTGGAACCAGAGCTTCCAATTCGTGATAAATTTCATTACTGTCGGTACAAATTCCACCACCCCGCGATGAACTGAGTTTTCGCGCCGAAAAATAAACCAAGTCAGCTAATTCGGTCATAATTTTCAGAATTTCACCCAATGATTTATTTTTAAACTCTTCTTCCCGTTGTTTAATCAAAAAAGCATTTTCTCCAATCAAGCTGGCATCGAGTACCAGACGGATTTTATATTTATCGGCTATTGACCTTACATCACGTAAATTTTGTATAGAGAATGGTTGTCCGCCAATCAGATTTGTAGAAGCTTCCATACGAATAAACGGTATATTTTCAGCTCCGTGCAGTTGAATGATTTCTTCCAGCTTTTCGAGATTCATATTTCCTTTGAAAGGATGCTCAGAATCAATTACATAGGCTTCATCATAGAGTAGTTCGGCGATTTTTCCGCCATATTGCGTGATGTGGGCCATAGCTGTTGTAAAATGGTAGTTCATCGGTATTATGCTTCCTTTTTTTACATAGGCATAAGAAATAATATTTTCTGCAGCACGACCCTGATGAACAGGCAAATAATATTTTTTACCCAAAACATCCTGAACAGCTTTTTGAAGTCTGTAAAAACTTTGTGATCCGGCATAAGCATCATCGGCCTGCATCATGCCAGCCATTTGATTATCACTCATAGCATTGGTGCCGCTATCGGTCAACATATCCAGAAAAACGTCTTTAGTACTCAATCTGAATGTATTGTATCCACCTTCCTGCAATGCTTCCAATCGCCTTTCAATGGGGACAAGATGTAATTTCTGTACTACTCTAACTTTGTGTAATTCAAGGGGAATGTTTTCGCCTTTGTAAAATTTGATTTCTTGCATAATAAAAAAATAAAAAGTTAATACTACATTTTGAAGTTATTATAATGATGTAAAATTTTTTAATTAAAGTAGTTATCGGGATATTATTTCTTTCGTTGGATGAAAATATTTTTTTCTAAATAAACCATCGAATACAATATTCATTACAAAAGTAATTAATTAATTGGTATTTATTGAGTAAAATTGTACTTATTCTTTAGTAGAGTTTTGATTAAATTATAGTAATTTTTTGTAAATATTGAAGGGCAGCTTTTTCGAACTGCCCTTCAATAAAAGGAAAAATGACATTAAAAAAATCGAAGCTGATCAACAAGTCATGGTTGGCTTAATCAGTTTGAAGAAGTCGTTTCCCTTGTCGTCGATCAGAATAAAGGCGGGAAAATCTTCTACCTCGATTTTCCAAACAGCTTCCATTCCAAGTTCCGGGAAATCGATACATTCAACTTTTTTTATGGAATTTTGAGCGAGAATGGCAGCCGGGCCACCAATAGAACCCAAATAAAAACCGCCATGTTTTTTACAGGCATCTACCACTTGCTGACTGCGGTTGCCTTTGGCTATCATCACCATACTGCCGCCATGTTCCTGAAACAAATCTACATAAGTATCCATTCTACCGGCTGTAGTAGGGCCAAACGAACCGGAAGGCATTCCTTTGGGCGTTTTGGCGGGGCCGGCATAGTACACCGGATGATCTTTCATATATTGTGGCAAATCTTTCCCTGCATCGAGCATTTCCTTTATGCGGGCATGAGCAATATCTCTGGCCACTACCATTGTTCCCGAAAGAGAAAGTCGTGTGGAAACCGGATATTTTGTCAATGTGGACAAAATTTCATTCATCGGACGATTCAAATCGATTTTCACTGCGTTTCCTTCACCTGTATTGCGATATTCTTCAGGAATATATTTACCGGGATTATCCTCCAGTTTTTCCAGCCAGATACCATCTTTATTTATCTTTGCCTTAATGTTGCGATCGGCAGAACAAGATACCGCCAATCCTACAAAGCAGGAAGCTCCATGACGCGGGAGTCGGATAATTCGCACATCGTGAGCAAAATATTTTCCTCCAAATTGAGCCCCAATACCCAAATTTTGAGCTGCTTTCAGGATTTTTTCTTCCAGTTCCACGTCCCTGAAAGCTCTTCCCAACTCATTTCCTGTAGTTGGCAGTTCGTCGTAATACTTGGCTGCAGCGAGTTTAACCGTTTTCATGCAAGCATCGGCAGATGTGCCGCCGATAACAAATGCAATATGATAGGGTGGACAAGCCGACGTGCCCAATAATTTCAATTTTTCGGTAAGAAATTTTTCCAGCGTGTCGGGTTGCAGCAAAGCTTTCGTTTCCTGAAACAGAAATGATTTGTTGGCCGAACCGCCCCCTTTTGCGATAAAAAGAAATTCGTATTCGTTACCATGACTGGCCATAATATCAATCTGGGCGGGAAGATTGGTACCGGAATTCACTTCGTCGTACATGGTAAGTGGAGCATTTTGCGAATAACGCAGATTTTCCTGCGTATAAGTTTCATAAACTCCTTTGGATAAAGCTTCTTCATCCGTTCCATCAGTGAAAACGTTACTGCCTTTCTTGGCATAAATTGTTGCCGTACCGGTATCCTGGCAGAAAGGAAGAATACCTTTTGCAGAAATCTCTGCATTGCGAAGCATGGTTAATGCTACGTATTTATCGTTTTCGCTGGCTTCCGGGTCGGAAAGGATGGCCGCAACCTGTTTTTGATGTTCGGGACGAAGCAGAAAAGAACAGTCGCGAAAAGCAGTACGGGCAAGAAAAGTCAAACCTTCCGGCTGAACTTTTAAAATTTCCTTGCCTTCAAACTCTGCCGTCGAAACAAAATCCTTCGATAGTAAATAATACTCGGTTTTGTCTTTTCCTAACTGAAAAAGTTCCTGATATTTGAATTCTTTTGCCATAAACGTTATAATTTTTTTGAATGAGCGATAGATTGAAAAACGTTGCAAAATTACGGAATTTTTTCCGTAATAAAGGAGAAAAAATTAGAATTTTTTTATTTTCAGAGACTGCACCAGAAAGTTACCAGAAAAGGGACGGAAAAGTCCATGATAAATCCGTGATAAATCCGTGATAAATGGAAACCAACGCATAATCCTTTCCGGCACTTTGAACAATCACCGGGAAAGTGGTATCCATAGTAGTAGCGCCACCTGAAGAAATGGGAGAAAGTTTTCCAAAATATTTTACCATGAGAGGAGCGAAAAGCAAAGTGAAAATTTCACGCACGATATTGGACAACAAAGCAATAGTCCCCAACTCTACGCCTTTGTAGCGAGTGATCAGGATACTGGAAAGCGAATAATAACCAAATCCCGAACTTGCTGCCAAACAATCGAACAGAGAAAAGCCGTTAATGAAGAAACCGACTGCCAGCGCACCCAACCACGTACCGGCAATGGTAAACAGAGGTAAAAAGACAATGCGTGGGTTCAAGCGACGAAATTGACGGACAAAATTGCCTTGCTGTCCGATACTGAATCCAACGGTAAACATCAAACAGCAAAGCACATAAAAGCTGATTTCTTCGTTAAAGAGAGTTTCGGGAAGCAACCTGAAAATGCCTAAAAGCAAGCCTGTTGCAAAGAAAGACAAAATAATCAGGCTACTTTTCATGGGTCGATTTATCCGGTTTTATCCATTTCCACAACAAATCTGCTCCGAGTATACTTCCCAAAGTTCCGGCCGTTCCAATTAACAGTGCATCAAAGCCGAGTTTTCCCGTTTGACGAATAACTGCAGGATTACTGCCAATTTCTGCTCCCAATAAGAAAAGCAACAGCCAGATTAAAACAAACAAAACCGATTGAATAATTTTGAAATGTTTTTTTCGAAAAATAAAGCCGACTACCATACCGGCCAACATACAACCTAATACAGTAAACATTTGTAAATCATGCGAATTATGAAATCAATTTAACAACTTTTATTCAAAAACTTTTTTCATCAATATATTTGGGGCTTAATTAAAACTTTGGTAAATTATCACAAAAAGTGATTTTTGTATTCTATTTTTAACAAACAACTGAAAATCAACAACATTGCTGTAAAGAGCAGTTTTCTTCCGTTGTTTCAAATTCGATAGTGGCATGTTCAATACCTTGTTGAAGCAATTCTGAGCGAATTTTATTCTTTATTTCTACAGCTTTTTCTATTGTAACTGGTTGTTTCAAAACGACATGAACAGTAAGAATATTATAATTTCCATCAATAGACCAAATATGCAAATCGTGAATTTCATCCACATTTTCAATCGACAGAAGCAATTGTGAAATTTTTTCCAGGTCGACATCCGTTGGCGAACCCTGAAGAAGAATGTGCAAACTTTCCTTTACGTTGCGAAAAACATGAAACAAAATGTAAATTGTAATCAAAACGGATAAAACAGGATCAATAACCGGCAAATCAAAGAAATACATAATCAGAGAACCCACCAGAATAGCAGCCCATCCCAGCACATCTTCCAGCATATGGAGAGAAACAACCTTCTCGTTGATAGAACTTCCTTTTTTGAGACGAAGAACAGCCAAACCGTTTACTAGAATTCCTATCACTGCAAAAACAATCATTCCTTGAGTGTTGGTTGTTTCGGGATGCAAAAGACGCGGTATCGCTTCGTAAAGGACAAAAATGCTACCCGTAATCAAAATAATGGAATTGATAATGGCACCCAATAAAGAAAATCTTTTGTATCCGTAGGTGTAATTTTTATCACTTTCTTTTGTGGATTTTTTTTGAAAATACCATGCTAAACCCAATGAAAGGCTATCGCCCATATCGTGTATGGCATCGGAAATAATAGCAATACTGTTGGTGAAAATTCCACCAAAAATTTCAAAAACGGTAAATCCGAAATTAAGAAAAAAAGCCATTTTTATGTTGCTCTCTCCATGTGTATGCGTATGTTGATGATGATGTTCCATTACTTGTAAATTGAAATTTATTAAAAACAATTGAGATTATAAATGGTTCGTTTTTTGCATTGAAAAAAGTTCGACAAAATGATGATTGAATCTCCTCTTAAAACCTGATTTTTTCAAAAAAGAGAAAAAATAAGATTTTTTTGAAGAGAGGCATTAAATTTTTTGTTGTTATATTAGCCCTTAAAAAAAACCTGATGAAAGCATTGGGCATACCATTGTTATTGCAATAAAGAGGCTTGAAAATTTCTTCATCGATGTGTATGAGAACTTCTCTTCGGAAAAGATTGTGCCAGGAATCTTCCCTTTGATAATAATTCCCAGCTGTTCCCTCTCATAAGTTCTTCGGGCGAAAAAAATAAATCTAATTGTACTTCACTTTCTGTTTTCCTGAACATTTATCTCTCTTTTTTATCGTATTTTAACATGCTAAGGTGCTGAAATATAGCAATATATGCAAATTTTCAAAGAATTTTTTTGAATATTTTTTTAACTTTTTTATCTCAATGTCTTTAAAAAAACTAATTCTCTTTGAATAACTTTTCGGAGTTGATTCTTAATTTGTGGTGTAAAAATTTGAATTTTCAATAAGAAAATCTACAGAATGACTAAAAATACGTAAATTTGCAGAAAGTGGTTATTTTTGAATCTCAATATTCTTTTCAGCAATTACTTATTTTAAACACAAAAAGGCAGCCTTTTTGCTGCCCTTTGTGGGTGGAGGACGGGACTCGAACCCGCGACATTCGGAACCACAATCCGACGCTCTACCAGCTGAGCTACGACCACCATTTTTTGCGAGTGCAAAGATAACACAGCATTTGATTCTGTGCAACTATTTTAAAAAAAAATTGACGTCTTTTGGTTTATTGCCGATTTTTTGGATAAATGTTTAAATGAAATGAATAAGCAGACAATCGAACAAAACAATGAGGTTAAGGAGATTTTACAAAAACTTTGGCTTTCCCGAAACGGAGAAGTAGCTTCCCAAATGCGACAGTACGGGATGGTGTACCGCAAAAATCTGGGCGTCGCGATAACCCGCATAAGGGAAATAGCTTCCGATTATGAGCCAAACGAAGAAACAGCACAACAACTTTGGACACTTCACGGCAGAGAAACCATGTTGATGGCAATCCTGCTTCAGCCTGTAAACAATTTTAGTTGGGAAATGGCTCAAAGTTGGGCCGAAGACTGCGACAACATAGAAACGATTGAATTTGCGTGCATGCATCTTTTCTCAAAACTCCCTTTTGTCAACGAACTTTGCTGTGATTGGTGCGCTTCGGACAAAGTTCAATTGCAAATAATGGGATTTATTTTATCGGCACGCAATTATCAAAATTTTTCGGATGTGGATAGAAATCTTATTATTGAAAAGGCTTTTGAAAATTCGACAACCGATAATTTCCATCTGTATAAAGCCATCAGTTTGGCGCTTTGCAGATTTTGCAGAAATGGAAAATCCATCGCAGATTTTATTCTCGAAAAAATGAGCAACTTCCTTCTTCAACCAACTGCCGGTCAACAATATATCATGGAAGAAGTGAAATCGGAAATGAATTTTTTGGAACTTTTATAACAATTATATTCTAAAAAATCTTACCTTTGTTCTATGGATGAAAACAAAGAAAAAGAAGAAAATTCCTTTGAAGTGGTCAAGAAAATTTTTAACGATTATTTGGCTGCCCATCAGCATCGCAAAACGCCCGAACGTTACGCAATTCTGGAGCAAATTTACACCCACGAAGGACATTTCAATGCCGAGCTGCTTTACAATGCCATGCAAAAGGATTATCGTGTCAGTTTGGCCACTATTTACAATACGCTCGATTTGCTGCTCGAGTGCAAATTAATTGTAAAACATCAATTTGGCGATCAACTGGCACAATATGAAAAAACTTTCGGCACCAACATTCATCATCATCTTATTTGTACGCAATGTGGCAAAATAAAGGAATTTTCCGACAAAAATATAAAAGCAGCCATCCAGTCGAAGCATTTTCAAACTTTTCAAATGTCGCATTACTCGCTGTATATTTATGGAATTTGCAGTAAATGCCTGAAAAAAAAGAAAAAAACTTCGTAAAAAGTGTTGTTTCAATGAAAAAAATTACCTTATTTTTCACCTTTTCTGTAAATGGATGCCGTAAGCAAACGGATTCTGAAGCAAGGAAAGGTTTTATTTTGCAAAATCATAAAAATTTAAACGAATGAAAGCAGATGTTTTATTAGGCCTTCAGTGGGGCGACGAAGGAAAAGGAAAAGTTGTGGATGTACTGACGCCACATTACGATATTGTGGCTCGATTTCAAGGCGGCCCCAATGCCGGTCATACTTTGGAGTTTAAAGGAAAAAAATTTGTATTGCGTTCGGTTCCGTCGGGAATTTTTCAGGGCGACAAAATCAACGTGATTGGCAACGGGATGGTGATTGACCCTGCCCTTTTCAAGGAAGAAGTGGAAGCTCTCGAAGCAGCAGGCGAACCCTTGCATCAGCGGCTGAAAATTTCCAAAAAAGCTCATCTCATTCTTCCGACGCATCGATTGCTCGATCTGGCTTCCGAAGCTGCCAAAGGAACAGGCAAAATTGGTACAACGGGCAAAGGTATTGGCCCTGCTTATACAGACAAAATAAGCAGAAATGGACTTCGGATAGGTGATATTCTGCATCGTTTCGACGAAAAATATCGTGAAGTCGTTGCTCGCCATACGGAAATGTTGCGTCAATACAATTTTGAATACGATTTGGCTGCATTGGAAAAAACTTTTTTTGAAGGAATAGAATGTATCAAACGTTTTGATTTGATTGACAGCGAATACTTTATCAACCACTCGCTGGAAGAAGGGAAAAAAATTTTGGCCGAAGGTGCTCAGGGAACGTTGCTCGACATTGATTTCGGTTCGTATCCTTTTGTAACTTCTTCCAACACGATTTGTGCCGGCGCTTGCACCGGGCTTGGCCTCTCTCCGCAAAAAATCGGAGAAGTTTACGGTATTTTCAAAGCTTATTGCACGCGCGTGGGAAGCGGTCCTTTTCCAACCGAGTTGAAAGACGAAACCGGAGAACTGATTCGCAAAAAAGGTTGTGAGTTTGGTGCTGTAACCGGCCGTCCTCGTCGTTGTGGTTGGATCGATTTGGTTGCATTGCGCTATTCAATCATGCTCAATGGCGTTACTCAGTTGATTATGATGAAAAGCGACGTGCTGGATGATTTTGATACCATAAAGGCTTGTGTGGCATATCGTATCGACGGAAAGGAAACGGAAGAATTTCCATTTGAAATTACCGAAAATCTCGAACCCGTTTATGTTGAATTGCCCGGTTGGAAAACCAAAATATCGAACTTGCAAAGTGAAGACGAATTTCCCGAAGAATTGAATGCCTATTTGAATTTTTTGGAAGAAGAATTGAATGTCCCGATAAAGATTGTTTCTGTAGGACCCGACCGTGAACAAACCGTCATTCGCTATCAGGAATAGTTTTCCAATTTTTATGCACTACAAACTGCCAATCTGTCAATTAAATTTTTGGCAAACATTTTGCATGAAATAAAATGTTAATTATAAAATTGAAAAGACTATGATTTATATTATTTTTATTGTTTTTGCGCTGATTAGTTTTTTGCTTCAGAACAGGTTGCAGTCAAAATTCAAACGTTACTCGAAATTACCTGTACCAAATGGTATGACGGGAAAAGATGTAGCCGAAAAAATGCTGCACGACAACGGCATTTATGATGTGAAGGTTATTTCCACCTCCGGTCATCTCACCGATCATTATAATCCGGCAAACAAAACCATTAATTTGAGCGAACAGGTGTACGCCTCGAGTAATGTGGCGGCGGCGGCCATTGCTGCTCATGAAACAGGGCACGCGGTTCAGCACGCTTATGCTTATGCTCCACTGACTCTGCGTTCAAAACTGGTTCCGGTGGTAAGTTTTGCTTCCATGTGGATGCAATGGGTACTGTTGGCAGGTATTATTTTTCTTCAATCTTTTCCTCAACTGATGTTGACGGGAATTATTCTTTTTGCGCTGACCACGCTTTTCAGTTTCATAACTTTACCGGTAGAAATCAATGCCAGTCAACGTGCGTTGGCCTGGCTCAACAATGCCGGCATTACCAATTATGAAACCCACGAACCGGCCAAAGATGCTTTGAAAACGGCAGCTTACACTTATGTGGTAGCCGCTTTGGGATCGTTGGCAACGCTGGTTTATTATATCCTGATTTTCATGGGTGGAAGCCGAAGATAAATATAAAAATTCATACATTTTGATAAGGAAAACCGACTTTTTTAAGAGAAGGTTTTCCTTATTTCTTTTTTCAAATCGGGAAAAATCACTACATTTGCATCCGCATTGGCTCCGTAGTTCAGTTGTATAGAACGTCAGATTCCGGTTCTGAAGGTCTTGGGTTAGAATCCCAACGGGGTCACACACAGCCAACCTTAACATGTTTGTTCGGGTTGGCTTTTTTGGTAAGAAAATTTTTATTTGAAAATAATTGTATGTTCTTCACTTTCAGCCGATTGGCTCAAAGCTGTTACACTTCCGATTTTTTCGTTCAAAATCACTAATTTTGCAGAAAAATTTTAATATTGAATCCTGCTCAATCAATGAGAAAAAAGAAACAGCTCCCCGTTTTGGAAAAGGTAACCATTACCGATATTGGAGCCGAAGGCAAAGCTCTGACAAAAATAAACGATATGGTCGTTTTTGTTCCTTTGGTGGTGCCGGGCGATGTAGTGGACTTGCAAGTTACGCAAAAGAAAAAAAATTACATGGAAGCCCGAGCTGTAAAATTTCATCACTATTCGGAACAACGTTGTGAGCCTTTTTGTCAACATTTTGGCATTTGCGGCGGTTGCAAGTGGCAAATGTTACCTTATGCAGAACAGTTGAAATACAAACAAAAACAGGTAGAAGATCATTTGAAGCACATTGGAAAAGTTCAATTGCCGGAAATTTCGCCCATTCTCCCTTCCGAAAAAACCGTTTTTTACAGAAATAAACTGGAATTTACCTTTTCCAATCGCCGTTGGCGGAGTTTTGAAGAAATATCTTCTGCACAGAATATTGAAGATGAAAATGCACTCGGATTTCACATTCCGGGACATTTTGACAAAGTGTTGAACATTGAAAAATGCTGGTTGCAGGACGATATTTCCAATAAAATCAGAAACGAAATTCGTCGTTATGCTTTGGAGAATGAATTGGAATTCTTTAATCTGCGTCGTCAGGAAGGATTTTTGCGAACCATGATGGTAAGAACTTCCACCACTGGTGAAGTGATGCTGCTAGTCGTGTTTTTTCGGGAAGACGAAACGAAACGAAAAGCTCTTTTGCAACACATAGCCGACACTTTTCCCGAAATTACTTCCCTTTTGTACGTAATCAATTCCAAAGCCAACGATACCATTACCGATCAGGAAATTATTTCCTTCACAGGAAATGATAGTATTTACGAAAAAATGGAAGATTTAACTTTCAAAATTGGCGCAAAGTCCTTCTTTCAAACCAATTCTGCACAAGCTTGCAGGTTGTATGAAAAAGCCCGCGACTTTGCAGCATTGACGGGGAATGAACTTGTTTACGATTTATACACCGGTACGGGCACCATAGCCAATTTTGTGGCGCGAAAGGCAAAGAAAGTGATTGGAATCGAATATGTACCTGAAGCAGTGGAAGATGCCGTGAATAATTCAAAACTTAATAACATTACCAATACATTTTTTTATCCGGGTGATCTGAAAGAAGTAATGACAGCCAATTTTATTCGTGAGCAGGGAAATCCTGATGTCATTATCACTGATCCGCCAAGAGCCGGAATGCATGGGGATGTAGTGGATGCCATTCTGACTACTAATGCCGCAAGAATTGTTTATATCAGCTGCAATTCGGCAACACAAGCTCGTGATTTGCAACTTTTGGACAGCAAATATAAAGTTACTGCCGTTCAGCCGGTAGATATGTTTCCTCATACGCATCATGTTGAAAATGTAGTATTGCTTGAACATCGGTAAACAGAATATTTTAAATGTATTTGTTTTGTACGAGCCTTTGGAATCTTTTGTTATCATTATAACAAATTGTTAATTAGTTATAAAGATACAAAATTTCAAGGTGTTCACCAAAAAATGACAATTATTTTATTGATTATCAGATAATCATATAACTATAATATAATTTTTCTCATGTGCTAAAATATATTTGAAAAAACTTATAGCTTAAATTTTAAATTATCATGATTAGTTTTTTTATTTCCATTGGACTTTTAATAGCAGGTTATTTTATTTATGGAAAAATTACTGAACGTATTTTTGGCATTGAGCCGAACAGACCTACTCCTGCTCTTGCCAATCCTGATGGCGTAGATTATATTCCTTTGCCATGGTGGCGGGTATTTTTGATTCAATTTTTAAACATTGCTGGTTTAGGACCTATCTTTGGTGCAATTATGGGTATTATGTTTGGCGAATCAGCTTTTTTATGGATTGTATTTGGAACCATTTTCGCTGGTGGAGTTCATGATTATCTTTCTGGTATGATGTCCATTCGTAACAATGGTACAAGTTTACCTGAATTGGTAGGAAATGAACTGGGAAATGGTATCAAGCAATTTATGAGGGTTTTTTCGCTGGCTTTGATGATACTGGTAGGTGCAGTTTTTGTTTCAGGTCCTGCACAACTTCTGGCAAATTTTACTCCTCATTCTATTAATGTAAGTGGATGGATTGTAATTGTATTTACCTATTATATTTTAGCTACTCTGTTGCCCATTGATAAAATTATTGCTAAAATTTATCCATTTTTTGGTTTTGTCTTATTATTTATGGCTGTTGGAATTTTTTTAGCTCTTATACTAAATAAAGCTCCTATCCCGGAATTTACAGAAGGATTTGCCAATCTTCATCCTAATAAGTTACCTATTTTCCCTATTATGTTTGTTTCCATTGCTTGTGGTGCTATTTCAGGATTTCATGCAACCCAATCTCCACTTATGGCTCGCTGTATTCAAAATGAAAAATTAGGACGTCGTATTTTTTATGGCAGCATGGTTGCCGAAGGAATAGTAGCTTTAATTTGGGCTGCAGCAGCTTCCAGTTTTTTTGGTTCCATTCAAGGATTACAAGAATTTCTGGGAACTCTTCCGGCTACTGCTAATAAACCTGCTGTGGTGGTAGATCGTATTTGTAGAGATTGGCTGGGAAATATTGGAGGAGTTATAACATTATTAGGTGTAATAGCTGCTCCACTCACTTCAGGCGATACGGCATTGCGTTCAGCGCGACTGATTGTAGCTGACTTTATTCATCTGGAGCAAAAATCTTGGAAAAAAAGGTTGATGATTTCCATTCCTATCTTCATTTTGACTTTTATTGTCCTACAAATTAATTTTGATGCTTTGTGGAGATATTTTGCCTGGTGTAATCAGACATTGGCTGTTTTTACACTCTGGTCTATCACTGTTTATCTGGCAAAAAGGCACAAGGGTTATTGGATTTCTCTTATCCCAGCAGTATTTATGACTTGCGTTAGTGTAAGTTATATTTGCATTGCACCTGAAGGATTTCAATTGCCTCAGTATCTTTCTTATCTTATCAGTGCAATTGCTTGTGTTGTGGTTATATTTTTCTTTTATCGTTTTATTTACCTTAATAAGGAAAAATTATTAACTGAAAATCAATTATTTAATAAAAAATGATTCAAAAAAGTTCAAAATTGAATCTTTCCCGTTGAAAATTGACTAATTTTACATTTTTTTTTAACAGATAAAAAGTACTTTCTAAAAAGCAGTATTACTGTAATTACTTATTTTTGGCAAAGAATGAAAAAAGACATTCTGATGAAAAAGCAAATAAAATATTTTTTTTAAAAACCTAAACAGATATGGCGATAACTGTTCGAGAAGTAACTACCAAAAAACAATTGAAACAATTTGTCTGGTTTGGGATCAATTTGTACAAGGATAATGAATATGCAGCTCCACCGCTGTTTATAGACGACTATACCAACCTGACTAAAGGAAAAAACCCTTCGCTTGATTTTTGCGAAGCTGCTTATTTTCTTGCCTACAACGAAAAAAATGAAATTGTTGGTCGCATTGCAGCCATAATCAATCCGGTTGCCAATGAAACATGGAATCAGAAAAATGCACGTTTCGGGTGGGTGGATTTTATCGACGACTATGAAGTTTCGAAAGCCCTGTTTGATGCGGCAGTGGAATGGGCAAGAGCCAAAGGCATGACAGCCATGCAAGGCCCACTCGGATTTACCGATTTTGACCACGAAGGTACGCTTATCGAAGGTTTTGACCGACTTGGAACATTGGCCGGCATATATAATTATCCTTATTATTCACAGCACATCGAAAAATATGGTTTTGTGAAAGATGCCGATTGGGTTGAATTTCTCATTACCATTCCCGAAAAATTTCCCGATAAATATTTCCGTATCGCTGAGCTGGTGAAACAAAAATATCACTTAACACCTCGACATTTTAAAAGCCGTAAAAAACTGGTAAACGGCTATGGAAACAAAATTTTCGATTTACTCAATACTTGCTATCAGCATTTATACGGTTTCACCAAATTGAACGAAGCCCAAAAGCAGTTTTACATAAAACTCTATTTCAGCTTTTTCAGACTGGATACGGTTTCGGTGGTAACCGACGAAAATGATGATGTGGTAGCAGTGGGTATTGCCATGCCAAGTCTGACCAAAGCTTTGCAGAAAGCAAAAGGGAAAATATTCCCGCTGGGTTGGTTTTATTTGCTGAAATCTATTTATTATAAAAACGATATCGTGGATTTGTATCTGATAGCAGTACATCCCCGTTATCAGGGAAAAGGTGTCAATTCTATCCTTTTTGCCGAATTGATGGTCAATTTTGCAAAAAATGGATATAAATTTGCAGAAAGTAATCCGGAGTTGGAAACCAATACTCAGGTTTCCTCTCAGTGGAGTGATTTTGAACATATCAATCACAAGCGCAGAAGAGCTTACATTAAACAAATCTGAAAATTTACTTTTTCTTGAAAAAATTATTTAATTCGTTTTTTTGACCAACTATGAAATTTTTTGAATGGTTGGACTCCACCTATCAACTTCTTTCAACTTTTTTAGCTCGAATTTTGTTTGAATAGTGTGAAGTCAATAAACAATTGACTTAATACATATTGATTATGACACGAAAATTTGATTTTTTGGTAATAGGAGGTGGAATAGCCGGCATCAGTTATGCACTCAAAGTAGCTGAATACGGAAAAGTTGCCCTCATTTGTAAAACCACACTTGAAGAATCGAATACTTCTTTGGCTCAGGGAGGTATGGCAGCCGTTCTTTATCCACCCGACAATTTTGAAAAACATATTCAGGATACTTTAATTGCAGGTGATTACATAAATAATATCGAAGCTGTAAAAAAAGTTGTTTACGAAGCCCCCAAACAAATTGAAGAATTGATTCGCTGGGGTGTGAAATTCGATAAGGCGGAAGACGGAAAATTCGATTTGCATCGCGAAGGCGGTCATTCGGAATTTCGTATTCTCCATCATAAGGACAATACAGGAGCGGAAGTTCAAAAAAGATTGAACAAAAAAGTTCTACACCATCCCAATATCGAAATTTTTGAATATCATTTTGCTCTCGAAATTTTAACTCAGCATCATTTGGGTCAGATTGTTACGCACCATACGCCGAATATCGAATGTTATGGCGCTTACATTCTTGATCAAAAAAACAATCAAATTATTACTTTTCTTTCAAAGGTTACCATGTTGGCAACCGGAGGTATTGGAGGTGCATATCTGACTTCTACCAATCCGCCCACTGCCACTGGTGACGGCATTGCAATGGTACACAGAGCCAGAGGTGTAATAAAAGACATGGAATTTGTGCAGTTTCATCCCACTGCACTTTACCATCCGGGTGATAAACCCTCTTTCCTGATTTCGGAAGCCATACGTGGCTATGGAGCGATTTTGCGTACCAAAGACGGACAAAAATTCATGCATAAGTATGACGAAAGAAAAGAGCTGGCTCCCCGAGACATTGTAGCCCGCGCTATCGACAACGAAATGAAAATACGCGGTGACGAATATGTTTATTTGGATGTTACGCACAAAGACCCAAAAGAAACAAAAAAACATTTCCCCACTATTTATAAAAGATGCCGCGAGTTGGGTATCAACATTACCAAAGATTATATTCCCGTAGCTCCAACACAGCATTATTTGTGTGGTGGCATTGCTGTGGATTTGAACGCCGAATCAACCATTCATCGTCTGTATGCGGCAGGAGAATGTTCCTGTACCGGTTTACATGGAGCCAATCGTTTGGCTTCCAATTCTTTGATCGAGGCAATTGTTTATGCTGATGCTGCAGCCAAGCATTCTGTTGTCCGACTTAATTCACTTGGTTTTCAGGAAAATATTCCCGATTGGGATGATGAAGGCACAACTTGGCCTGAAGAAATGATTTTGATTACTCAAAGTGCGCGGGAAGTAGAGCAAATCATGAATAACTATGTAGGAATTGTTCGTTCCAATTTGCGTTTGAAGCGGGCTATGAGCCGATTGGAAATTCTTTTCAGGGAAACGGAGGATTTATATGAGCGATCGGTGGTTTCGCGCCAAATTTGCGAACTTCGAAACATTATCAGCGTTTCGTACTTGATTATCAAGCAGGCTACACAGCGAAAAGAAAGTCGCGGATTGCATTACAACATCGATTATCCGGGACATGCAGAAGATTTAAAAAATAAGGAATAACGACCTAAATATTTTTCGATAACGAATCACAAAATAAACTGAAAGTTTATGAACCGGCGATAAATTTTTTCCCTTTTTTCTTTGGACGTTTTTCACTATTTTTGCAGTAAATTATTTCTCAACCTGTTAAATTTTCTATTTGCGATGAAACGTACGATGTTGATTGTGTTTTGGCTTGCTTTGGCCACGATGCTTTTAGCCGGAAGCTATTCTCCCGACGATCCGCGTTCATCAGCCCAACAAGTCGTTGTTAAATCTGATGTTGCTGTGGGACAAAACTGGTTGAGACAGGATAACTCTTCCGGTGCATCTGACAATCAAAATCAAAATATCGACAATGTAAGTTTTAGCGCTACATCCGAAGGAATTTATTTGTCATTGGGCAGTGGAACATATAATGTGAAACTTTTTGCACTCACCGGACAGTTGTTGTGGAGTGGCGATTTGGTTCAGGGGAAATTTTTTATTCCGGTGCGAAAAGGAATTTATTTTTTGAGAATCAACGGGAAAAGTTTTAAAGTGGTTTGCAAATAAAAGTAATACTTTTGCCCCCATTAAAAGAAACCGGAAAAAACTCTATCCGATAAATTATAAAGAAATTTTTTATGGTTAAACACATCGTTATGTTTCAGCTTTCCGATTTTTCGGAAGGAAAGACAAAAAAAGAAAATGCAACGCTCATCAAGTCGCAATTGGAAAATCTTCAACACATGATCCCTGAATTGAAAAAAATCGAGGTCGGTATTCAAATGGAAGAAACGGCTGCCGAAAATTATGATTTGGTATTGTACACCGAATTTGAAAATGTGGAGGATCTGCAAATTTATATCAACCATCCCGAGCACAAGAAAGTCAGCGCATATATCGGTAAAGTTAAAACCGGCAGAGTAGCAGTAGACTACAAAGCTTGAGTAAAAAGCAGAAAAAAAGAAAAGATTTTTCTTTATCACAAGCAAAGGTGAAAAGAAAAATCTTTTTTTTATGTATCGGTTTGTTCTGCGTTAACGGAGTTTAGCACCCAGTTTTTCGGTGAAATTTTTCAGAAGTTTTTGCATAATGGCATCAATCTGACTGTCGGTAAGTGTTTTTGTTTCATCCTGCAATACAAAGCTCACTGCATAAGATTTTTTACCTGCTTCGATATTTTTGCCTTCGTACACGTCGAACAACTGAACTTTTTTCAAAAGTTTTCTTTCGGTTTGATAGGCTATTTTCTCAATTTCGGCAAATGTTACGCTTTTATCGAGCAACAGGGCCAAATCACGTTTTACTTCAGGAAATTTTGATATTTCGGCAAAACTAACCTGTTTCCCTTTCGTTTCTTCTATCAACAAATTCCAATCAATATCGGCATAAAAAACTTCATTTTCAATATCAAAACTTTTCAGCAGTGCAGCATTCACTATTCCGTACAATGCCAGTTGTTTACCGGCTGCATTGCTAAAGCTCAAAGCTTGTGAAAACAAATCGTTGGAAATCTCCTCGAAGGGAAAATGCTGCAATTTCAATCCCAGCCTACGAAAAATATTTTCCACGTATGCTTTCAGTTCAAAAATACTTGATTTTTCCTCCGAAGAAGTCCACGATTGCGGATGTTTGTTGCCCGACAACCAAAGTCCCAAATGAAATTCTTCCAAATATGCCGACAAAGGATCGGATGAATTTTTGTTTTCGGGAAGATAGAAATAGCAATTCCCAAATTCATAAAACTTTATGTCTAAATTTTTCCGATTGTTGTTGTAAACAATGTTTTCCAAACCTCCAAAAAGCAGAGTTTGTCTCATCACGCTCAAGTCCGAACTTAACGGGTTCATTATTTTTACACATTTTTCTAAAGGCAAAGTTGCTGAAAGTGCATAATAATTTCTTTTGGTCAGCGAATTGTTCATTACTTCATTAAAACCCTGCGCTGTCAGTTGCTCGGAAATAATGTTCTGAATTCGGAAGCTGTCCGGTTTAGGTCGATAGCTCAACGTGGAAACCAGTTTTTCTCCGATTTCTACATTGTTGTAACCATAAATACGAAGAATATCTTCAATGACATCCACATCGCGTTGCACATCGACCCTGTAGGTCGGGATTTTCAAAACAAAACCGTCTTCGGAAGAAGATTTTATCTCAATTTCCAAAGCCGAAAGAATGGTCTGAATGGTGTCCTTTTCGAAATTTTTTCCTATCAAAGCGTTGATTTTCGCAATGGTGATGTCCACCTCGAAAGGAAGTATTTTTTTGGGGTAAACATCAACAATTTCTCCTGCGATTTCTCCTCCGGCAATTTCCTGAATCAGCAAAGCACAGCGCTTCAAAGCGTAAATGGTGTTGTTGGGGTCGCAGCCTCGCTCAAAGCGGAAAGAAGCATCGGTACTCAATCCGTGCCGACGAGCCGTTTTTCGGATATAAACGGGATTGAAATAGGCACTTTCCAGAAAAACGTTTTGTGTTGATTCTGTAACTCCCGAATCGAGTCCACCAAAAACGCCTCCGATACACATGGGCTCTTCTGCATTGCAAATCATCAAATCTTCGGCGCTCAATTTCCTCTCCACTCCATCCAGCGTTACAAAAGGCGTTCCTTCAGGCATGTGTCGCACAATAACTTTTCCGCCTTTTATTTTATCGGCATCAAAAGAATGAAGCGGCTGCCCCAATTCATACAACACAAAATTGGTGGCATCCACCACGTTGTTGATGGGACGCAAGCCAATGGTTGTCAGGTAATTTTTCAGCCATTTGGGCGATTCGCCAACCTTTACGCCGGTAATGGTTACAGAAGAATATCGCGGACAAGCTTCCGGATTTTCTACTGTTACCGGAATGGTAAGCCCATGTTGTTGAACCTGAAAATTATCTACCGACGGCCGGGTAAGTTTTATCGATTTGTCTCTTAGCAAAAAATAGGCAGCCAAATCACGAGCAACGCCGAAATGTGAAGCAGCATCCACGCGGTTGGGTGTCAGATCTATTTCCATCACATAATCGCTTTTTATGCCGTAATAATCTTTTGCCAACATTCCGGGTTTTGCATCGTCCGGCAAAACTATGATGCCTTCGTGACTCGTTCCAATTCCTATTTCATCTTCGGCACAAATCATTCCGAAAGATTCCACACCACGAATTTTGGAGCGTTTTATGGTAAAACTTTCGTCGCCGGCATACAGTTTTGTACCAATGGTAGCCACAACCACTTTTTGTCCGGCAGCCACATTCGGAGCGCCGCAAACAATCTGCAAAGGTTCACCGGAGCCAATATTGACAGTTGTTACGTGCAAATGATCAGAATTTTCATGAGGAACGCACGTCAGCACTTCTCCAATGACCAATCCTTCCAACCCACCTTTCACAGTTTGAACTTCTTCGGTGCTGCCAACTTCCAATCCGATAGAAGTCAGAATTTCCGAAACCTTTTCTACCGGCAAATCGATGTTGATGTATTTTTTGAGCCAATTATACGAGATATTCATATTTGTTTGTTTTTATAGTCAATTATTTGGAAAGGGTCTTGATTTTTCCGCTGCAAAAGTACATGAAAATCGAGGTATTTCCAACTTCCAACTATAAAATCTTGAACAAAACCTTAATAGCTTGCCATAGGATAATAGTTGAACAGTTTCTATTGATAGGTTGCATTTAATCAATTACAGAAGGATACAGCTACGGAATATAGAAAGAAAAAAGTTTTTGAAGAATTAGTTACTTGTATTTTTTAAAAGAAAAATATCAAGATTTTTCCTTTGAAATTTTTTGCAAATTAGCAAAAAGAAAGTATCTTTGCTGCGCTTTTCCAAAAGATCAAATTGTGCGAAAATAGCTCAGTTGGTAGAGCACGACCTTGCCAAGGTCGGGGTCGCGGGTTCGAGTCCCGTTTTTCGCTCAAAACTTATCCCTGCAATTTTGAAAACAGGAATAGCCCAAATGGCGGAATTGGTAGACGCGCTAGTTTCAGGGACTAGTGGCCGTTAGGCTGTGCAGGTTCGAGTCCTGTTTTGGGCACACCAAGTTTTCATTTTGTTTTTTGCGCAGATGGCGGAATTGGTAGACGCGCTACTTTGAGGGGGTAGTGCCGGTTACGGCGTGTGAGTTCGAGTCTCATTCTGCGCACCCTGAGTAAATCTTGTTTATCTTCTCTTTTGGTCTTTTTCTTCGTTAAATGGTTCGGTATGAATATTAATGATGGTTTGTTTACCAAATCGATTTCTTAGCTTATTTTCAATTTCAGTTGCAATATCGTGAGAACGTAAAAAGGTTGTAGTTTTGTCGAGTTTAATGTGTATATCGATGGCAAAAGTGTTTCCTACTTTTCTGGTTTTGAGGTTATGGTAAGACAGTATTTCAGGGTTCGATTCGATAATTTCAAATATTTCCTTTTTCGTTTCTTCTGGTAATGACCTTTCTAAAAGTTCATTGACGCTGGGTAATAAAATTTTCAGGGCTACTCCTATTATAAAAAAGCTGACAATGATACCCGCTATCGGATCTAAAATTCGAGCCTGCTCACCAAAAAAAATTGCTCCGGCAATACCTAATCCGGTACCTATTGATGATAAGGCATCGGAGCGATGGTGCCATGCATTTGCTACAATGGCTTGATTGTTAATTTTTTTCCCAATTCTTGCTGTATATCGGTATAATCCTTCCTTAACAATAATACTCACCAGAGCTGCTATCAATGCTATAATGGTTGGTGGTTCAATTATTTCTCCCTGTGTTACCTGTATAACTTTGTTTAGACCGTTTATGAAAATGTAAACTCCTACAGCAGCGAGTGCAAGGCTGACCAGAAAAGTTGCAAATGTTTCAAATTTTCCGTGTCCGTATTCATGGTCTTGATCTTTTTCTTTTCCAGCAATTCTTACAAATATAATAACAATCAAATCTGTTATAAAATCGGATAGTGAGTGTACTCCATCTGCAATCATGGCAGTACTTTTACCCAAAAAACCTGCCAAAAGTTTAAATACTGTTAAGGTAAAATTAACCCAAAAACCCATCCACGTAGCATGCATGGCTTGTGATGTTCTGTCTTCATTTTTCATATTTCACTTCAATGATAGAAAAATATTCATGAATGCAAAAATAATAAATAATAAATGGTTTTTTCACCTATTTTTGAAGTAACAAGCTAATTTATAAGAAGTTTAAATAATATTTTAAACTATTCTAAATTACTTTATTCCAGTCAAAATTCACTTAAAAGCAGTAATCAAGGAATCAAGTAAGAAAATTCTTTTTCAACAGAATATAATTTATTTTTAATGGTCTGATGGAACCCACATGTCTGAATATTATATTCATTCTTGTTTGTGTATGCAACACATGTGGGTTTCATAAACAACTCTGTAAAACCTCATAGCTATTTGGTTTTCTACAAAGTTAAAACTTTTTCTTTTAGGAATTTTTGTTTTGATTTACCAAAAATGAGTTTTTCAAACATTTTATCTAATTTTGCATTTGCCGGTTGAATTTTCCTCGTCATAAGGCTGACTCTATATTTTTCCTATTTGGAGAATTTATTTTATCTTTGTAGTTCGATTTTTTATTTTTGAAATCACTATCATTACAAACTGAGAAGTTAAAATTGACTAAAAATGTTCCGTAACCAAAAGATAACAGACGATATATATTATGTAGGCGTTAACGATAGACAGAAAGCGAAATTCGAGAATTTAATTCCCTTATACGATGGTGTTTCTTACAATGCATATTTGATTGTAGATGAAAAAACCGCTTTGATTGATACAGTAGATATTCATTTTGGCGAAATATTGATACAAAAAATACTCTCACAATTGGGAGATAAAGGATTAGACTATCTGATTATCAATCACATGGAACCAGATCATTCGGGTTCCTTGCGGTTGTTGAGAAAATATTTTCCAAATATGACTATTGTAGGCAATGAAAGAACATTGAGCATGGTGAAAGGATTTTATGAAATTGATGGATCGCTTTTGAAAGTTTCCGATGAAGAAAGCCTTTCTTTAGGGCGCCATCAATTACAGTTTTTTCTGACTCCGATGGTTCATTGGCCGGAAACAATGATGACTTTTGACCATGCCGATAAGGTGCTTTTTTCAGGCGATGCTTTTGGAAGCTTTGGTGCACTTAATGGAAGTATATTGGATGAAAACCTTGATATAGACAAATATTGGGATGAAATGTATCGGTATTATGCTAATGTTATTGGTAAATATAGTTCGCCGGTACAAAAAGCCATAAAAAAATTGGAGCATTTACCTTATGAAATAATTTGCAGCACACACGGCCCCGTGTGGAAAATCAATCTAAAAAAAGCTGTAGAAATATATGATAGACTAAGCAGTTTCCAAGCAGAAGAAGGAGTAGTGATAGTTTATGGATCAATGTATGGAAATACAGAACTAATGGCTGAAACGGTAGCGCAAGGTTTGGCAGAAGCAGGTGTTAAACCCGTGATTATTCACAATATTTCAACAGTCGATCTTTCCATCATTTTGCGAGACATTTACCGATATAGAGGTTGTATTTTTGGGAGTCCAACTTATAACAACGGACTATTTCCTGAAATGGAAGATTTAATTAGAAAAATTGAAAGTCGTGGATTAAAAAACAGGATATTCGGTTGTTTTGGTTCCTATACGTGGTCGGGCGCAGCAGTGAGAAACTTGACTGAATTTGCAAATCGCTTGCAATGGCCTATGTCTGATGTGATGGTGGAAGAAAAACAGGGTCTAAAAAAAGATAATTATGAATCCTGCCTACAATTAGGTCATCAAATAGCAGAAATGTTACAAAATCCTGTTCAATTCAATAAGGGCTGTTAACCGCGTAACTTTTTGAAAAAGGTAATATGTTTTTTCCTGTGTATATTTTAATTTTAATTTGTTAAATTTTTTAACGTAATGGAAAATAGACATTCATCCGGACTTGGCAAAATAAATTTGGTGCTTATAGCATCCGGATTTGCAATTATTGTTATAGGTTTTTTTCTAATGACAGGTTCTTCTACCCAAGTGGAATTTAATCCGGATATTTTCAGTTTTCGTCGCATAACTGTAGGCCCAATGGTTTCATTTTTTGGTTTTTTGTTTATCATATTTGCCATTCTTTTTAAACCAAAAAGTAAATAATGATGACTTTTTGGCAGACAATTATAATCGCCATTGTTGAAGGACTAACGGAATTTCTTCCTGTTTCTTCAACTGGACACATGATAATTACACAAAGTTTTCTGGGTATAGAAAGTACGGAATTTGTAAAAGCTTTCACTGTTATTATTCAATTTGGAGCTATTCTTTCTGTGATTGTTCTTTATTGGAACAGATTTTTTCGGTTGCAACCACTGGATGAATTTAATGTGCCGACCTATTCTGAAGGGAAAAAATTTGTGAAACAACGTGTTATTATCCGAAAATTTTTTTATCGATACGATTTTTACTGGAAACTGTTAATTGGTTTTTTACCTGCTGCTGTCATAGGTTTTTTAGCAGGCGATTTTATTGATGTTTTGCTCGGAGATGTTTTTGTTGTTGCTTTGATGCTCTTTATAGGAGGCTTTGTGATGCTTTTTGTAGATAAATGGTTTTCAGCCTCTTCTCAAGACCAGTCAATTGGTTGGCAAAGAGCTTTAAAAATCGGTTTTTTTCAATGTATAGCCATGATTCCTGGAGTTTCCCGTTCAATGGCCACCATAGTAGGTGGAATGGCGGTAAAATTAACGCGAAAGAATGCGGCAGAATTTTCGTTTTTCCTTGCTGTTCCTACTATGGCTGCAGCTTCAGGGTACAAACTTTTTCAGCTTCTCAGCGAACAGGGTGGAAAGGATTTGCTGGTGCAGAACTGGTTGTTGCTGTTATTGGGTAATGTAATAGCTTTTATTGTTGCATTGGTTGCCATTCGTTTTTTTATCGATTTTATAAGTCGTTATGGATTCAAGGCATTCGGTTATTATCGCATAGCAGTAGGAGGAGTTATTTTATTGTTGTTGGGAATGGGTTATAATTTAAATATGATGTAAATGGATGTTTTCAAAGGCGAAGTTTTTTATGTGGATAAACCTTTGCACTTGACATCATTCAATGTTGTTAATAGGTTACGCTGGAAAATTAAAAAAGTTGCCGGAATAAAAAAAATTAAAGTTGGCCATGCCGGCACGCTTGATCCGGAAGCAACGGGCGTGATGATTATTTGTACTGGTAAGGCAACCAAACAAATTGAAAGTTTTCAGTCCCAAACCAAAGAATATATTGCCGAATTAAAATTAGGTGCAACTACACCATCCTTCGATATGGAACTTCCAGTAAATGCGGTTTATCCAACCGAACATATCACGCGAGAATTGATAGATCAAGTTGTGTCAACCTTTATTGGTGAAATAGAACAAATCCCTCCGATATTTTCAGCGGTGAAAATAGATGGAAAAAGAGCTTATGAATATGCAAGAAATGGACAGGAAATTGAACTAAAACCAAAAAAATTGGTTATAGATGAGATTGAAATACTCAATTTTGTTCCTCCTACATTAACGCTTCGAATTGTTTGCAGTAAAGGAACTTATATTAGGGCTTTAGCTCGCGATATTGGTTTTGCTCTTAACTCGGGATCCTTTCTTACTTCCTTGAGACGCATACGCATTGGAAATGTTCGAATCGATGATTGTTGGGACATCGAAAATTTGTTGAACCATTTGGATAAAGAACTAAAATCGACAGAATAAAAATTCTTACATTATAAGGCTTTTGGAACAACTTTAAAAATTAAATCTTTAGCTGATAAATATGAAATTATCTCAATTTAAATTTAAATTACCCGATGAATTGATTGCCCAGTATCCTCCTAAACATCGAGATGAGGCACGATTAATGGTAGTTCACAAAAAAACCGGAGAAATTGAACATCGTATTTTTAAAGATGTGTTGGACTATTTCAACGAAAATGATCTCTTTATTTTCAACGATACGATGGTTTTTCCCGCCCGTCTTTATGGAAATAAAGAAAAAACAGGAGCTCAAATTGAGGTTTTTTTGCTTCGTGAGTTAAATGCTGAAATGCGTTTATGGGATGTTTTGGTAGAACCCGCCCGTAAAATTCGAATAGGAAATAAACTTTATTTTGGGGAAGATGATTCCATTGTGGCGGAAGTTATCGATAATACTACTTCACGCGGTCGAACCCTACGTTTTTTGTTTGATGGCACACACGAAGAATTTAAAAAAGCGCTTTATGCCTTAGGAGAAACACCTCTTCCTCATTATATCAAGCGACAAGTTGAAGCTGCCGATGCAGAAAATTTCCAAACAATTTTTGCCAAAAATGAAGGAGCAGTTGCCGTTCCTGCGGCAGGTTTGCATTTTAGTAGAGAATTGTTAAAAAGGATGGAAATTAAGGGAATAGATATGGCTTTTGTTACTTCTCACATGAGCTTGGGTATATTTCGAGACATTGACGTTGAAGATTTGACCAAGCATAAAATGGATTCCGAGCAAATTATTGTTCCTGAAGAAACGGCCAAAAAAGTCAACAAAGCTCAAGAGGAAGGAAGAAATATCTGTGCAGTAGGGGTTACAGTAATGCGAGCACTGGAAACTGTAGCCGGAACAGAAGGAAAAATTAAATCCTTTGATGGCTGGACAAATAAGTTTATATTTCCTCCCTATGATTTTTCAGTTGCTAATGCAATGATTACCAACTTTCAGTTTCCATATTCCACTTTGCTCATGCTAACAGCTGCTTTTGGCGGATATGATACCATTATGCATGCCTATGAGGTTGCTATTGAAGAAAAATATCGATTTGGAGTATACGGAGATGCTATGTTA
Source organism: Paludibacteraceae bacterium (assembly GCA_018433525.1). GTDB lineage: Bacteria > Bacteroidota > Bacteroidia > Bacteroidales > Paludibacteraceae > MVYY01. The sequence goes on from JAHDRA010000037.1 coordinate 45,091, forward strand.
ATTGTTTAATTATTGACTTCCTACTCAATGTCATATTTCATTGACAGGAAAATTTTCAATACGATAAAAAAACAACATTTCATTTTTATCGGGTAAATTCATTAATTTTGGAAATCGGTTGAAATGGTAAATTTCATTTATTCAGTACCGAATAATTTTATATTTGTTAATTTGCAAATTTAAAACAACACATGCCTCACACTTCACAACGTGGGCAACTCATGCCCGAATCTCCCATCCGCAAGCTTGTTCCTTTGGCCGATAAAGCCAAAGCACGCGGAGTAAAAGTTTATCATTTGAACATTGGCCAGCCCGATTTGAAAACGCCACAAGTTGCTTTAGACACTTTAAAAAATATAGATCTTAAAATTTTGGAATACAGCCCCAGCGATGGTTTTAAAAGTTTACGCAGCAAATTGGCCGGTTATTACGACAAGTTCAACATTGAAGCGACGGAAGAAGATATTATTATCACTACCGGAGGTTCGGAGGCGGTAAATTTTGCCTTTATGAGTTGCCTCGATCCGGGCGACGAAATTATTGTACCGGAGCCTGCTTATGCCAATTACACGGCTTTTGCCATTGCTGCCGGAGTGGTGGTACGTCCGGTTGTGGCCTCCATTGAAGATGGCTTTGCTCTGCCACCTATTGAGAAATTTGAAGAACTGATAACTCCAAAAACCAAAGGAATTTTAATTTGCAATCCCAATAATCCTACCGGCTATCTTTACACGCGTGCCGAAATGAATAAAATTCGCGATCTGGTGAAGAAATACGATTTGTATCTTTTTTCCGACGAAGTTTATCGTGAATTCTGTTATACGGGTGGTCCTTATATTTCGGCTTTTCATCTCGATGGCATTGACGAAAATGTGATATTGGTCGATTCTTTTTCCAAACGTTACAGTGAATGTGGTATCCGTGTTGGTGCACTGGTAACGAAAAACAAGGAAGTGAGAAAGAATGTGATGAAATTTTGTCAGGCTCGTCTCAGCCCTCCGCTTATAGGTCAAATTATTGCCGAAGCTTCTATCGACACGCCTGCTGAATACATGCTCGAAATGTACAATGAATATCTCGAACGGAGAAAGTTTTTGATCGACGGATTGAATCGTATTTCGGGAGTTTATTCTCCAATTCCGATGGGTGCTTTTTATACAGTCGCTCGCTTACCGGTTGATGATGCCGATAAATTTTGTGCATGGCTGCTTTCCGATTTCGACTACGAAGGTTCTACCGTGATGCTGGCTCCAGGCTCCGGTTTTTATACCATCGAAGGGATGGGGAAAAATGAAGTTCGTATCGCTTACGTGCTGGAAAAAGAAGATTTGAAAAAAGCTCTTGTCGTTCTCGAAAAAGCTTTACAAGCCTATCCCGGAAAAACAATCTGATGTTGGCAGATGAAAAAGATTTGAACATTTCTCTGAAAATTCAAAATATTTTTGTTCATCTTAATCGATAATTCTTATTGATTTGAATGTTGAATATTTCATAGCAAAGCGAATTCATTTTCAGCAGGGGAAGAAAAATGTTTCCCGCCCTGCGGTGCGTATTGCAACCATCGGCATTGCGTTGGGATTGGCTGTGATGTTGATTTCGGTTTGTGTGGTGATTGGTTTCAAAAGCCAAATCGAGAACAAAATCATCGGTTTTGGCGGACACATTCAAATCACCAATTTCGACAACAACAATACCTACGAAATGAATCCTATAAAAATGGATGCTGCTCTGATACAAAAGATTCGGCAAATTCCGGGTGTGGTTCATGTGCAGCGTTTTGCCACCAAACCGGGTATTATCAAAACCGATAATGAATTTCAGGGCATTATTCTAAAAGGTATTGACAAGGATTTTGACTGGAATTTTTTCCGTTCCAATTTACTGGAAGGAAATATTTTAAATGTTGGCAGCGATTCGCTGAAAAACGAAATTTTGCTTTCTAAAAAATTGTCCGATTTACTGGGATTGAAATTGGGCGACGAGCTTTTTATGTATTTCATTCAGGATCAAGTTAGAGCTCGAAAATTTAAAATCGTCGGCATATATTCCACCAATTTTGTTGATTACGATCAGCTCTTTGTGCTTACCGACATCCGACATGTTCAGCGGTTGAACAATTGGGACAGTGCATCGTTCGGTGGACTTGAGGTGTTGATAGACAATTTTGACAAAATAGATGAGCGGGGAGAAGCTGTTTATGGAGCCACAGCCAATATTTTCAGCAAAGATGGCAATGCTTACTACACCCAAACCATTAAGCAGTTGAATCCTCAGATTTTCAGTTGGCTCGATTTATTGGATATGAACGTTTGGGTAATTTTGCTATTGATGCTTTCCGTTGCGGGTTTTAACATGATTTCCGGTTTGCTGATTTTAATTCTTGAACGTACCAATATGATTGGCATTCTTAAATCGTTGGGTGCAACCAACTGGTCGGTAAGAAAGATTTTTCTTTATCATTCTTTTTTCCTGATTGCAAAAGGAATGTTTTGGGGTAACCTCATTGGCCTTTCCATTTGTGCTCTTCAGTATTTTACGGGTATTATTCCGCTCGATCCCGAAGCTTATTATGTGGCTTCCGTACCGGTTGCTTTTCCGTGGGGTTATATTGTATTGCTGAATATCGGAACTTTTGTGGCATCAATTTTAATGATGATTGCGCCATCTTATCTTATCACCAAAATTTCTCCAGCAAAAATTATTCGTTACGAATAGGTGCATTTTCTATTAACAACCGAAAAATTATTGCTTTTCAAATTAAGTGGTAATAACCACATACATTTTAATGGATTGCCAAATTAATTTCTAAATTAATACGCCTAATAGTAGTCGAACAAAATCATTTTTAATGGTTTTTCCTTCTCAAAAAAATTCTAGTTTTTTAGGGGCTTTTTTACAGCCATTTTTTCTTTTTGAAATACCACAACATTACTCCGGCAATGAGTAGCATGACGGCCCACATGGCAAAGTAGCCATATTGCCAGTGGATTTCAGGAAAATAATCAAAATTTGTCCCGTACACTCCAACAATGAAAGTAAGTGGAATGAACAGTACCGAAAAAATGGTCAGTATTTTGATTATATCATTCAAACGGGAGCTTAGGGTATTGTGATAAATGCTCAACTGGTCGTATAGAATTTCGCGGTAGCTATCCATTAATTCGCTTACTTCATTAAGATTTACCTGTAACTCCTTGAAATAGGGATGGTTGTCATCCCGAATAAATTCCGATTCGAGTTTGGACAGGTTCAGAATCATTTCTTTGGCCGGCATAATATATTTTCTCAAATAATTCAATTCTCTTTTATACCGATTTATCAGCGAAGGAATATCGTTATCCAATTCTTTGGTCATGAGTTCTTCCACATCTTCAATTTTATCTCCCAATTGTCCGATAAGGTACAAATAATTATCAATTACCACATCGAGCAATGCACAAGCCAAATAATCGATGCCGGCAGTACGAATTCGATGATGATGTTTTCGTAAGCGTTCGCGAATGGGATCAAAGGCATCGCCCTGATTTTCCTGAAATAGTATCAAGGTGTTTTTGGTGAGTATAAAACTCAAATTTTCCACGTCCAATTTGTCAAGCTTTTCATTATAAGTAAGCATTTTGATTACGATAAAAAGCCCTTTTTCGTAGTCCTGAACTTGAGGGCGCGTCATGGGATCCATGATGTTCGACATGATATTGAAGGGAATATCGAAAGATTCGGCAATTTTTTCCATCAGTTTTACTTCATGGAGTCCTTCAACGTTTAACCAGTGAAATTTATCTTTGCTATGATTGAAATTCAATTCGCGTAAAGATTTAATTTCTGTTTCCACCACGCTGTTTTCATCATAGGTCATCAAATACAGACGTGGTTTTTCCATTTTTTTTTCGCCACGAAAAATCAATTCAAAAGGAGAGACGCCAATATCTTTTTTCCTTTTTTTGATATATTTTGCCATATGACTTATTTTTTTAGTTGCTGAATTCAAGTCACAAATGCAACTTTTTGGTTATACAAATTTCGTAATAAAAATTCATTTGGTGTTAAGAAATTTAATTTTTTTCTTGGTCTGTTGTTCAAAATATCTTCTACTCGCTTTATATCCTGATCAGAAA
>JAHDRA010000048.1 GCA_018433525.1 Paludibacteraceae bacterium
AATTTCCTCTGTGTAATGTTGTAAGGTAATAATAATCAAGTAATTGTATCCGTTTCTTTACGTTCTTACACGTTTTGTAAAAATATTGTATTCTATGTTACTGCTCAAAAATTGGTGTTATTTCTCCGTAATTATTTCCATATACTCTTAAAACTATACCTCCATGCTGCCGCAAAACTTTCGTGTGGTACTGCGGTAGTACATGAAACTGATTTTGTCCCGGAGGGACAACCTTTTGGTAGAAAAAGGCAATGAACAAAAAAATCCCGTAGGGATGACCAGAGGAATGATGTTGATTTAAAGTTTTGCCACACGAGCAAATTTTTTTTGTCATGTGCTGTATGCTGAGGAAAAAATACAGAGATATTTGGAAATATGATAAAAAATCGTACCTTTGCAACGGGGTAAGTCCTACACGACCAGCTCCTTTCAAACTCCCCCAGGGCTTGACCGCAGCAAGGGTAGAAAGTTGTAGCGGTGCGATGTAGGGAGCTTGCCCTTTTTTGTTTCAATACATTAATGTTGTAAACAAATAATTTACAAATCCTTAATTAAAATCTCATTAGAAGATTCTTTACTACCTGCAGCTAAAACAGCGGACGTCTTTTCCCAGAAATTTTTAAGTTTTTCGTTATTCTTTAAAAGAGTTATTCCCGTTCCGTAAGATTCCAACTTTTCAAACAACAATCCTACTGTTAATTGATTGATATCCATCGCAGGCTGGTAACTTTTAGATTTATTTTTATCGTTGAAAACTTCTATTAATACCGATATATTGACTAATTGATTGAGAATCTGATTCACCAAACGAATTGGTAATTTAAAATCGGAAGCTATCTGCTCGGAAGATAAGGGTGGTTTTTGCAATTCAAATTGTTTGATAACAAGATAGGTAATGTATAAAGAAATAAGCTTTCTGTTTCTTATGCTGATATTTTGAGTATCCAATTCTGATTCATAATTACGAATGTTTTGAGAAGCATAAGTCAATTCTGCTCCCAAAAGAACGATAAGGCAAGAAATGCGAATCCAAAGAATGAGCAGGGGAATCGCAGCAAAACCGCCATAAACAGCATTGTAACGCGACAAATTGATTTGTCCGGTGATATACAGAATTTGAAATAGCTGAAAAGCTGTCCCCGCAATAATTCCGGCAATCAAAGCATTGATAAATCGTACTTGGGTATTGGGGATAAATAAGTACATAAAAGTAAAAATCAACCAATTGATTAAGTAGGGTAATAAATTTGCTCCAACTTTTAAAAGCGGATTCAAAATCTGAAAACCGGGAATTTGAGAAATGGTAGTGTTTACAAAAATTGAAAATCCGCTGGAAAGCACTATAAAAAGCGGTAAAATAAGAATAATGGAAAAATAGGTTGTAAACTGACGAAGAAAGGAACGCGATTTCTTTACCTGCCAAATGCTGTTGAAAGTATCTTCCACCTGCATGAAAAAATTCACTACCGCCGAAAGCAAAATTACAATACCCACGCCCAGAAATACGCCGCCCTGAATGCTTTCCAAGTATTTTTTAACAAAGTCCATAACTACCGGCACAAGATTCGCCTGCGCTATAAAAGTGTTTTTTAACGCATCTTCAATCAGTGTTTCCATTCCAAAGCCACGTCCTATTGCAATGATAATGGCAATTACAGGTACCACTGCAAAAAGGATGGAATAAGTCAGAGCAGAAGCTTTTATGGCTAATTTATCAGTGGAATAACCACGAATAGCATAAAGAATTATTTTTATCAAATGATAAAAAAAACGGCGGGTACGCGTGAGTTCGTTTTCGGCAATTTTCCAAATGTCGGAAACAAAAAAATTGTAAATGCGGACAAAAAAATTTATCGGAGAGGCCATAAGCAGATGAATGATGATTTACAATTTTGTGAATTTGAGATTTACCACAAAAAATATCATTGAAAAATCAGCCACTTTTTTAAAAAAAATAGCAGGTTTGTAAGCCGGGTTTTGTACTTTGCAAAAGCAAAGTGTTTGTCATTTATCTGAAGCAAATGTCGCCACTTGCTTTAAGCGATCTACCCCTCGACATCGGACGAGCCATCCTACATGCGTCGATATACATGATCTTGCAACCCATAAGGCGTACGGCTAAAAGTGTTGCCACTCTTACCGGTGAGCTCTTGCCTCACCTTTTCACCCTTACCTCAAACAAGGCGGTTGTTTTCTGTTACGCTACTCTGCCCTTGCGGACAGCTTCCCGTTAGGAAGTATGGCGCTCTGTGTTGCCCGGACTTTCCTCTTTCCAAAAAATTTGGAAAGCGACAAACCAACCTGCTATCAACTTACAAAGTTACTGATTTTTATACACTTTTCAAAAAAAACGGGAACAAAAAAATAACTGTTATATACGATAAATTATTTTCTTTCATTTTGAAACAATTTCTTGAGCAAATCGGGACGTTGCATCATCAATAAATCGCGTTTTATCTGACTACGATATTCAGGTTTGTACCAAAAGAAAAATTTTCGCTGCTCGAGTTTCTCTTCTTTGGTTTTGGGAACATAAACCGGCTGCAAAGAATAGGGATGAAATCCGGAATAATAAATTTCGGTAGCCAGCGTCATAGGTGTCGGAGTAAAATCCTGAATCTGTTCCAGTTTAAAATCCAAATTTTTCGTTATAACGGCCAGTTCGGCCATATCTTCCTTTGTACAACCGGGATGGCTGGAAATAAAATACGGAATAATTTGCTGATTTAAGTTTGCTTCCTTGTTGATTCTATCGAACTGGGTCTTGAACCGAATGAAATATTGAAAAGAAGGCTTTCTCATTATTGCCAACACACGGTCCGAAGTATGCTCAGGAGCCACTTTCAGGCGACCTGAAACATGGTGAAGAATCAGTTCTCGGATGTATTCGGATTGACTTTTTTTAGTCAACTCATCAGCCGATTCGTGCAAAAGTAAATCGTAACGGATACCGCTCCCAATGAAAGATTTTTTAATTCCTTGCAAGGCATCAACCGAACGATAAATATCCAGCAATTTATGATGATCGGTGTTGAGGTTGAAACAAACTTTAGGAAAAATACAGGAAGGTTTTTTACATTTTTTGCAAATTTCTATGTTTTTCCCTTTCATTTGATACATATTGGCCGAAGGTCCGCCCAAATCACTTAAATAACCTTTAAAATCAGGCATAAGCTTAATTTTCTCTACTTCATTCAAAATAGATTTTTTTGACCTTGACACAATAAATTTTCCTTGATGGGCAGAGATGGTACAAAAAGAACAACCTCCAAAACAGCCTCTGTGAATATTGACGGAAAATTTTATCATTTCGTAAGCCGGAATGGTTTTCCCTTTGTATTTGGGATGAGGCATCCGCGTGTAAGGCAATTCATAAGAAGCATCAAGTTGTGCGTCAATCATTGGAGGATAAGGTGGATTTACAACTACCCATTTGTCCTCGGTCTTTTGAATTAACCGATCTGCCTGATATCGGTTCGACTGTTCTTCTATTGTTTTGAATGCAGAAGCATATTTTTTTCTGTCGTGCAAACAAGTTTCAAAGGAAGGCAACTCGATTGTATTCCACAAATTGTCTTGGGGAATGTTATCCGACAAATAAACAGTTTGGGGAATATCGGTCAATTCATGAAATTGTTTCCCGTTTTTTAACTGACGGATTAATTCGGTCAGCGGCAATTCTCCCATTCCATAAATAAGTAAATCGGCTTGAGCATCACATAAAATACTTTGTTTCAACTGATCCGACCAATAGTCGTAATGGGTCAGTCGTCGCAGTGAAGCTTCTATTCCGCCTATAAGAATTGGAACATCAGGATAAAGTTTTTTTAAAATATTACAATAAACCACTGTGGCATAATCTGGACGGAAGCCGGGTTTTCCGTCGGGAGAATAAGCATCGTTGGAACGCAAACGCTTGTTGGCCGTGTAGTGATTGACCATAGAATCCATATTGCCGGCCGAAACTGCAAAAAACATGCGTGGTCGCCCCATTTTTTTAAAATCACGCAAATCGTCTCTCCAATTGGGCTGAGGAACAATAGCTACACGGAGCCCCAACGACTCCATCAGCCTTCCTATCAAGGCATTGGCAAAAGCAGGATGATCCACATAGGCATCACCGGTAAAAAAAACCACATCCACATCTTCCCATGCTCTTAATTCAAGCTCTTTTCGCGTAACCGGCAAAAAATCGGTCAATTGATATTCCATATATCTTCACAGTTTCAACAACAAAAATAATGGATAATTTTCAATTTATCCTACGACACATGATTATTAAAACTTTCCTACTCAATTTTTTTTTCAAACTGTAATTGCAAATTCGTCCAATAAACCAAAAAAATTCGAGTTTCTTTAAAATCTTTCAAGTTTTTAAAATCAAAGAAAAAAGTAACCGGAAAAATATTGAGAAAAAGATTGAAAAACCAAAAAAAAATTGTACATTTGCACCTTCATTCAGAAAAGGTTCTTAAGAAGCACTGCCTTAGGCATCTCACCTTACTGATTTAACAAAAAAACGAATAAAATGTACGCAATCGTAGAAATTTTAGGACAACAATTTAAGGTACAGGCAGGCAAAAAGCTGTATGTACATCGAATGGAAGAAGCCGAAATAGGCTCACAGGTGGAGTTCGACAAAGTATTACTGGTGGACAACGATGGTTCAATAGCTGTCGGTGCGCCATGCGTGGAAGGAGCAAAAGTGGTTTGTGATGTAGTAGGACACGTAAGAGGTGAAAAAGTAATTGTTTTTCACAAAAAACGTAGAAAAGGATATAGAAAACGCACCGGACACCGTCAGGATTTCACTGAATTATTGATCAAAGAAATTGTAGCTTAATTTTAAAAATTCACTAAAAATGGCACATAAAAAAGGAGTAGGAAGCTCAAAAAATGGTCGTGAATCGGAAAGCAAGCGACTTGGAGTAAAAATTTATGGCGGACAGTTTGCCAAAGCCGGTAATATCATTGTTCGTCAAAGAGGTACGGTTCATCATCCCGGAAAAAATATCGGAATGGGGAAAGACCATACTTTGTATGCTCTGGTAGATGGAAAAGTTGAATTCCGCAAGAAAGTCGGTAATCGCTCTTATGTTTCCATCAATCCCGAAATGAATTGAAAAATTTCAGTCTCTTTCAATGCAAGAGACTTGTAAACACATGATAATCTCCTGATAATTTACCCAACGGTAAAATTGTAGGAGATTTTTTTATTAAATATTTCTCAAACCTCAATTTTTTGGCCGAAGTTTTTCGGTCGTCTTTTAACTGCTAAAATAAAAAATTGTTTTTATAATGCTGACACTTAAATATATTGCCGAAAATTCCGAAGATGTTCTGAAACGACTGAAAAAGAAACATTTTGATGGAAAAGAGTTAATTTCAAAAGTTCTGGAGCTTAACGCCGAAAGAAAAAAAACTCAATATGACGCCGATTCCATCGCAGCCGAAATTAATAAAATATCCAAAGAAATTGGGATCCTTTATAAACAAGGTAAAACATCGGATGCCGAGACTTTGAAGCAAAAAACCCTTGAGCTGAAGGAAAATATTAAACTTCTTGAAGAAAAACAAAACCAGATTGAAACCCAACTGAACGAAATTCTGGTGCAAATTCCCAATTTACCCCACGAAAGCGTTCCCGAAGGAAAACTTGCAGAAGACAATCAGGTGGAACGTACCGGAGGAAAAATTCCCTCATTGCCAACAGATGCCTTGCCTCATTGGGACTTGGCAAAAAAATACGACATTATAGATTTTGAAACCGGCGTTAAAATTACGGGAGCCGGATTTCCCCTTTATAAGGGAAAATGTGCCCGACTTCAACGCGCTCTTATCAACTTTTTCCTTGACAATGCTCGCGAAGCCGGTTATATGGAAGTTCAGCCACCTTATGTTGTTAACGAAGCTTCGGCTTATGCCACCGGACAGCTTCCCGATAAGGAAGGTCAAATGTATTTCTGTCAGGAAGACAATCTTTATTTGATTCCGACCGCAGAAGTTCCCGTTACCAACATTTACAGAGGTATGATTCTCAACGAAAACGAATTGCCGATAAAAAATGTGGCTTATTCTGCATGTTTTCGACGCGAAGCCGGTTCGTACGGAAAAGATGTCAGAGGATTAAATCGTCTCCATCAATTTGATAAGGTGGAAATTGTTCAAATTCAACATCCCGAAAAATCGTATGAAACATTTTACGAAATGGTTCATTATGTGGAAGGATTGGTTGAAAAGCTCGAATTACCTTGGCGAACACTCCGACTTTGCGGGGGAGACATGAGTTTTACTTCCGCTCTTACCTTCGACATCGAAGTTTATTCGGCTGCCCAACAACGTTGGCTGGAAGTTAGTTCGGTTTCCAACTTTGAAAGTTACCAGGCCAATCGATTGAAGTGCCGTTACAGAAGCGCGGATAAGAAAATTGAACTTTGTCACACCCTCAACGGCAGTGCTTTGGCTTTGCCTCGAATTGTGGCTGCCTTGCTGGAAAATAATCAAACTCCCGAAGGTATTCGCATTCCAAAAGCTTTGATTCCGTACACAGGATTTGAGATAATTGATTGATTTTTCCTATAAAACAAAAGCTAAATTTCAATTTTTTAAGATTGGATTTGTTTCAAGGCAAATCCAATCTTTTTTTTTGTAATTATGTTTCCTCTAAAAAGGCATTACAAAAAAATCGGTATGAATCAGAAAAAATACGAACAGGTATTTTGAAAAAAATGAATAAATTCCAAATTTTTATGTAAGTTTGTAGAAAAATCATTGTATGGAATCTATTTCTTCATTCGCTGAACTGATAGCCCATTTAAAATTTTTAAACAACAGAAAACGCGTTGCAGTAGCAAATGCAGTAGATCCACATACATTGGAAGCGGTACTAAGAGCTTCGGATAACGGTTTTGTTGAAGCTTTCCTGATTGGCGACTTGGCCATGATAGAATCTCCACACTTTTTTGAACACAAACTAACTCCTTATGTGCACATTATCGATATTCCGGAAGTGGAAGAAGCTACACGCGAAGCGGTAAGAATGGTCAGAACAGGCGAAGCCGACATATTAATGAAAGGATTGGTAAACACCGACGTGATTTTGCGGGCAATTCTGAATAAAGAAAACGGTTTGGTAGAAAAAGGAAAAATTATTACCTACAATGCAGCCTTAGAAATACCCGATTACCAAAAACTGCTGTTTTTTACCGATCCGGCAGTCATCCCCTCTCCTACTGTAGAACAACGGACTGCCATGATAAAATACGTAACGGAAACAGCTTACAAATTTGGAATAACCCGACCAAAAATAGCTTTAATCCATGCAACGGAAAAAGCCAATCCGAAAATTCAATACATGCAGGATTATCTCGACATAATGGAGAAATGGCGAATGGGTGAATTTGGCGATGTTATTATGGATGGCCCGCTCGATATTTTTCTTGCTTTAGACCCTGAAAGAGGAAGTATCAAAAAAGTATCTTCACCCATTCATGGCGATGCAGATATTTTGATTTTCCCAAGTTTTGAATGTGCAAATGCTTTCTATAAAGGATTAATGGTTTTTGCAAAGGCCGAAATGGCAGGTCTTCTTCAGGGAACGCAAAAACCGGTAGTGCTGACCTCGAGAAGCGAAAGCGTCAACTCCAAATATTACAGTTTGGCTATGGCTTGTGTCATGGGGTAAGGACAGACTTGTCGGAATGCAACAACTCGAAGATTTTTTTTGCAGCTCGGCTTGCGGCTCCGGGTTCTCCCAATATCTCAGAAACTTTTTTATACTCATTTTTCATATTTTGCCTGTAATGCGCATCTGTAAGAATTCTATTTAATTCATTTTTCACATTTTCTACCGTAAACAAATGAGCATACAGCTCCATCACCACTTCCTTTCCGGCAATCAGATTGACTAAAGAAATATATTTCACTTTAATAAAAAGTTTTTTCAACCAATAAGCCACTTTCCCAAAGGCAACATGATAAACAACCACTTGCGGAGTGCCGATTAAAGCAGTTTCGAGAGTAGCTGTTCCTGAATTGACAATGGCAACTTCGGCATGAAAAAGCAACTCATAAGTTTGACCAAAAACCACAGCAACTGAAGTATCTTTTAAAACAGAAAAATAAAAATCTTTCTCAACACCCGGTGCTCCGGCAACCACAGGCTGATAATCGGGAAACTGCATTGCAGCCTCAACCATGCGCGGTAAACAGGATTTGATTTCCTGTCGCCGACTTCCGGCCAATAGTGCTATCACAGGTTTATCGACCAAATTATTGGATTGACGGAAAGTTTGGAAATTTCCCCGATAAGCTTTCTTAAACTCTTCCACCGCATCCACTGTAGGATTACCAACATATTCGACCGGATAACGATGTTTTGCATAAAACTCCGTTTCGAAAGGAAAAATCGTAAACATTCTATCTACGTAACGTCTGATTTTTTTAATTCTAAACTCTTTCCATGCCCATATTTTTGGAGAAATATAATAATATACGGGAATATTCAATTTCTTTTTTGCAAATTCGGCCATTCTGAGGTTGAAACTCGGATAATCGACCAGTATCAGCACATCAGGCTGAAATTTGAGAAGCGCCTGCTTGCCATCTTTGATATTTACAGAAATAACCGAAAGGTTTTTCAACACAGCAATAAATCCCATAAAAGCCATTTGCCGATAGTGTCTTATCATTTCTCCACCTTCGGTCCACATTAAATCACCGCCCAAAAAGCAAAATTCGGCTTGCAGATCCTGCTTTTTCAGTTCGTGCATCAAATGCGACGCATGCAAATCGCCTGATGCTTCACCCGCAATCAAAAAATATTTCATGAAAATATAAAATCAATAATTTTAGCTATGTATACAAATAATCGGACAATTACAGCATAAAAAGACTTGCAATTAAAAAAGGCAATCCGCCCACAATGGTGCCCGAAGTAAGACGAAAAGCATCATTTTTATAAAAAACAAAAGCCATCAGCAAATCGGGAACAATGGACAACAGCAGCAACTTCCCCAACAAAACGCCTGGATAAAGACGTTTCAAAATTTCAAAAAAAGATATATCGACAGGATAGAAGCTTGTTATATAGAGCCAAACGAAAACGCAGGGCAGTATCAAACCCACTAAAAAGCCAATATAAAAATGGTTGAGACGTTTCACGGCATAAGAATTTACAAATTCCATTCCCTGATCAAGTCCATTGCATCATAAGCTGTCAAATCAATTTTATCGGGAACAATGGAAATAAAACCATGACTGATAGCCCATTCGTCGGTATCCTCGGCATCGGGTTCCATATTTTCAAAATATCCGGTAAGCCAATAATAAGCCCTGCCGGCGGGATCGGTTCTTGCAGCAAACTCCTTTGTCCAGTACCCCTTGCATTGACGCGCAACACGCACACCGTGAATTTCTCCGCAGGGAGCATTCACATTCAGACAAACACTTTCTGGAAGACCTTTTTCCATCACAATTTGTGCAATTTTCAATACGTGAGGTTCAAAAAAACTAAAATCAGGATCGGGAAAATGGCTGGCCAACGAAAACCCGATGGAAGGAATTCCGTTCTCACAACCTTCAAAAACAGCACCCATAGTGCCCGAATATATGACATTGATGGCAGAATTGGAGCCATGATTGATTCCTGAAACCAATAAATCGGGTTTACGATTCAGAATTTCATTCAGTGCAATTTTTACACAATCGGTTGGCGTTCCGGTACAGGAATATCGAACCATTCCTTCCTCTTCTTCTATTTTTCTGTAACGAATAGGCTGCGTAACCGTCAAAGCACTTGACTGAGCCGAACGCGGTATATCGGGAGCCACAACCACTACATCTCCCAGCTGCATCATTAATTTCGTTAAAATTTTTATCCCTTTTGCATCTATTCCATCATCATTTGAAATCAAAATCAAATTTTTATTCATGCTTCCTCATTAATTTTTCTAACAACAAAATTTTAAAAATCGACAATAAAAAATATTCTTTCAAAATCAGCGCTTACTTGTCCGATTTGGAATTTTTCCATACAATTATTCCCAAAAACAATCCACCCAAAAACAAGAAATATCCCACATCACGCATATCCAACACTCCTCTGCTCATAGACCTGTAATGAGCGTTTATTCCAAGATTTTGAACAAAATCAATCACAGCTCCGGAAGAGAAAAAACTTCCCAATAAGTCGAAACCGTAAAAGAAAATAAAACATAGCAACACTGACACAACAAACGAAATAATCTGATTGTTTGAAAGCGATGACGAAAAAATTCCAATGGCTATGTAAACACCCGAAAGAAAAATCAACCCTATAAACGAGCCCCAGAAAGCTCCGGCATCAATATTTCCCACTGGTTCGGCCAAAAAATAAACCGAGAAATAATACAAAACGGTTGGAAATAAAGCAATTAAAACCAAAACCCAACCGGCCAGAAATTTTCCCAAAACCAGTTCTGTGATGCTCAAAGGTTTGGTTATGAGTATTTCCCAAGTTCCCGATTTTTTTTCTTCGGCAAAAGATCGCATGGTAATGGCAGGACACAAAAACAAGAAAAGCCATGGCGCCAGATAAAACAATCCATCCACATTGGCATAACCCGATTCAATAATATTAAATTCGCCGGGAATAACCCACAAAAATAATCCTGTCAAGGCCAAAAAAATGCCAATAACCAAATATCCTGTAGCACTGCTGAAAAAACTTCCGAGTTCTTTTTTGAAAATAGAAATCATACCAACCGGCGTTTTTGTTTAAATTATTTACTGATAAAGACTGCAATAATTCGCTCGATTAAAAAATTTGTTAACTTTACGCTTTCAAAGGTAACCAAAAATTGTCAAAGGAAAAATTACATTTATGGGCAGAAATAAAAAAAAATTCCTGTTATTGCCAATGTTTTTCGCAATCTACTCCTTTGGCTTTGCGCAAACGTTTAAAAATTATTCTCTGAGTGCAGATTTCATTTACGGTGAAATTCTCAAGCACAACAAGCATCTCGAAAATCTGGTCAAAGGACCGCTCAAAGGCGAAGAATTTTCAATAGAATGGCAAACAATGGGAGAAAAAGCGTGGCATCAGTATCTTAATTTTCCTTCCGTTGGAATTTCCACAGCTTTTTTGGATTTCAGTCATCCCGACACTTTGGGGTATGCTGTAGCCCTATATCCATATTTGAAATTCCCGATTGTTCGTCAGCAACATTTTAATATGGCTTTCAAAGCCGGCGGAGGGCTGAGTTATGTTACAAAAACATTCTACAATGCTACAGCTTATCATCCTGATGGCAGCGTATATCTCAACAAAAGCAATGCCGCTATCGGATCACATGTGAATGTCTATCTTACAGCCAATCTCAACATGGAAATTCCTTTGACAAAAGGATGGAGCATTACTTCCAACTGGGGATGGAATCATACTTCCAACGGAAGCATTGTTCAACCAAATTCAGGAATCAATATGTTGGATATGTATTTGGGAATTAAATATTTTCCAAATTACGAGCGTTATATCCCACCTAAACCTCAACCATTACCTGACCTGCCGCATAAAATCGAAATTGAAATGGCTTTTACCGGCGGCATACGACAACTTTATTACAAAGACGACAAAACCTATCCCATCGGCACTTTCAATATAGCAGCATACCGAACCATGACCAATTTTTACAGAATGGGATGGGGCGCAGATTTGTTTTACGATGGCGTTTTTAATGGTAAATCAGCTTTCAAAAGAACTTATCTCACTACCGACGAGTTAAAATACAAACTCAGAATTGGTGCTTCTTTTCGACACGAGCTTTTAGTTGGGAGACTCACCACAGGTTTCCATTTTGGCCTCTACCTTTATAATCCGGTGAAAAATCTCGAACCTTACGAAGAAGCTAAAAACGGAACTTTAAACAAACCTTTGATTTACAAATATAATATTGAAAAGGAAGATGGTTGGTTTTACACAAAAGCTGTATTAAAATATGCTTTGGACGAACATTTCCTCTTATCTTTGGGATTGAAAACCCATTTGCAAAAAGCGGAATTTATTGATGCGGGAATCGGATATAAATTTTAAAAAGTTCTCCGACCATTTCTATTCATTTTCGAAATATAGCAATGCATCCATCATGAGCGGCAATTCTTCTTCCCGAATACCAAACGAAATCAACCTGTCCTTATCTTCATTAAACAAATCCTGAAAAACTTCCCATTTATTCTGCAACATTTCTAAAGACTTGCGATAAGCATCGGCTGCTGCAGACAACTGACGCCGGCACCAACTAATATGACCGGAAAGCAAGTAATCGTAAGCATTGGGTTCAGCCAAAATAATTTTTTCTGAATAATAATCGGCTTTATCCAGATTTCCGTCAAAAAAATTGCATTTTGCAATCGCTCTCCACACTTTTATGTCGTCCACATTTTCGGCATCCAGTTTATAATAAATTGCCAGCGCATCTTTAAATTTTCCGAGTTCAAAATAACATTGAGCGATATGTATTTGCGTACTGTACTGACCGGGTTTCAGAAAATCGGCATGTTGATAAAATGCCAATGCTTTTTCATAATTTCCAAGCAACCGATAGCAAAGCGCAATTTTTCGAATAGTCCAGCCATCGTCCGGTTGAATCATATCGGCTTTCAAATAGGCATCCAGTGCCTTTTGCAATTGCGAAGTCTGCTGATACGCATAACCCATTTTCTGATACAACGCAGCGGAAGGCTGACTCTCCGACTGAATTTTTTCATAAAGCTCCAGTGCCTGCAAATAATACCCTTTAGAAAAATAATATTCAGCTACACTTTCCGAAAAACCGGGAATAGAAGACAAAATATCGAACAGCCAGGTGCGATGTAAAGTCAGAGAATAGGAAAACATATCTTCAAAATCGTCCTTGTGAGGCTGAAGTTTAAAGAAACGGAACAAATCCTGAATGTACTGTTTGGAAATGTTTTTTGTAATTGTTTCGGGCGAAAGTATCGACATTTCTTCTTCCATTTCGTCCATTTGATCCGATTCCATTTTAAAAGAATGTTTAAGCATATTTCGTTGGCTTTCGGGCATTTGTAACACACTCAGGCAAAATGAATATTTGTCTGAATTGCACATGACATTGCTGTTGACAAAAGCCGACAAAATGGTTTTTTCGTCCGACTCGAACAATTGATTGACTGCCGAATTTTCAGTATCGAAAGGCAAGAACCAATGAGAAAATTGAGAGAAAAATGTAAAATTTTTCAGCATGGAAAAAGTACTCATGTAAACATCCGCTCCTTCCAATTGTAAATCGCTCAATTCCTTGAGTTTATCCGACAAGCCACTTTCATCGAGAATTTCCTGCCATTCCGGATTTGCTTCTGCCCATTCATCGGAATTCAAAAAGTTTTCAGCATCCATTTTGTCTCTCAACAAAGGATTGATTTTCATCATTTCAGGTAAAATTTCTTCCCTGAGTTTCCGCGAAATTTTTTCTGTTTCGGTAGTCCCAATAATTTGAATAATGATATTCTGAAAATTTTCGGCAATACGGTTTTGATCGACTAAAAGAACCAAACGATTACGAATGGAAGGGAAATAAGGCAGATAAATATTGTATTTGGCCAGTATAAAAGTTAACCCGACCAATGCTCGCTGAACAACTTTTTGATCGTCGTTTTCGCAGCTGTCAAAAAGAAGCATTATTTTTTGTTCGTCAAATTTTCTCCACAAATTCAACGTTACGGCCGACACCATCAAGGATTTTTCCACCCAGTATTTATCATCGGCTTCGAGCAATTTTTTGTACAAATTGTTTTCTTCTTCGGAATAGCGAGTTGCCAGCCAAAACACGCCAAAAAGTTCATCCAGCGCATCTTCAAAATTGGATCGCATTCTGCTCAATTCAATTTTGTACTGTTCCTTATTTTCGGAAAGCAAAGCCGACTGCTTGTGGAAATACTGCAAAGCATTGAACAGCTCATTGACTGTCTGATGTTTACGTGTGTAAGGGAAAAATCTTTTCTGTGAATATTCGAAATTTGAAGAATTTTTCATCATCAGCTCTTCGCGAACGTCAGCAAGCAGTATCAAAAGTTTTGCGACCAACTTACTGTAAACCGATTTCCTTTCGGGATCTTGCACACCCTTGAGATAATACTCGAGCAAAAATTTGTAATTCCTTTCCAATTCGTTAAAACGATCCGAAAATTCGCCGTACTGCAAATCGTCAATCATTATTTTTATCCTGTCGAATGCAGGTTTGAGCCTTGACGCCGACACAAATCGCAAAATAGCCTTATAAGTAGTATCAATTTGAGTTGCATTCATAAATAAAAACAATGGTCAATTAAATATCACTTTTTCAATTTGGAGAAAGAATCACAAAGCGAAAAACAACAAAAATTATCCCATTTTACTTATTTTTCTGAGTTTATCTTCATCGATAATCTTAATTTTTCTTCCATCCACAGCAATGATGTGCTCGTTGGTAAAATTCGATAAAGTGCGTATAGCATTGGATGTGGTCATATTCGACAAATTTGCCAAATCTTCACGCGACAAATAGATATTGACGGTAGCCCCATCTTCTTCCACTCCGTATCGTTTTTTCAGAAACAGCAAAGCTTCTGCCAAACGACCACGAATGTGCTTCTGTGTCAAATTGACAGTTCGTGCATCGGAAACTGCCAGGTCGGAAGCCAATTCTTCAAGAAAACGATAGCAAACTGCAATATTGTGTCTGAGAATAGACAGGAACAAATCGGCCTTGAGCATATAAACGGTTGAGGCTTCAAAAGCCGCTACATTGGTGCTGTTTGGCTCATTGGCTATAATGGCACGATAACCGAAATTTTCGCCCGGTTTCAACATTCGAATAATTTGCGTTCGGCTACCAATACCATCCTTGTAAACCTTTGCTTTACCCGCCGCCAAAATCATCATGTGGGTAGAAATTTCACCTTCGCTTTGGATCAGTTCGTTTTTCTTGAAATGATGAACCGTGTAGTTGTTTCTTACAAATTGCCTTTCGTCGGGCGTCAGCACATCCCAAACCATGAAAACTTCTTCAATGGGTTTCAGTTCATAAGCAGGTTTTTTGGTCATTGCTTCAAATGAAAAAATATGTTTGACAACATTGTTATACAGCACAAATTTAATTATTTTTTTAAAATAAATTCCAAAACGTAAAATAAAAATATTTCTCTATTCCGAATAAAAATTCTAACGGGGAAAAATTAAAAAATTTCTGAATTGTAAACATTTGAAACTACCAGTAAAATGTAGAGGAAAACATTGAATAAAACTTTTAACAAAAAGCTATGAGAAAAGAAAAATTTATTACTTTTGCCATTTGAAATCCATAAAAACCAATCGCAATACATGAAAAGAGCAATATTCGTTTCTCTCCTCAGTTTCATCTTATTCCCAATATTTTCACAAAATCTGACATTCAGCGATTCGGCAAAAGTAAGTTTGCTCACTTGTTCTCCCGGGAAAAAAGTGTATGAAAAATTCGGACATACTGCCATTCGTGTCAACGACCCGATTACCGGCTACGATGTGGTTTTCAATTTTGGCGTATTCGATTTCAACACCAAAAACTTCTACCTGAAATTTATTAAGGGAGATACCGATTATCAGCTTGCCGTATATGATACCAAAAGCTTTTTGGAAGAATATAAAAGTAGAAATTCAATGGTTTGGGAACAAAAACTGAACCTTACTTTAAACGAAAAAAGAAATCTGCTTCACTCTCTTATAAAAAATTACGAGCCTGAAAACAGATTCTACCGCTACAATTTTGTTTATGACAATTGCTCTACCCGACCAAGAGATAAAATTGTACAATCGGTTAATGGAAAGGTT
This sequence comes from Paludibacteraceae bacterium, assembly GCA_018433525.1. Taxonomy (GTDB): domain Bacteria; phylum Bacteroidota; class Bacteroidia; order Bacteroidales; family Paludibacteraceae; genus MVYY01. The sequence continues at coordinate 15,842 of JAHDRA010000048.1, forward strand.
GAATATCATTTATATAACGAGCCCGTAACTTTCAGAGAAATGATAGCTCAATATACCGGAGTAAATAGTTGGATGCAATTTGGTCTTGATCTAATCTTCGGGCGTGATGCAGACAAGAGCGTTTCGCGAAATGTATCGATGTTTTTACCTGAAAATCTGATGTACGAATTTCAGGCAGCTCATATAATAGCTGCAGATGGTGCAAAACGCCATCTGGTAGCTGAAAATAAGATATTGATTCCCAAACAGGAAGAAAAATATTCTAAACCTTTGCCTATATTTCAGCCTGTATTTGTTTGTACTTTTCTTTTAATTTTGGGAATTATCATAACTATTTTCAACAATAAAAAAAGTTTCCGTTTGTTCGATAGCCTACTTTATATAGTAAGCGGTCTTGGTGGAATTATTGTCTTTTATCTTGCCTTTTTCTCGTCGCATCCGCTTGTAAAAAACAATTTTAATCTTCTGTGGCTGAATCCGCTGAATTTTGCTCTGGGCATTCTCCTTTGGTTTCACAAAATGAAACCGTATGTGTTTTATTATCAAGTTTTAAACTGTTTATTGATTTTTCTGGCTTTGGTAGCTTATGCTGCTGGACTTCAGGTTTTCCATCCGGCCAGTTTTCCGCTTATCCTGTTGCTTTTGCTGCGAACAGTGCGATGGACAGCCACAACAAAAAAAGATTTTTCGCTAAAGAAAAAAAATAATCGGGACTATTACACCAATAGCAACGGACTACACCACCACTCAAGGAAAAGTTGAGATAAAATTTCTTTAAAAAAATCATTTGACCAATGACTCTCCATTCTAATAAAAATTTTCGCTTTGTCGGCATTATTCCGGCCCGCTTTGCTTCCACTCGTTTTCCGGGAAAACCGCTGGCAGATATTGGTGGAAAACCTATGATTCAGCGAGTGTACGAACAGGCACGCAAAGTATTGCAAACCGTTTATGTGGCTACTGACGACCATCGGATTTATGATTGCGTTAATACTTTTGGTGGAAAAGCATTTATGACTTCCGCAACAGCCAAAAGTGGAACTGATCGGTGTTATGAAGCTATTAGTCAGCTACAGGAAATTTTTGATGCCGTCATAAACATTCAGGGAGATGAACCATTTATTCAACCAGAGCAAATCATTACGCTTCAAGAGTGTTTTGAAGATGAGCAAACACAAATTGCTACACTTGCCAAAATAGTTCCCCAAACAGAAGAATACGATTACATACTGAATCCCAACAGACCTAAAATAGTACTCAATAAAAACAATGAAGCCCTGTATTTCAGCAGGCAAGTTATTCCATACCAACGAAATACTGCCAACGAACATTGGATTTCGAATCATCAGTATTTTGTTCATGTGGGAATTTATGCGTATCGAACAGAGATATTGAAAGAACTCTGTTCACTTCCCGTTTCATCGCTCGAAAAAGCAGAATCATTGGAACAACTCCGCTGGCTCGAAAATGGATACCGAATAAAAGTTGGCTTCACAACAGCCGAATCTTATGGCATCGATACACCGGAAGATTTGGAAAAAGTTAGAAAAATGTTTTTGGGCAAATAATCACCTTCCTTTTTTTTTTCAAATGTAAGGGAAAGCTCTTCATTACGAAATTTTCTGATAAATTGGATAAGTACTTTACGAAAACCCATCCTATTCTCGCACGATTTTATCGTGTGGGTGGTCTTAAAGCCGATAGATAGCAATACAATTGAAAATGCCTTAGGGAAAAGATAGGTTGAAATAATTTTAATTAGCTACACAATGCAATCATGCGGCAACCAAGTAAAAAATTATGATCAGAAAACAGAATTATATACATCATTTTTCCATTGTGGCAACAGTTGGGTAAAAAATCGCTTAATAAATTGTAACCAATTGATTAAAAACTACAAATTCAATTTGACGAACGGCTCAATGCTATTTTAAATTCATTCAAAAATCTGCCTTTCATTCAATGCCCGCTGATATTTTCGAGCATTGATCAAATGCTGAGCAAGTGTGGCGGCAAAATTATGTTCGCCATTCAACGTTTCTTTGGCACACATATAAAGATAGGAATGATGTGAATAATTCAAAACGGCATCAATCACCTGAGGCGAAGGCAATCGAATGGGACCGGGTGGCAAACCTTGAAATTTGTAGGTGTTGAAGGGCGAATTGATTTGCAAATGTTGACCTTTGATTCGTTTCAAAGAAAAATCTTTCCATGCAAATTTTATGGTAGGATCGGCTTGCAAGGGCATTTTATTTTTTAACCTATTGATATAAACTCCTGCAATAATAGGCTGTTCATACGATTTGTTGGATTCTTCTTCTACAATTGATGCCAAAATACTGACTTCTATTGGAGTCAGCGGTATGGAAGCAGCTTTCTGCCGGCGTTCTTCGTTCCAAAATTTTAAATACTCTCTGTACATTCGATCGAAAAGTTTTTTGGGTTTAATATTCCAGAAAACTTCGTAAGTATCCGGTATAAATATCACAACCGAATTATCGGGATTCAAAGCGTATTGCGACAAAAATTGAGAATTGTTCAGCAATTTTAAAAAGGTGAGTGAATCGGTCATTAGTTGAGATGACAATCGACCGGCCAATTGTTCTTTTGTTCGTATATTGTTGAATGTCAATCGCAATGGAACCTGTCTCCCACTCCTTAAGTTTCGAATTAATGCAAAATTGTTCATTCCTTTTTTTAACGCATAGCGCCCCGAACGGATATTTTTATCGTAATCGAAAATTTTGGCCGTTAACCGCAAAGAATAACGGTCCCACACGCGTGATTCATTTTTGATAAGTTTCACGACATCTTCAAAACTCGTGTTCTCGGGAATGCAAACAAAAGTTTCTGTTTCTTTTTTTGGAAAAATATTGGGCGCAAAAAAAACGTAGGTCAAATAAACAACCACAATTAGTGGAACCGCAAGCGCTGCAAACAAAATTTTCCTGACTTTCTTTTTCATAAAAAATGCGTTTGGATTTGAGTTGCAAAAGTAAATGTTTTTCTTAAAAAAAACACTTATCCGTTCTAAAATGTAATTCATTAAAAATCAATTTGAATTGTTAAATTCATCTTTTCTTGAAATTATTCCACACAAGCATTGAGTAAAAATGACTTTGATAATCGAAAACTCTTTCTTATCTTTGCATTACAAAAGCAGACACAAGGAAGTGTGGGTGAGTGGCTGAAACCATCAGTTTGCTAAACTGACGTACGGGTTTCCGTACCACGAGTTCGAATCTCGTCGCTTCCGCTTTATATTGCCGGATACTTTTCACCAGTTTTCGGCTTTTTTTTAAGACAACACACACAACATCAATCCGATTAATTTTATCGTCTCTCAAATTTTAAAATTACTGCAATGGAAAAAACAAAAAAATTTATTCTTACCGAAAAGGAACTTCCAACCCATTGGTACAACATTGTGGCAGAAATGCAGAACAAGCCCATGCCAATTCTGAATCCTGCTACCAAACAGCCCATGAAAGAAGAAGAATTGTACCCACTTTTCGCAGAAGAATTGTCGCATCAGGAATTAAATCAGACCGATGCATGGATTGAAATACCCGAAGAAGTACGCGAGAAATATAAAATTTATCGACCTACTCCGCTGGTAAGAGCTTATGATTTGGAAAAAGCGCTCGACACACCCGCACACATTTATTTTAAAAACGAAAGTGTCAGTCCTGTTGGCTCCCACAAATTAAACACAGCTTTGCCACAAGCTTATTATTGTAAACAGGAAGGCGTTACCCACTTGACTACCGAGACCGGCGCCGGTCAATGGGGAACAGCGTTGGCTTTTGCTGCGAAAACTTTCGGTTTGGAATTGTTTGTTTACATGGTAAAAATCAGTTACGAACAAAAACCTTATCGTCGCTCACTAATGCAAACTTGGGGCGCTCAGGTAATTGCTTCTCCAAGCATGTCCACCAATGCAGGACGAAAAATTCTGTCCGAACATCCCAACTATCTCGGAAGTTTGGGAACTGCCATTTCTGAAGCCATAGAACTTGCCATGAATACGCCAAACTGTAAATATACGCTTGGCAGTGTTTTGAATCATGTCTCACTGCACCAAACCGTAATAGGACTGGAAGCAGAAAAGCAGATGGAAATGGCAGGCGAATATCCTGATATAGTTATTGGCTGTTTTGGTGGCGGTTCCAATTTCTCAGGAATATCTTTCCCATTTTTACGTCATAATATTAAAGATGGTAAAAAAACACGTTTTATCGCTGCCGAACCGGCTTCTTGTCCGAAATTGACACGTGGTGTTTTTGAATACGACTTCGGAGATGAAGTTGGTTACACTCCACTTTTGCCTATGTTTACCTTAGGACATAATTTTGCTCCGCCTCACATTCACGCAGGTGGTCTGCGTTATCACGGAGCCGGCACTATTGTCAGCCAATTGAAAAAAGACAACTTGGTCGAAGCAGTAGATATTGATCAATTGGATTCTTTCAAAGCCGGCGTACTTTTCGCACAAACCGAAGGAATTGTTCCGGCGCCGGAATCGGCTCACGCAATTGCAGTGGCTATTCATGAGGCTCTGAAAGCCAAAGAGGAAGGAACACCAAAAACTATTTTGTTTAATCTTTCCGGACACGGAATGGTTGATATGACTGCTTATGACCAGTATTTTGCTGGCGACTTAACCAATTATTCCCTTTCTGAAAACGACATTGCCGAAAATATAAAAAATCTGGAACATTTGGCAAAATAAACAAATCTGAAAATTAATACGAAAAACAGGACAGTGAAAAATTTCACAGGTCCTGTTTTTTTATAACCAAAAGGTAAGAATTTATCTTTCTTTCATCAAAAAACGACCAATACGGCGCGTACGCTGCATAAGCAAAACTTCTCGATGATTTGTAACTTCCTGTGCAATTTCATCCGAAATTCCTCTGACAGTCAGCAATTCTAAATTTTCGTTGTAACTTACATCAAACTCATTCGACAGTTCGTCCAAAGCAGCCGGCAAATATCGACTGTTGCCAATGGCTACCGAAATGCTGATGGCTGAGCTTTCAATCATCGAAACTTTTAGCCGGTGTTTATTGATCATGGAAAAAACTTTTGGCAAATTTTCTTCCAGCACAAAAGAAAAATCTATCGGACGAATGGTTACCAACACTTGATTTTTCAACAAACTGTAAAACGGAATACCGGCTGGTTTTTCGACATGAGCTTTAATAACAGAACCCTTTTCAGAAGGATTTCCGAAAGGACGAACATAAAGCGGAATATTTTTATTTTGCAAAGGTTTAATCGTTTTGGGATGAATCACCTGAGCCCCGCTATAAGCCAATTCCACCGCTTCGGAATAAGTCAGTTCGGGAACAAGCTTTGCCTGAGGATAAAGACGTGGATCGGCATTCAAAATACCCGGAACATCTTTCCATATAGTCAAATTTTCTGCATTCAGCAAGTTGGCCACAACAGCAGCCGTATAATCCGAACCTTCACGTCCCAGAGTTGTCGGATCTCCTTTGGTATTGGCTCCGATAAAACCCTGACCAATATAAACCGGATAATTTTCGAAATTTACGGCTTCCGTCAATTTTTGTTGCGATTCTTTCATCTTGACATTTGCTTCCCTAAAATTGCTGTCGGTTATCAGCAGTTTCCGCATATCCAGCCAACCATTTTGAATACCGGCTTCATTTAGGAATTTGGAAACAATTTGCGTTGAAATTATTTCACCATAGGATACAATTTTATCGTACCATCGGTCATAATCGTCACCAACCGAAAGTTTCAGCATACTGGTAATCTCGTCGTAAAGAGGCTGCAAAATAGCAACAGGATTTGCTGAATCCGGAAAAAGTTCTGCTAAAATTTCATTGTGATAATTTTCTATTTGTTGAAATTTTGCCAGAGCAGAAGCGTGATCGGCCTGCATAAAATCTTCCAATACACCTTCGAGCGCATTGGTTGTTTTTCCCATCGCCGAAACAACAATGAATAAATTATCATTCACGCCAGAAACAATTGATGCCAGATTTTTTATTCCGGCTGCCGAACGAACCGAAGCACCACCAAATTTATATACAATCATGAAATTATTTGTAAAATTACTGAATAAAAATACCTTTCTTATTCATTTAAATGGACTGCAAAAGTAAAATAATCCGAAAAATTACACAACTGTTTGGAGATACTATTTGAAAAATTCAAACAGATAGGCAATAATACGAAAAAGAAAGAGAAAAATATTTATATCTTTTCAACATAAATTTGACCGGTGCGATATTCAAGCACGCGAACCTGAACTCCTTTTTCAATAAAACCTTCCGTAGAAACGGCATCATAAACTTTTCCTTCGACATTTACTTTTCCTGAAGGGCGAAGAACCGTTGAAGCATAACCTGTTTTACCCACCAGCTGCAATTCATCCATTGAAACGCCTATGTAACCTTCTTTATTTTCGAGCGCCGTATTGAGAGCCATTTTTTTGAAAATTCCCGTCGAACCGATTTTATTGCTCAAATACAATATCAAAACAAATCCCAACGTAATGCCAACCAAAACGGTAAGCAACGATTTTCCAACTGTGCCTGCCTGAACCCCATCAAAATTGAAATTGACATTGTTTATTAAACTGAGCGTTAAACCCGCCACAGAGAACAAAATTCCGGAAATTCCGGCTATACCGAAACCGGGAATTACAAATATTTCCAATGCCAATAGAACCAGTCCCAGCAAAAAAATCAAAATTTCCCAATTGGCAGCCAAACCATCAATATACAAAGGAACAAAAAACAATACGGCTGCAAGAATACTTATTGCCAAGGGAAATCCTATGCCCGGAGTCTGAAGTTCAAAATAAATACCTCCAATAATTAGCATAATTAAAATGCTTCGTACAATGGAGCTGGAAAAAAATCCTTTCACTTTGTCCCAAAAACTCGGTTGAAAAACAATAATCTCGAAATTAGCTTCAGTAATGTGATTTTTAATAATTTCATCAATACTTTCTGCAATTCCATCACAATATCCGTGTTGCAAAGCTTCTTCTGCCGTAAAAGTCAATGTTTTTCCTGCTTCAATGATACCGGGAATCGACACCTTATCGTCCACCATTGCTTCTGCAATTTTTGGATCGCGCTTCCATTGAAAAATGGTATCATTACCCTGAATAATGGTATCTTTCCCGTGAGCTTCGGCTGTTGTACGCATGGTTGCCCGCATGTACGACTGATATTTATCGGGCATTTGCTGTCCGGTGGTATTTACAACTGTTGCTGCGCCAATTGCCGCTCCGGGTCGCATAAAAATTTTGTCGCAAGCTATGGCTATCAGAGCTCCGGCAGAAGCGGCATTGTTATCGATAAAAACATAAACCGGAATCGGGCTGTTCAAAATTCGTGTTCGAATGGAATCGGCAAAAACCACTTCGCCTCCATAAGTATTCATGTGCATCAGAATGACATCGGCATTTTTCTCTTTGGCTTGATTAAATGCCTTTTGACAATAAACCCATGCTGTACCACCTATATCTTTTTTCAATTCTATAACAAAAACAGTCGTTTTTTTATTCGAAGCATTCAGATTTTCAGTTATAAAACACATTGTAATTGTTACAAAAATGTAAAATATATAAAACTTTCTCATATTATCGAATATTTTTGTCCAAATATACGAAACATTTAAAAATATGCTGTATATTTGTCGTGAAAATCTAGAACAAGTATTTTCGAAAGAGTTCTTTGTTAAGTTTTTAATGGAAGTATAAATTTGATGCTATTCGATTCAAAAACTTTTTCAGAAAGATTCGTTTTAGAATAAAAAATTACCTGCCGAATTTTTTTGTCGGAGAGGTGAAATTTATTCACACACTTAATATTAAAAGTTATGAAGCCAAATCAATTTGAAAACGAATTAATTGCCTTACAAAACAATATGCGGAATTTCGCTTTTTCACTCACGTTGAACAGAGAGGATGCAGAAGATTTATTGCAGGATACCACCCTGAAAGTATTGGACAATAGGGAAAAATTTACCAAAAACGTCAATTTCAAAGGTTGGGTGCTGACCATAATGAAAAATATATTTATCAACAATTATCGTAAGATTGTTCGCAATCAGACAGTTATTGATAAAACAGAAGACATGTATCACCTTAATTTGCCGCAAAATTCCGGATTTGACAGCCCTGAAGGCTCCTATTCCATCGGTGAAATTAACAGCAACATTGAAGCATTTCCCGACGAATACAGAATTCCCTTTTCCATGCATTTGCAGGGATATAAATATGAAGAAATAGCCGAAACCATGCATTTGCCAATAGGAACGGTGAAAAGTCGAATTTTTTTAGCACGTAAGCGACTGCAACAACAATTGAAAGATTATCGCGACTGACATCTGAAATATTTTATAAGCCGGAAAACATTTTTCCGGCTTTTTTTGTTTTATTAAATTAAAGGACAATTAAATTTTATCATTTAACAAATGAGCTTACAGTTTTTTTAAAAAAGTTTTATGAATACCGCCATCGTTATACTTGGAAGCAATGTTGAGGCTGATCAAAATATCGACGCTGCAAAAGAAAGGTTGTCGGAATATTTTGAAATAGACTTATGCAGTTCCCGCATTGGCAGCGATGCCGTTGGTGAAAACTATGTTGCACCATTTTTGAACGAAGCCGTGAAACTTTATTCCGATGAAACAGCCGAAGAGACAATAGCCATTTTCAAGCAAATAGAAACCGAAATGGGCCGAACTCCCGAGAGTAAAATAACAGGACTTGTCCCGATTGATATTGATTTGATTTTCTGGAACGACAATTTAATGCGCAACGACTACAACCGCTTCTCTTTTGTAAAAAGATGTGTTGACGAAATCAAGTAATCAAATTTTCTCTTTGTCGGTTTAGGGAATTAATCTTTGCAAATTCAGAAACAGAGGCGGAAAACGTACTTTGGTAGCCACTATGGAAGCTAAAGCGAAATTCGGAAGCAATGAAGGAAATCACGAAAAAATTTTATCGGTAAACATTCATTCATGTTTAAATCTACTCCGAAAAGTTTTATTTTTGAAAATTCGCTTCGCCCCCGACCAAAAAGAAAACTCGTTTTTCAGCAACTTATAAAAAATAAGGTTAAAAAGTCGATGAATTTAGTTTTTTGACTTTTCGAAGCGGACTCATGTTTTAATTTAACCCACATTGCAGGGTATCCGTTCCCTGATTGTTAATAATAATCAAAAATTAGATGGTTTTTTGCAGAAAAAGACCGTTTTTCGGCAAGGAATTAACCCTTTTGAGTTAATTTACTTTAAATTTTTAAGTAGAGAAAGAAAAAGTGCCATTGTGTGGCACCCAGCTTTTTTATAATTGGCGAGAAAATGTTCAACTTTGTGACATGTTTCTAAAGCCGATAATAAAACATCGCAAAGGAGCAAACGGGAAAGACGAAAGATACGTTTATTTCCGTTTGAGTGAATCCTACAGAGATAGTCGGGGAAAGGTTCACCAGCGTATGATCATGGGACTTGGAGAACTTTTGGAACTACCCAAACAATCACAACTGGACAAATTGATTGAAGTGCTCAATGAGATGGTACTTCACCATCAACTGCCACTTTGTGAGGATAGCGCCGTGATGGACATTGCCCACAAAGTATACGAAGAACTGAAGCGGCTCAACCGGATCGGGGAGATTAAGCGTGTGGAGGAAGACCGCCAAAAACATTTACGGGAGCAGCCGGCAAGGGAAAATAATTCTTCGTTGATTTCTGATTATCTCACCATAGATGCAGACAGCATAAAGAATCTTCACGCACGCACCATTGGAGCAGAACAGGTATGTATCTCGACGCTCGAGAAGCTCAAGGTGAGGGATTTCCTCAAATCCAGAGGATGGAAAAAGCGGGATATCGATATAGCCCTTGTTCAGATCGCATGCCGTGCCGTTTATCCTTATTCGGAACTTCGCACCGTTAAGGTCTTACGCGACAATTCCGCCGTTTGCGAAATTGTCGGAATCGATCCCTTCACCATAACCAAAGATGACCTTTATCGAAGTGCCTACAACTTATACAGGCTGCATGAGGATTTGGAGCTGTGGCTTTATAACCGGACGCGATCACTTTTTGCCATGGATGACAAAATACTTCTTTTCGACCTTACCAACACTTATTTTGAAGGACGGATGTCAGCCTCTGAACTGTGTAGATATGGGCGAAGCAAGGAAAAACGTTCCGACTGTCCACTGGTAGCACTGGGAGCAGTGGTCAATACGGAGGGCATGCTTGTTCGCAGCCGGATATTCGAAGGAAATCGAGCCGACTGCAAAACCCTTCAGCAGATGATAGGCAGTCTGGAAGGTTCGACAACTTGCGATACCCACAGTAAAATTGTAGTAATGGATGCCGGCATTTCCACCAAAGAAAACCTGGATTGGCTGAAAGCCCACCAATATAAATACATCACGGTAATGCGTTCAGCGGGAGTCAAGTACACCACGATAGACAACACCCGCAAAACGGTTACAGATAATAAGGGACAACAAATCGAACTGCAAAAAGTAAGGATAGAAGAGCTCTCCGATACGGTGCTATTGGTGGACAGCGAGTTGAAGACCCGCAAGGAACAAAGCATGTACAGACGGGCTTGCGGGGTTTATGAAGAGGGACTGAAAGCCATTGAGTCCGGTATTTACCGAAAGGGTGGAACAAAAAAGAGAGACGCTGTCAATTTGCGTCTGGGACGCTTGAAGGAGAGAAGTTACGGCATTCACAACGACTATGAAGTTACGTTTGAATATGATGAAAAGGACATCACACGAGCCATGAGTTGGAAAAAGAAAGAAGCCCGATCGCAGTTGACCGAAAGTTCACATGGCAAGTACCTGATAGCAACCAATATGGATGAGAATGAAGAGGAGAACATATGGCAGTTTTATAACGTAATTCGTACGGTAGAAGAAACTTTTCGTATTTTGAAAACGGATCTTGACATTCGTCCTGTATACCATAAGGGGGATGAGGGCATCAAGGCTCATCTTCATCTGGCGATATTGGCCTATTGGGTGGTCTCATCGGCACAATATCAACTCAAGAAAAAGGGTATTGGTCACGAATGGAATGAGTTGGTACGGGTAATGAAAACGCAGGTTGTGGTAACCACGCGAGCCACACGGAATGATGGTGCACGGATAGAAATACGACAATGTACAGAACCGGAAGAAAAGCTCAATCAAATTCTGACTGCACTGGATATAAAAACACCTCTGATAAGAAGAAAAAAATTTGTGTGGCACCCAAAGGCTCCTCCTCAAAAAAACATCCACTCTCTTACTGGTACTTAGCTCCATAATACCTGCAATGTGGGTTAAAAATGAATAAAAAAAAAGGAGAAAACCCTAAATAATTTTCTCCTATATATAGATAATTGTATAAAAATTGATTTTATCATTGATTTTCCATAGCTCTTATTTCTTCATCAATAGCTTCAAATTCCTTATCCATTTGCAAACGATAATACAAGGTACGCAAAGTACGTTTGTATTCTATTTCGTTGGGATTCAATTCTTTTGCTTTCTGAAAATAAGGAATTGATTCTTTAAAGACATTATTTGCTTTCTCTTTTTCCTGGTTAAACAATTTCACATCCTTAATATCATTGGCAACTTCCAACATTTTAATGGCTTTGTTGTAGTACAATCGGCCTATGCCGGCATACGCTTCAGCTAAATTGGGATCTAATTCGATTGCTTTGTTAAAAGCTGAAATTGCTTCATCGTAATTCCCCAAATTTTCTTCCAGATTCCCCTTTACAAAATAATATTGTGCAATGTTCGGATCGCGTTTGATAGCATCATTAAGATATGCCAAAGCATCCTGTATTTTACCACTATAAATATAATGATTGATAAGATTTTGTAAAAACCATAATTCAGAAGGAAACTTTTCTAACCCTTCCTTGAGCGTTTCAACATATTTAATAGTATCATTGGTAGTTCTATATTCATCTGCCAACAGTTCATATACATTTAAGGTTTCATAATTTTTATGTTTCAAATCTTCGTAAAGGCTGATGGCTTTATCATGATAACCTGCGTTAGTAGCGGAGAGGGCTGCAAAATATTGTATCATATAGTAAGTAGAATCAATCACAATTTCATCCTTTAGGTAAGGCAAAGTTGGAATTTCAAGATAAGTTTCAAATACCTTTAATGCTCCTTCATAGTCTTTCTTTTCATAAAGGTATGCACCATAGCCGATTAAATTGGGCTGTAAGGTATAGTATTCCTTAATTTTTGTTTTGATATCTTTCAAAAATTTTGGTTTTACTTTACCTTTTGCATCGGGGAGTTGATCCAATTCGGCAGCCTTTTTGAAATAATTGTACGATTCCAAAATGGCTTGTCCTTTAGCGTCAGCATCGTATTTTTGATTGAGAATCAATTTCTGATACCAATAATCGTTTTCTTTATATCCAATTAATCCGGCAACATACCAAGTGTTGGGATCATTTTTTGTTATAGAATCGTTCAAAGCAGCTTGAATGGCTTCACGAGCTCCTGCAAAATCTGGATTTTCCATCAATGCTTTGTTTTTCGCTTTTGACACATTGCTCTTTTGAGCATAAGTGAAGGTGAAACTTAGCACCAAAAAGAAAGATAAAATGATTTTTTTCATACTTTTATTATTAAATTTTTTTACAATAAAATTTTACTCTTCCTATTGATTTACTGCAAGTTGATTGACAAATAAAATCAACTTGCAGTAAATATTTATTTTTTAAAAAAATATTTTTTTCAGGGCATAAAATTACAATGCAAATTATTGTTTTCCAAATATTTTTTAATTAATTTTCATTTGGTTCGTTATTTTCCGCTAATTCGGTTTCTATTATTTCTTCGTCAACAATTTCTTCTACCGGTTCGGAATCTACTTTGCAAACGGAAGCAATCTCATCATTGCGTTTTTCCAAGTTAATCAAACGGACACCCTGAGTGGCACGACCAATAACCGGAATATCTGCAACTTTCAGTCGAATGGCAATTCCAGATTTGTTGATAATCATTAAATCGTTGTCATCGGTAACATTCTTAATGGCAACCAATTTTCCTGTTTTTTCGGTGATATTCATCGTTTTTACGCCTTTTCCACCTCTGTTGGTAATGCGGTAAATTGGTTCTCCATTTTCGTCATCCAGTAAAGTTCGTTTTCCGTAACCTTGTTCAGATACGACCAGAATGTTGGTGTTGTCTTCCTTGTTAACACAAATCATGCCAACAACTTCATCTTTTTCATCGTCGAGTTTCATGCCGCGAACGCCGGTAGAAACACGTCCCATTTCCGGCACGGTTGATTCATGGAACCGAATGGCACGGCCGTTGCGGTTAGCCATTAAAATTTCCGAATTTCCATCGGTCAACCTAACTTGAATAACCTCATCATCTTCGCGAATATTAATGGCTGTTACTCCATTTTGGCGAGGATGAGAGTAGGCTTCCAGTGAGGTTTTTTTAATTGTTCCCTTTTTGGTGCAGAAAACCAGGTAATGTGAGCTGTTGTAGTCGGGATCCGTTAAGCCGGTTACGCGGATAAATGCTGTAACTTTATCGTCTCCGTCGATATTCAGAAGATTTTGAATGGCTCGCCCTTTTGAGCTTTTGCTGCCTTCGGGAATTTCATACACTTTCAGCCAGTAGCATTTGCCTTTTTGCGTGAAAAACAACATGGTGTTGTGCATTGAAGCAGGATAAATGTGTTCGATAAAATCTTCGTCTCTCGAATCGCTGCCTTTTGAACCGATGCCGCCACGTCCCTGTGTCCTGAATTCGCTAAGTGGAGTTCTTTTGATGTATCCCAAATGAGAAATAGTAATAATCATTTCATCATTCGAATAGAAATCTTCCGGATTGAATTCTTCTGAAGAATAAACAATTTCGGTACGACGGTTATCACCATATTTTGCTTTTATTTCCAACAGTTCATCCTTTATGATTTGCATACGAAGTTCTATTTTATCGAGAATTTCCTTCAAATGAGCAATCAATGCAAGGATTTCCTGATATTCGGCACGAAGTTTTTCCTGTTCCATCCCGGTAAGTTGACGCAGTCTCATTTCTACAATAGCGCGAGCTTGAATTTCGGTAAGGTTGAAGCGGCTCATTAAATTGGAGCGTGCTTCGTCAGGAGTTTTAGAATTGCGGATTATTTGAATGGCTTCGTCCAGATTATCGAGGATAATCATGAATCCTTCGAGTAGGTGTGCTCTTTTTTCGGCTTCGGCCAGTTCAAATTTGGTTCGACGAATAACAACATCGTGCCGATGTTCAACAAAGTAGTGAATCAAATCCTTGATATTCAACATGTGCGGTCTGCCATGAACCAAAGCAATGTTGTTGACATTGAAAGTTGATTGTAAGGCTGTCAGCTTGTAAAGTTTGTTAAGCACCACATTGGAATTGGCATCGCGTTTAACTTCAATAACGATGCGCATTCCTTCACGGTCGGATTCGTCGTTGATATGTGAAATTCCTTCAATCTTTTTTTCTTCTACCAGATTGGCAATGGTTTTTATCAATTCCACCTTGTTAACCTGATAAGGTATTTCTTTAACCACAATTTTTTCACGTCCAGAGGCTTCTGTTTCTATTTCAACTTTGGAGCGGATGACGATGCGGCCTCGTCCGGTTTCAAAAGCTTCCTTTACTCCGGCATAACCATAAATAATTCCGCCGGTAGGGAAATCGGGAGCTTTGATAAATTTTGTCAATTCCTGAATGGAAATATCGTTGTTGTCGATATAGGCAACTATGGCATCTACGGTTTCCGATAAATTGTGAGGCGCCATGTTGGTAGCCATACCGACGGCAATCCCCGAAGAACCGTTGACAATTAAGTTGGGTAAACGTGAGGGAAGAACCACCGGTTCTTTTAAAGTTTCGTCAAAATTTGGCTGAAAATCAACAGTGTCTTTATCAATATCGGCCAGCATTTCTTCGGCAATTTTTTGCAGACGGGCTTCTGTGTAACGCATGGCAGCGGGACTATCACCATCTACCGAACCAAAATTTCCCTGACCATCTACCAGTGGATAACGCATTGACCAAGGTTGAGCCAGTCGGACCAATGTTCCATAAATCGAAGAATCGCCGTGCGGATGATATTTTCCCATCACTTCACCCACAATTCTTGCACATTTTTTATAAGGTTTATCGGGAGTGTTGCCCAATTCGTTCATTCCGAAAAGCACACGCCGGTGTACCGGCTTAAAACCATCGCGAACATCAGGTAAAGCTCTGGATACAATTACCGACATGGAATAATCAATGTACGAAGATTTCATTTCTTCGTCAATGTTCACTTTAATAATTCTTTCTTGTTCAATCATCTATGCAATTTTTTATTTTTATCGAAAAATTGCTCTAAATTACTACTTTTTACTCAATTGGACAAGATTTTTTACGATTATTTTTTATGTTATTGATAGATATTTAATTGAAAATGAGGATTAAATTTCATTTTGGAAAATTTTTGAATTTTTTAACGAATAGTTGTTAATCAGTTTGCTAACGTTAATAAAAAAGAGCTGAGGAATAAAAAAGACGAAAACACCATTTTGAAAATGTTTCCGTCATAATAGGACTGAAAGAAATGAAAATGAATCCGATTTATTTTTTCTTCGTCAGATGTTTTGCGAGAAGATAATCTACCGAATATTTCCCTGCACCGAAAAATAACAATGCAACATAAAGAAAAAGGTAAAGAAACGCGATTTCTTTGACGGAAAACGGATCGTTGGCATGAACCATAAATGCAGCTACGGCCATGCCAAACATGGGAGGAATGGCAGCTAATCGGGTAAAAATGCCAAAAATGATTAACAGGGAACAACCTACTTCAGCCAAAATGATTAATATCAGCGAAGTAGAAGCTCCAATTCCCAAAGGATCGGGGAAAAAAGCTTTCAGCATTTCAAAATTAGTTATTTTTTGCAAGCCATGTGTCAACATGAATATGCCAATTATCAGCCTGAAAATCAATAAGCCGATATTGGTGAAAGTTTCCTGATTACCAATAATTTTTTGTATTTTGTTTGTGGTTTCCATATTTGAATTAATTAAATTGTTTACCAGTAACAACAAACAAGTTAAGAAAATGTTTTTCTTTAGCTCAGTGGAACTATCGAAAAGAAATAATTATCGAAATAGCCATTGCGGACAGGCCGATCGTAAAAAATGCCGTAAACGGCCGATCCAGAACCTGACATGGAAGCATAAACGGCGCCTGTTTCGTAGAGTTTTTGTTTTATTTCGGCTATCAGCGGATAACGTTTAAAAATCGATTCTTCGAAATCGTTTTTGATAAAATATTTCCATTCTTCAATGGGTTTTTTCACCAGTTCCTGCAAGGGAAATTCCGGTTTTTTTGGCACCGTTTCGGCATAAGCGTTGGCAGTAGCGATGTGAATATCTGGTTTTACCAGCACCAAATAAAAGTTTTTCAACGAAAGTTTCAACGGATGAAATTTATCTCCTTTTCCCTGAGCAAAAACCGGCTGATTGTCGATAAAAAAAGGACAATCGGCGCCAAGTTTGGCAGCCAAATGTTTTAATTTTTCTCTGTCGATATCGAGTTGAAAAAGGTCGTTGAGTGTTTTCAGCATAAATGCAGCATCGGAAGAACCACCGCCCAAGCCGGCACCCATAGGAATATTTTTTTCCAGAAAAATTTTTACCGGCGCTATTTTGTATTCATCTCGCAGTAGTTGCCATGCTTTTATAACCAGATTGTTTTCCGGTTTGCCGTCAATGGACAAACCCTTTACAACAAATTGATTTTCGGCAGCTTTCGGAATAGGTTCAATTTTCAGATGGTCATAAACATTGACTGGATAAAAAACTGTTTCGATGGAGTGATAGCCATTTGGCAGCAGGCCTGTAATGTTTAGGCCTATATTGATTTTGGCATTGGGATGGACAATCATAAGAATCGGTAAAATTTTATTTGTGGGGTTGTAAAAGTAGTAAATTTTTTGATTTCAATTTTTTCTATGACAAAAAATTTTTGTTCAAATAATCTCATACTGTTTTTTATTGTTGTTTGAAGTTGTAAATAGCAAATTTTAACGAAATTATAAAATTTCGACTTTTGTCAAAGTTAAGTTTATGAAGTAGTTTACAGTTTTCTTAATTGAAACAATAATAGTAAATTTGCATTTCCTAAAACTTTTAGCGCAAACTCGAATTTTTCCTAATAAATTTTTTCTGAAAACATTGATTATCTGTAAACTATATTAAATCTTTGAAATAAACAACAGAAAATAAAATATGAAACCAACTTTATTAATTTTAGCAGCCGGAATGGGCAGCCGTTATGGCGGATTGAAGCAATTGGATGGGCTTGGCCCCAATGGAGAAACCATTATGGATTATTCCATTTATGATGCGATACAGGCAGGATTTGGAAAGGTAGTGTTCGTGATTCGAAAAAGTTTTGAAAAGGAATTTAATGAATTGATTGTCAGTAAATTCAAGAATTTAATTGATGTTGAGTTGGTATTTCAGGAACTCGACAAAGTGCCAGAAGGATGTACTTATTCTCCCGAACGCGAAAAACCTTGGGGAACAAATCATGCACTGCTGATGGCAAAGGACGTTATTCACGAACCTTTTGGCGTAATCAACGCCGATGATTTTTATGGTCGTGAGTCGTATTTTATTTTGGCCGATTTTCTGCGCAGCGTAGAAAATAAAAAGAATGAATATTGCATGATTGGTTATCGAGTAGGTAACACGCTTTCGGAAAGTGGCCCGGTGAGCAGAGGAATATGTGTGGCTGACGAAAACAATTTTTTAAAGGACGTGGTGGAAAGAACGCATATTGTGGAAAAGGGAGGTACAATAATTTATTTGGATGAAAACGGAAAGGAAGTTGCCATTCATCCCAATGTACCCGTATCAATGAATATGTGGGGTTTTACTCCCGATTATTTCGACTATTCTTGGGAAGCTTTCAAGAAATTTTTAGCTGAAAATGGTCAAAATGTTAAAGCCGAATTTTATATCCCGACGGTTGTCAATCAATTGATACACGAAAATAAAGTTACCTGCAAAATTTTGGATACGCCTTCCAAGTGGTTTGGTGTAACATATTCCAATGACAGACCGCAGACAGTTTTAAAAATCAATGAATTAATCCGTAAAGGAGTATATCCAGAAAAATTATTCAAATAAACAGACATCATGAGTAAAGTTTTGGTTACCGGCGGAACCGGATATATTGGTTCGCATACTGTGGTTGAATTGCAACAGGAAGGACATGAAGTTATTATTGTGGATAATCTTTTTAATTCCGATATTGAGGTTTTAAACGGAATCGAAAAAATTACCGGTATTCGTCCCATATTCGAAAATATCGACTGTACGGATTATGTTGGCATGGATCGCATGTTTGAAAGACATAAGAATATAGACGCCATAATTCATTTTGCAGCGTATAAAGCTGTAGGCGAGTCGGTTGAAAAGCCTTTGCTGTATTACAGGAATAATATTCTTTCTCTGATCAATTTATTGCAACTGATGCCGGTGCATAAAATCAAGCATTTGGTTTTTTCGTCTTCGTGCACCGTTTATGGACAGCCGGATATTTTGCCGGTAACGGAAAATTCACCTTTTAAGCCGGCACTTTCTCCTTATGGCAATACCAAACAAATATGTGAAGAAATTATTCGCGATACCATTCATTCCAATTCATTCTATCATAGCATTGTTCTTCGATATTTCAATCCGATTGGAGCGCATCCTTCGGCCGAAATTGGTGAATTGCCTAATGGCGTGCCCAATAATTTGCTCCCGTTTATTACTCAAACAGCTATCGGAATCAGGAAACAGTTGCTGGTTTATGGAAACGATTATAATACGCCTGATGGAACATGTATTCGCGACTACATCGATGTCGTTGATTTGGCAAAAGCACATGTTTCGGCTCTCAACCGCATGTTGAATCATCAGCAGAAAAACAATCTGGAAGTTTTCAATCTTGGAACGGGCAGAGGACTTTCGGTGCTGGAAATTATCAAAATGTTTGAGAAAGTTAATGGGGTCAAGGTACCTTATAAAATTGTGGGAAGACGGGAAGGTGATATAGAAAAAGTTTGGGCCGATCCGAGTTATGCCAATAAGGAATTGGGTTGGAAAGCTCAGCGACCTTTGGAAGAAACGCTTCGCAGTGCATGGGAATGGGAGAAAAAACTGGCTGAACGTACCAAACAAAATGCTTGATAAAAAATTTCATTCAATTAAAATGAAAGAAGACAATAGCTTATATCCCTTAAAATTTCAACCCATTTTAAAAGAAAAAATTTGGGGAGGAACGCGGCTAAAAAAACTTTTCAACAAGCAAACCGAATCCGACAAGATTGGTGAAAGTTGGGAACTTTCCGGTTTTGAAGGTGATGAATCAATTGTATCGAATGGTTTCCTTGCCGGGAATAATTTGACGGAATTGATTGAAATATATATGGGAGACTTGGTTGGGGATAAGATTTTTGAAGAATTTGGGTTGACTTTTCCCTTGCTTTTTAAACTTATTGATGCCAATGACGATTTGTCCATTCAGGTGCATCCCGACGATGAGACGGCAGCTCAGCGGCACAATTCGTTGGGAAAAACCGAAATGTGGTATGTAATAGATGCTGAGCCGGGAGGAGAATTGATAGTTGGATTTATAAACGATTGCTCACGCGAAGAATATTTGAAAGCTTTGGAAGAAGGACGTGTGGCCGATTTATTGAAAAGAGTTCCGGTCAGCAAGGGTGATGTGATTTATATTCCGGCAGGTTTGGTACACGCCATAAAAAAAGGCGTATTGGTTGCAGAAATTCAGGAGACAAGTGATCTTACTTATCGTATTTTTGACTACAAACGAACCGATGAACATGAAAAAGAGCGTGAGCTGCATACAGAATTGGCTTTGGATGTCATTAATTTTTCCGCCACAAAAAATCCAAAAGTTGAATACGAATCTAAAGTTAATGCGGTAACAACACTGGTTTCGTGTGATTATTTTACCACCAATCTGCTAATATTTAATCGTAATATTATCCGCAATTACAGTTCGCTGGATTCCTTTGTAGTTTATATGTGTTTGGAAGGAAATTTCATTTTAGAATGCGAAAACCATAAAATCTTGGTGGAAAAGGGCGAAACAGTTTTAATTCCTGCCAGTTTGGACGAAGTTTCATTGATTCCGCAAGGAGAGGTAAAATTGCTGGAAGTATATATTCAGTAAGGATTATTTCAAACTTAATATTAAAAAGGGAATGGCTGCAAACGAGAGTTGAAGTGCCATTCCCTTTTTCCTGTTTTATTCTGTCAAAACAAATCTATCACATCACTTCATTTTTGTTTTATTGTAAACATTTTTGAATTGTTGGAAAACGATAATATTTTGAAAATCGTTCGTGGTTTTTATCCAATTTTTCAACATGCCGTTTTTTTCAAAATTTTCTTCTTCAAACATGCGCATGCTTGGGATATTTTCTTCAGCAATTTGTACGTAAAGTTGGTTAATTTTCAAAAATTCAAATACATATTCTTCAACGAGATGAAGTGCTTCTCTGGCAAAACCGTTTCTTTGAAATTTTTGCTCGATAAAAAGTCCCAATGCTATGCGGCTATTGTGAATGTCGAAGTCAAACAAGTCAACCGTTCCAATGGTTTCATTGCTGCTTTTGATAGTTATCATCAACCGCAATTGCCTGTTTTCGTATATGTCTTTTTCCGAATCCAGTATGTACCGTTTCAGCATATAACGTGAATAGGGATTTCGGGTATTGCCCACCATCCACAATTCGGGATTGTTTTCCCATCGATACAGAAGTTCCAAATCTTCGGGTTCGACAGCACGTAGCCGTATGTTTTCGTTTTCCAGCAACAATTTTATTTTTCTTTGATAGCTTCAACAATTTTTGCTTCGAGTTCGGCAGCCAATTCTGGATTGTCCTTAATTACGGTTTTTGCGGCATCTCTTCCCTGAGCAAGTTTGGTATCGCCATAGCTGAACCACGAACCACTTTTTTTGATAATTCCGTATTCTACGCCCAAATCGAGGATTTCACCGCTTTTGGAAATTCCTTCGCCAAACATAATATCAAATTCTGCTTTACGGAAAGGAGGTGCAACTTTATTTTTCACTACTCTCACACGCGTTTGATGTCCTATAACTTCTTCTCCATCTTTCAGTTGCCCGATTTTTCGAATATCCAAACGAACGGAAGCATAGAATTTCAGGGCGTTTCCTCCGGTAGTAGTTTCAGGATTGCCAAACATAACACCAATTTTTTCCCGAAGTTGATTGATGAAAATACAGGTTGTGTTGGTTTTGCTAATGTTGGCAGTAAGTTTGCGAAGTGCCTGCGACATTAATCGGGCTTGAAGTCCCATTTTTGAATCGCCCATGTCGCCTTCCAGTTCGGCTTTTGGAGTTAAGGCGGCAACGGAATCGATAACAACAATATCAACGGCTGAGGAACGAATCAGTTGATCGGCAATTTCCAACGCCTGTTCGCCACTGTCGGGCTGAGAAATCAGCAATTCGTCGGTATTTACACCCAACTTTTCGGCATAAGCACGATCGAAAGCATGTTCTGCATCAATAATGGCAGCAATGCCGCCGGCTTTCTGAGCTTCAGCAATGGCATGAATGGCCAATGTGGTTTTTCCGGACGATTCGGGTCCGTAAATTTCAATCACTCTGCCTCTGGGATAGCCGCCAACGCCTAAAGCAATGTTTAAACCTATGGAGCCGGTTGGAATCACATCGATGTCAACTATTTGGTTGTCGCCCATACGCATAATGGTCCCTTTTCCGTAATCTTTTTCTATTTTTTCCATTGCCAGCTGCAAGGCTTTTATTTTTTCGGAAGACGGTTTCTTTTGTTCTTCGGTTGTTTTTTCGGCCATAATTAAGTTTTTAATAATTGATTATTTTTCTGAACTTCTTTAATATAAATTCACTGATACAAAAATACATGAAAATGAATGGATCTACAAATGTGAGTGAACATAAATCTTGACCGGAAGATGTTTAATATTTTTAAAATCAGTACTTTATTTTTAGTGTTAAACATAGAATTTTAAAAATTGACCTGATTGGCAAGTATTTCAGTAAAATCGGAAAGATGTCCTTTTACATATGCTGAAATTATTTCCAGTTGTTCTTCTTCCATGTCGAAATATTCTTCTTCCAATTCATCAAATTGCTCAAAATCAACATACATTGCATTAAATTCTTCTTCGGAAGTATCTCTTTCCAGCGTGGTTTTGTTCTCGTCATAAATTTTTTTTGCCCTGTAAATCAGTTTCGACAGCTCACGTGCTCCCATCAATCGTAATGCTTTGGCAAAAGGATTGTCAAAAATATACCCTCCGTAACCGTTTTGAATCAGTTGAACAAAACCGCCTTCATCCATTTCGGTCGAAAAAAAATACCACGAAAGCAAAACATGTTGCCACCCATTGAGCAATTGCATGTTGGAAGTATTCAAATTACCACCAATAGCTGTCAAATAGGTATTGGCAATCGTCCGAAGAAATTCTTTATTGTCTTTTTCAAGGGCTTGCTGCAATTCTGAACTTGGGATTTGTATCATTTTTTTGTATTTTTCTAATTGAGTAATATTTCGGCACTGTAGGCCGGCAAGTCTATGTTGATGGTTCCGTTAACCTCTGTAAAAGCATGTTGGAAAACAGCCTGATAAATTGTGTTTGTCATGATGCTCGGAAGATTGATTTCAAAATGCTGGGATTTGGGCGCATTATTGATAAATATTATGGCCACCTTATCAAAATATTTTCGGGCATATACCCAGCTGTCGTTATTAGCCTGAAGAGAAACAAAATCGCCATAAATCAGTACCGGATGTTGAAGTCTTAAATGAGTCAAAGTAGAAACTTTTTTCCATAAATTTTGCTCTCGCTTGTTCCAATGGTCAAAACGCATCATTCTCCTGCAATCGGGATCATTGGCGCCCGTCATGCCAATTTCGTCGCCATAATAAATAACGGGAATACCGGGAATAGTTAAGTTAAAAGTATGCAATAAAAACATTTTATCGTAAGCCGTAGAATCTGAAATTCCTATTTCCCTTTTCCATCCGGCCAGTTTGGTGTCTTCTCCGTATTTCAAATCGCCCGAAGCATAAGCCATAAATCGGGGACGATCGTGATTGCCTGAAATATAGCCCATTAAGTTGTGATGTCCATACACCTTAAAACTGTTTTGCAACACATCGTTTACCCGACTTAGAGAATTTCCGCCAATGCCGGCAAAAGCAACGGAAGCTTCATCAAAAACATTAAAATCGAATTGACCATCCAACATGCCGGTGCCTAAAAAACTGCCAATAAGCTGTGGACTTCCATATGTTTCGCCAATTTGATATAAATTTTTTCCATGATTTTGACGTTTTATTTTTAGAGTGAGTTCTCTCCAGAAGTCATTTGAAATATGCTTGCAGGCATCGTGTCGAAAGCCGTCGAGTTGAAATTCTTTTAACCAAAACAGTGCTGAATCAGTCATTAAATCGATCACTTTCGGATCGGTGGTGTTCAAAGTCGGCATAAATGTATCAAACCACGTAGTCAACCGCTGGTCATCCCATCTTTCCGTATTCAATGTTCCGTCCGGAAGATACAATGAAGTAAAAAACTCCGGATGTTCCTTGTAAAGTGGATGTTCTTCGTGTACATGATGGGCAACATAATCCAGTAAAATATTGATATTGTTGGAATGAGCGTGGACCACAAGATTTTTCAGTTCGTTGTTTGTACCAAACCGAAAATCGACTTTGGAAGAAGAAATCGGCCAATAACCGTGATACCCTGAAAATTTTGTAGGTACCGGTGCATAAAATCCATAAGGAGTTGTCGGATTTTGATTCACCGGAGAAATCCACAAAGTATTTACTCCCAAATCGGTAAAATACCGGTCATCAATTTTTTGTCGAATCCCGGCCAAATCGCCACCCCAAAAATCGACTTTAGGATGTACATCAGCTCGACGAAGGGGATGATCGTTATCCTTATTGCCGTTTTTAAACCGATCGACCATCAGAAAATAAATAATTTGGGATGCTTTATCCGAACGCGTAATTTCTTTTGAGTCCGTCAGTACTTTTCCCTTGTGAAGCGGAATGAAAACATCGTTGCTGACGCCAAAATCATTGGAAACCCAAACACGAATAAACGAACGTTCCAGAGAATGAGCTTCGGAAGGAATATCGAAAATAATGCGGTTTTCCTGTTTCTTCACAAACATGTCGGGCAAACGGTAATTTTGCCAGTAAACAAAAATATTGTTTACCTTGTTTACCGATAAAAGTGTTATTTTGGAATCGGAATACGCATCAGTGTAAAGTTCGGGAAGCAGCGACTGCTGGCCTTCAACTTTCAATATGGAATTGAATTTTCCCCTTCCATTGTCGATTTTAAGCGGATTGTTGACATCATAATTCCATTCTCCATCCAACACCATCTGATAAAGATAAGTTCCCGGACTTAAATGCAAAGTTACCTGATAATAGCTGCTGTCGTTAAGTTGCAAATCGGGCGTAAAGTTGGGAACCCAGTCGTTCATTTGTCCAGCAATTTGAACTTTTCGATATGCTTTTCCCTGTGGTCGATAAGTGAAAACAAAATCTGTTTTGTCGGTTTTTCGGCAGGGGATGGAATAAGGCGTTCCGTTCAACCAAATTTTTAAATCTACAAAATTTTCCATTTCCGGCACAACCTTAACATAAAGTAATTTTTTGTCGTTGGATAATTTCCATTGTAACCAGGAGGAAGATGAAGTTATGGAGTCGATTTCTGTAGGATTCAGTATAAAATCCTGTAAATAAATGGTATCTTCCCCAATTTCCAATGTTAAAAGAGAATTTAAGTTAAAATTGTTTTCACCATCGGGAGCATAATGTAAAGATGGCTGGCAAGAAAAGAACAGACTTGTACACAAAAAGGAAAAAAGAATTTTGTTTTTCATCAGAATATAATTTATTTTTTAAAGGTCTGATGGAACCCACATGTCTGAATATTATATTCATTCGTGTTTGTGTATGCAATACATGTGGGTTTCATAACTTGGTAACAGGTTTATTGAAGTTCGTAAATCATCACACTTTTTGCCGGAATGGAAAAAGCGTTTTTCAAGTTGTAAAAATTTCCGCTGAAAATTTCTTTAGCGCTGCCATATTGCTTCAACATTTCGTTGAATCTTTGCAGATCCAATTCTGCGGGCTTTTCGTTGTTGTTGGCAACAATCATAACCGTTTTTTCTTCATTGTAACGGAAATAGACATAAATTCCATTTTCAGGAATAAACTGTTTCATTTTTCCGGTTTGAAGTACAGTATTGTTTTTCCGGTAATGCAACAAATATCGCAAATAGTTGAAAATTTCGTTTTCTTCTGTCGTTCTGCCATTTTCTGTAAAAGCATTACGTTGGTCGGTAGCCCAGCCACCGGGAAAATCGAACCGATGACCTTCGTAACTACCCGGAATGCCAGGCATCATGATTTCCGTGCCATAATATATTTGTGGATAACCGCGCAGTGTCAGTAACATGGCCAAAGCCATTTTGTATTTGGCAATATCATTACTGACGGCAGTTTGGAACCGATCAATATCATGATTGTCCAAAAAAATCATGATGAAATTCGGATTTGGATAAACAAAATCCTGCGCAAAATGACTGTAAAAACGAACTATTCCATTTTCCCATCCTTCTTTTTCGTTAAAGGCTAAGGAAAACACGTCTTTCAGACAAAAATCCATTACACTCGACAAATGGGAGTCAAATCCATCCGCATTTCTGTTGCCCGATTGATAATAAGCTGTTTCTGCAGGCGTTTTCACCCAACATTCGCCCACAACATTCATGTTGGGATATTCTTCGAGAATCGATTGAATAAATTGCGAAGCAGCCTTTATGTTGTTGTACGGATAAGTATCCACACGCATTCCGTCAATTCCGGCATATTCTATCCAAAAAACATAAGCTTGTCTCAAGTAATCGAAAAGAAGCGGAAAATCAAGGTTTAAATCGGGCATATTGGGAGCAAACCAGCCTTTTATGAGTCTTTCGCGATCGGCTTCCGCAGCATGAGGATCAGTCCAAGCCGTAATTCGGTAATTGGAAGAGGTATAATTGTTCCAAGTATTGAACCAGTTTTTATCCGGAATGTCTTTCATCCACCAATGTTTCCAGCCACAATGATTGGGAACTACATCCATCAATAATTTTAATCCATAAGCATGACAAGTGTCGGCCAGTCGCAAATAATCGGTATTGTTTCCCAGACGCGGATCAATTTTGTAATAATCGGTGCAGGCGTAATGATGATAGGAATATTGCGTATCGTTGTCTTCGAACAACGGCGTAGTCCACAAAGCTGTGATACCCAAATCGGCCAAATAAGGAATTTTGGAAATAATACCTTCGATGTCGCCACCATGACGCGCTCCTGGCTTTGCACGATGTACACCCTCAAAATATCCTTTCACAGAATCGTTTGCCGTATTGCCATTGCAAAATCTGTCGGGCATCAGCAGATAAACAGCATCTGCCGAAGTAAAACTCTGCCGCAATGAAGAATTGGACTTGCGCTCTTTCAGTTCGTACTGGTATTGCTGAATTTTCTTATCTTTTTTCAGGACGATTTGAAATTTTTTCGGCGAAACCACCTTTTGCAGGTCGATATAAAGAAAAACATAATTTGGGTTATCGGTCAATTCTTTACGGATAATGGTTACCTCCTTGTCCTGAATCGAAAAATCGCATTGTGCCACGTCCTTCCCATGAAACATTAGTTGGAGTTGTGTTTGGTTCATACCTGTCCACCAAAAAGTTGGTTCAAGGTGGTCAACCCATTTTTTATCGGCTGATTTTGATGCGAAACAAGCCAAAAGAAAAGAAAGCAGGAAAAGAATTTTTTTCATGTTGGTAAACAAATTATTTTTTAATGGACTTCAATATTTGTTATTCAAAAGGCGTCTCAATCAAACTTTCCGGCAAAAGCATAAAAGATTTGTCGTAAATCATCAGCCTGATGGCTTCACCTTTGATATGTTGAATGATTACTTTCGATTTTTCGATACGAACATTTAAATGTACCCCTCTGAAAATCACATTGAAAGCAAACGATTGCCACTGTTTAGGAATTTGCGGATAGAAATGCAAAAGGCCTTCTTTTATGCGCATTCCGCCAAAACCTTGAACAATGGAAAGCCAGGTTCCGGCCATACTTGTAATATGCAGGCCTTCGGCAACTTCATTGTTGTAATCGTCCAAATCGAGTCGTGCCGTGCGCAGATACAGTTCATAACCTTTTTCAATCTTTCCAATTTTACAGGCCACTATCGAATGGATGCAAGGAGATAAGGAAGATTCGTGTACAGTGAGCGGTTCGTAAAAATCGAAATTTTTGCTTATCGTTTCTTTATCGAAAAAATTTTCAAAAAGATAAAGTCCAAGTACTACATCAGCTTGTTTGATAAGCGAGGAACGAAGTATTCGATCCCACGTCCAATGTTGATTGATGGGGCGCTGACTTTCAGGTATTTCATTGGCTCTGGTGAGTGTCTTATCCATGAAACCATCTTGCTGGAGAAAAATGTCCAAATCCTTGTCTTCGGGGAAATACATGTTTTCGACTATATCTTTCCACAGAAATGTTTCTTCATTGGAGAAGCCAATACTTTGAGCCACATCTTCAAAAGCACGGAAGTTGGTTTTTCGTATGGTTTCAATACATTCCATAGTATAATTCAAACACCAAACGGCAATGAAATTTGTAAACCAGTTGTTGTTTACGTTATTTTCGTACATGTTTGGTCCTGTTACGCCCAAAATAACATATTTTTTTCTCTGTCCCGAAATATTAACCCGCTGACTCCAGAAACGTGAGATGGAAATCAGTACCTTTAATCCGTAATTGACAAGATAATCCAAGTCGTTGGTATAGCGCACATAATTGTAAATAGCATAAGCTATAATGCCGTTTCGATAAACTTCTTCAAAAGACAGTTCCCATTCGTTAAGAATTTCGCTGCCATTGAAAGTTGCAGCAGGGAAAAGGGCTGCGCCATTTGTGAAACCAAGTTTTTCGGCATTCTGAATGGCTTTTGGCAAATGCCGGAAACGATAAAGTAAAAGATTTCGTGCCACATTCTGCGGCGAAGTGGAAAGATAAAAAGGCACGCACACCGCTTCGGTATCCCAGCGTGTGGCACCTGAAAATTTTTCGCCCGTAAAACCTTTCGGGCTGATGTTCAATCGGGGATCATTTCCGCTGTAGGTTTGGTTGAGTTGAAAAATATTAAACCGTATGGCTTGCTGTGCAGCTACGTCGTTATCGATAATTACATCGGACTGACGCCATTTTTCTGCCCACACCGATTTGTGTTCTTCAAACAGCTCATCCCAGCCTTTGTTTTTTGCCTGTCGGGCAAGGGAACAGGCACGTTCAGTAAGTTCTTCGCGCGGATGATTCAGCGAACTGATAACCGAAACATATTTTCTCAACGTAACGGTTTCCCCTTTTTTAATGTCCGTACCTACGCTAAAACCTGCAACTTTTTCCTTTTCAATTTTAATGGGATTGACATTCAGCAATTCTCTGTTTTTGTAAAAATCGTAAGTGAGCGCACAACAAACATGAAAATCCAATTTACGGGTTTGTGCCCATAAATGAGAAACATCCTGTTCCGTTCTGGTTTGAAGAACATTCCAGAAAGGTTCGTTGTAATTGGTATAATAGTTTCGCACATCTCCATCTATCAAGGGAAGAAAAGAAATACGGCCATCATAATTCAAAGACTTTACCGTATAACTGATGACGCCGATTTCATTTTCAGCCATGCTCAAAAACCGCTTTACAGTAACCTGAATCCGGTGTCCCTTGAATGATGTGGCTTCAAAAGTTCTTTCCAGATAACCTTCGCGCATGTTCAACACACGTTTAAAGTTGGCAAGGTCCCATTCGCCTATGTCCAGCCTTTCATCATTTAAACGAACACTGATGACTGTCCAATTGGGGGCATTCACAATTTTGTCGTTAAATTCGGAATAGCCGTTTTTCCAACTTCCCCGCTCAGCTTTTTCGGGATAATAAATGCCGGCCACGTAAGAACCCAACATGGTTTCACCCGAATAATATTCTTCAAAATTTGCCCGTTGCCCCATGTGACCATTGCTTAAGCTGAAAATACTTTCGGAAGCCAATTGTTTCTCCGGATGAAAACCTTCTTCGATAATGCACCAAGGATCATGTTGTAAATATCTGTTCATAGCAATTGAATTATGTGTTTGCTTATGTGTTTATTCCACTGATAATGTAAACCCGACATTTGAAATCGAAACCGCGCGACTATTCCATTTTTGGCTTCACAAATTTTCTCAAGAAAATTTTAACTAATTTTGTCAAGCTTATTATATAGTAATGCAAATATATTTCAATTATTCGATTTTTCAGAGAAAAAAACAATATTTCATCAGAATATAATTTATTTTTTAATGGTCTGATGGAACCCACATGTCTGAATATTACATTCATTATTCGTGTTTGTGTATGTAATACATGTGGGTTTCATACGAAAAAGATTTATCAAAAAAATTTAAAAACAGAGTAAGATAAGGCAATTGATATAATGAAAATTTTTTGAAAGCAAAATTTCGATTTCAAAACAGGAAAAAGTTCAGTCAAAATGTAATTATATAAAATTCTGTGTTCAGTTAGAATTTTTTTAAACAACACAAGTAGAAAAAATTAAAAAGTAAAAATTAATGTCCTTAAAAATGTTTAGGAGAGCAGCAACTTTATTTTTTTACAAACACATTATTATACAGGCGAGTTGGAAAAATTTTTAAAAAACGATTTGAAATCGAAATAGAAAGAAAAAATTTCGGGATAGGTATGTTGGAGCTTGATATTCGAACATTCAAACAAAAACTATCTTTTTGCTCTTAACTTCATAATAAAAGCATAACCGGCAGCCAGCAGCAACAGTACTCCCCATCCTTCACCAACCGGTATGGGATTACCCAATGGATCGCCGCCCGGATCTGTACCACCCTGGTTTGGTGCATAAGGAGCTCTTTGTGGAGCCGGTGTACTGTTTGAAAACGGTTCTCTCAACTCGCTCGCCGCAAACATACTTCCTTTTGATACTTGGCCGGAAACACGACTTTCGGAAGAACCTCTTTTCCCATAAGCGTAA
The DNA here is from genome assembly GCA_018433525.1 of Paludibacteraceae bacterium. Lineage (GTDB taxonomy): Bacteria > Bacteroidota > Bacteroidia > Bacteroidales > Paludibacteraceae > MVYY01. The sequence continues at coordinate 46,090 of JAHDRA010000048.1, forward strand.
TATCCACCACCGCTGCCCATTCCTTGTGAGGAAGTATTTGATCTGAGTTTTTGGGAAAATGTGGAACCCACTGTTGTGGATCCATTGCCTAAGCTGTATCCATTTGCTTCGCTCTGAAAACCTCTGCCCGGAATATCGGCACTTATTTGTTCGGTCATTAATTCATCAGAAGAATAAGTTCTATTACTTTTATAGCTTGATTTTGGAAGTGGATGAGGTTGATAGGAAGAACGATCGAAAGGTCTGCCATATTTTTGTATATCCAGCACCTCAGACTTGTATTTCAAGTTGGGCAAAAAGGGAATATCCAGAAAGAAAAGGCAAAAAATCATTCCCAGCCCTCCAACCACTAATATCAACGACAGTTTTATTTCTTCCTTTTTCATTTCTCTCCGCTTTTACTGAACAATGATTCGTTTTGTTACCGTTTCCTTATTTGAAACGGCTTTTACCACATAAACTCCCGTTGGGTAATCGCCAAACATGGTAATGGTTTCGCTAAAGAATTTCTCCTGACCCACTTTTCGTCCCGCCATATCGTAAATCAATGCTTCTCCATTTTCTGCACTCAGATTGTCGATCACAATATGGCTTTTGGAAGAAAATACCTTGATTTGCGATGCCTCTTCCGGTTCTCCTTTTTCGTAATAACGCGTTACAATACGAAAACGCTGTTGCAAATTTTCCGTTCCTGTAGCCGTGAATGAATAAACCGTTTCATTTTCTATTTTTAC
>JAHDRA010000071.1 GCA_018433525.1 Paludibacteraceae bacterium
AATCAAATTCTGACCGCACTGGATATAAAAACACCTCTGATAAAAAGAAAAAAATTTGTGTGGCACCCAAAGGCTCCTCCTCAAAAAAACATCCACTCTCTTACAGGTACTTAGCTCGATAATACCTGCAATGGGGGTTAAAGGTCTTTTTGTTCCCAGATCAATTCATAAACATCCCACAAGCTGATCAAATCTATCCGTACTAATGTTGCCAAATGGAAAAGGTCTTTTTCGTATCGGCTCTTTTGGGGGGTTCGTCCAACTCCTTTGAGAATATTGCTAAACAGCCTTATTGTTTTAGAATCAATCAAAAGAACTTCATAAAATTTAATCTGAAAGTCCCGCCGTAAGACCAAATTTATTTCCGCTTTTTGCCTCTATATTTTTTATGTTTGTGGTAAAACAAAAAAATTATGTGCCGGTGAAGTCATCAAATTTGGGTAACTTTCCTTTTTATTATAATTCTGTTTTTTTTTCGGACAGCAGCGATTTTCAAGATAAGAAAAAGTAAGAGGAGGTTTATTTTCGGTTTTTTAATTCTTCTGCCGTTTTCACCCTCAACCCTGGATTCTCCTTCACCATCATACGCAAAAAGTCTTCAGGATAACCGGGGCGAATAATTCCGGGAGGAATCTCTTTGTCATTTTGAAGAAATTTTCCGTCCTTTTCCATTTTAACGTTACCATCCATGTATTTTACAAGCAAATATTCACCCAGCTTTTTCCATGCTGCCGTTGAAGCTTCTGCTTGATAATTGCTGAAATTGGTCAAAAACGATTTAGCCGATTCTTCAGACATCCCCAAAGCCACCTTGTCAATAGTGGGAACAAGTGAATTAAAATCCTGTTCCCATTTCGACTGAACTTTTTTAATATCCTGCATCATAAAAGAATACTTGCTGTAAGCAAAATTGGCAACCTGATTGTAAATCCAGAATGCCGAAGTTGGGGAATATTCTACCAGACTTCCATTTCCTGCACGATAACATTCCGGTACACTGTTGATACCGCAATACATGGGCACATATATGGAACTGGCAGCATCGTCAACGCCAAACCACAATATTCCGCCAATATAATCGGGCAGCCAACTACGCATTTGAGCCACAAACGAAAAACCTGTTTGTTGAGTAGCTACAGGACGTTCGTGCACATATTCCACACTGTCCACATAAAAAGTAAGAGGACTGCATCGCAACTTGCTGTGGAAAGGTCCGGCACCAATTCCTTTGGTAATGTCCAATTCGGTTCCTTCGTACTGATCACGCATAAATTCCTTTACATCCTGAGCACTGATTTTACGGTTGGGTTTTATCCACAGAGGCATCCGCTGAGCAGTCTCTCCCTTGATGTAAGAAATATAACTGTCCATTGACGGATCAACTTTTCGGAAAAAAGTCCAAACCCGCGCTTCACAAATTCTCAGTCCCAAATAATCCAAAGGAGCATAAGTATCCGAAAAACTGAAATCCTTGTTTTTTCCCTTAAAATAACCTTTTTCACGAGCAAAAGCTATGACATCTTCCGCATAAAGACAATTGTTTTTATCATCGAAAGGAAAAGTAGTGATTCTGGCCTGGTTGGCATGAGCCGAAACACAATCGTCCGGAATACGCTGTGCAACCCATACTGCACCCTTATTCCTATTTCCTTTTCCCACCATTTCCATAATCCAAACTTCATTCGGGTCGGCAATGGAAAAAGATTCTCCTTCACTTCGATAACCATATTGCTCAACCAAATCGGTCATTACCTTTATGGCTTCACGGGCAGATCGGGAACGTTGCAACGCAATATAAATCAAACTTCCATAATCGAGAATTGCAGTTGTATCGACCAGTTCGGGGCGCCCGCCAAAAGTAGTTTCGCCAATTGAAACCTGAAATTCATTCATATTGCCAACAACGGAATAGGTTCTTTCAGCCTGCTTGATTTTTCCCAAATACTCACCTGTGTCCCACTCATAAATATCGAGCATGGCATTGTCGGGATAAGTTGCTGCGGGGGAATAGTACAGAGAACCAAACATGAAATAAGAATCGGCAGAGTAACTGATAAGGGTTGAACCATCAACCGTTGCAGCTTTCCCAACCAGAAAATTGGTACAAGCCATTGAATTGAAATAAGCTAATACGGAAACAATTAGAAGAAGGAGTTTTCTCATTTTTGTGTTAAATTTTAAGAATTACAAATTTAGTTTATATAAATGTAAATTCAAAATCATCATGGAGAGAGGACACAAGAAACTTATAGATCAAAAAGAAGGCTAAAATCTACTGAGAGGTCAATTCTAATATTTTTCGCATCAGCATTATATGGAAGTAAAATATTTTGTTAAACAATTTGTTAATAGTCAAAGTATTAATTCTATAATAACATTTTTAAGATAGTGATACCTCGGTAAATAATTAATAAAATAGGTAATCTGTAAAGAAAATGATAGAAAAATTCAAGGAAAAGTTTTTTCCTTTTTTTTGATCGTTTTTCAACAAAAGGTTTATCAATTTCTGCTTAAAAAATAGATGCTCTCTTTTATAAGGTGCAACATACTAAAAAAACCACTGTAAACTAAATTGTTACAGTGGTTTATAGATAGAAATTATTGGTTGTTTATAAGCTTTATTTTACTTCTTCAAAATCCACATCAGTTACATCACCTTCCTGATTGTTGCCTCCTTGCCCTTGTTGTCCGGAGCCGTTATAACCTGCGCCTTGACCTGCCTGCTGCTGAGCATTGTACATTTCCTGACTCGCTGCTTGGAAAGCCGTATTTAACTCGTGAGTGGCAGCATCGATTTCCGAAAGATTTTGAGTACGATGGGCTTCTTTGAGTCGGTTAAGTGCAGCATCAATCGTAGCACGCTTATCAGCCGGAATTTTATCGCCAAAATCATTTAATTGTTTTTCGGTTTGGAAGATAAGGCTATCTGCTTGGTTCAACTTGTCTATACGTTCCTTTTCTCTTGCATCAGCTTCGGCGTTGGCTGCAGCTTCTTCTTTCATTCGTTTAATTTCGGCATCTGTCAATCCTGAAGAAGCTTCTATGCGTATACTTTGTTCTTTTCCTGTAGCTTTATCTTTTGCCGACACATGAAGTATTCCATTAGCATCAATATCGAATGTTACTTCGATTTGCGGAACTCCACGAGGAGCAGGCATAATTCCATCCAAATGGAAACGTCCTAACGATTTGTTTTGCGATGCCAATGGACGTTCTCCCTGAAGCACATGAATTTCTACTGAAGGTTGATTGTCGGCTGCCGTAGTAAAGACTTCCGATTTACGGGTAGGTATGGTTGTATTGGCTTCTATCAATTTGGTCATCACACCGCCCATAGTTTCGATACCTAACGACAATGGAGTTACATCCAGTAACAACACATCTTTTACTTCTCCCGTCAATACACCTCCTTGAATGGCAGCGCCAATTGCTACAACTTCATCGGGATTTACACCTTTTGACGGAGCTTTTCCAAAGAATTTTTCAACAGCCTGCTGAATAGCCGGAATACGGGTTGAACCACCAACCAAAATCACTTCATTGATGTCGTTCACAGTCAAACCCGCTTTTTGAAGTGCAGTACGACAAGGTTCGATTGTTCTTTGAACCAAATCATCAACCAGTTGTTCAAATTTGGCGCGGGTCAATGTACGAACCAAATGGCGAGGAACACCATCGACAGGCATGATATATGGCAAATTGATTTCGGTAGAAGTAGCTGTAGATAATTCAATTTTTGCTTTTTCTGCAGCTTCTTTCAAACGTTGCAATGCCATTGGATCTTTGGTTAAATCTACGCCACTGTTTTCGTTTTTGAATTCCTGAACCAGCCATTCGATGATTCTTTGGTCAAAATCGTCACCTCCGAGGTGAGTATCTCCATCGGTGGCTTTCACTTCAAATACACCATCTCCCAATTCCAATACCGAAACATCATGCGTTCCACCACCGCAGTCAAACACCACAATTTTCATTTCCCGGTTGGTTTTGTCTAATCCGTAAGCCAAAGCAGAAGCCGTAGGTTCATTAATAATTCGACGAACATTTAACCCGGCAATTTCTCCTGCTTCTTTTGTTGCTTTACGCTGTGCATCATTAAAATAAGCCGGAACGGTAATAATGGCATCAGTAACCTGAGTTCCCAAATAATCTTCGGCAGTTTGTTTCATTTTTTGAAGAATGATAGCCGAAATTTCTTGCGGAGAGTAGGTATGACCGTCAATATCTACTTTCGGTATGTTGTTTTCTCCTCTCACTACTTTGAAAGGTACTCTCGCTATTTCATTGGTTACTTCATCATAACTGCGCCCCATAAAACGCTTAATGGAATATACTGTTCGGGTAGGATTAATGATGGCCTGACGTTTTGCAGGATCTCCAACTTTTCTTTCACCATTTTCCAAAAAAGCTACTACCGATGGAGTAGTTCTTTTTCCTTCATTATTTGGTATCACAATAGGTTGATTTCCCTCCATCACTGCAACACAAGAGTTGGTAGTACCCAAGTCGATTCCAATAATTTTTCCCATGACTTTATTGTTTATTAGTTTTTTTTAATCAGTTAATTTCAATTTTTTCTCCCTTAGTTTCACAAAGGTTGTGCCAACAGAATATTGACACACAAAATTGAATTTTTTTTGAAAAAAACTGAAAAAAATTTTATTTCTGGAACAAAAACTGACAAAAGGGCAGAAATTTTGACAAGCAGTGGATTGAAAAATAAAGAAATTCCTTAAAATTGACTATTCTCACTGCAAGCAGCGAGGTATTAAGCCAATTTTATGGCTTTGCCACCGGAATTTCCAAAAAAATAAAAACAAAAGCTACCCCGACGCAAGCATCGGGGAATTCTTATTGATTAATTTTTTTTGTTTCGATATTTTAAATAATTTATGATATATTACAAGTTTAAATTGAAACATTATAACATTCTCACTAAGCCTTCTAATTCTAAAAGCGATAGGTTTTGTTTATTCATTAAACCCGAATCAGCTACAATCACAAAATCGACCAAATTAAATCGGTTGACAAAATCCTCCACAACCGGAAGCATAGTCCGCCCTTCGTACTGCGAACCATTGAAAATTGAATAAGAAAGCGGATATCAGTCTTTACTTACCAAAAGTTCTAAAACTACTTGTGGTTGTGCGTGCTTGCCGTCTTTAGAGAATTCGATTTACTCATCGGTTGGCTCAGACGAGCTACCACCAAGTGTCTCAGGATTTCATCCTCTATCGCATCGAACCCGATAGCTTGATATACCCTATCCAATATCAATTGAGTACTGTTGAGCAGAATGTTTTCTATGTTCGTGAGAAGATATTCTGTAAACTGTTTCTCTTCTGCTTCTTGATCAGATTGCTCAAAAATATCCCGATCTCCCAAATAAGCAGAAATTCATTTCTTGCCTTGAAGAATAAGTTTTTCTATTTCATCTTTATCTTCACTTACACCTATTGTTTTTAGTTCTCTAAAAACTCCTTTCCTTTTCTCGGCTACAACGACACTGGTAGTCCCTGAACGATTCTTTTTCTTACGTACAAACATACGCTAATGTAATACTTTTTCCTCTTGCGTCACCCATTTCGGTGATGCAAAAAATACAAATATCACATTGTGTGATCGTTACAAAAATACCTCTTGAATCTTGTCGAAGTCAGGAAATTCCTGAGTTGAGCGTATTGGTAGTCTCATCACTACCAAAAATCTGGTTAAAAACAAATGAACCATAGTAGGAGTTAAAGCAGAAGGCACCATAAGCGCCGTTCATACATACATCCACATCATTGATATTATACAGTAATGATTCAATCAATGTCCCGATTATTTTCATCTCTGATTGACGAAAGGAAATCGGAACAGGAAACCAACAAAAACGACAGTAAAAACGCAATTTCCCACTTGAGTATAATTTTGTATGTCTTAATTATGTATTAAATTTGGACATACAAACATACAAGGATTTTGAATTATTCAAGAATGATTTAATTATAACTTTCGCGGATCTTTGAAAATGAGCTTATTTTCAATTTTTTCAAATCCGTCGGGAATAGATGAAGGACTATCAAAATTTAAATTTAACGCTATTTTTGTGCTATCAAAACTGTACGTAGCAATTCCGGTTCGGCTGTTTTTCTCCCAGCCATAAAGCGTAGTAGCTGCATCTTTATCCAACAGTAGTGCAGGCGCAGGATTTGTTAGTTTTATATAAGCCGGTTTCGGATTGATAAACAAATTGTTGTCCGAAAAATTACGTGTATTCGGAAACTCGATGCAATGTTTACGACAATCCACAAAAATATTGTTTGATAAGGTATGAAACGAGGTTATTCCGCCACGCATACCTACAATACGTTCGGCATTGAGGTAAGAACCGTAGCCTGTATTTTCGATATTTACCATTACATTGTGATCGAAATGGATACTATCGGAACCATCGGTGTAAAAGGCAGAACCTCCGGCACCATAATCGCCACTAAGCCAGTATTGGCAGCGAATGTTATAAAACACATTGTGATCCACCCTGCAATTGCGTTTGCTCACTTCAATGTAAATTCCACCACGTGCAGTGCTGATATCGGCAAACATATTATTCGTTATGCGGCAATTGGTATTGCTGTTGTAGTCGAGCCACAGCCCGGGAGCATAAGTAAGTTGCGAAAACACATTGCGTCGGATAAGGCAGTTTTCAGCCTGATGGAATTTTACGCCTCCGGATTCGAAAGCATGTTCGGCATTGTGAAAACCAATTTTTTCGAACAAATTATCTTCGAGCAAAATCGATTTGGCGATGTAACACTGCAAACCCGAAATGCCGCAATTGCGGATAATATTACGCCGGACAATATGATGCGCAATTTCAACAGGTTCGGTTGTACTCCAGCTTTCATTTCCTATATCAATACCCACACTATTGGCCCATTCGATAATGCAATCCTCCACTATCCAGTGATGACCGCGTGTGGTGGAAACCAATCCGCGTTGTGGCACAGGAAAGCCATTACCTGCGTGGCGAAATGTAATTCCTTTGAGGCGGATATAACCCAAACCATATTGACGGGGCGCAAAAACCTGTTCTTTGTTGGTAACTTCGAAACGGTAATCAGCTGGCTTTTTACCTACAGGCAGTTTTACATGCAACCGCAGTCCGTTATTTTCAGGCCAAAAACTTAAATCGGGGGCATCGTCCATCTCAGCAGGTTTGGCAACCTGTGTCAGTTTTTGTCCGTTTGCAAAAAGCAAACCGCGACGCTGAAAATGCGCTGTCATATTCGCACGTTTATAATCGAGCCATTCGGTATCACTCATCAAGTTGGTCATTCCGAAAGGGTTATAACCTTCAAACCATTCAGGGTTCAGGTCGATTTGCCAAACATTTAGTTCCGAACTATTTTTTCCGAATACCCAACCCTGACTTTTTGCAAAATACGATGCAGGCACTTCCACCGAACCGCAAATCACCACCTCTTCGCCCGGAGCCGCTTCGTAACTAATCATTTTATCGGGCGAAGCACCACCCTGAGCAGGATGCACACTTTCGCGGTAAAGGCCTTTTTTGATTACCACACGTTCACCCGCTTTAAGAATGCGGGCAGCTGCCGAAACTGTTTTAAACGGCATTTTCTCGGTACCCGCATTCGCATCCGACGCTTTGAGATGGTGCTGATCAACATAATAGGTTTTAGAAAATTGCTGCGGCTTTTCCCACGATACGAATGGTTTACCATCGGCAAGCAGGTTGTCGTCGGATACATTGGCTGCGTTTACTATAGTTGAAATAATGATAACTGCTGAAACTATATAAACTTTAAGGTCAATTTTTGGGTACATAAAATTGATAGTAAGGTTGTTTGCCAAACAGAGGGCGCCTTTTTGAAAAGACACCCTCAATGAAAAAGTTCAAATTAATGTTGTATCACTAATTTCTTGTTCATTCGGTTATCAATATTTACAACATATATTCCGTTTTTAAATCCGGAAACATCTACAGTTTTGCTGCCATTTATCGTAGTACTGTACACCAATTTACCCAATGCATCAAAAATCTTCAATTGAGCACTTTGAGCGCTATTCGAATTGAAAATAACAGTATTTTTAGCCGGATTCGGATAGCAGGTAATATCCACTTTATAAACCCGGTTATCCATTGTACTATTGTTGGTTAATGTTGTAATATTTACATTTTTACCCGGCATCGAGAATGTGGTGTTGGGTGAAATGGAATCGGTAATATAATTACCGGCATTGCTCCAGCGTACAAAGGTAGAGCCATTAACATAATCAGCCGCATTCAGCGAAATTTTTGTTCCTTCCGCAAACATTCCTTTCGAAACGCCATTCACTTTCAGCTCGTACAAAGCAGGAGTGGTTCCACCAATTACAGCAAAAAAACCTGACTGTTGTTGAGCTGTACCTAAGAAGGTGTTTTGAATAGGATTTTTAAGATAAAGAAAGGATTGATTTTCCTTTCCGATAGCTTGGAATGATGTAGAACCGGCATAAACAATGGTTTTATCAAAATTAGCAAATTTTCGTACAGCTATATCGTGTCCGCTGTTTTTCTGAACAACACGACAAACCAATTCGCGCGTTTGCAATGTAGGGTTCATAATATAAATAAACGCTCCGCCGGTGTAAGCAATTTCGGGCAACACATCGCGTGTAAGCGGCGTTCCGGAAGCTGAGGATCCCGTAAAATACACACGTCCATCCTCGTCAGCCTGCACATTGCCATGTTCGGCTTCAAGGGTATTTCCCGCTCCTGAACCCAATCGGGCGGTGAAACTCTGACCTTCGATATATGCTCCGTTTGCCAGATTCATTCTTCCTACAAAAGTATGAAACTCGGTTCCTGTATTTGAAAGTACATGATAATTATCACCCCCCACAAAACGCACTTTCTTCATTATGTCGTATGGTGAGTAACGCAATGGATGATTTCCGCCCGACACTTCGGCCATAAAATACAACAATCCATCGTCCCCCATGCTGACGCGTGCTATTCGTGTATCGGCCATGTTATTTTCAGGACGGTTTAGCCAGTCGGGCGAGGCAGGATCGCCGCTCCAGTTATAGCAATTGTATTTCAGGGCACCAGAAAAAGAGAAAATTTTCATTCCGGGTATATCCACCGGCAGCCAGCTTCCATTGTCTTTTGCATTGGTCGAAATATTCCTCCATCCCACTACAACTACCGATTGGGTAGCTTCATCGATACAAACATCGTTTGTATAAGTACTTGCACCGCCATAGGTCGACATTACATTTGCATCCCTATCCAACAAATAGACTGTAACTTTGTCCCATTTTTTGCCATCAAAATCATAATCGGGTCGTGCCAACACTGCCGAAAAACCAGTTTTACCCGCATCAACACGATACACATTACGTGTAAACGTTTTTGCAAAAATCACTTCATCGGCAAGTCGATTAAGTTTAATTATGCCTTTATTTGCAGCCGCCACATAAATATTATCGGTATTATCGATGGATAAATCCACAGCATAATCTGATATTTTAGTAAGCGAAAGAATTTTTTTGCCATCGGCAGCAATACGTACTATGGTTCCGCGCGAATTAATGGTTGCCCCGTTCAGCAGGTGTAAAACAGCGCCTTCTGGAATAACCGTTCCCCAATCGCATGCCAACACAATGACACCATCGGACAACACTTTCGTACCCCACACCTTGCCCGAACCGCCTTCGCCACCGAGGTACGAAGAAACGACATAATCATACACTTTGCGATCGAGATAATTTACAAAAATCTTGATGCTATTTTCTCCTGTCTTTCCTTCGTTATCAGTAGCTATGGCTTTCAAATTGTAAACACCGGCGTTTGCAGGTGTCCATTGTACAGCAAAAGGTGAAGTTGTAGCTTCTCCAATTTTTTGATTAGACACAAAATACTCTACTTTAGCAACCGACCCAAATAAGTCGTAAGCCTGCGATGTAATAGTTGTGGGTGTATTTAAACTCACTTCGGAGGTATTTGTAGGACTTACTATTTTGACAATAGGTGCGATATTAGCTTCGCCTCCCGCACCAATAAGTATTAAGTCATCTATCAACAATTCGATATAAGTCGAAGTACCAGCTTTTAAGCCTCTGAATATAAAGTAGCCATAACCCGACTTTGTATTGTTTATTTCCAAATCGTAAGTAGTAAATGTGGTGGCTACTTTTGCCGAAGGTGTACTCCAAACGGTATCGGCATCCATAATAATCCCCGCTTGCAAAAAATAGGAGTTTGTAGCATTGCTGGCCTTTGCCGACACTTTTACTTGATAATTACCTACACAAAAATAAAGCAAATTATCATAACGCATAAAGTTTTTATCAGTACTTTGCCTACGCACACAATTTGTAGCATTTACGCCAACATCGGCACGTGCTTTCCAATCGTTACCCCCCGAATTAACCGATACTACCCAATTGTTTAACCCCTCCTCGAAATTTTCGACAAAAATAAATCCATAACTCGTTGCTTCGGAGTTAATAGTTATTGTATCCGAACTAGCTACAAGTCCTGTATTATCGGTTGCCAAAGCATAGAGTTGATAACTCCCAGGTCTCGAATTTGCCCATTTAAATGTATAAGGTTCATTTTTAATCAGCGCTACCCGCTCGTTGTTCACATAAAAACCAACCGACTCGATGGTTCCATCGATATCGACAGCAGTAGCTGAAAAAGTAACCGAATCGGCCTGCAAAATTGTAATATTCGATGCAGGTAAAGTCAAAGTCACTGAAGGAGGCGTATTAATGCCCGTAACAGTAATGGTCGCAGTTGTAACTGAATCGCCTGAATTATCGTAAGCACGCGCATAGAGCGAACTATTGCCTAAAGGCAAATTAGGAATGCTAAACTGATAAGGAGCAGAAGTTACAGAGCCAAAATATTCGCCACGATAAAACAGTTTCACCATAGTAATCTGACCATCGACATCGGAAGCATCTACCGCTACGGCTAAGGGTTGACCGGCAGTGTAATTCGCACCATTGAGCGGTTGTGTAAAGCTTGCTGATGGAATAAAATTGGAGGTTTGAACAACTTTTATATCATCCAACACCAAATCGACCCAGGTATTGTTTGTTCCTTTAATTACTCCTCTGAAAATAATGTATTTTACACCGGCAGGAGGATTGGTCAAATTTAGTGTAAATGATGTATAGGTTGCGGGGACTTCTTCAATTGTACCAATAAGGGTCTCAGAACCATTAAGCGCGGGAGTGCTGTTATAAAATACCTCAATTTTACGGGTATTTACTCTGCCTGCATACGCCATAAAAGATATTTTGTACGGCTTATTGGCTGCAAAGGTTATAGCGGGCGAAATAGCAAAGTTAGGATTAGCGATTGTTCCGCAACGCAATCCATAATTGGAATTATAACCTTTATCAATTTTTATTAAAAAATCATTTCCTCCGGCTGCTGTCGAAAATATCCACGCACCTTTGCCGTTTTCAAAACCTTCGTTTAACAATACGGTTTGAGCTGAGAGTAACAGCGCACTAAACAAAAAAACCATCGAAAAAATCAGTCTCGATGCTGTTGTAGTAAAAGATGATTGCATAATGAAAAAGATTTGTTTGAGTATAAAATAATCCGAAAAATTGGCCTAAAAAAATTAGGCCAAATAACAGTATGTTTTCCAGAAAACAGTTATTGAAAAATTATATAATCCATTGATGTTCAATAAATTTATGTCAATAAATCAAAATTTTTGAGTCTTTTATGAATTTCATTAAATTCTATTCTCAATTCTCATAAAATGGAAAAACAACTAAATCTAATTTTTGACGAAAAACACATTGGATTGTCTTAAAGGAGAAAATGAAGAAATTAAGATTTTAACGAAGTTTAACAAAAGAACATAACCTCTTTTTAAAACTTCATTATTGACTCCTCTCCTTGAGGAGAAGGGAACTATGCAGCCGTAAGCCCTTAATGATGGATTAAAAGAAATAACAAGTTAGCAATTTCTGAGGATGATATGTGTTGTGTTTGAAAAAAGGAAATGTAAAAAATTATATAATACCGCTGATATAGAACCACTACTATCCGAAACTTTAGAAATTCAAAATGCTTGAGAATTTCATATTTTTGTAGTGAAACAAAACATACAGGAATAATGAAACTCCACAGGTGCAGTAAAATAACAAAAAACCGGTTATCCGACAAATTTTAGACTTAATTCCAAGATCTATACTTCGTAATTCTATACAAAAATATCAAAGCGACAAAGGTTGCCATAAATACAAGACTTACGACCAATTGGTGGCATTAAGTTTCGGACAGCTTGGTAAATGCTATACTTTGTCTGACACATAAGTTGCGGATTATCAATCAGTAGCACCTTTATGATTGATTTGGGTTTAAAGCAGAATCCGGTTAAATCAACAATGAGCGATGGCAACAGGAATAGAGATTATCGGGTATTTGAAGAAATTTATTACCAGCTGATTAAGCATTATGTACGCACATTGACCGACAAACGGGAAAGAACAGTAATTGAAGAAGTAAAAAACAAAACCATAAAACTGATTGACAGTTCTACTGTGAGTTTATGTTTGAATCTCTTTAATTGGGCAAAGTTCCGAACAGCTAAAGGAGGGCTAAAAATTCATACAGTTTAGGACGTGGCACTGGGATTGCCTGATTATATAAATATTACTGACGCCAAGTTACATGACAGCAA
>JAHDRA010000108.1 GCA_018433525.1 Paludibacteraceae bacterium
AAAAATCATTCCACCCCATGGTGTTATCTCTTTGTTTGTAAAGGATATATCAAAGTTCATACACGCCTTTTTTCTATTGCTACGCATTAGAGTTTCCTACAAAATTAAAACTTTTTTCCCTATTGCTGATTTTGGGTTAAAAAAGGTTGAATTCTGAAAGAATAATTCAGAAAAAATTGACTTGTAGAATTTTAATTGGTACAAATTTATAAAATTTAATAAGAATTATCATGTTTAAAGTCAATTAATTTTTTGTTTTTTTAATCAACAATTAAAACCTGTTTGTCAGCTTGATAATGAGAAACTTTTTTCTGATAAGCATAACTTTCACACCATCATTCTTACAGGCTTGGGATTTTGTGAAGGGAATGAATATTTTTTATAATTTTGCCAAAGGGATAGTTTATAAAGTCTGAACTTTTGATTAGTGATAAAGATGAATAGGAGCAATGAATTTACCGAATTTTCGCATATTTTATATAATTATTCAGCAAAATTAAATTGTCTTTCTGGCGTAAAATCAAATTTTTCTTTCTTCTCTGAGAGATAATTTACTTATTATAAATCGATTTTCAATGCGTTTGTTTATTCAATCAGAAATACTGCAGCCTTTCGAAGAAATAACACATTTCTTCACAACCCGGCATGGTGGGGTAAGCGGTGGTGAATACGCTTCGTTCAATCTTAGTCCCTATGTGGGTGATGAAGAAGAAAATGTGCACCGAAATTTTGAAATATTGTCCCGGCAATTGGGAATTGGAACTTCCGACATAATATTTCCCTATCAGGTTCACGATTGCGAAATCCGCGAAATTGATCGTTCATTTTTCGGATTATCGCACGAGCAAAGGCAACATTTTCTCAATGGTGTTGATGCACTGTTTACTCAATTGCCCGGAGTAGTTATCAGCATTACTACTGCTGATTGTGTGCCATTGCTGTTCTATGCTCCCGAGAAAAAAGTGATTGCTGTGGCTCATGCCGGTTGGCGGGGAACTTGTGCCGGAATAGCCGCAAAAACCATTGAAACGCTGGTTGGTAAATTTGACCTTTCGCCGGAAGATATTTTTGTGGTAGCAGGGCCTTCCATTTCGCCTTCGGTATATGAAGTTGGCAGGGATGTGGTAGAAGAATTTCAGAAAAACGATTGGAATTTGTCGGACATTTTCTCCCAAAATGATGGGAAAATTTTTCTCAATTTATGGAAAGCCAACGAAATATCATTACTGGGAAGCGGATTACAAAAAAATAATATTGAGTTTCTGTGTCGCTGTACATTCACCGAATCGGAAAACTTTTTTTCTGCCCGGCGTCAAGGTATTCTATGCGGACGAATGTTGAGCGGCATCATGTTAAAACAAGCATAATCCTATGCAGATCAACATTAGCGAATCCATTCGTCAGGCTTGTCCCGATTTGACTTTAAGCGTTATCGCCTGCGAAGTGAAAAATTCCGAAACCACAAGTATTTTGTGGCAAGAGATAGAAGAGGAAATGGAGAAAATTTCTTCAACTTTTACATTGGAAAATATAAAAATGCGTCCCGAAATTTCCGCTACGCGCCAAGTTTACAGAAAGTTGGGAAAGGATCCCAATCGCTATCGTCCTTCGGCCGAAGCGCTGTGCAGAAGAATTTGCAAAGGAGTGGGTATTCAGCGAGTAAGCACATTGGTGGATATCATCAACCTGATTTCCATCCGAAGCGGATTTTCCATTGGAGGATTTGATGCAAAAAAAATTCAGGGAGACCTTCGGCTGGAAGTGGGAACGGCAAGCGATATTTTTCAAGCTATTGGTCGCGGTATTTTGAATGTGGAAGGATTACCGCTTTTCAAAGATGCTGAAGGAGGTATCGGAACGCCTACCAGCGACAACGAACGAACAAAATTAACAATGGAAACTCGCCGTCTGTTAATGATTATCAATGGTTATAGCGGAGAAAAAGGGTTGCAAGAAGCGTCCGAGCAGGCCAGAATGTTGCTCGAAAAATATGCTGAAGCAAAAGAAGTGAATATTACACTTGTCAAATAATTATTCTTCCAACTCTGAGAGGAGTTTTTCCAGATTTTCATCCAGTACGTGCAGCTGTTTCTTACATATTTGCAATAATTCGGAAGCTCGTTTTACTTTTTGAGCTATTTCATCCATGTTGATGTCCGAGTTATTTTCCAGTTCTGCAAGAATTTTATCCAATTCAGCAATGGCTTCGTCGTAAGTAGGTTTGTTTTTGGTCATCTTATTTTAAATGTTGGTTGTTTGTCGATAATAAATTCTTCGGTTATTCATCGGAAAAATGTACCAGAACATGCCGATAAGAATTGAATATGGTGGATTTTGAAACAAATCCGATATAATGTTTTTCGTCGTCCACGACGGGAAGATTCCATGCTCCCGTGTCTTCAAAAATCTGCATGACTTTTTCCATTGGCATGTTCACATTGAGAAAAGTCGGAGGTGAAATCATGAGCTGACGTACCGTGAAACGCTGGTACAATTCAGGTCGGAACATGATATTTCTGATTTCGTCGAGCGTTAAAATCCCCAAAAGAACTCCATTTTTCGGATTTACCACCGGAAAAACATTTCGTTTCGAATGCGAAATTATTTTAATTACTTCTCCCAGTTTCATGTCCGGTTCCAATACGTTCAGGTTTGTTTCTATTACATTTTCCATTTTCAGGAGGGTCAATACAGCCTTGTCTTTGTTGTGCGTAATCAACTCGCCTTTTTGAGCCAGCCGCATGGCATAAAGACTGTGTGGTTCGAAAAGAATAATGGTGAGATAAGAAATGGTGGAAACAATAATCAGCGTCATAAACAAATAATAACTTCCGGTAAGCTCGGCAATCAAAAAAATGCCGGTCAGCGGAGCATGCATCACACCCGACATCAAACCTGCCATACCGGCCAATGCGAAGTTTTCTATCGGCATATTCAAACCTATCAGGTTGAGAATTTCGGCCACAACAAAACCAGTAATACAACCCACAAAAAGCGATGGAGCAAAAATCCCTCCAACACCACCGGCACTTGTGGTAGAGGCAGTTGCAAAAATTTTAAATACAATAATCAGCACCAAATAGGTGAGTAAAACCAAAGGCTTGTTTTCCGAACCGAGAAAAAAACTTTGTTTGACTACCGAAGAAATGTCATTATTCAACAAGGAGGCGATGGTATCGTATCCTTCGCCATAAAGAGGAGGAAAGAGAAAAATCAAAACACTCAGTATACTTCCGCCAATGGCCCATTTGATGTAAGGATTTTCAAACTTTTTGTAAAAATTTTCCAGCCAGTTCATGCCCCTTGTAAAATACAACGAAACCAATCCGCAAACTACACCCAACATCAACAAATAAGGAATGCGTTCAACGGCAAAAGGTTCGTAGTTGGTAAATTGAAACATGAATTCATCGCCCGTCAAAATATAGGTAACCGAGGTTGCCGTAACCGACGAAATGAGCAAAGGTACAATGGAAGTCATGGTCATGTCGAGCATCAAAACTTCGAGCGTAAAGACCAACCCGGCAATGGGAGCTTTGAAAATACCCGCAATAGCACCGGCAGCACCGCAACCGATGAGGAGCATCATGGTTTTTTGATTCATTTTGAAAAATTTTCCCAAATTGGAACCAATGGCCGAACCGGTCAAAACTATTGGCGCTTCGGCTCCAACCGATCCACCAAATCCAATGGTAATGGAACTGCCCACCAATGACGTCCACACATTGTGCAACTTAAGGATGCTTTTTCGTTGAGAGATGGCGTAAAGAATACGTGTTACGCCGTGACTAATATCATCTTTTACTATATGCCTGACAAATAGAGATGTAATAATAATACCGACTGCAGGTGTGATTAAATAAAGATAATTGAGGCTTTCACGATTAAAGCTTTCTGTTACCAATGACTGCACGGAATGAATGGCCATCTTTAGAACAAAAGCTGCCAACGCAGCAAAAATTCCTGTCAGAAAACTTAATATCAGGATAAACTGGCGTTCTTTGATGTGTTTTTCGCGCCAATTTATTGCTTGTAAATAAATTTCTTTCCAATCCATAGTTTTTATGAAAAACAGATGGCAAATTTACATGATAATTTAATTTACACAAAATTTAATATCCTTCTCTTACCCTTCATTGCATGTTTACGCCAAATCCATGAAATTTCCTCCTACAAATTAGTAACCGGATTTCTTCATTTGTCTTGTCTAAGAATGCTTTTGGCCGAATCATTCTATAATGCCGTTTAAAAACCAATTAATTCTGAAAACCTTTCAAATTATACTCAAATAATAAAATTAATCCAACTTTATCCGCAAAACACTGTTCTTCGTCTATTTATTGATTCATTATAATATTTCTGAAATAAAAATCGTATATAACATTTACAATTTTAAAGAAGCCACGAAAAATTAATGAAAAATTTCTCCAATAAACTCTCCGTAATAACAATAAAAATGTGTAATTTTGCACCGTTTTTCAGGACAAATATTTTAGCAAAAAAGTTGAGGGATAATTTTATCCAAAATTTTAAAACCAAATTTTTCTTTTTATGACTAATGTTATTAAGACTACCAAGGGTTTGGATATCCCTATAGATGGTGCTGCTCAAAAGATGATTGAGCGTACCGTGATTTCTGACATTGTCGCACTCGTTCCGGACTATTATCATGGAATAATTCCAAAAGTATTAGTACGGGCAGGAGATCGTGTAAAAGCCGGCACACCGGTTTTTCACGATAAAATTCACGAAAATTTAAACATCGTATCGCCTGTTAGCGGCAAAGTATTGGCTGTAAACAGAGGTGAGAAAAGAAAATTGATAAATATTACAATAGAGCGTGATGTTGTCAACGAATATGAAAATTTTGGACATCCATCATTGGAAAGTTTAAGTGGAGAGGAAATCAAATCAGCCTTGTTGAAAGCTGGAATTTGGCCTTACATCAAACAACGCCCCTATGATGTAATAGCCAATCCCAATAAAACGCCAAAGTCAATTTTTATTTCCTCTTTCGATACGGCTCCACTGGCTCCGGATTACAATTTTATTTTGAAAGGGCAGTTTGCAGACTTTCAAACGGGAATTGATGCATTGGCCAAATTGACACCGGGAAAAGTTCATTTGGGCGTAAAAGCCAATGTTCCTTCAAACGAATTTTTGAAAGTAAAAAATGTTGAAATTACTGAATATGAAGGACCTCATCCCATAGGAAATGTAGGAATACAAATCAATCACGTCGATCCCATTAACAAAGGTGAGGTTGTTTGGACTGTCAATGTTCAGGATATGCTTTACATTGGCAGATTTTTTAATAAGGGCATCATTGATTTAAAAAAAATTATAGCTTTAACTGGTCCAGAAGTAATTGAACCAAAATATTACACTACCCTGCCCGGAACAGCAGTAGCTCCTTTTATAAACGGTAACGTACATAAAGGTATTCCTCTGAGATATATTTTGGGAAATGTAATAAGTGGAATAAAAGTTGATATTAATGACTTTATTGACCCTTACGCTTCTCAAATTTTTGTTATAGATGAAGGAACAGAAATTCATGAATTTTTGGGCTGGGCCATGCCCCGTTTGAATAAATTCAGTGCTACCAAATTATTTTTTACTCCCCTGTTACAAAAGAAATTTTTCAAAAAAATCTTTGGAGATATCAAATTTTCTTATGATGCACGCATTTTGGGCGGAAGAAGAGCCATTATTATGTCGAACGAATATGATCGGGTACTGCCTATGGATATTTTGCCGGAATATCTATTTAAAGCCATGATTACCGGAAACATTGATAAAATGGAGGCTTTAGGCGGTTACGAAATAGCACCCGAAGATGTTGCTTTGTGCGAATTTGTTTGTACTTCCAAATTGCCTCTGCAGCTAATTGTACGTGAAGCTTTGGATATGATGAAAAAAGAACTGGAATAAAAAAATTCATAAAAACAACCGTTTAAACGGCAACAAAAAAGCAGAAATAATTTTGGATATGAACGCATTAAGAAATTTCATGGATAAAATAAAACCGTACTTTGAAAAAGGCGGCAAGTTAGAAAAACTTCATTCTGTTTATGATGGGTTTGAGACATTTTTATTTGTTCCTACTACCACAGCACCTAAATACGGCAGCCACATTCACGATCCAGTAGACACCAAGAGAACCATGAGTACAGTCATTGTTGCCTTAGTGCCTGCTCTTTTGTTCGGCATGTATAATGTTGGTTATCAACACTACCTTGCAATAGGTCAGGATGTAAATTTTTGGACCGAATTTTTATTCGGTTTTTTGGCCGTTCTTCCGTATATCGTAGTTTCTTATGCAGTGGGCTTGGGAATAGAATTTATTGGAGCACAAATAAAAGGTGAGGAAATACAGGAAGGTTTTTTGGTAACGGGTTTTCTTATTCCGTTAATTATTCCTATTAACACTCCGCTTTGGATGGTAGCAGTAGCTACCGCATTTGCCGTAATTTTTGCCAAAGAAGTATTTGGCGGAACAGGAATGAATATTTTTAATGTAGCACTGGTAGCCAGGGCATTTTTATTTTTCGGCTATCCTACTCACATGTCCGGAGACAGCGTTTGGATACGAACCGGAACTGCTTTGGGATTTGGAGGCGGAAATGTTGTAGATGCTTTTTCAGGGGCAACTCCTTTGGGGCAGATAGCTACTGCTTCAACTTCTGTTCCCCATATAACGGACACTTTTGGTCACTCATTGGGATTTTGGGATGGATTCGTTGGCCTGATTCCCGGTTCTGTGGGAGAAACTTCTATAATAGCGATCATGCTGGGAGCTTTTGTTTTGTTAATAACCGAAGTGGCTAGTTGGAAAACTATGCTTTCTGTATTTTTTGGAGGTGCTTTGATGGGCATTGTTTTCAATCTATTTGGGCCTGATACTGCTGCTGCACATTTTCCTTGGTACAACCATCTGGTTTTTGGTGGATTTGCCTTTGGTGCGGTATTTATGGCAACCGATCCGGTAACTTCAGCCCGTACCGAAAAAGGGAAATGGATATACGGTTTATTAATAGGATGCCTGGCCATCATTATTCGAGTACTCAATCCGGGATACGCGGAAGGAATGATGCTGGCAATTTTGCTTATGAATATTTTTGCTCCGCTTATCGATTTTTATGTTGTAGATGCCAATGTAAAAAAACGGATAAGTAGAGCACAAAAATCCATTCAATAAAGTAATGATGGGATCAGCAATAACCCAAAAAAATAATATACATTAAAATGAATACGAACAGTAATACTTACACACTGGTTTATGCTACAGTAATGGTGGTAATAGTTGCCCTCATGCTGGCATTTGTATCGGGAGCGCTGAAGGAAAAGCAAAATTCCAATATAGAATTGGACAAGAAAAAGCAGATTTTAAAATCTTTGCGTATCGATGCTAAACAGAACAATATAGCACAACTATATGATCAGTATGTTATTAAAGGTTTAATTGTCAATACCAATGGCGAGATTTTATCCTACTCAAAAAAAGAAGCTTTTGATATTGACATTGCCAAAGAATTATCAAAAAAAGTTGAAGAAAGGCGACTTCCAATTTTTATAGCACAAGTCGAAGGAGAAACAAAATATATCATTTCTTTGCGTGGAACAGGTCTTTGGGGTCCGATTTGGGGATATGTGTCACTAAACGATGATAAGAATACTATTTACGGAGCATATTTTTCTCATGCCAGTGAAACACCGGGTTTGGGTGCCAACATTGCTGAGCCGAATTTTCAAAGACAATTTGAAGGTAAACATATTTTTAACGAAAAAAATGAATTTGTGTCGATTGCGGTTATGAAAGTCGGTAAAAAAGCTGAAGGAAGGGAACAAGTAGATGCTATTTCCGGTGGAACAATTACCAGCAAAGGTGTAGAAACCATGCTGCTGAACTGTATAGGACAATATGAAGCGTTTTTTCGTCAATTATCAACCATAGGAGAAATAAAACAATGAGTACATTATTATCCAAAAAGTCAAGACAAGTATTATTGGGACCATTAAGCAAGAATAATCCCATCACGATTCAAGTATTGGGTATTTGCTCGGCATTAGCAGTTACTGCAAAACTCGAGCCTGCTTTGGTAATGGGAATTTCTGTTACCATCATAGTTGCTTTTTCAAATATTATTGTTTCGCTTGTTCGTAATACCATTCCCAATCGTATTCGTATTATCGTTCAACTGGTAGTTGTTGCTGCACTAGTTACCATAGTCAGCGAAATTTTAAAAGCTTTTGCCTACGACGTTAGTGTTCAATTGTCGGTGTATGTCGGACTGATTATTACCAACTGTATTTTAATGGGACGACTGGAAGCTTTTGCCATGTCCAACAGTCCCTGGGAATCTTTTTTGGATGGTTTAGGCAATGGATTTGGATATGCTATTATTTTAATTATTGTTTCATTTTTCCGTGAACTTTTTGGTTCTGGCACACTATTGGGATATAATATTATTCCCCAATCATTTTTTAACGTAGGATACATGAACAACGGACTGATGATGATGCCTCCTATGGCGTTGATTCTCGTGGCATGTATCATTTGGGTTCATAGAGCCAAAAACAAGGAGTTGCAAGAAAAATAGTCATATAATTTTTTATGACTACTAAAGCGATTGAATAATTATTCATATTATCAAGAAAACAACAAATAAAATATGGAAAGTATATTGAATATATTTGTTAAATCGATTTTTGTCGATAACATGATATTTGCCTATTTTTTGGGAATGTGTTCCTATTTGGCAGTATCTAAAAACGTAAAAACATCTTTAGGACTGGGGACAGCCGTTACATTTGTTCTTTTTATTACCGTTCCCGTAAATTATTTACTCCAAAATTACGTTTTAAAAGAGGGAGCTTTGCAGTGGCTTAGTCCACAATTGGCTTCACTCGATTTGAGTTATCTCTCTTTCATTTTGTTTATTGCCGTCATAGCGGCCATAACACAAATTGTTGAAATGGCAGTTGAAAAATTTTCTCCTTCACTCTACAGCTCATTGGGAATTTTTCTGCCACTTATTGCAGTAAATTGTTCCATAATGGGAGCATCGCTATTTATGCAGCAAAGAGCTTTTCACAATATTGGCGAAGCTACATCCTACGCTTTGGGTTCCGGCGTCGGCTGGTTGCTGGCTATTGTCGGACTGGCAGCCATTCGTGAAAAAATGGAATACTCCAATGTTCCGAAACCGTTACGTGGTTTAGGAATAACTTTTATAACTGTAGGTTTAATGGGGATTGCCTTTATGTGTTTCTCGGGCTTGAAAATTTAATTTAAAATCTTCTGTTTTTTTATTTTATACATTTTATTTGCAATAGATATTAATTAATCAATAAATTATTCCTTCAAAAAAAACGGGAAGGATAACGTCAATTAAATTATGTTATTAGCAATTCAAACTTCAACACTGATTGCCAGCTTATTGGTATTTTTTGTAGTTATATTTTTATTGGTAGTGGTTTTATTGGTTGCCAAACAATATCTTGTCGCTTCGGGAAACGTTACTATCACCATTAATAATGAAAAAAAACTGGAAGTGCCGGCCGGAGGAACTTTGTTGAGTACACTGGTCAATCAGCAGATATATCTACCCTCTGCCTGTGGCGGAAAAGGAACTTGTGCTCAATGTCGCTGTCAGGTACTCGAAGGCGGAGGCGAAATTTTACCCACCGAAACAGGACATTTTTCCCGAAAAGAAATCAAAGAACATTGGCGGTTGGGTTGTCAGGTGAAGGTAAAAAATGACCTTTCAATAAAAATTCCCGAATCCATTCTCAGCATTAAAAAATGGGAATGTGAAGTGATTTCCAATAAAAATGTTGCGACCTTTATCAAAGAACTGATTGTAAAACTTCCTGAGGGAGAGCATATGAATTTTCTGCCCGGAAGCTACATTCAAATTGATATTCCACGATACGAACTCAAATTCAGTGAATTTGAAGTGGAAGAACGTTTCCGTCCCGATTGGGATAAAATGCATCTTTGGGATTTAACATGCAGCAATGACGAAGAAACCATGCGTGCCTATTCAATGGCCAATTATCCGGCCGAAGGCGATATCATCATGCTGAATGTTCGTATTGCCACCCCTCCCATTGACCGAGCTACAGGAAAATTTTTAGATGTAAAACCGGGTATTGCTTCTTCTTATATTTTCCGTCTTAAACCGGGCGATAAAGTGAATGTCTCCGGCCCGTTTGGCGAGTTTCATCCAATTATCGATTCAAAACGCGAGATGCTTTACATCGGTGGAGGCGCCGGAATGGCTCCTTTGCGCTCCCATATTTTACATTTGCTGAAAACCTTACGCATAACCGACCGAAAAATTTCCTACTGGTATGGCGCACGTTCGAAAAACGAAATTTTCTACGAAGAAGATTTCCGTGAACTGGAAAAAGAATTTCCCAATTTCTCGTTCCACATAGCTTTGAGTGAACCTCTTCCCGAAGATAACTGGACTGGGCCTGTAGGATTTATTCATAGCGTTATTCTCAATGAATATCTCAAATTCCACGATGAACCAGAAGAAATTGAATATTATATGTGCGGGCCGGGTCCAATGGCCAAAGCAGTCGAAAAAATGCTTGACGATCTCGGCGTCCCGCGTGAAATGCTGATGTTCGACGATTTTGGAGCTTGAAAAATTCTTTAATATTTCTTTTTCAGGGGCTTATTAACATACAGCCCCTGATTTATTTTTCAGACACTGTTGAAAATCAAAAGAGAATAAATTTTATTTCCTTTTTTTGAAATTTTTCCTTCGATATAAATCTGTCCACAACAAAAATTTTACTAACTTTAAACACCTAAATTTAAAGTTTTTCAGCTTTTCTAATATTCAATACTTCACCTATTTAGCATGAATACGTTTGTTCATTTGCACGTTCACTCGCATTATTCTATTCTCGACGGCATGTCTTCCATAGATCAATTGGTCGACAAAGCTATGAAAACCGGCATGCCGGCTATTGCACTCACCGATCACGGCAGCATGTTCGGAATAAAAGAATTTTACAACTACGTAAAAAAGAAAAATGTTCCTGTTTATGAAAATATTTCCCTTTTGCAAAAGCAATTAAATAAAGATGAATTATCTGACATTCAAAAAGATGAGATTCATAAAAATATTGAAACAGAAAAACGTAAACTTTTCAAACCAATCATTGGATGTGAAACTTATGTAGCCCATAGAAGCCGTTTCTCGAAAGAAAGTCAGGAAGACCGGAGTGGTTATCATCTCATTTTGTTGGCCAAAAATAAAACAGGTTATCGAAATCTATGCAAACTCATTTCGCTGGCTTGGATAGAAGGAATGTATTATCGACCGCGTATCGACCATGAAATTCTGGAAAAATACAGTGAAGGTTTAATTGCTTCTTCAGCTTGTCTGGGAGGTGAAATTCACAAAAAAATTGAATCGGGAAACTTGGAAGAAGCAGAAAAAGCTGTTCTTTGGTACAAAAAAGTATTTGGCGACGATTTCTATCTCGAACTGCAACGTCATAAAACCGACAAACCCGGAGGCGACACTTCTACCTACGAAAAACAAACCCTTCAAAATGTTGAATTGATAAAGCTGGCCAGAAAAACCAATACAAAACTGATTGCCACCAACGATGTCCACTTTGTGGAAGAAGAACATGCCGAAGGACATGAACGATTGATTTGTCTCAGTACGGGAAAAGACATGGACGATCCCACACGCCTGCGTTACACCAAACAGGAATGGTTGAAAACGCCTCAACAAATGCAGGAAATATTTTCGGACATACCTGAAGCGCTCGAAAATACACTCGAAATAGCTCAAAAAGTAGAGTTTTACGATATTGATTCGGCACCCATGATGCCAACCTTCAAAATTCCGGAAGAATTTGCCGATGAAAATCAATACCGCTCACGTTACACCGAAGCCATGCTGCGTGAAGAATTTGGTAAGGGATTTGACCGTTTGGGTGGCATGGACAAGGTTATCCGAATCAAGCTGGAAGCCGATTATTTGAGAAACCTTACTTTTGAAGGTGCTAAAGAACGGTATGGAGAAAATCTGGATCCCGAACTTGAAGAACGCATCAATTTTGAGTTGAACGTTATCAAAACTATGGGATTTCCCGGTTATTTTCTTATTGTTCAGGATTTTATTGCTGCGGCAAGAAATATGGGTGTTGCCGTTGGCCCGGGTCGTGGTTCGGCAGCTGGTTCGGTTGTAGCTTACTGCCTGAAAATTACCGATATTGATCCTTTGAAATATGATTTGCTTTTCGAGCGTTTTCTGAATCCCGACCGTATTTCCATGCCCGATATTGATGTCGATTTCGATGACGACGGACGAAATGAAGTTTTACGCTGGGTTACCGAAAAATACGGAAAGGACAGAGTTGCCCATATTATCACTTTTGGCACTATGGCAGCAAAATCAGCCATAAAAGATGTGGCGCGGGTTCAAAAATTGCCACTTTCCGAAGCAGAAAGATTGACCAAACTTATTCCCGACAAATTGCCCGATACGCCGGACGGAAAAAAAATGAAAGTCAATTTGTCCAATTGTTTCAAATTTGTTCCCGAATTGGAGATTGCCCGAAATTCTTCCGACGAAAATCTTTCCAGCACACTTCGCTATGCCGAAATGCTGGAAGGCACTGTACGACAAACCGGAGTTCATGCCTGTGGCATAATCATTGGTGCCGATGACCTGACAAAATTTGTTCCATTATCCACTGCCGAAGACAAGGACACAAAAGAAGAAATTCTGGTTACGCAATACGAAGGTTCGGTCATAGAGGAAGTCGGATTGATAAAAATGGACTTTTTAGGTCTCAAAACGCTTTCCATTATCAAAGATACATTGGAAAACATCAGAAAATCCAAAAATATCGAAGTAGATCTCGACAAAGTACCATTGGATGATCCTGAAACCTATCAACTTTTCAGCAAAGGTCAAACTGTAGGTACTTTTCAATTTGAATCTGCCGGCATGCAAAAACATTTGCAAGCTCTTCAGC
Organism: Paludibacteraceae bacterium; assembly: GCA_018433525.1. GTDB lineage: Bacteria > Bacteroidota > Bacteroidia > Bacteroidales > Paludibacteraceae > MVYY01. The sequence continues at coordinate 13,021 of JAHDRA010000108.1, forward strand.
CCACACAAATTGAAGATTTAATTGCCATGAATGCGCTTTACCGTCCCGGCCCAATGCAGTATATTCCTCAGTATATCAACCGAAAACATGGATTGGAAAAGATTGAATATCCGTTTCCCATCATGGAAAAGAGGCTGAAAGAAACTTACGGTATTACCATTTATCAGGAACAGGTAATGTTGCTGAGTGTCGATTTGGCCGGCTTTACACGTGCTGAAGCCGATGAACTCCGAAAAGCAATGGGGAAAAAACTCACCGGCAAAATGCAGGCTTTGAAGGAAAAATTTATTGCTGGTTGCCAAAAAAATGGCTACGGACCGCTCGAAAAATTGGAACAAATTTGGAGCGACTGGGTGGAATTTTCCAATTATGCCTTCAATAAGTCGCATGCTACCTGCTACTCTTATCTCGCTTATCGTACTGCTTACCTGAAAGCTCATTATCCGTCCGAATTCATGGCAGCCAACCTCTCAAGAAATAAGGATGACATCGATGAAGTGAGCAAATTTATGGACGAATGCCGAAATATGGGCATCAATGTGCTGGGTCCCGATGTCAATGAGAGTGATTTTACTTTTTCTGTCAACGAGAAAAACGATATTCGTTTTGGTTTGGGCGGTATCAAAGGTGTCGGCGAAAATGCCGTCATGGCCATAGTGAACGAACGACATGCACACGGAAAATTTAAAAACATTTTCGATTTTGTGGAACGCGTCAATCTTACGGCCTGCAACAAACGTGCTATTGAAAGTCTGGCAATAGCCGGAGCTTTTGACGGACTAAACGACATCAAACGCGAACAGTTTTTTGTGGAAAACGGCAAAGGAGAAACGGTGATCGAAAGCTTGATTCGTTACGGGAACAAATATCAAGCCGACAGACTTATGTCGCAAAATACACTGTTTGGCGATATGAATTCCATTGAAATCAACAAGCCTGAAATTCCCTATGCGCCGGCGTGGGCTCCTCTTAACCGATTAAACAGGGAAAGAGAATTGATCGGCATGTTCCTTTCTGCTCACCCACTCGATCAGTTTGAATTTGAAATGAATTACATCTGCAACACTTCTACCGGACAATTGAAAGATTTGACTTCACTAAAAGGGAAACAACTGAAAATTGGCGGACTCGTCACCAATATCCGTCATTCCGTATCAAAAGCAGGAAAACCCTACGGCGTATTCACTCTCGAAGATTACGATGGTTCCTATGAATTTGTGTTGTATGGCAACAATTATATAGAATTCCAGAAATACATGATAAAAGACATGTTTGTTTTCATTCAGGCCATCGTTCAGGAAAAATATGCCGACAGCAAATACAGGAAAAATACAGATATTGGCGGAGAACAAGAACTTGAACTTAAAATACAAAAAATCGATTTTTTTTCAGATATTAAAGACAAATTCGTCAATAACCTGAAAATTAATATCCCACTGCAGCAACTTACGGAAGATACCGTTGAAATGTTAAGTAAAATTATTCTTGGAAATAAGGGAAATGTAAATGTATATATTCAGGTACAAGATCAAAATTCTTTCAATAAAATCAACTTTTTTGCCCGACAGCATCGCGTGGATATCAACCCCAAAGTATATCGAATGCTGAAAACTGCCAAAAGTGAAGGAATACTCGATTTTGATGTAAATTGATAAGTCAATGTTATCTTTAATTGATTATTTCTATAGCAAAATAGTGTTTAATTATAAAACTTTTGTTACCGATATTTGTTTTTTGAATAAAAAATTATTGCAAACTTCAAAACTTAAAAATTATGGTCATTGAATTTACAGACGAAAATCTTAACGAATTTATTGAAAGTGGAAAACCCGTATTGGTTGATTTCTGGGCAGAATGGTGTGGCCCTTGTAGAATGGTAGGTCCTATTGTAGAAGAACTGGCCGAAGAATATGACGGAAAAGTGCAAGTCGGGAAATTAAACGTAGATGAAAACGCTGAAGTTCCAACAAAATTTGGCATTCGTAATATCCCAACCTTACTGTTTTTTAAAGATGGACAACTCGTCGATAAACAAGTTGGTGCAACTTCCAAATCAGTCTTGGCCGAAAAAATCAAATCTTTGATTTAATTTTTTCTCTGATTTAACTACTACAGTTTCAAATAAAAATTTTTCACCAGATTTTTGTATTCATCTGTATATTCGTGGCGTTGCTCCGTTTCGATGGCAAGTCGCGAAATACGGGTGATTTTTTCTTTTTTACCCAACTGAATAAGCAATCGCTTGGCTTTGGCTGCAGGCTTGGGAAAAACGAAAACCATTTGATGAGCATACCAATTGCTGGCCAAAGCATGTGAAATTGCCTGCAAACCTTCCTCCACCGGCAGAATAACACACAATGTCCCGTCCGGTTTCAACAAATCAAAGGAAAGATCAATCAGCTCTTCATGTGTAAGAGATTCTGCATGACGAGCCATATTTCTGGCAACAATAGGACTTTTTTTGGAATTTATGAAATAGGGTGGATTACATACCAATACATCGTAAGCCGTTGTACAAACTGAATGATACTCCTGCAGAGAAGTTTCAAACAAACGAATGCGATTTTTCCATGCGGAATTTTCCACGTTGAAACGGGCTTGTTCAATAGCTTGTTTATCAATGTCCAACGCATCAATTTCAGCTGTACTTCGTTGAGCCAGCATCAAAGCTATTAAGCCGGTGCCCGTCCCGATATCAAGAATTTTTTTTGCATTATCTACCGGTGTCCAAGCTCCAAGCGTTACGCCATCAATTCCCACTTTCATGGCACAACGATCATGAAAAACAGTGAATTGTTTGAACTGAAAGAAAGGGTGCGACATGTATCTTTACTTTCTTTGTTGAGGCGGAGTGTTTTTTCTTTCCACTTCATCAGTGGTACGCCTCGAATTATTGGGAGTCAAACGTTTGGGTTGTTCCGTATTACCATCTGAAGTTTTGCTGTCGTTTTGCAAATTTCTTTCGGGAAAACTCAAATTCGTATTTCCGGTTCTTTTGGTGGAACGATAGGAAGGCGTAATATTTTGCATACCCGATGTAGTTGGGACATCAATGGAAATTCGTTCGTTGCGTTTGTTCTGGAGCTGCTGATATTTTTCTTTGCCCAGCGCATTTTCTATTTCACCATCTTTCCTTTTCAGCAGTTCCATGACTTCCGAACGTTTTGTAACCGACTGACGCTGTTTGGCATACCGAAGGTTGATTTCGTAAATCTTTTTAACCTGCTCTGCGTTTAAATCCAATTCCTGTTGTAGTTTACTGGTTTGCTGCATGGCTTCCTGTTCAGGCGTTTTCTCTGGTAAGTTCCCTATTTCCTGAGCACTTATTTCAATTGTTGTAAACAAACAAGAACAGAAAAATATATGTAAAATAAATTTGATTTTCATATCCACCTTTCAAAAAAACAGAATTAATTCGATGAATTAAAAAAATTTTTTTAGTCAATTCCTCCCAAAAAAAATTTTTCAATTAGAAGTAAATCTATATTTATGAAAAACAACAACGAATGTGCCACGATTTTCAAAAACAGCAAAAATACTAAACTTTTTTGATTAATTTTATTTCTTGAAATAAGCCACAAATGAAAAACAGATGTTTTACGGTTGAAGGGATGGTAGAGTTAGGAGTTTTGAGTTTTGAGTTCAGAGTTCAGAGTAAAAATTTGATTAATTATTTGATAATCAGCGAATAAATATTTTGGTAGAGATGTAGCATGCTACGTCTAAAAAGTTTCGAGTGAGGAGTTTTGAGTTCAGAGTAAAAATTTGATTAATTATTTGATAATCAGTGAGTAAATATTTTGTAGAGACGTAGCATGCTACGTCTAAAAAGTTTCGGGTGAAGAGTTAAGAGTTCAGAGTATAATTTTTATTAATTATCTGATAATCAGTGTGTAAATATTTGATAGAGCCATTGCATGTAAAAGCTAACGAATTTGAAAGTCTATTTGATTTGTTCATTCACAGAAAATTATCCTTGATAAAAAATTTTCTCATCCTTAAATCGTTAACACAAAATAATTATAACGTAAGTTCAACATAAAAATATTTTATAAGCAATTATAAATTAATCTGATAAGGTTGATGAAAAGCGGTATTCACATGTTTCTAAAATCAGTTGTTTGAAATGAGGTCTTAATATTCATAAAACTATCATCAACAACAAGAATAAAACTTATTACCTTATTACCTTATTAATTATCAATTATTTATATAATTTAAACATGGAATCGTAATATCGAACTCTCTTTATTACAAATATTTATAAATAAAATGAAACGGATTGGAATTCTTTCGGACACACACGGTTATTTGGATCCGCGTATATATCAATATTTTTCCGAATGCGACGAAATTTGGCACGCCGGCGATTGGGGTTCTTTGGAAATAGTGAATCAGCTGAACGAGTTCAAACCTCTACGTGGAGTATGGGGAAATATTGATGATGTGAACATTCGCTCACTTTTTCCGCAACATTTTCATTTTCAATGCGAAGATGTGGCAGTATGGCTCACACACATTGGCGGCTATCCCGGAAAATACGATAGGTCGGTTCGCCCTGCTATTCTTCAACAACCTCCGGATTTATTTGTATGTGGCCATTCTCATATTTTAAAAGTTCAGTATGACGAAAAACTCAACTTGTTGCTCATTAATCCCGGAGCTGCTGGTAAATATGGTTTTCATACGGTTCAAACCATCGTACGTCTCGAAATCGACGGAAAAAAAATTCAAAATCTTGAAGTAATCGAACTGGAAAAATAAGAACTTGATTAACTTTGCATACTGTTTATTTTGCAATCGAAGCAAAAAAAATTGAATACTATGTTTCAAGTGAATGATACGCTTATCAGTGAGAATTTATTGGAGGAATTTTTTGTTTGCAATTTGGTTTCCTGTAAAGGTATTTGTTGCGTGGAAGGCGATGCTGGCGCTCCTTTGGAAAAAGACGAATTGAAAATAATAAAAGATATTCTTCCTGAAATTCAGGAATTTTTACCGGAAAATTCAAAAAAAATAATTCGAGAAAAAGGTTTTTATTATATCGATCAGGATGGCGATTGCGTAACCTCTCTGGTGAATGAAAGAGAATGTGTTTTTGCCTTCTTTGAAGAGGATGGAACTTGTAAATGTAGTTTGGAGAAAGCTTATTATCAGGGAAAAACCGATTTTTGTAAACCGATTTCCTGTCATCTCTATCCTGTAAGACTGCAAAAAATCAACGATTACACGGCCGTTAATCTGCATCACTGGAAAGTTTGCGAATGTGCTTTTGTTTTGGGAAAAAAGTTGAAAATTCCGGCCTATCGTTTTTTAAAAGTCCCTTTGATACGTCGTTTTGGTGAAAAATGGTACAAAGAAGTGGAATTGATAGCCGACTTGTTAAAAAAAACAAGAGAGAGAAATGATTGAGTATTGGAAATTCTCTGTAGAATAAGCAGCTTGGAGGAAGTAGTGCGAGATACGAGATTAAAATTTTGACTAATTATTTGATAATCAGCAAATAAATATTCAGTAGAGACGTAGCATGCTACGTCTAAAAAATTTAAAGTTAAACGTGAAAATTTTTTGATAATCAGTATTTTGTTATTATGTTGAGCCGTTGCATGAAACAGCTCAAGCAAAAATTAGACATGAAAGATATTTTTTACTGACAAAAAATATACATAAAATTATACAGAAAACATGAACAGCAAAAAAGTAGAAATCATAACCATAGGAGACGAAATTCTTATCGGTCAAATCGTGGACACCAACTCGGCATGGATGGCTCAAGAGCTCAACAAGGCTGGCTTTGAAGTATTTCAAATTACTTCTGTTCACGACGAAGCCTCCCATATTACCAACGCTCTCGATGAAGCTTTAAAACGAACGGATATTGTGCTGATAACGGGTGGCATCGGCCCAACCAACGATGATATTACCAAAAAAACATTGTGCGAATATTTCCATACCAAGTTGGTGTTCGATCCTTCGGTAATAGAAAATATCAAACAGGTTTTCGCCAACCGAATCGATTTTGTTTTCAACGATTTGACTTACTCGCAAGCTATGGTGCCTGAAAATTGTACCGTCATTCAAAACAAAGTTGGAACTGCACCCATTACATGGTTTGAACAAGACGAAAAAGTGGTGGTTTCCATGCCCGGTGTTCCCTATGAAATGATGGAAGCCATGCGTAACGAAATTATTCCACGTTTACAGAAAAAATTTCAAACACAAAAAATTCTGCACAAAACGATTCAGGTTTTTGGATATTCCGAATCGGCTTTGGCCATAAAACTTGCAGACTGGGAAAAAGAATTGCCCGATTTTATTCATTTGGCCTATCTGCCGAATTATGGAATCGTCAAACTCAGACTGACAGGCACATCAGACGATTTGCTTTCATTGGAATTTGCTGTCAATCAGCAAATCGAATCTTTGAAACAACTTTTGGGAAAAGCCATCATCGCATTTGAGGATTTACCTATAGAGCAGATTGTCGGAAATTTGCTGACAGCACAAGGCAAGACTACTGCCACAGCCGAAAGTTGTACAGGTGGCAACATAGCTCATCGCTTTACTTCTCATGCGGGAAGTTCGGAATATTTCAAAGGCGGAATTGTAGCTTATGCCAATGAAGTTAAAACGGAAGTTTTGCAAGTATCCTCCGAAGATTTGAACTTATATGGAGCTGTCAGCCGGCAGGTGGTAGAACAAATGGCAAGAGGAGCCTTGCAGCTTTTGCACACCGACACAGCCATAGCCACTTCCGGTATTGCCGGGCCTTCGGGCGGAACTGCGGAAAAACCGGTTGGAACAGTTTGGATAGCTGCCTGCTCAAAAGATAAAATGACAAGCCGACTTTTTCATTTTGGCAATACCCGCGAACAAATTATTCAACGTTCCACGCAGGCTGCACTGGTCATGCTTAAAGAAATTACATAAAATGCATTATATTACTGCTCAACTGATACAAGGTAATTGCCGTGTTTGTGTGTGTTTGAATCTGAAAAAATCACTGATTCTTAATTTTTCATGTCAATTTTTTTCACGAAAAACCATAAACCTGTTGGGTCTTGGGTACAAACCATAAAAAAAGAAAATAAAAATTCATAAAAAAATTATCTATTTATCAGGAAAACAGATATTTAATTTTAATTAAAAAAATAAACAAGAATTATTACAACAAATTGCCTTTAAAATCAAATAAATTGTAATTTTTTGATTATTTTTGCATCAAAATCACTACAAAAAATTAGAAAAAGCAATGTTTAAAGTATCAGAACGTTTGGCAGCCTTATCACCTTCGGAAACGCTTGCCATGTCTCAAAAAAGTAACGAACTGAAGGCTCAGGGATTTGACGTTATCAACCTCAGCGTTGGTGAACCGGATTTTAACACTCCCGATCACATTAAAGCTGCTGCAAAACAAGCAGTTGACAACAATTACTCCTTCTATTCTCCAGTTCCGGGTTTTCTCGAATTGAGAAAAGCTATTTGCTCAAAACTCAAAAATGAAAACAACTTGGAATTTACCCCCGATCAGATTGTTTGTTCCAATGGAGCAAAACAAGCCATTTGCAATGTACTGTTGACAATTTTGAACAAGGATGATGAAGTGATTATTCCGGCTCCATATTGGGTAAGCTATCCCGAAATGGTCAAGTTGGGCGAAGGTAAATCGGTATTTATCTATTCCGACATTGAAAATGATTTTAAAATTTCTCCGGAACAATTGGAAAAAGCCATTACGGAAAAAACCAAAGCCCTGATTCTTTGTTCTCCTTCCAATCCTACTGGCAGCGTTTACACCAAAGAAGAATTGCAGGGATTGACTCAAGTATTGGCAAAACACCCACAAATACTCATTCTCTCCGATGAAATTTACGAGCACATCAATTATGTTGGGAAACACGAAAGTATTGCCCAATTTGAAGAAATTCGAGACAGAGTGGTAGTTATAAACGGTGTTTCCAAAGGATACGCAATGACAGGCTGGAGAATAGGTTGGATAGCCGCTCCGAAATGGATTGCTTCTGCCTGCGGAACATTACAAGGACAATATACTTCCGGAGCTTGTTCCGTTGCTCAAAAAGCCGCCGAAGCCGCGTATACCGGAGATCAGTCGTGCGTGGAAACCATGCGTGCTGCCTTTGAACGACGTAGAAATTTGGTGGTGGAACTGGTTCGCCAAATACCCGGGTTGAAAGTTAGTGTTCCACAAGGTGCATTCTATGTTTTTCCCGATTGCAGTGCCTATCTTGGAAAATCTTTCAACGGAAAGGTTATTGAAAATTCTGCAGACCTTGCCATGTTTTTACTCGAAACAGCTCATGTTGCATCGGTTGGCGGTGTAGCCTTTGGTGCTCCGCAATGTATTCGCTTTTCCTATGCAACATCCGAAGATAATCTGAAAAAAGCTTTTGAAAGAATTCAGCAGGCACTCAACAAACTTCAATAATTTTTTTAATTTACAAATACGCTGAAAAACCTTTTTATTCTTTGTTTGCTCAATTAATTTTATCCTTTTGTTCCTCCCACTATGGAAAAGAACAAAAGGATATTTTTTTTGGAAAAAATGCAAAAAGAAAAAACTAAAGTTCCTTCAAAACATTCTTCAGCAAAATCAAGTATATTTGTCTGAAAATTTCATAAATTTCTTTTATGTGAAAACCTATTTATATTTCATTTAGTCATGATTCAATACTTTACCGAAAACATTCCGATGCCGGCACTGAAAAAACAAAAAATCAACCGCTGGATAAAACAGACAGCCCACAATTACGAAAAAAAAGTTGGAGAAATTGCCTATATATTTTGTAACAACGAACGCATCCTCGAAATCAATCGACAATATTTGCAACACGATTATTACACCGATATCATCACTTTCGACGACAGTACGGATTCCACAATTTCGGGCGATATTTTTATAAGTTTGGAAACTGTGAAAAGCAATGCCGAAGATTTCAGTGTCGACTTTGAAGAAGAGCTCCACAGAGTCATCATTCACGGTATTCTCCATCTTTGCGGACAAGATGATATTACTCCCGAATTAAAAGCAGAAATGACTCGAAAAGAGAATAAGGCACTGGAGGAATTAAAAAAATGTAAGTTTTGACGAAAAATTTCTAAAAGTTGCATTTTTATTTCTTGGCATCTGAAACAATACCAATAAAAGACTAAACACATAAGTAGCATTCATACGGGTGGTTATCAGTAAAATAAAATCTTTACTCTAAAACATTTTTCCCTGCTCCCTAATTTTTGTCGTTATTGTTGTATATTCCAGAAATCAATAAATAACACAATTTCCAAACAAAATTTAACTCTTGAATTAGCTGCTTAACCTGCAAAAAATGCCATTGTGATCGACCCTCTGGATTTGGAATATTTCATCAGAATATAATTTATTTTTTAATTGTCTGATGGCACCCACATGTCTGAATATTACATTCATTCGTGTTTGTATATGTAAGACATGAGGGTTTCATATAAAAATCAGTGATTGCTAATCTCTTCCAAAAAAATAAATCAGCATAATTCCCAACAAAATAAAGAAAATCTGCACCATCGACTCCTTGAATGACGTTTTTCTGTGCATTTCAGGAATCAAATCAGCCAAAGCAATGTACAAAAAACCGGCAGCAGAAAATGCCAATGCATAAGGAATCAAAGACTTGGCAAAATTGAGCGAAAAATACGCAACTATTCCGAATATCAAAGCCGAAGCTCCTGATAAAGCATTGTAAAGCAATGCTCTGGAACGTTTCATTCCGCTTTTTAAAAGTATCCCGAAATCGCCCAATTCCTGCGGTACTTCATGAAAAATTACCGCTAAAGTTACGACCCAACCAAAAGTATTGGAAGTTAAAAAGGCTGAAGCAATAATCACCCCATCAATGGCATTGTGGAAGGCATCGCCAAATAAAACCATTGGAGCCGCTGTTTGAAGATTTCTTTCGCATGAAGCGTCGGAGCATACTCTCCATAAAATAATTTTTTCGAGAACAAAGAAAAAAATAATTCCAGCAAGTACCACATATAACACCTTTTTTATTTCCATCATGTCAGAAGCTTCAGGAATCATTCCCAACAAAGCTGATCCAAGTAATGTACCTCCTGCCAAGTAAGTTAAAACGTGTGTAACCCTATGCAACTGCCGCTCTTTTAACAACAAAATTAAACCGGCCAACAGTACGCTGCCAACACTTCCTAAAAACAAAGCAACAACAGTAGAAAGAAAACTTTCGGACATAAATTTTATTTTTTGATTTACTACGAAATAAATGAATTACTTATCTAACTTTCTATGGGTAATAGTTCGTTTCCATCCGAATACTTTTGATGTACATGAGTTTCGCCTTCTTTGACCAATTGATAACAGTATTTACAACGAAACCATTGATGCTCAAACTCAATATTTCCGCCTTTAATTACTATCATTTTTCCTTCAACCAATGCTTGGGCAATGGTTTTTCTGGCCGATTCGTAAATTCTCGTTAGTGTAGGTCGCGAAACATTCATGTGTCCAGCTGCCTCTTCCTGCGTCATTCCTTCATAATCGAGCAAACGAATGGCTTCAAACCCATCAAAATGGAGTTCAATTTTATCAAATTCCTTATGTGGAATGCCAAAAGGCTTGTAACCCATCATAAGCGGAGGCGATTTTATTATACGCTTTTGTCGGGGACGTGACATATTTTTTATTTTTCAAACTACAAATATATAAATTATTTTGAACTTATGTTCGTTATTATTTATTTTAAAAAAATTCTACTAATTAACTCGCAATTCTTTCTTCACATGATGCTTCATGTTTGAATTATCTTTTTTAATCTATGAATATTTAAAGAAAATATTTTCATTAAATTTGCAACAATAATTTTCCTTAAATTTAACTGCTTAAAAAATTATTTATGGTATCAACTACAGGCAAGTCTGCTCGTTTGCTTTCCCTTGACGTATTGCGCGGCATCACCATCGCCGGAATGATTTTGGTCAATAATCCGGGTAATTGGGGAAGTGTTTATCCACCCTTGCGACATGCAGAATGGAACGGCTTAACTCCAACCGATTTGGTTTTTCCGTTTTTTATGTTTATCATGGGTGTTTCCATGTATTTATCCTACAAGAAATTCGATTTTAAATTTTCTAATCGCACCTTTTTAAAATTATTCAGAAGGTCTTCATTGCTATTTTTGATTGGATTGGCTATTGGCTGGCTCGGACTGTTCAGTGGCGGATTACGTGAATTGCAAGGAACAGATATACCATTGGGTGAAAGAATCTGGCAAGCAGCCACCAATTTTGAAAATGTTCGTATTTTGGGCGTTTTGCAACGGTTGGCTTTGGTATCTTTTTTTGGTACATTGATCATTTTGTTGATTCCGCACAAACACATTCCCTGTTTAACGGGAGCAATATTGTTAATTTACTGGATTCTGATTGGGGTCACCGGAAGTTATGTTGCCAGCGAAAACAATATCATTGCGATTGTGGATAGAGCTATACTGGGCGCTTCACACATGTATACCGAAACTTTACCTGACGGAAAAGTTATTCCCTTTGATCCGGAGGGAATTTTGAGCACATTACCCTGCATAGCACATGTATTAATTGGTTTTTGGGCAGGAAAACTGATTTCTGAATCAAAATCGAAAAATGAACAAATTCAAAACTTGGCAATTTTTGGGACTATACTTTTCTTTGCAGGTTTTTTTCTCCATTATGGTTTTCCCGTTAACAAGAAAATTTGGTCTTCCAGCTTTGTTCTAGTAACTTGTGGCTTGGCTTCCTTGCTTTTTTCTTTGCTAATTTGGATTATCGACGTAAACAATAAAAAGAAATGGAGTGTGTTTTTTGAATCTTTTGGGGTCAATCCATTGTTTATTTATGTAGTTGCCGATATTTTAAGTATTTTGCTAAGCAATGTTGTATTTATGTATCAAGGCAATTGGATTTCCATTAAGAATTTCGTGTATTTTGAGTGGTTATCTTCTGTTTTTGGAAATTATTTGGGATCACTCATTTTTGCTTTATGTTTTGTTTTCATCAATTGGATAATTGCACATATACTCTACAAAAAGAAAATTTACATCAAACTTTGATAGGTGATTTTTTTGAAAATGTGATAAATTTTCAGTTAAACAATTGAATGTCAATAAATCATTTAAATTATCTATTAACTTATTCCATTGAAAATTTTATTTTATATAACTTAAACTTATGAATTTACTGGAACAATTAAAAAAATTTACGACTGTGGTTGCCGACACGGGGGATTTTGCATCCATGATGGCTTATCAGCCTGTGGACGCTACAACCAATCCTTCATTGATTTTTTCTGCCTCTCAAGATCCAAAATACGAATATTTAATGGAAGATGCTATTCGCTATGCCCAATCGTTGACTTCTGATAAGGAAGAACAGTTGAAAAAAGCAATGGATAAATTGGCTGTTAATTTCGGTATCAAAATTTTGGAAATCGTTCCGGGACGCGTTTCAACCGAAGTCGATGCACGTTTATCGTTCGACGTAAAGGGAACAATAGCCAAAGCCCGCGAATTAATTGCTCTATATGAATCGGAAGGAATTTCAAGAGAACGAATTCTTATTAAAATTGCTTCTACTTGGGAAGGAATTCGGGCTGCCGAAATACTGGAAAAAGAAGGCATTCACTGCAATTTGACTTTGTTGTTTTCATTGACGCAGGCCGTTGCTTGCGCTGAAGCTGGAGTAACGTTGATTTCGCCCTTTGTTGGAAGAATCCTGGATTGGTACAAAAAAGATCGTGGAGTTTCCGATATTCCACCTGAAGAAGATCCGGGAGTAAAATCTGTTACAGCCATATATAATTATTTTAAAAAGTTTGGTTATGCCACACAAGTGATGGGCGCCAGTTTCAGAAATATGGGCGAAATCATTCAGCTCGCTGGATGCGATTTGTTGACCATTTCGCCGGCTTTGCTCAAAGAACTCGAGCAAACGGAAGGTGTGCTGGAAAGGAAATTAGATCCGGAAAAAGCAAAAACTGCCGACATTCAACCTTTGAAAATTAATGAAATTAGTTTTCGCTGGATGATGAATGAAGACGCTATGGCTACCGAGAAATTAGCCGAAGGAATTAGAAATTTCACCAAAGATTTGCTGAAACTCGAAAATAAACTGGCCGCCTTATTGTGAAAAATGGAATTATTACTGTCCATAAAAAAGAAACAAGCTCTTTTTTCGCAAAAACGAAAGAGAGCTTGCTAAAAATGAGGTACTTGGCGGATTCGAACCGCCGTATGCGGTTTTGCAGACCGGTGCCTAACCTCTCGGCCAAAGTACCTTGTTTTGGTCTGCAAAGATAGAACTTTTTTCCTTCACTCCAAAGCTTTCCGCAGAAAAGTAGCTTAATAAAAAACTTAGGGACGGTTTTTTTGCATTTTCCTCCCCTGAGGCATATTATGAAGCAATTTGCGTTTAAAAGTTCGCTCCGCTTGATAATAATGAAATAATTTTTCGGGTGAGAGGGCTTTCTTTAATTTTAGATGATAATTTTTGAGTAACTGTGCCTGCTTTATTTGTAAATTAACATATTCATCATTCAGCAGTTCATAGTTTGGCTGCGTTATATTTTCCTTCAGAAAATTATTCAATGTTTCTCTGTTTTTTTCATGCAATTCCCATACGGCATTTTCGTAATTCATAAATACAGGTTTCACTTTTGAGGCTTCATCAGGGGTCAGTTTTGCCTGTTCAACTATGTAAGCCCATTTTTTTTCGTGCATTTTCTGGATATTGGTGTTGACGAGTTCTTCTGCTGAAAGCGAGTTTGCAGTTATCCACACCATTAGCATCAAAATATATTTGAATTTTTTCATTTGAAATTAATTTGAAGTGTTTTGAAAGGTTTCAGTACCATTTTCTGCTTCATAAGCATCATTCATATAGTAATACATCATGGTTGGTTCGTCCACTTGCGAGAGCAAATACATTTCGTAGTTTTCCTGTTTTTGGCGTTCGGAGTTTTTGAAAGCCAAATAAAAAACATTGCCGAGCAAAAATATTCCCACAAACATAGCAGCCATATAGAGCCATGACTTCGAAATAACGGCAAA
>JAHDRA010000031.1 GCA_018433525.1 Paludibacteraceae bacterium
ATATTTTGAAAAAATCAACAACAAACTGGTTCTCAAAATCGCTTTAAATAAAAAAAGGCGAGCCTGGTTTTCCGGCCTATGGAACAGTTCTTCTGAGTTTGACTTTCCTTTTAAATTGGCTAATGAGTAATCTGGGTTTAACTTTTTTCTATATTATGGGCTGCCAATTAATAAAAAAAGCGCCTTTTATGAAGGCGCTTAGTAAGTAATTAGCTTATAGTTAAACTTTTATTGTCGTAAAAAGTTTTTTCGGTTTACTTTACCTTTCCAAACGTCGGTGAGATATTCATCATAAGCATTCTTTCCGCCAATAATAAATATCCAGTTAGAAGATTCGATTTCCTGCTTTGAGTCAGTAGAGCTGTAAGTACGTGGCCGATAAACTACGACTGAAGAATAATGACGTATTCCCATTTCTTTGGGAAGATTATTGAGATTACTGTCCGGGACTTGCCAACTGAAACCCTGATCGACAGATTGACGGAAATAACTTCCCGGAATTGGTTTGTTATCCTGTCCGAAAAGTAAGAGTTTATCATCGTAATTTATTACCGAAGCTCCCCTCCCTATAGAATCAAGCGAAGCATTCTCGGCGCTGAAGTCAACCCAGTAAATGCCATCTTCTGTGTTCCAATTTGTTTTCAAAGCAGTTCCATCGGAAGAAAAACCGGTCAACACCAGTCCTTTCTGCTTGTTCACTTTCGTATTGAATACCACTGAGGCAAATCCACGAACCGGAAAATTTTCAGGAATTTCATTGTAAATCAGCCATTCTGTACCATCGACAGAAGAAGCAAACCGAAGTTTTCCATCTGTCAAAGAATGGGAAACGGCCCAAAGCCGATCGTTTAAAACAAAAATCAGTGAAGTAAAATCGTATTCGGAATAAGTCTGTCTTGTCCATGTCAATCCATCACCTGAAGAAAAAATGTTCGAATTCCCGCATGTTACATAAAGCTGATTGTTGAAAACTGTAATATCCTCAAAAGTTGCATTTGTAGGAAGACCCGAAATAACATCTTGAGTCCATGATACCCCATTGGGAGAAACAAACAAGTAATTCTGCTGGCGGTCGTTTACAAAAAGATACAACCGATCGTTGAAATAAACAGCCTTTTGATGTTGAACATTTAAAGAGTGAGCCGCATCGTTTACCTTTTGCCAAATATACAATTCCGGTTCCACTTGATGAACATTTACCTTGATCAGATATTTGCGCCTTGTTACTCCATCAGAAGCAATATTAATAATTGCCTTGATCTTTGTAAAGTCGAAAGCTTCATTTCCGGAAATAAGGGCTGTTGAATCATTTTCATAAACCAAATAGGCAGCATACGTGCTTTTAAAGGTGAAAGTGGCATAAACACTGTCAATTCTTGTCTGGTAGGGTAGCGAATCAAGGTTGACAATCACCGAATCGTATTGGAGACTAAAAACAGCATCTTTTAGATTGGGTATCTTATTGTTGGCCGAAAAAGTAAGCGAAACAAAACTTGGATCAGAAGAAATTTCCTTTACATTACCATCCCCCAAGCAGGAATTTAGAAAAAAAATAGTACCTAACAAAGCAAGTATTTTCAATTGATTTCGCAGCATGAACAATAAATTTTGAATGAAGGAGCAAAGTTAAAAAACATTTCAGTTGTTGCGCCGAAAAGGTCGATATTTTATTGTTTTTTATTACTTTAGCGGATAAGTATTACTTAAAATTAATTAAACATCGAGTTCCACCATGACAGGACAATGATCGGAATGAAAAGCTTCGCTAAGGATAGCAGCCGCTTTCAGTCGAGACCTCAGCGGTTCGCTTACCCAATGATAATCGATGCGCCAGCCGGCATTTCTGTAACGCGCACCACCACGATAACTCCACCAGCTATATTTTTCCGGACTCTGGTCGAAAACCCGAAACGAATCTACCATTCCCAAAGCCTGAAATCGATCCATCCATTCCCGCTCTTCGGGTAGAAACCCTGATACTCCTATTTGACGTTCTGGATGATTAATGTCAATGGGCTTGTGGCAGATGTTGTAATCACCACAAACCACCAAATTGGGTCTTTCACGAAGCAAGTTTTGTATAAATTTCAGAAATTCTTCTAGAAATTTCATTTTGAAATCCTGTCTTTCTCCGCCTGATGATCCGGAAGGAACATATACATTGATAACCGTTATATCGCCAAAGTCTGTCCTTAATACTCTTCCTTCAGTGTCAAATTCGGGATTATCCATTCCGAAATAAACATAATCGGGCGGAATTTTAGTAAAAGTAGCAACGCCACTGTACCCTTTTTTTTGTGCCGAATGAAGATAAGCGGTATAACCCAGTTCGGCAAAAAGTAGGGTGTCGATTTGGTCGGGCTGTGCTTTTGTTTCCTGCAGACAAAGCACATCAGGATTCTCCGCTTGCAGCCATTGAATAAAATCTTTGGTCAGTGCAGCTCTTAAACCGTTTACATTGTAGGAGATAATTTTCATGGATATTGCTTGCTTGAGGTTCAAATTTTCAGCAAATGAATTAATAAGGATTTTGTTTTAACATTTTTAACTGTTTAAATAACTTGGATGCGAAAACAAAGTTATTGAAGCTTTCATTCTCAGCATCAAAAATTTCATCTTTTGTGCCTTCCCAAGCTTTCACTCCTTTTTCGATATAAATGATTTTTTCGCCAATTTCCATTACCGAATTCATGTCGTGTGAGTTGATAATGGTGGTAATATTGAATTCGTGTGTAATTTCATAAATCAAATCGTCAATAATCATAGAGGTAAGGGGATCGAGTCCGGAATTGGGTTCATCACAAAAAAGATATTTAGGTCGTAAAGCAATGGCACGCGCAATACCCACCCGTTTTTGCATCCCGCCACTGATTTCGGAAGGATAAAGATCGTAAGATCTTTCTTCGAGATTAACGCGACGAAGGCAAAAATAAGCTCTTTCCCTTATTTCCTCTTTACTTTCATGGGCAAACATTTCCAGTGGATACATTACATTTTCCAGCACCGTCATGGAATCGAATAGGGCAGCTCCCTGAAAAAGCATGCCCACTTCACGTCGCAGCATAAGTATTTCTTGAGGCTTCATTTTTGGTAAATTTCGTCCATCGTACTCTATGCAGCCGCTATCAATTTGGTGAAGGCCGATAATACATTTCATCAAAACCGTTTTGCCCGAACCACTTTGTCCGATGATCATATTTACCTTGCCGGTTTCAAAAACGGCAGAAATGTCCTGCAATGCCGGAACGCCATCAAAAGTTTTTATTATGTTTTTTACTTCAATCATGCTTGGTTTGAAGTTGGTCTGTTATTTTTAAAAGTTATTTCTCCCTTATACAAACATTGTTTTTAGAAAAAAATCTTTTCATTTTAAAGTTTCTGCTGAAGATTGAAAGCGCAGAAAGTATTTTTTATCCCAACATTACATTGGTAATCAATAGATTAAAAAACAAAATTAAGATACTGCTGTTAACTACGGCGTTGGTACTTGCTTTACCCACTTCCAAAGCTCCTCCGTAAGCATAATAGCCATAATAGGAAGAAACGGAAGAAATGATGAAAGCAAAAACCAGCGATTTAACCATTGCATAAAACACATAAAAAGGGTTAAAGGCATATTGGATACCCAGCAGATAATCGGCCACCGTTATGACATCGCTGAAAACGCCGACCAAATAACCGCCAATTAGTCCCACAGCCATGCTGAAAATTACCAAAAACGGCATCATAACGACGAAAGCCACAATTTTTGGAAGAATAAGATAATTGGCAGAATTGACGCCCATAATTTCGAGTGCATCAATTTGTTCGGTAATACGCATGGTACCAATTTCGGAAGCGATATTGGAACCGACTTTGCCGGCCAGAATCAGACACATGATGGTAGAAGAAAATTCGAGCAGCAATGTATCGCGGGTTACCAATCCAGTGCTATAGGTTGGAAGTAAGGGATTTTCCGTATTGAGTTTGGTTTGAATGGTCATGATAGCCCCGATGAATACAGAAATGATTAATACTATGGGCAAAGATTGTAAACCCAGTTTATCCAATTCTTTGGGAAATTGGCGGAAAAACATTTTCGAACGATCAGGCTGTACAAACACACGTTTCATCAGCAAAAAATATTTTCCCGTTTCTTGAAATAAATTCATACGCAAATTTTCAAAATTTCAAGCAGTTAAAAAATTGTCGACAAACCATCCAACAAGTTTTGAAGCAAAAAGTTCTTGTTTTGTTTCGCAAACAAGTTGCAAATATACTTAATTTTTGCAATTGATGAATTAGTACACTACTATTCAAAAGCAAAAAAGAATGTGTTAGAATTTCTTATTTTAGCGATAAAATCAAAATAAACAGAATAATAAAATTTCACAGGCTTCAGTAAAAAATAAACAGAATCTTGGAATCTTTACGATAAAGCATGGATTTATTTACTTGATAGCCTGTCTCGTGTCATTCGGTTATTCATGCAATATTAACCGAAGGTGCAAAAGTAGATATATTCAAAAATTATTTTGATAAGAATAAGTTTGAAATGGGTCAGGATTATTTATGTATCAATAAAATAGAAGCAAATCGTGTAAGAAGGGCTCGTTTCCAAAAAATTTCTGATTGGGGATAAAGTATGGAATAAAATTAAAAAGTTCGATCATTAGGGACTAATTTTACTTTGTCTTTTTGTTTGAAGATTTGCAAAAGCAACTTTTAAAACACAATAAGATTTTTTAATAGTTTTTTCTGTAAAAGTTATGGTGTGATGAACAAATTTACAAGGAAAAATTTCGATTTTACCTTGTCTGTGTGTAAATTGAAAATTTTCGTGTAACTTTGCATCCCATAACCAAAGTAACAAAGGCATGGAAAAAAAGGTAATCAAAAAAGCATTAATATCGGTCTATCACAAAGACAATCTGGAAGAAATAATCACCAAACTGCATGCTGCTGGAGTAGAATTTATTTCTACCGGAGGCACAAAATCGTTTATTGAATCGCTGGACATTCCTTGCGAAGCAGTAGAAGATTTGACTGGCTACCCTTCAATTCTTGGAGGAAGAGTAAAAACGCTGCATCCGAAAATCTTTGGAGGTATTCTCGCGCGGCGGGACAATGCTCAGGATGTGCAGCAAATGTCTGAATATGAAATTTCGGGAATCGATTTGGTCATTGTAGATTTGTATCCCTTCGAAGCCACTGTTGCGGCAGGTGCAGATGAACCAACAACCATTGAAAAAATTGATATTGGTGGAATTTCGCTTATCCGTGCTGCAGCAAAAAATTTCAAGGATGTGGTTGTCATCGCCTCCAAAGAGCAATACGAACCTTTTCTGGAAATTTTAAACAGCAGTGGAGCTCAAACTTCCATCGAGGAACGTCGATGGTTTGCCAAAGAAGCTTTTGCTGTTTCCTCTCAGTACGATACAGCCATTTTCAACTATTTCGATGAACCTTATCAAAGTGCTTTTCGCTGGTATGAAAATCATCCAAAAGTTTTACGTTATGGTGAAAATCCGCACCAACGCGGAATTTTCTTTGGCAAATTCAGCGAAATGTTTGAACAACTTCAAGGAAAGGAAATTTCCTACAATAATCTGCTCGACATTGACGCCGCTGTAAATCTTATCAATGAATTTGACGACATAACCTTTGCTGTTCTCAAGCACAACAATGCCTGCGGAATTGCATCACGTCCTTCACTTCTTGAAGCATGGAAAGCTGCGCTGGCTGGCGATCCGGTTTCTGCTTTCGGCGGAATTCTCATCACCAATGCCATCATTGACAAAGAAACAGCTCTGGAAATCAACAAAATATTTTTTGAAGTAATCATTGCTCCCGATTATGATTTGGAAGCCATTGAAATATTAAGTCAAAAGAAAAATCGGATTATTTTGATAATGAAAAACAATACACTGCGTCCCAAGCAATTCCGTTCCTTACTGAATGGAGTGCTGATGCAGGATAGAGACTTGCATACCGAAACGGCTGCTGACTTAAAGGTAGTTACCGAAAAATCGCCTTCAGAAGCTGAAATTGAAGATTTACTTTTTGCAAATAAAATTGTAAAACATTCAAAATCAAATGCCATTGTACTGGCGAAAAACAAACAATTGTGTGCCAGTGGTGTCGGACAAACTTCGAGAGTGGATGCATTGGTTCATGCCATTGACAAGGCGCGTTCTTTCGATTTCGACTTAAAAGGTGCCGTCATGGCTTCCGATGCCTTTTTCCCGTTTCCCGACTGTGTTCAAATAGCACATGAAGCAGGAATCACTGCCGTCATTCAACCGGGTGGTTCCATCAAAGACCAGGACTCCATCGATTTCTGCAATCAAAAGGGTCTTTCGATGGTATTTACAGGTTATCGGCATTTTAAACATTGACAATTTGCAAATAAAAATTTTCTTAAAAACATAAACACACAAACAAATGGGTTTTTTTTCATTTACACAGGAAATAGCCATCGATTTAGGTACTGCCAACAGCATTATCGTTTACAATGATCAGATAGTGGTGGACGAACCGTCTGTTGTGGCTTTGGACAAACGTACTGACCGATTAATAGCCGTAGGAGAACGTGCACGCCAGATGCAGGGAAAGGAAAACGAGTCGATTCGTACCATACGGCCTTTACGCGATGGGGTAATAGCCGATTTTTATGCTGCCGAAATGATGATTCGGGGACTTATCAAAATGATTCCTTCAAAAAATCGTTTTTTCACTCCTTCCTTAAAAATGGTCATTGGTATCCCATCAGGCAGCACTGAAGTAGAAATGAGAGCCGTCAGGGATTCTTCAGAACATGCGGGAGGGCGCGAAATATATATGATTTACGAACCAATGGCAGCCGCTTTGGGAATTGGAATCGACGTGGAAGCTCCCGACGGCTGCATGGTGGTAGATATTGGTGGAGGAACAACAGAAATAGCCGTAATTTCATTGGGCGGAATTGTTTTGAACAAGTCTATTCGCATTGCCGGAGACGATCTGACCGACGATATTGTGGAATATATGGGACGAATGCACAATATTAAAATTGGAGAACGTACCGCCGAATTGATAAAAATTAATGTTGGAGCTGCATTGACCGATTTGGAAGATGCTCCGGAAGACTATATTGTTCGCGGACCAAACAGAATGACGGCATTGCCCATTGAAGTTCCTGTATCTTATCAGGAAATTGCACATTGTCTCGAAAAATCAATTTCAAAAATTGAAGCAGCAATATTAAGCGCATTGGAACTGACGCCTCCCGAACTCTATTCCGACATTGTTCAGCATGGTATTTTTCTTTCGGGTGGCGGAGCTTTGCTGCGTGGATTAGACAAAAGACTCACGGATAAAATCAACATTCCTTTTCATATTGCCGATGACCCGCTTCATGCAGTAGCACGCGGCACCGGAATAGCTTTGAAAAATGTCGATAAATTCTCTTTCTTGTTAAGATAAAATTGTTAATATTCGATTCTGCCGGACTACAAGAATGTATTTTCTTACTGCTCCAAAGAATCGGATATTTTTGTGTTTGCAGAAAAAAGCCGCAAAGATTACAAACTTTTTATGAAAAATCTCATTAATTTTTTGATTCATCATAGCGGATTTTTTGTATTCTTGCTGTTGGAAATCCTTTCACTGATGCTGGTTTTCAATAACAGAGATTATCAGAAAAGTGTATTTTTTTCTTCCAGCAACACCATAATTTCTTCTTTTTACAACTGGAACAATTATATTGTCGGCTTTTTCAATTTAAGCAAATCGAATCAGCAACTGGCCGAAGAAAACACACAACTCAAAAATCAGTTGCTCGACTTGCAAAATAAACTGGAAGCGTTGCAACCGTCAGGGACTGATTCGCTTTCGTACAAAATCCCTCCGGAAAAGCAATACCGATTTATTGAAGCAAAAGTGATCAACAATTCTACCAATAAACTGCAAAATTATATTACGTTGAACAAGGGAGCTTTGGATGGCGTGAAACCGGATATGGGAGTAATCAACGACGAAGGCATAGTAGGCATTGTAAAAAATGTTTCTCAGCATTTTTCCGTTGTAATTCCGGTTTTAAATCCCAAAATTCAAATCAATTGCAAATTTAAGCGAAACAATTACATTGGTTCGCTTGTATGGGATGGAAAAGATTATCGCTTTGCCTCGTTGACCGATATAGCGCGACATGTTCCGATAAAAATGGGAGACACATTGGTTACCAGCGGGCTGACGACTACTTTCCCCGAAGGTATTCCGGTAGGCACCATAGAAAATTTTAACCTCAAGGAAAGCGATGCCTATTATGAAATCAAAGTGAAGCTGGCAACAAATTTTCGTACCCTTTCCTATGTTAAGGTGATTGATTTCAAAAATGCCGGCGAATTAAAAGAGCTTGAAAAAACAGCATACGAAGAATAAGATGGCAATTACGGTTTTTCAAAATATTATTCGTTTCGTTTTACTGATGATGGTTCAGATTTTCGTACTGAACAACATTCAGTTAAGTGGGTACATCAATCCCTATATTTACATTCTTTTCATTCTTTCGTTGCCCTATCGCACACCTCAGTGGTTAACTTTGATTCTTGCTTTTGTAACCGGACTCATGGTGGATATTTTTATGAACACAATGGGAACACATGCTTTTGCAACTGTTTTAATGGCTTTCACCAGAAACGGAATCATCAATTTGATTACCGATTTCGAAAAAGATGAAAATCCTACTCCATCTTTCTATACTTTTGGCATTGGCGTGTATATCAGATATATTGTATTGCTTGTTTTCATACATCATACCGCCCTTTTTTTTCTGGAAGCATTTTCACTAGCTCACTTTGGCATTGTTATCAAAAAAATTTTTTTTAGCTCAGTTGTATCAATTTTGCTAATTTTGGGCATTCAATCGCTGAAGAAAAAATAATCAATGATAAACGATTCTTTACAGAACAGAAGATACGTAATTGCAGGCATCATTTCTGTAGTCATTGCCCTGTACATCATTCGTTTGTTCTCTATTCAGGTAATAGAAACAAAATATAAACAGGGAGCAGTCAGCAATGCATTTCTGAATAAAACACTTTATCCGCCCAGAGGTTTAATTTATGACAGAAATCAAAACTTGCTGGTTTACAACAAACCTGCCTATGACATAGCCGTCATCATGCGCGAAATTCACGACTTGGACACGCTGGCATTTTGTCGTGCTCTGAATATAGACCAAACGTTTTTCAATAAACGAATGGCCGAAATCAAGGACAGAAAAAAGAATCTTGGCTATTCTGCCTATACCCCGCAATTGTTTTTGACTCAACTCGATATTCAGGATATAGCTACCATTCAGCAAATGATGTACAAATTTCCGGGATTTTACATCCAAAGCCGAACTTTGCGCGAATATGCCTATCCTTATGCCGCACACGTTTTGGGAAGTATTGGAGAAATTTCACAATCGCGATTGGATGAAGACAACTATTATGTTAGAGGCGATTATGTTGGAAGAGATGGGTTGGAATACACCTACGAAAAAGATCTCAGAGGAGAAAAAGGAGTTGAAGTCTTGCTGCGTGATGCAAAAGGCAGAATAAAGGGAAAATACGAAAACGGGAAACACGATGTGGCATCCAAAACAGGGAAAAATCTTATTACGACGCTTGACATACAGCTTCAAATGCTGGGAGAACAGTTGTTGAACGGGAAAATAGGTGGAATTGTTGCCATCGAACCCAAAACCGGCGAAATATTGGCTATGGTTTCCAGTCCTACTTTTAATCCTTCTTCACTTGTGGGAAGGCAACGAACAAAAAATTACATAAAACTGGCAAATGACCCTGCCAAACCTTTGTTGAATAGGGCTACACAAGCGCAATACTCACCCGGTTCTACCTTTAAAACTATTCAGGCACTGGTATGTCAGCAAATGGGAGGAATCGATACGAAAACGCTTTTTCCTTGTAATGGACCTGCATCCTCTCCCATCAAATGCACGCATCATCATGGTTCACCGGTTAATTTGCTTAATGCTATAGAGCAAAGCTGCAATCCTTATTTTTGGGGAGCTTTTCGTACCACATTGGAAAAAGACGGATACGGCGAAAAAAACAAAAATTTTAAGCGAAATTATCAAATCTGGCGAAGTTATGTATTAAGTTTCGGCTTTGGAAAAAAATTCACCGATGGCGACATCTATCAGCAATCTTCAGGCAATATTCCCACCGAAAAATATTTCAATCGCTATTTTGGGGAAACCGGATGGAGAGCAATGACCATTCGATCATTAGCCATTGGTCAGGGTGAAATTCTTGTTACTCCTCTTCAGTTGTCAAATGCCATGGCTATTATTGCCAACAAGGGTTATTTCGTTACTCCTCATCTCAACAAAGCCGACTCGTTGTTAAATAGAGTTCATCGTACCAGCGTGGAAAAAAATTATTTCGACATAGTAGATGAAGGAATGTGGCGGGTTTGCGAATTTGGAACAGCGCGACACTACAAAGTTCCCAATTTGTCCATGTGCGGAAAAACAGGAACCGTACAAAACAGTCGGGGAAAAGATCATTCTATTTTTGTTGGATATGCGCCAAGAGAAAATCCCCAAATTGCAATAGCCGTTGTGGTGGAAAATGCGGGATTTGGAGCAACATGGGCGCTCCCAATTGCCAGTTTAATGATTGAGCGATATATTAACGGAAAAATCGAACGTACCGATTTGCTGGAACGAATTGCATCGGCAACTCTTTCAGCTTCCGCAACTAGATTAACAAATAAAACCAATCTTACAGATTTTATCAATGGCCAGGACTTCTAATATCAAATACGACTGGATAACCATCATTTACTACGTTTTGCTGGTTTTTATGGGTTGGCTTAGCATTTATGGTGCAAGTTACGACTTCGAACATCCGGCAATTTTTGACTTCAGTCAGCGTGCAGGGAAACAATTTATTTGGATACTGACGGCTTTCGGCATTGCAGGCATTCTATTGCTAATTGATGACCGGATTTACAACTATTTCAGCTACTTTATTTACGGATTCACTATTTTATTGCTTATTGCCACAATTTTTGTTGCTCAGGACATCAAAGGTTCGCGTTCGTGGATTGTCATAGGTCCCATTAGCTTTCAGCCTGCCGAAATTGCAAAAATGTCCACATCTCTTGCGTTGGCCAAGTTTATGAACACATATGGTTTCAAATTGCGATCGTGGAAAAACTTGATTCCTTTGTTGGTAATCGTATTTATTCCTTTGATTCTCATTATGCTGCAAAATGAAACCGGATCGGCTCTGGTTTTTTTGTCGTTTTTTCTGATGTTCTATCGAGAGGGAATGAATGGAATTGTTTTATTGATTGGTGCTTTAGCTGCATTTTTCTTTGTTGTGGTTATTCGTTTCAGCATCGTTCCAATTGCCTTCGGCACAGGCACATTGGGAATTGTTTTGGCTATGACGTTAATTATTGTTGGACAGTTTATATATGCTTATTTTTTTGTTAAAAATAAAAAAGAAGCGCTTTATTTGTTGGGTGGAAGTTCATTGGTTGCTTTGGTTGCCTATCTGCTTAGTCTGAAATTTAAAGTGAATTTCAATTCGGTAGCTTTTTTCACAGTGCTGGCTTCCTGCGTATACTGGATGGTGATGGAGCTGAAATTTCGCCATAAAAAGTTCCTTTATCTTTCGCTGATTTCACTTGGTTTTTCACTTTTCAGTTTTTCGTCAGATTATATTTTTGAAAAGACACTCGAACCGCATCAACAAACCCGTATTAAAGTTTTGCTGAATATGGAAAACGATCCTATGGGAGCGGGTTATAATATCAATCAGTCGAAAATTGCCATTGGTTCAGGTGGTTTTTGGGGAAAAGGTTTTTTGAACGGGACCCAAACCAAATTGAAATACGTTCCCGAACAGGATACCGATTTCATTTTTTGTACCGTTGGAGAAGAGCATGGTTTTTTCGGTTCCACGATAGTACTTATTTTATATTGGCTTTTTCTGATGAGACTTATAAGTATTGCCGAACGGCAGCGAGAAACCTTCAACAGGGTATATGCATATTGTGTAGTGAGTATTTTCTTTTTCCATATTATGGTTAACATTGGTATGGTACTCGGCATTATGCCTGTTATTGGGATTCCTTTGCCATTTTTCAGTTATGGCGGCTCTTCCTTGTGGGGTTTTACGATTCTACTTTTTATTCTTTTGCGACTCGACGCTTCAAGATTTGAACATATTCATTGATACAAATCAATAATATTTTTTATATTTACGCCGATATTTTGGATAATTTATTGAATCAACACTTATATTCGTTTTTATTAAAATCCATTGAAAACAATATTATGAAAAAGTTAATTATCATTTCATTGCCGCTTATTTTATTTTTATTTTCTATGAAAGCGTCATCCCAAAAATTTGAAAAAGACGTATTTTCCACATCAGCGGGAAATTTAACAATCACGTTTATCGGACATGGAACATTGATGTTTGAAATCGACAATAAAGTTATACACATTGACCCCACTGCCATGTTTGCCGATTATTCTACTCTTCCCAAAGCCGATTTGATACTTATTACACATGAACATGCCGATCATTTCGATATGGCTACCATCGACAAAATCAGTAAAAAGGAAACCGAAATCATTCTTACCACAACCTGCAAAAATCAACTGCAAAAAGGAAAAGTTATGAAAAACGGGGACTCTTACAATTGGAAGAAGTTTATTCATATTCAAGCTGTTCCGGCTTACAACATTCAGCACAAGACAAATACTGGCCAACTCTTCCATCCCAAAGGGCAAGGAAACGGTTATATATTAACGTTTGGAAATTTTAAAGTTTATGTGGCCGGCGACACCGAAAACATACCTGAAATGAAATCTTTGAAAAACATTGATGTAGCTTTTCTACCCATGAACCTGCCCTACACAATGACGCCCAAAATGACCGCCGACGCAGCCCTTAGCTTTATGCCAAAAATTTTATATCCCTATCATTACGGTAATACCGATACAAACGAATTGGTAAATCTGCTGAAAAACAGACCCGAAATTGAAGTGAGAATTCGAAAGTTGAATTAAGATTGATTTATAAAAATGTTTCTCTTCTAAACAAAAATATTGTTTCACAAATTAAAAAAACAATTCCATGAAAAACAGAATCGTTGAAGCAGCCATTATTGCTGTTGGAATAATTTGTCTGGGACTCTGCATCCGAAACGGCATTAAAATTTTCTCACAAAAAGACCGCGCAGTGGAAGTAAAAGGACTTGCAGAAATGGAAGTTCCTGCCAACAAGGTGATTTGCCCCATTCTTTACAAGGATTTGGGAAATGACCTTGCTCAGCTTTATGTAGATATGAATAAAAAGAATCAGGCCATTATTTCTTTCATAAAGGAAAACGGAATTCAGGAAAATGAAATATCACTTTCGGCACCGGAAATTGTGGACATGGCAGCCGAAAGATTTGTAGAAAATAAATCGCCTTATCGATACAATTTGACTTCGGTCATTACAATTAGCACACCAAATGTGGATAAGGTACTTGCTTTAATGTCGCGTCAAGCTGAACTTCTCAAGAAAGGAATAGCTGTTACGGTCAACAATTACAGCGTTCGATACGAATATACGAAACTGAATGAAATTAAGCCCCAAATGATAGAGGAGGCAACAAAAAACGCTCGAAAAGCAGCCGAAAAATTTGCCAAGGATTCAGGGAGCAAATTAGGAAAAATTAAAAGCGCCACTCAGGGTCAGTTTATTATTTCCGACAGAGACGAGAACACGCCTTACATAAAAAATGTCCGCGTTGTTTCTACCATAACCTATTATTTGGAAGACTAAAAAATTTTTTATAATTATCCGTATTGCGATATATTATAATGATTATCCGCAATGATTTTTATTGTAAATTCTTGACTTGAAATCGGAGTGTAGTTTACGGCAGCAATAAGCAATCTGTAGAAGATAACTTCTTGAAAATAACGTTAATTGAATTTATCTCAGAACCAATTTGTTTACTAAAACTGCTAAAATAGAGTAAACTGAAAAGCGAAAAAATCGTTGTTCTCGAAAACTTGTGTTATTGACGACATGCACAAAAAAAGGTAACGTTTAGCATATTACCTTTTTTTTAAAAAAATCAAAGTGAAGAAATTTACTTTTCAATCAGTTTTTCAACTTCTTTCCAATTTACCACATTCCAAAAGGCTTTGACATAGGATGCTCGTTTTGACTGATATTTCAGATAATACGCATGTTCCCATACATCGAGCGTCAAAACCGGCTTTCCTTTTACCGAAGAAAATGGCATTAAGGTATTATCCTGATTGGAAGTGGAAATGATTCTCAATTTTCCTGAAGATTCTTTTATCAGCCATGCCCATCCTGAAGCAAATTGTCCTAATGCAGCTTTTTCAAATTCGTTCTTAAAATTATCGATGCTGCCGAAATTTTTAATCAGTATTTTTTCGAGTTTGGGAGAAATGGTTGTGGAACCGGCCGGTGCCAGCATCGACCAGAAAAGACAATGATTGTAATAACCTCCACCATTGTTGCGTACCGACAATTGAATATCAGCAGGCAATTCGTTTATATTTTCCAACAATTCTACGATATCCTTCTTGTAAAGTTCAGGATATTTTTCGAGTGTTTTATTCAAATTGTTTGCGTAAGTCGCATGATGGTTGTTGTAGTGAATGTACATGGTTGTACTGTCAATATACGGTTCAAGATCGCTGTAGCCATAATCAAGTTTTGGAAGCTGAAATTGTCCGAAAGCCATGACCATAGCTCCAAATAATGCTATGAATGATAATGTTAAGGATTTCATTTTTATAATGTTTTTAGAGTTATTATATTTATAAACAACAGACTTATTTCCTTTGTTCAGTGATGAAAAAAAATCTATAAGGTTGATGCCATTTTTTACCATCATGGAAGTCGGCTTTTCTTCCTTTTAACGTTGTAATTGTAATTTTTAATCAAATACAGCGTTATTTTAATCAGTACTTCTGTCAATGGGTTGGAGGTTGTCTTTTGGAGCGTATGTAAATAAATTTGTATTTTTACACACAAAAACTCTTTTTTAAGTTTTGTCGGATGATTGATTATATTAAGGGGCAAATAGTTGAGTTGACCCCAACTTATGTGGTGCTGGAGGCAAACGGACTGGGATATTTCATTTCAATCCCTTTGCCGGCCTATACTTTATTGAGTCATCAATTGGAAGCAAAGCTTTTTGTGCACGAAGTAGTGCGGGAAGATGCTTATTTGTTTTTTGGTTTCATTACCAAAAAGGAGAGAGAAGTTTTTCAACTTTTAATTTCCGTTTCGGGCATAGGCGTAAATACTGCCAGAATGATTATGTCTTCTTATTCGGTAGAAGAAATTCAGGAAATAATTGCCGCCGGCAATGTGTCGGCGCTGAATGCCATTAAAGGCATTGGCAGCAAAACGGCCCAGCGTATTATTGTGGATTTGAAGGACAAAATTTTAAAAGGGAAAGATGATGGTGGTTCGCTGTCTTTGCTTTCCGACAAAAATGCCCAAATAAAGGAAGAGGCAGTGTCAGCATTGGTCATGCTTGGTTTTCCGGTCGGTGCTTCGCAGAAAGCAATAGAAAATATCTTGAAAGAACAGTCTCAGCTTGAAGTTGAACAATTGATCAAAATGGCCCTGAAAATTTTGTGAGGGTCAGCAAAATTTGAAATTCAAGAAAACTTCATTTCAGTGAAGACAAATTGTTAAGAACAAGGAATAGAAATTTTATATGACAAATAGAAAAAAATCATCTTCGATTTTTGTTTATTTCGGTATTTTTTTGAGTTCGACAGTTGGATTTGTTTATGCTTCCCTGCAACAACCCGTTCCGGCCGAAACCCGTTCCAATGCTCTGAAACAGCAAGATTCCGTTCAGCAACATTTTCCTGTCAAAAAATTGGTGCAGGATACCTACGAAGATATCACTGCTACTTACCCTCTCGACGCACCCGTTCCTTCAAATATTAAAACGGAAATTGAGTACGACCCCTCAACAGCCAGTTATATTTTGCGTACTTATTTGGGAAACATCGAAATAGCTACTCCGTTTCGAATGACGGAACAGGAATATCTCGATTATTCCGGAAGGCAAGAAATGCAACGTTATTGGTACGAAAAAAATTCTTCTGCACAACAAAACGTTGAAGACAAATTCAGTGTTACGGACATGAAATTCGATATTGGCCCTGCCGATAAAATATTTGGTCCCGGTGGAGTTCAAATCAGAACACAAGGTTCTGCAGAAATTTCTATGGGTTTCAAAACCAACAAAATCGACAATCCGGCATTGACTGAGCGGATGCGCAAAAGTACTATTCTCGACTTTGACGAGAAAATTCAGATGAATGTAAATGGCAAGGTTGGCGACAAGGTGAACTTCAATATGAATTACAATACCGAGTCGAGTTTCGATTTTGACCAGAAATTGTTAAAACTGAATTATAAAGGCAAGGAAGACGATATCATTAAAAACATTGAAATTGGTAATGTCAGCATGCCGTTAAACAGTTCTCTCATTACCGGAAGCACGGCACTGTTCGGTGTTAAAACCGATTTGCAGTTTGGCAAGTTAAGCATTAGCGCCGTAGCTTCTCAGCAACAATCGCAGACGCAAACCGTAAGTTCAAAAAGAGGAGCACAAACTACCGATTACGAAATTGGTATTGATGATTATGATGAAAACCGGCATTTCTTTTTGGGACACTATTTCAGAAACAATTTTGAAAATGCCATGAGCAAGCTCCCATTTGTAACTTCAGGTGTTACCATTACACGTGTTGAAGTTTGGGTAACCAACAAACGTGGAAATTATGATCAGGCAAGAAACATTGTTGCATTTATGGATTTGGGGGAAACACAGCGACTTGACAATCATTATTGGAATGTGCTTTCATCCACATCTTTACCACAAAACAAAGCCAATTCTCTTTATGATGAAGTTACTTCTATTCCTAATGTTCGCGACATACGGCAGACCAACAATGTACTTTCTTCTCAATATGCCGCCGATAGTATTTTTGGAGGAGAAGATTACGAAAAAATTGAAAGTGCCCGACGGCTCGATCCTTCGGAATATACCTTGAATTCTTCTTTGGGTTATATTTCGTTACGTACCGCTTTGAATCCCGATGAAGTGTTGGCTGTTGCCTATGAATATACTTACGGAGGACAGGTTTATCAGGTAGGAGAATTTTCTACCGATGCTGTAACTGCTCCGAATGCTTTGATTGTTAAACTTTTGAAAAGTACTGCACAGTCTCCTTCACTTGCCACTTGGGATTTGATGATGAAAAACGTCTATAATTTGGGCGCTCTGCAGATTCAACCAGAAAATTTTCAGTTGGATATTGTTTATCGAAACGATTCGGTGGGAACCGATCTGAAATATATTACCGAAGGAAACATACAAAATCAGCTTTTGCTGCGTGTGATGAATCTCGATCGGCTTAACACAAAAAATGCAGCTCAGCCCGACGGAAAATTTGATTATGTGGAAGGCTACACTGTCCTTTCTTCCAGCGGAAGAATTATTTTCCCTGTGCTCGAACCTTTTGGTTCCCATTTGCGGAAAGCGATTGGCAATGATCAGATTGCCGAAAAATATGTTTTTCAGGAACTTTATGATTCTACATTGGTAGCGGCTCGTGAATACAGCGAAAAAAACAAATTTCGTATTGTGGGAGAATACAAGGCCAGTTCGGGAAACGAAATTCGGCTGAATGCCATGAATATACCGCGAGGCTCCGTTACCGTAACGGCAGGTGGAGTTACTCTTGTTGAAAATGTTGACTATACTGTTGATTACACGATGGGAACGGTCAACATTATCAATACTTCCATTTTGGAATCAGGTAGCAATATTGATGTCAAATTGGAAAATCAGTCGATGTTCAGCATGCAACGAAAATCGTTGGTAGGCACACATTTGGAATATCAGTTCAATCGTGATTTTTCGTTGGGTGCTACCGTGATGCATCTTTCCGAAATGCCTTTAACCACTAAAGTCAACACAGGCGATGAACCCATTTCCAATACCATTTGGGGGCTCAATACTTCGTGGAGAAAGGAATCTCAATGGCTCACCAACCAGCTCGACAAGCTGCCTTTTGTTAATGCCACCAAGCCTTCAACATTGGCTCTGAACGCCGAATTTGCCCAGTTGATTCCCGGACATTCAAATGTTATCAGTTCGGCGGGGCTGGCCTATATCGACGATTTTGAATCGACCAAAACCACCATAGACCTTCATTATCCGGTATTCTGGCATCTTGGCAGCACGCCTTTTGACCCCAATGGTGGACTTTTTCCTGAAGCCGCACTGAGCAACAATGTGGATTATGGTAAAAATAGAGCCTTACTGGCATGGTACTATGTGGATCCGATATTGAATGCCAACAGTCGTAATACTCCCGAAAATTTAAGAAACAATCTGGAATCACAATCCAATCATTTAACGCGCAATGTGTTGGAAGAAGAAATTTTTCCGAATAAAGAAAGGCTTGCAACGCAAACATCCCGAATGACCATTATGAATCTTTCCTTTTATCCTAACGAAAGAGGTCCGTACAATCTAGACTGGGAAGGCATAAATGAAGATGGTTCGTTGAAAAATCCCGAAAAAAGATGGGGTGGTATCATGCGTAAACTGGACGTAACGGATTTTGAAAATTCCAACATAGAATATATCGAATTTTGGATGATGGATCCTTTCATTACCGATAAAGATGGCACGCAGAAAGGTGGTGATTTGTATATAAATTTGGGGGATATCAGTGAGGATATTTTAAAAGATGGGAAAAAGTTTTTTGAACAGGGCTTGAGTATCGATGGCGATGTTACCAAAAGCGATACTACCGTGTGGGGAAGAGTTCCGAAAACGCAATCAACGGTAAAGGCTTTTGACAATACACCGGGAGCGAGAAAATATCAGGATGTTGGTTTAAATGGACTATCCACCGATGAAGAATTTGAATATCCTACTTACAAAAAATATGTAGAACAAATTACACGAAAAATCAGTCCTCAAACCCTCCAAAAATGGCAAGACGACCAATTTTCGCCATTGAATGATCCTGCAGGCGACAACTATCATTTTTATCGTGGTTCCGATTATGACGAACAGAAGAAAGATATTCTTTCCCGATACAAGCATTATAATGGGACGGAAGGAAATTCACCTGAAGCAGAAAATGTTAACGAAAGTTATACAACTTCAGCTACTTCGCTTCCCGACATGGAAGATTTGAATGAAGACAATACCATGAACGAATACGAAAAATATTATCAGTATCGGGTTCAGATTCGCAGAGATGCTTTTCAGGTAGGGAAAAATTATATAGCCGACAAAATTACTTCCAATGTAAAGTTGGCCAATGGAAACGTTGAACCTGTAACTTGGTATCAGTTCCGTATTCCCATCCGTGAATACAACGATAAAATTGGAAGCATTCGCAATTTTAAATCCATTCGTTTTATCAGAATGTTTCTTACCGATTTTGAAAAAGACATTCATTTGCGTTTTGCTACTTTCGATTTGGTAAGGGGTGAATGGCGAAGTTACACCAAGTCATTGTATCCGAATGGACTGACTCCCCCTTCGGAAGGGAAATTGGAAGTTCAGGCTGTGAATATTGAAGAAAACGCCGATCGTACCCCAGTAAATTATGTATTGCCTCCTGGAGTTACCAGAGAAACTGATCCGGGACAACCACAGCTATTACAGTTGAACGAACAATCGATGGTTTTAAGAGTCAGAGATTTGGCGCCAAATGATGCCAAAGCTGTTTATAAAACTACTTCATATGATATGCGTCAGTACAAGCGTCTTCAAATGTTTGTACATGCAGAAAAATTGATTGACGATATTTCCAATTTGCAGGATAACGAATTGACCTGTTTCATCCGAATCGGAACCGATATGGTGAACAATTACTATGAATACGAAATTCCCTTGCGATTGACGCCTCACGGAAAATATCTGGGTGAAAATACAGAGCAGCGGGAGATTGTATGGTATCCTGAAAACATGTTTGATTTTGCATTTTCAAAACTGATTAATGTCAAACTCCAACGCAACAAGACTCTTCAGGCCAGCGCAGGAAATGTTTCGAATCTTGTGCCTTATACCATATTTGATCCCGATAAGCCAAAAAATAGAATTACGGTTGTGGGAAATCCTACCATTTCCGATGTTCAGAATATTATGATTGGCGTTCGCAACAGAAGTGGCAGCATAAAATCGGGAGAAATTTGGGTAAACGAATTACGCATGTCGGAATTTGATGAATCGGGTGGTTGGGCTGCAATGGGAAATTTGGCAGTCGGATTATCGGACATTGGGACACTGAATCTTTCGGGAAGAATTGAAACTTCGGGTTATGGGAGTCTTGAAAGTAATGTTATGAATAGAAATCTGGAAGATTTGCGTCAGATGAATTTTGCAGCTGCCATAGAATTGGGCAGATTTTTACCTGAACGGGCTAAATTGCAGATTCCTACTTATTTCTCGTATTCCAACGAAACCGTATCGCCAAAATATAATCCGCTCGATCAGGATGTCGAGCTGTCCGATGCTTTGGATAATCTTCCCACAAAATTAGATCGGGATTCCTTAATGAATTTGTCGCAAACGGTGAGCACTTCTAAAAGTTTTAATGTTGCCAATGCCAAATTAAATATAAAAAGTAAAAAACCACAGTTTTATGACCCTGCAAATTTGAAGTTTACCTATGCCTATATTGAAAACAATGAACATAATTCGGAGATTGAGCAAAATTTGATAAAAAACCAGCGTGCTGCAGTCGATTATAATTTCAACTTTGCAGCCCAGCCGTGGGAACCGTTTAAAGATGTAAAAGCTTTGAACAGTCCGGCATTTAAAATCATCAAGGATTTTAATCTGTATTATCTGCCTTCTTCTTTAAATTATAACGCAAATCTTAATCGATCGTATTCTCAAATCAAACTTCGGAGTTTTGATGTTTATTCGGGCAGCTATACCAACGATGAATTGTCCAATCTCACTTTCAGCAAAGATTTTATGTTCAATCGGCAGTTCGATATCAAATATGATTTGACTCGTTCGTTACATTTCAGTTTTCAAACAGTAATGAACGCCAACATCGATGAACCCTATTTTACGCCCGAAATGGGAAAGGAGTATTACGAAGCATGGCGCGATACAGTGTGGCACAATATCAAAAAACTTGGAACACCCTATGTTTATCAGCAGGTATTTACTGCTTCTTGGAATGTTCCACTCAATAAAATACCCATTACGAACTGGATGCAAGCAAATGTTTCCTATAATTCCAATTACAACTGGAATCGAAGTGCACAAATGGAAGGAGGATCCAATATTGGAAATACAGCTACCAGCACCGGTTCGTGGCAGTTTGATGGACAACTGAATTTTGAAACCCTTTACAATAAATCCAAGTTTCTGAAAAACGTTTTGAACCGAAATAAAGTTACTAGTGCCAGACCTCAGCCTTTCAAACCGGGAAATTATACTCAGACCGTTCAACTCAAGTCCGACCAGCCGCTCACCATTCAGCATCGCTTGGGCAGTGAGCGCATCAGGCTGACAGCAAAAGATAAGGATGGAAATTCTGTGTTACTCTCCTATAAAGTAAAAAATGCTTCTTCGGTAGAGATTTTACCCAAACAAAATATGGACAGCATCACAATCAACATTGTCAGTCTGGATCCCAATCAGCAATCGGTAGTAAACAAAACGCGTGATATTACATTGGGTGCTTTAATGATGGTTCGACGGTTTTCTATCAATTATCGAGAAAACAACAGCACGGTATTGTCGGGATTTATGCCTGAAACTGGATTTATGGGGCAGCAGAATTACAATGGTATCGATGCTCCCGGATATACGTTTGCTTTTGGATTTCAGGAAAAAGATTTTATAAAAAAAGCTTTCGAAAGAGGTTGGCTGAATGCAGGTGATTCTGTGGTTAATCCGGCCACAACTGCTTTTACTTCCGATCTTGATATCAAAGCAACGCTGGAACCTATTCCGGGCTTTAAAATTGATTTGAATGGGCGGCGATACACGGCTTCAAATACTTCGGTGTTCTACATGTACGACGGTATGCCGACTACTTACAGCGGAAGTTTTAATATTACGCAAATTGGCTTGTCCACTGCCTTTAAAAAGCTGGGAAACGCTACCGACAATTACAATTCGGAAACTTTTAATGCTTTCCTTGCTAATCGGCAAAAAGTTGCCGACCGCCTGAATCAGAAATATATAGGCACACGATATCCACAAAGTGGATTTATCAAATCTTCCAATTTGGCAGGCAAAGAATATGATCCATCATTGGGTGCATATCAGCTGAATTCTGCCGATGTGTTGATTCCAGCTTTTCTGGCTGCTTATACCGGACGTGATGCTACAAAAATTTCTACCAATCCGTTCCTTTCTATTTCGAGTATTTTGCCCAACTGGCGAATCAGCTATGATGGACTTTCAAAAATAGAATGGTTTAAAAATCATTTCAGAAATGTGAATCTGACCCATGCCTATTCTTTTCGTTACAGCATTGGTTCCTATTCTTCTTATTCTACATGGGTGCCTATGGAGGATGAAAGTTCGTTGGGTTATGTTCGCGATGTTCAAACCGACAATCCGATTCCTTCGAGTGCTTACGATTTTACTAGTGTTTCGCTCAACGAACAGTTTAGTCCACTTCTGGGTATCAATGCTACCATGAACAACAGTTTGTCGGCAAAAATCGAATACCGCAAGCAAAGAAACCTTGCTTTGAATCTTTCCAGCACTCAGCTGATAGAAAGTGCCAGCGACGAATATGTTTTGGGATTTGGTTATCTGTTGAAGGATTTTGATGTGATTTTGCGATTGAAATCGGACAAGCAGTCGAAAATCAAAAACGATTTAAAACTTTCGGCCGATATTTCCTATAAAGATATTAAAACCTTGTTGCGCAAAGTGGAGGAGAATATTACGCAGGCTTCGAGTGGAAATAAGATGATAACCATAAAATTCCTGGCCGATTACGTATTCAGTTCGAAAGTTAATATCCAGCTTTATTACGACCATCAGTCGAGTACCCCACTTGTTTCCTCTTCATTTCCGGTTTCATCTTCCAATTTTGGGGCTAGTCTCAGGTTTATGCTGACCAGATAAAAGTGATTACATGTTGTTTGTTGAATTGTTAAATTTTTTGAATATCAAACCTCAATTAAACTTTGGCTGATTATTATTGTTGGAAGGTTAATAGAAATTTTAATCACGTGAAATGAAGAAAAGATTTTTTCTAGTATTGTGTTGCTTTTTCGGGTTCTTGTTTTCCGAAGCCCAAATTTTTGAACCGGTACATTGGGATATCAGTCATAAACTGACCGGAAAAACTACGGCCGACATTATTTTCAAAGCTTCCATAGATGAAGGGTGGCATTTATACGGGTTATCTTTACCTCCAAATGGTCCGAAACCTACCGCAATAGTTTTTGAAAAAATTGAAAATGCCCGCAAGGTTGGTGAATTGCAAGCCGTTTCGAACTTGGAGAAAAAGTTCGATCCAAACTTTGGCATGGAGCTGAACTGGTTTACGAAAGAGGCTGTTTTCATTCAGAAAATTACATTCTCTTCCAAGCAAAATGTTCGTTTGGAAGGGTATGTAGAATACATGGCCTGTAACGACAAAAGTTGTTTGCCTCCCACTTCCGAACCGTTTTCGATTCGATTGAGTACCACTGAATTTAATTCCATCAACTCCGGGGAGCAAGCACCTTCTTCGGAATCCGAAAAAATTCAGCCAACGGAAGATTTCAAAAATGCCAAACAAGTAGATTTAAGTTCCGAAGACACTGCCTTAACTTCTTCTGAATGGTGGACACCGGTAGTGAAAGAGTTGAACAGCTTTGGGAATGTGGTTTATCATAAGGAAACGACTTCGCTTTGGTACATTTTGCTGGCCGGTTTATTGGGCGGATTTCTGGCTTTGCTTACTCCATGTGTTTGGCCAATTATTCCCATGACGGTAAGTTTCTTCCTGAAACGTTCTGCCGTTCCTTCACGCGGAAGAAAAGATGCAGTTTTATATGGTTTGTCCATTATAGTCATTTATGTGGCATTGGGATTGTTGATAACGCTTATTTTCGGCGCCAGTGCATTGAACAGCATGTCCACCAATGCCATTTTTAATTTGTTTTTCTTTGTTTTGCTTGTTGTTTTTGCCTTGTCGTTTTTTGGTGCTTTCGAGCTGACTTTGCCTTCATCGTGGTCAACAAAAGTGGATGCCAAGTCCGAATCGACGGTAGGTTTGCTGAGTATTTTGTTAATGGCTTTTACTTTGGTGTTGGTTTCCTTTTCCTGCACCGGTCCTATTATAGGAACTTTACTGGTTGAAGTTGCAGCCACCGGTTCTTTGCTTGCTCCGGCTGTAGGGATGTTTGGATTTGCTTTTGCGTTGGCTGTTCCTTTCACTTTGTTTGCATTCTTCCCTTCGTGGCTCGAATCGTTGCCACGCTCAGGCGGTTGGCTGAACAGAGTAAAAGTGGTATTGGCTTTCATCGAACTTGCTTTTGCACTGAAATTTCTTTCGGTTGCCGATTTGGCTTATGGCTGGCATATTTTGGACAGAGAAGTATTTGTTTCGCTGTGGATTATAATTTTTGCTTTGCTGGGTATTTATTTGCTCGGGAAAATTCGTTTTCCACACGATAGCGAGTCGAAACATACTTCTGTTGGTGGACTTATGTTGGGAATCATTTCTTTGGCTTTTGCCGTTTACATGGTTCCCGGACTTTGGGGAGCACCGCTGAAATCGATCAGCGCTTTCGCTCCGCCACTTTATACGCAGGATTTTAATTTATACAAAGATGAAGTTCATCCAGCTTTTACCGATTTTGAGGAAGGAATGGCTTATGCTGCAATGAAAAAACTGCCGGTTATTATTGACTTTTCGGGTTATGGTTGTGTAAATTGCCGGAAAATGGAAGCTTCGGTTTGGACTGATCCACAGGTGAAAGCATTGCTCGACAAAAATTTTGTGCTGATTTCGCTGTTCGTCGATGATAAAACGCCATTGGAAAAACCTTTTGAAATTAACGAAAATGGTAAAACAAGAAAAATTAAAACCGTTGGTGATAAGTGGAGCTATCTGCAACGATATAAATTTGGAGCCAACGCACAACCTTTTTATGTTATGATAGACTATCACGGAAAACCTCTGAATAAACCCTATGTTTTTGACACCAATCCTTCTCATTTTGTCAATTGGTTGAATCGCAAATAGTACATTTTGTCTTAATCAGCCCTATGTGTTTTTATTTTTCTGTTATTTTGTCATTTAATTCATTGTTTGGTAGAAACATTATATTCAAAATAGTTGATTGGCAAACTTATTGTTTAATATGAGAATGAGAAATTTTTTGAGAAACTTATCAGAGAATTGTCTTGTAATTCTGATTTAGAAAAAATAAGTTGGAATGGATTTTTTGTGTTATATAGAAATTGATTAGCTGAACTTAAGAGTTTACCAATTAAAAAAGGGAGGAAAAAATGGAAAAGGAAAATAAAGCGTCAGAAAAAAATCAATCTGCCGAAAACGAAAAAAAACATCAGCAACAACATAAGGAAAATGAAGACAACATAATTCCACAATCGGAAAATAGTGAAGCAGAAAATACTGAAAAAGAGTTGGAGCGATTGAGGGAAGAATGCGAAGATTTGGCAGACAAGAATTTGCGTTTGTTGGCCGAGTTTGACAATTATCGCAAACGTATGCTCAAGGAAAAAGCCGATTTGCTGAAAAATGGCGGAGAAAATGTGTTGGTGAATATTTTGCCGCTTGTCGATGACTTTGAACGGGCTTTGAAAGCTATTGAAACCAGCGATGACATTGAAGCTGTGAAAGAAGGAATTCATTTGATTTACGGTAAGTTTGTCGATTTTTTGAACAAAAATAATGTGAAGGAAATTCCTACTGAAAATGTAGAATTTAACACTCAATATCACGAAGCAGTATCCAAAATTCCGGCACCTTCGGAAGAATTAAAAGGGAAAGTAATTGAGTGTTTATCGAAAGGCTACACGTTGAACGACAAGGTGATTCGATATGCAAAAGTCGTAGTAGGCGAATAATTTTATTCGCCTTTTAATTTTTTGAATTTTTTTTGTTTACAAATATGTTGAGGATGAGGGAGAATTAAGTTTTATGGCAAAAAGAGATTATTACGAAATCTTAGGTGTTTCACGAACAGCCACAGAAGTAGAAATTAAGAAAGCGTACCGTCAGAAAGCCATCCAGTTTCATCCGGATAAGAATCCGGGCGACAAGAAGGCTGAAGAAAACTTCAAGGAAGCTGCTGAAGCTTACGAAGTTTTAAGTGATCCTGAAAAACGTGAACGCTACGATCGCTATGGACACGCGGGAGTTGGAAGTTCAGCTTCGAGTGGAAGTTATGGTGGCGGCATGACTATGGAAGATATTTTTTCCCACTTTGGCGATATTTTTGGCGGTCATTTTGGCGGCTTTTCGGGTTTTGGAGGTGGATCGAGAAGCAGCGCTCCCCGTATGCGAAGAGGAACCGATTTGCGGGTAAAAGTCAAATTAACATTGGCTGAAATAGCTGAAGGAGTCGAGAAAAAAATAAAAGTCAAGAAATATGTTCCCTGTTCTCACTGTCAAGGAACCGGAGCAGCCGAAGGTTCGGCGCCCGTAACCTGTTCGACGTGTCATGCAACCGGAAGGGTTACGCGCGTTCAGCAAACCATTCTCGGACAAATGCAGACTACTTCCGATTGTCCAACCTGTCATGGGGAAGGAAAAGTGATTAAGGAAAAATGTATTCACTGTAACGGAGAAGGAATTATTCACGACGAAGAAATAGTTACCATCAACATTCCTGCGGGTGTGGCTGAAGGAATGCAGCTAACTTTGAGCGGGAAGGGAAATGCGGCTCGCAGAGGTGGAATCAATGGCGATTTGATAGTGGTGATAGAGGAAGAGCCTCATTCGGAACTGATTCGCGATGGAAATGATTTGATTTACAATTTGTTGCTGAGTGTTCCGCAAGCAGCATTGGGTGGAGCTGTTGAAGTTCCAACCGTTAACGGCAAAGTGAAAGTTAACATCGATGCCGGCACACAACCGGGTAAAGTACTGAGATTAAGGGGCAAAGGATTACCCGATGTCAACAGATACGGCAACGGCGATTTGCTGATAAATATTGGCGTATATATCCCCGAAAAATTGAGTAAGGAGGAAAAAGCCATAATGGAAAAGCTGGAACAGTCGAGTAATTTTAAACCCAGTTCCTCAGCTCAAAAGAGTTTTTTCAGTCGTTTTAAAGATATGTTCGATTGAATTCGAAATTTGTATTTCATTTCGAAAAACAGGGGAAAAGGAGAGAAAAAGTGATTTCTTTCCTTTTTTGGTAAGAAAATAATTTGCCGATTCCGCCAAAGAGTATTAACCGAATCTTAAATTTCTGAAATATCAACAAGTATATCCAATTAAAAACAAATTAGATTGTAAAATTTTTATTTTATAAATGCAATTATCTACTTCAACAATAAGCTTTAATAAACTTTTTACATGATAATTTTCGCTGTTCTGTCACCTGCCACAATAATATAGAGTTGTCCCGGTATTCTGTTTTTTAATGCATCAATCGTAAATTTGTTGTAACGAGGAATTTCCGATACAATCAATTTCCCTGTAACATCATATATTCTTACTACCGTACTGGTATTCGGAACCGTAATGGTTACCGTTTTATCTTCTCTGTTGACGTAAGCTTTCAATTGTTTGCCAACATCAGGCAAAGTATGCACATAAATCAAATTTGAAAAATCAGTGATATTTTCATAAAGAATTACTGAATTTCTCAATGTTTTGTCGCTTGCCTTCACTTTATAGTAGCAATCGGAATTGGATGGTAAATTAATAACCGTATCCGTTGTTGAGGTAATCCATTTATCCTTTTCGTTATAATTTATTTTTTTTGCAAACCCCACCGTAATATCGTCGATGATCAAATATCCGCTTTCCTTTTGATAAGTTAATCGAAATTGATTATAATGGTCAGATTCGGTAAAGGTATAAGTTTTAATAGCACTGAGACTGGTAGTTACTGAAACATTGTCAATGGTTATCCATTTGTCTGAGTCATTTTTTGCTTCAACCTTAAGTGCTCCATTCCCAGAAAAAGATTTGACGAAGAAAGATAATTTTATGGCCGGCAATACATAATTTTCCGTCTGAATCATTTCACCTGAGTTTTTAAATTGAATAGCCGGAACTTCTTTTCCACTGTATGAAGCGGACGTACTCAAAGCTTGAGCGGTAATTGTCCATCCCGATGATGGAGTCAAACCATTATCAAAACCTTCAGTCGTTTCTGATGATTCATTGGAAATATAATAGGCAGTGAAATAATATCCCGTGGCATCTGTTACTGGTTCCCAATGAGCTACGTAACTGCTGATCGTTACATCGGTAGCTTCAGTGGCAACAGGAGGAATAACATAAACAGGTCTTGTGGATTTTCCCTGTAAATTCAAATAGATTGGAGTGGCATCTTTAGAAGTTATAGAAATAATTTCATTGTGAACATCAAGATAAGACGGTTCGGTTGGGTTATAACGTACCAAAATTCGGGTAGTATCCACTACGGAATCAATAGGAGCAAGGATTAAGTTTTTAGTCCATTCTGCATTAAAGTCATTTTCCAATTGCATTTCGAAATGTTTATTTTCTGAAAAAGCAAGTAGAATATTTTCTTTTAGTTTTTTTCCGGAAATTTTTAAAAGTTGTGCATTTGATGGCGTTCCCTGAACGGTTTCAAAAGCTGAAAAATTACTCATAGCCCCAACAATCGGAGAATTTTCTTCCCCCATGAAATCTAAATTTATATAATTGTTTTCAGTAATATTTGTGAGAGATTTTTTTAGTTTCGTACCATTTCTTAAAACCAACGAACAGGTTGTAATGTTATTTATTCCTGGAAACGGATCTCCGGCGAGTGTTTGTTCAGAACCAATACCGTCGGCTTCAACAATTTTATAACCCAGCTTTCCGGCAATATTATTGGGTGTATTGTTTTCCCAATCGCTTTGATTAAAATTGATATGGGTAACAAGCAAACCGTGTCCGGGTAAATAAGCGTCCCACCCTGACTTTTGCCTGTTTTCCAACATAAAAAACTCTGAAGGATTGGGTGAATTTCCAACCAAATTATGATTACCATCTTTTGAAATAAGATAGGCGCTGTTGGATGAGGTTAGAGGTTGCAATGTGAAATTTCCCGAACTTTTCAGTTCGATGGGTGTTAACCAATTCAGGAAAAATCGATCGAAAGCCGAATAAGTGGGAGGAGTTTTCCCATCATTCAAATAAGCTCCGGCATCCATGATATTCCAGTAAGATAAGGTAAAATGTGTTCCTCCATCGGTAGGATAATAATCAGCCAGACCAAGCACATGACCAAATTCATGACAGAAAGTACCGATGCCGCACATGTTTGCGCCTCTGCTTGAACGCAATTCAGAAGAACAGGCATAATCGAAAACGACAACACCATCGAATTTTGTATTGTAATTGGCCAAAGTCCAGCGATGTGGCCATATGGTATTGGCTGGTGCTCCTTCTGCTTCATTGTAGCCGGCATAATAGACAAAAATATTATCTACGTATCCATCCCTGTCGGTATCGTATTGGCTAAAATCTACATCATCATTGTCGGCCAATCTACATGCGTCAATAATCATTTGTTGGGGATTTTTATCCATGCCATCTGAGCCATTTTCACCGTAATAGCCCATTGTTTGTGGCAAAGTATAGGGCCCTACCACATCAAATTGGGGGTTAAACTTTCCGGTTGAAGTGTCGTAAAAATAATCACGCGCCGAGCCGGTTGAACTATTTTCGGAATATCCATTTTGATTCAAAAGTTTGGTAAAAGCTTCTTTTGGTGAACTGACAGTAAATGAATTGTCTGAAAAATTTACTAAAATTACCAATGATTTCGGACTTCCGGTCAAAGGATAAGCTTTACGACCGGATTTTTCGGTAACAGTAACAGATGAAGCTCGTTGTATGCGGTTCAATTGATTTTGTTTCGAAAAATCTATCCCTTTGGGAAGTTGTTTTATAAAATTAATTTCTTCCTTCGTACGTTTTTCGATATTGTTTACGCGATATTTAGACGGAGCTATTTCCTTTTTTTTACTTAATTTTCCGTATTTGAAAAATCCGTCCTTGTCCCTGGTAATCAAATAGCCATCTAAAGTAGTCTGATAATGAAAAAATTCGTCTCCATTCAGTTTAACAGAAATTTCTGTACCGTCAGGCTGAACCACCTTTACCGGGAAAGGATAGGCAGGGACTGCTTTTGTAAATTGTGGAAAAACAAAACTAAAAACAAATAAGATACCGACAAGCAATTTACTTTTCATCAGAATATAATTTATTTTTTTAAAGGTCTGATGGAACCCACATGTCTGAATATTATATTCATTCGTGTTTGTGTATGCAATACATGTGGGTTTCATAAAATAAAGCAAAAATTATAAATCACAGAATTTGTTTAAAAATAACAAAATAATAACTGGTGAATTAATGCAGATTTTAGAAAAATATTTCCTAAATTCAACAATTCAAACAATTCAAACAAT
Organism: Paludibacteraceae bacterium; assembly: GCA_018433525.1. Taxonomy (GTDB): domain Bacteria; phylum Bacteroidota; class Bacteroidia; order Bacteroidales; family Paludibacteraceae; genus MVYY01. The sequence goes on from JAHDRA010000031.1 coordinate 30,682, forward strand.
TTTTTCATAAAAAACATTGAACCTTAGAACAAAGATACAAAATCCGGTCAATGATGCAACTAAGTATTGAAAAAAATATGGCATCAGTTAATGATAGAGGCCAATTGGTTGCTTAAATTGAACGGCAGCGAAATTACGAAAATAGAAACAAGCAATGGACTGTAGATTTGGCGCAACGTAAAACATTACTCTTCTCTTCAATGTTTTCCGGTGAAGGGAACAAAACTCACAGGCAACAGAGTGGTGGAAGCAATTTTTCCGCCACTTTTTGTAATCAGCATCAAATGTTGTGTAGTATAGGGAAAACCAACCGGAATTACCATTCGTCCCTGATTTTTAAGTTGTTCTACAAGTGGTGGCGGAATTTCGTTTGCAGCGGCAGTAACAATAATTTTATCGTAAGGAGCATGTTCCAGCCAACCGTAATAACCATCTCCAATTATTATTTCTACATTGTCGTAATGTAATTTTTTTAACCGTTCTTTGGCAGAAATTCCCAATTCTTTTATAATTTCTATCGAATAAACTTTTTTTGCCAATTGAGCAAGTACTGCCGCTTGATAACCGGACCCCGTTCCGATTTCAAGAACAAAATCATCCGGTTCAACATGCAAACATTCGGTCATGTAAGCTACAATAAAAGGCTGAGAAATAGTTTGCCCGTGTCCAATGGGTAACGGCGTATTTTCATAAGCTTCTTCCATACAAGAATTACCTACAAACAATTCGCGTGGTACGTTCGCCATTGCTTTCAGCACACGTTCGTCTTCAATTCCTTCCGTTCTGAGTTGTCGCCAAAGATTTCTCATGTCAAAATAAAAACTCCAAAAATAATTTGCTTATTATCAATTATAAAAACACATTTCTTTAAATTATTGTTTGCTCATAAAAGAAAAAAGCAGCCTGAAAATTTTCAAACCGCCTTTTCTATAAATACAAAATCCTGAAAAAATTATTCCTTTTGAATATTGGGTAACTCCAAACCATAGTTTTTTGCTTTATCTTCCTTTTTCAACAAGAAAGCAAACAGCAAGGCCAGAACTCCAAAAATCATAAATACCAGACTTGGACGTGTATAGTCGTACCTCAAAGCAATTTTATTTTTTACGATTTCCGAATAACCAATCTCTAAACAAGTATTTTCTACCGCTCGAAGTTTCTGATTTTTGTCTTGTAAAGAATTTAGTTTTTCCAAAGGCAAAGCGGTGATATTTTTATGTATCCATTCATTTTTAAAGGCTGCAAAACCTACGGTATCCTGCACGCCTTCATAATCACTTTTCAACAACACTTCATTGATTAAAGCCGTAGTAGTTTTATCAACGGCTTTCTCAAATTCAATTTTATTCAGTCCCAATGAAGGTTGAAACTGTTCATAAGTCTCTATTACTCCGGACTTCACCATTTCTTTCGCTTTGTAAACCGTAGGATTTGCACTGTTCAGCACCAATCCGATCAACAAGGGAACACCCATTAATCCCCAATTTTGTATCCAGAAAATCAATGCATAAGCTGTTCCCAACTGCCTTTCCGGAATAATTTTCGGAACTGATGGCCACATGGCCGAAGGTACAAGCGATAAGGCAATTCCCAAAACTATCGTTACGCCAATAGCCAAGACCCAATTATTGAGAAATGGAATAGAAAAAATTGCATGAACAAATATAAGCAATAAAGCGCCAAGAATCATAATGGAAGCACCTTTGCCTTTTCGGTCGTAAATATTTCCAAATAAAGGAGTAAGAAACAATGTTCCCAAAGGAAGAACGCTCGGGATAAGCCCTGCCAAGTCGGGATTAACCTGATACTTGTTGATAACCATATCGGTGGCAAATTTTATCCACGGAAAAACTGCGGAATAAAACAGAACGCACAAAATGGCAATAAGCCAAAAACCTTTATTTTTAATAATGGTGAAAACTTCCGAAACTTTAAACGGTTCTTCCTCTTCCTTTTCATCATTTGCTTCTGAAGCTTCCAGCTTTTTGTCCATCTGAACGTAAACAATATAAGCGATAAGTCCAATACAGAGCAGTAAAACGCCAAACAGGATAGGAACCGAAACATCATTAAAATGTTTGGCAACAGGGAGCGGAATAGCGACGGCCAGCAAAGTTCCAAGTCGAGCTGTAGCCATTTGAAGTCCCATAGCCAGCGCCATCTCTTTTCCTTTAAACCATTTGACAATGACACGAGAAACCGTAATGCCGGCAATTTCTACTCCGACGGCAAATGTGGCATATCCCAATGCCGCTATCATTACCTGAGCCTTGATGCCCAGAATAGTCCCGGCATCATCGGGGAAAAAAGGCGATATGGCAAAATACTTGATGGCTGCCCCAATCACCATGACAGCTGTAGAGGCCAATCCGGTAAAACGAACACCCATTTTGTCCAAAATGATACCACCAAAAATAAGCATCAACAGAAATACATTGAACCATCCATAAGCACTGGTAAACAGCGAATAATCAATGCTACTCCATAGCAACTGACTCTCCAGCAATGGTTTAAGAGGACTCATGGCATCGGCAATGAAATATCCGCAAAGCATCGTAAAGGAAACTATTCCCAAAGCCGTCCAACGTGCCACTGGTGATTCACGTAATGAAACTGATTTTATCTGCGACATAAACAATTTTCTTTAATGGTTGTTTTTTTATTGAATTTATGTTCTTGGTATTTAAAAATAAAGAAATGCAAAACTACTGAAAAAATTTTTGAAAACAATTTCATGCAGGCATTCCTATTCATATTTTTTTGCAGCCTGACAACGGTTCACTTTATACTGACAAAATTTCAGAAGACACGATAAAAACAAATCGGTATTATTTTTGATAGATAAAATAAAATTTTGGAGTGAAAAGTTTGATAATAATAAGCACATTAAACGATTTCAAGATTAAAGTTTTACTAATGTTGACATGAAAAAATTTTAATCCATTCGTTTTCTTATAAAAAATTAAAATTTCTAAAGTCAAACTTTAAGTGTCCAACATCACATTAAATTAATTATTTTTGTAGAAAAAAGGAGAAATCTAAATATGACCGTCAACTATTCAGAACAGTTACACAACATACTTCTTTACAGCCTTCAGGAAGCTGAAAGGTTGGGAAACAATTATATAGGGCCTGAACATTTGCTGCTGGGGATAATCAGAAACGGCAAAGGGAAAGCCATCGACATTCTCAACCACACGCAAGTGGACTTGTCAAAAATAAAACAGTCTATCGAAAGTCAGATTCGTACAGATAACGAACCTACCGGGGAAGAAATTTTAAGTTTGAAAAGCACCGAACGCATTAAAAAAATCATGGAGCTTGAAACTCGTTCTCTTTCATCCGAAACAGCCGATTCTGAACATTTGCTTTTGGCCATTCTGAAAGAAAAGAACAATTTGGCTGTAGAAGTTTTAAATGAAGAAAATCTGACCTATGAAATTGCCAAATCGTATCTTGAACATTCTAAGGATATTCAAATGAGTTCCAATTTTCAGGATGATGATGACGAAGATGATGAACCTCGCCAACATCAGCGAAATGTTTCGGGAAGTGGCAAACAGAGTGATACTCCGGCTTTGGACACATTCGGAACAGATATTACCAAAGCTGCTCTCGAAAACAGGTTGGATCCCGTAGTAGGCAGACAAGTCGAAATTGAAAGATTGGCTCAGATTCTTAGCCGTAGAAAGAAAAACAATCCCGTATTGATAGGTGATCCGGGAGTTGGTAAATCGGCTATAGTAGAAGGTTTGGCTTTGCGCATCGTTCAACATAAAGTTTCGCGTGTACTCTTCGACAAACGAATTGTTGCATTGGATATGGCTTCCATTGTTGCAGGAACAAAATACCGCGGACAGTTTGAAGAACGTATTAAAGCTATTCTCAACGAATTGGCAAAAAATCCGAACATCATTCTTTTTATTGATGAAATTCACACCATTGTTGGTGCCGGTGGCGCACCCGGTTCACTGGATGCTGCCAACATGCTTAAACCTGCATTGGCACGCGGTGAAATTCAATGTATTGGTGCCACCACTTTGGACGAATACCGCCAAAGCATCGAAAAAGATGGAGCGTTGGAACGTCGATTCCAGAAAATTATTGTAGAACCGACTTCTTACGAAGAAACATTGCAGATTTTACGCAACATTCAGGATAAATACGAATACCATCACAACGTGCGTTATACGCCGGCAGCCATTGAAGCTTGCGTAAGACTTACCGAACGTTACATAACCGATCGATGCTTCCCCGACAAAGCTATTGATGCATTGGACGAAGCCGGTTCGCGCGTTCATATAGGCTCAGTTTCCGTACCGAAAGAAATTGAAGAATTAGAAAAACGTATCGAAGAACTTCGTCAGCAAAAAATGAAAGTTCTTTCGGAACAAAAATATGAATTGGCCGGTCCAATACGCGATCAGGAAAAACAATGCCAATACCAGCTGGAAGATGCGATCAGACGATGGGAACAAGAATCGCAACAGCATCCCGAAATTGTAGACGAAGAACAAGTTGCCGAAGTGGTTGCCATGATGTCGGGCATTCCCGTGCAGCGTATTGCTCAAGCAGAAGGACTGAAACTCCGACAAATGAAGGATGTACTTCAGAGCAAAATTATCGGGCAGGAAGAAGCTGTGAACAAAATTGTAAAAGCCATTCAAAGAAATCGTATTGGATTGAAGGATCCAAATAAACCGATTGGTTCTTTTATATTTATCGGCCCTACCGGCGTAGGAAAAACTTATCTGGCCAAAGTGCTCGCCGAATTTATGTTCGACAGTCCCGATGCACTGATTCGCGTCGATATGAGCGAATACATGGAAAAATTCAGCGTATCGCGACTTATCGGAGCACCTCCGGGATATGTGGGTTACGAAGAAGGCGGTCAACTGACCGAGAAAGTTCGACGCAAACCTTATTCAATAGTCTTGCTGGATGAAATTGAAAAAGCGCATCCCGACGTTTTCAACCTTCTCCTTCAGGTAATGGATGAAGGAAGATTGACCGACAGCTTGGGTCGCAGAATAGATTTTAAAAATACCATTCTGATTATGACTTCCAATGTCGGTACGCGACAACTGAAAGATTTTGGTAAAGGCGTAGGATTCAATACCATTGAAACACCTGAAATGGATGCAGAATTTTCACAAGGTGTAATTCAGAAAGCGCTGAGCAAAACATTTGCTCCCGAATTTCTGAACCGTATAGACGAAGTAATCGTATTCAATCCGTTGAGCAAGGATGCCATTAAATCTATTATTGACCTTGAATTAAAAGGACTTTTTGGACGAATTACTTCTATGGGTTATCGACTCGAATTGACACCCGAAGCCAAAGATTTCATTGCCGAAAAAGGTTACGATGCTCAATTTGGTGCACGACCCCTGAAACGTGCCATTCAACGATACCTTGAAGATGAACTGGCAGACATTGTGCTGTCGGGAGATTTGGAAACGGGCGATACAATTTTAATGGATTTGGATGCCGAAAATGGCAAAATGAAAGCAAAAATTGTTAAACCTGCTCCGGTACTGAACCAAAACAACAACTAAAATATCAAGCAAAAATCAAAAATGTACCTGCTATTCGATGCAATGGCAGGTATTTTTTTTGTCTGTTTTGAATGAAAATCGTGCCAAATATCTCTTTAAAACCGCAACTATTGTTGTAGGATAAAAGAAAAAGAAGTATATTTGCACCGCATTTTGAGAAATGTTGGAGAGATGGCAGAGTGGTCGATTGCGGCGGTCTTGAAAACCGTTGAACTGAAAGGTTCCGGGGGTTCGAATCCCTCTCTCTCCGCTGAAAAGTCCTGTATTTCAGGGCTTTCTTTGTATATAAACATATTGAATCGTTTCCCTTTATCGACTTCAAATTCCATTGGTCAAAAAAATTCTTTACTTAAAAAAATTGGTATAGTTATTAATTTGAAAGATAATTATTTGGATTTTTTTTTTTAACAGAACTATAGAAATTTTGAAAAGTAAGAGATAATATCCGTTGATTTTTTTTTGGGTAAATATTAAAACAAAACAGAAAATTGATTGTTATAACAATAAATTTTCTATAAAATCAATTTAGTATTAACCATAAAATTTTATTGTTATGAAATTTCAATTGCCTGAATTACCTTATGCACAGAATGCTTTGGAACCGGTTATCAGTGAAAGAACAATCAGTTTTCACTACGGCAAGCATCATCTAACTTACGTAAACAACACCAACAATTTGGTAGTAGGTACAGAATTTGAAAATCAGGATTTGGAAACCATTGTTAAAAAAGCGACAGGTCCGCTTTTCAACAATGCCGCACAAATATGGAATCACAATTTCTATTTCCTTTCCTTGACCCCTGATAAAGGTACTAAACCCAGCGAAAAACTACTGAAAGCCATCGAAGCCGAATGGAAATCGTTGGATAATTTCAAAATTGAATTTGGCAAAGCTGCGACCGGATTGTTTGGTTCAGGCTGGGCTTGGCTCGTAAAGGATGCTTCGGGAAAGCTTTCCATTGTCAACGAAAGTAATGCGGGGAATCCGATGACTAAAAATCTGTCTCCCATTCTTACTTTCGATGTTTGGGAACATGCTTATTATCTCGATTACCAAAACCGGAGAGCGGATTATGTAGCTGCTTTATGGGATCTGGTAAATTGGAGCATAGTGTCGGAACGTTTCTGATTATTTTGTTTTTTACCTTTTTGTTTTTTTACCGGCTTATAACATAGGCCGGTTTTTAATTTATTGCATAAATATTTAAGAATTACTAATAAAGCAAATAAATTATTTGTTTTGCTAAAAAATCATAGAAATAATTTCATTTTCTATTAAATATCTTATCTTTGCAAGCCGTTATATTTTTAAGTTTATGTTTTACACCTTACTTATAACCTTACTGATTGTTTTACTTTCGGTTTTATTATTGGGATTTCGTATCTTCTTCATTAAAAGTGGAAAATTTCCCAATATTCATATTGGTGGAAGCAAAGCCCTCCAACAAAGAGGTATTGGCTGTGCTACCACACAGGACAAAGAAGCCCAACGGAATTTTCATAAAGGGATTGATGTTTCCAATTTGTTAACTGAAATTTCTGAACAATTAAAAAACGAATAGGTTGTTTCATGCAGATTGTCTTTTTGAATTTTATTTTTGTCTTTGCATGGTATGAATTAAAGATAATATTTTAAAGCTTAAATATGAAAAATTTGTTATTTGTTTCCAACATCGTTCTTTTCATTGCTGTTGTTGTACTTTTTGTTTTGTTTTTTCAGATTAAACCCGCTAAGAATGCGGTTCAGTTGTCATTAAAAGGAGATACCCTGTCAAGTCAGGTTTTACCTATTGCTTACATAAATGTAGATTCCTTGTTATTAAAATACCGGTTTGCAAAGGATGCCAATGAATCCCTCATTAAAAAACAGGAAGATTCACGGTTGACCATAAACTCACGTGCTCGTGAACTGCAAAATGAAATGAACGAATTTCAGAGAAAACTCGAAAACAATGCATTTCTCAGCCGGGAGCGGGCAGAGCAGGAACATACGCGTTTATTAAAAAAACAACAAGAATTACAAAATCTTGATGGGCAACTTACTCAACAGCTTTTACAGGAACAACAAAAAATGAGTGAAGAATTGCGCGATACCATTAATGCCTTTCTCAAAGAATATAATAAGGATGGCCGTTATGAAATTATTTTCAGTAATACCACAGGCGACAATATCCTATTTGCTTCCAAAAGTTACGATATTACCGATGAAGTGGTGAAGCTGTTGAACGAACGATTTTCAAACAAGAAAAAATAATTTCTAATTTGGCTGTTCAAAAAGTATATCCTACGTAAGTAGGATTTTTTTTGACAAGCAAGGTATAGTATATTCATAAAACAAATATTTAGTTTTTTCAAAAATACTTTTTTATCACTTTTGTTTGATTTTAAAATCATTGATAGATAATTAATTTTTTATCAGTTTTATTTTCAATTTTTCCCCGTTTTCAAAAAACAACAGAAAGTTTAATTTCGATTATACCAAATTAAGTATGTTGAAGCCGGAATACATATTTGAAACAAGCTGGGAAGTATGCAATATGGTTGGTGGAATATATACCGTTTTATCTACTCGTGCTGCAACATTGAAAGAAGTTTATGGAGACAAACTGATTTTTATTGGACCTGATATATGGATACAAAAAAACAACCCGCTTTTTGTTGAAGACAGTAGGCTTTTCCCCGGTTGGAAAGATGCTGTTCAGCAACAGTTTCAGTTGAATATTCGTATAGGGCGTTGGCAAATTCATGGAAATCCGATTGCAGTATTGGTCGATTTCATGCCGCTGATGCTACGAAAAGATGAAATTTATGGCCATGTTTGGCTGCAAACCGGAGTCAATTCCTTGCCTGCCTATGGCGATTATCACGAATCTTCGATGTTTGGCTATGCTGCAGGTATGGTGATAGAAAGTTTTTATCGATTTTTTGGTTTGTCTTTGAAAAATGATGTGATTGCCCATTTTCATGAGTGGCAAACAACTTTCGGTATTTTTTACTTAAAAGAACATTTGCCTGAAGCTGCAACCATTTTTACTACTCATGCCACTACTGTGGGACGTTCCATAGCCAGCAATCACAAACCGCTGTATGATTATCTGCAAGAGTACAATGGGGACCAAATGGCTGCCGAATTGAATGTTGTTTCCAAACATTCGGCCGAAAAAACTGCCGCTCATCTTTCCGATTGCTTCACAACTGTAAGCGACATTACTGCCGCTGAATGCCGACAATTGCTGGAAATTAAACCCGCTGTTGTTACACCAAACGGTTTTGAAGATGATTTTGTGCCCAAAGCCGATACTTTTATTCAAAAGCGACAGGAAGCACGAACTTGTTTACGCAAAGTCGCTGAAACTTTGTTGGGTTATTCTTTACAGGAAAATGCTCTTTTTGTGGGTACTGCCGGACGTTACGAATACAAGAACAAAGGTATTGATGTGTTTATCGAATCGATGCGGAGGTTGATTGAATGCCCTCATTTGAACAGAGAAATTGTGGTTTTCATTATGGTGCCCGCCCATGTGATGGGCCCCAGAACGGATTTACTTGCAGCTTTAAATCATCCAAATCTCAAGTTGCATTCATGGAATTTGTTTACCACGCACGAACTTTACGATTATCAGAATGATCATATCATGTCGGCTATTCGGTGGTTCCATTTTACCAATCAATCGTCGCAAAAGGTTAAGATGATTTTTGTGCCCTCTTATTTGAATGGTTCCGACGGCATATTCAATAAAAAATATTACGACCTGCTCATTGGGCTCGATGTTACCATATTTCCTTCCTATTATGAACCATGGGGCTATACACCTCTCGAAAGCATTGCTTTTTCCGTACCAACTATTACCAGCGATTTGTCGGGTTTTGGCCGCTGGGTGGCAAAACAACCTCAGGATATTACCGAAGGTGTGGGAGTAGTACATCGTTCCGACTACAATCAGTATGATGCAACTGTGAAAATTGCACAAATGATTTGTCAGTTTTCGAGTTTGGAGCAATCTCAAGTAGAAAATATACGCTCAATAGCGGCTTCAATTTCCCTGAAAGCCTTATGGGAAAACTTCATACAATATTATTATGAAGCATACAATATAGCCCTTACTCAAAAAAATCTCCGACTTGGCAAACATTAGAATTAAGAAAAAAATCGATTTTTTCGGTTTTTCTTTGTAACGAATTAATAATTAATTAATTGAAAAAGAATATATTAACAAAAATTTTTTAATAAATTGCAATCGTTTGCATTTGTTTTTACTCCTTTTATGATTTGTTTTATCTTGGCTTTTTGAAACTTTGCTTAACTTTGCCTACAGAGTTTTAGGTATAAAATTTTTTTTGAATTTCACTAACTTAAAGTAAGGAAACATGTCTTTGAAATTAAATCAGGTAAATGAACCGCGCTGGAAAGAAATAAATGTCAAGTCTTTTTTGCCCGATGGCTTGAAAAGATTGGAAGAAATAGCGCAAAATATATTTTGGGTATGGAGAAGTGATGCCCGACACCTTTTTCGTGAATTGGACAAAGATGCTTGGGCGGAATCAGGCTATAATCCCGTGCAATTGCTGAACATGCTCAGTTATGAGCGACTTGTAGAAGTGGAGAAGGATGCCCATTTCATGTCCAACTTAGACAGGATTTACAACGAATTTCAGGCTTATCTGCATCAACCTTTTGCACCCGATAAACCTTCGATTGCCTACTTCAGTATGGAATACGGGCTGACGGAAGTTTTAAAAATCTATTCCGGAGGGCTTGGAATTTTGGCAGGCGATTATTTGAAGGAAGCCAGTGATTGTGGCGTTGATTTGACGGCTGTCGGATTGCTTTATCGTTACGGATATTTTACTCAGTCGCTTTCGGTCGACGGTGATCAAATTGAGATTTATGACAAACAAAACTTCAATACTTTGCCTATTGTGCAGGTTCGTGATGAAAATGGACAAGCGGTTGTTATAGAAGTTCCCTACCCGGGACGCACCGTGTATGCCAATTTGTGGAAAGTAAGCGTTGGACGTATTAATCTTTTCCTTTTGGATACCGACAATGAAATGAACAGTGAAGCTGACAGAAGTATTACTTTCGAGTTGTATGGCGGCGATTGGGAAAATCGTCTGAAACAGGAAATCATGCTTGGAATTGGTGGAATTCTGACACTGAAAAAACTAGGCATCGAAAAGGATGTCTATCATTGCAATGAAGGCCATGCAGCCCTTATCAATCTTCAGCGTCTGGCGGATTTAGTAACCGAGAAAAAACTTTCTTTCCACGAGGCTTTGGAAATTGTGCGGAGCAGTTCCCTTTATACTGTACATACACCTGTTCCTGCGGGACACGACCGCTTTGATGAAGCTTTGTTTGGAAAATACATGAAAGATTATGCTGCCTTGCTGAATATTTCGTGGGACGACTTGATGAACTTGGGGCGTGAAAATCCAGATGATCCCAATGACAAATTCAGTATGAGTGTTTTTGCCTGCAATACCTGTCAGGAAGTTAATGGTGTAAGTTGGTTGCATGGCAAGGTTTCACAAGAAATGTTTCAGCCAATATGGAAGGGTTATTATCCTGAAGAGCTGCATGTGAGCTATGTTACCAATGGTGTTCATTTACCCACATGGACCACTTCAGAGTGGAAAGGAGTTTACGAAAAATATCTCGGAAAAGATTTTTATGACGATCAGTCGAACATGAAACTCTGGCAGGCTATTTACGAAGTGCCCGATCAAGTTATCTGGGAGACGCGCGTCAAAATGAAAAACAAATTGATCGATTATATTCGTTTGCAATTTCAGGAGAACTGGCTGAAGTCTCAGGGCGACCCTTCCCGTATCATGTCGGTTCTGGAATCGATGAATCCCAATGCTTTGATCATCGGTTTTGGTCGAAGATTTGCAACTTACAAGCGCGCTTACCTTTTATTTACCGATTTGAAGCGTTTATCGAAAATTGTAAATGATCCGGCAAAACCTGTACAGTTTATTTTTTCCGGTAAGGCACATCCTGCCGATCAGGGAGGAAAAGCGCTTATTAAACGCATAGTGGAGGTTTCTAGAATGCCCGAATTTTTAGGCAAAATCATTTTCCTCGAAAATTATGATATGCATTTGGCCAAACGATTGATTTCCGGCGTCGATATTTGGTTGAATACCCCTACGCGTCCTTTGGAAGCTTCGGGAACTTCTGGACAAAAGGCACAAATGAATGGCGTATTGAATTTTTCGGTTCTCGACGGATGGTGGTTGGAAGGTTACGTGAAAGGAGCCGGTTGGGCTATTACCGAAAAACGAACTTACGATAACGATGCGTATCAGGATCAGCTTGATGCTGCAACCATCTACAGCATGCTCGAAAATGAAATTATTCCATTGTATTTTGCCAAAAATTCCAAAGGAATTTCGCCCGAATGGATTCAATACATCAAAGATTCCATTGCACAAATTACACCACGTTTTACAACCAAGCGCATGATTGACAATTATGTAGAGCAGTTTTACACCAAACTAAGCAATCGTCATGCATTATTAAAAGATAATAATTTTGCGCGTGCCAAAGAAATTGCTGCATGGAAACAGAAAATTGCCAAAGGGTGGGACAAAATTGAAGTTGTGAGCATGGATATTCCTGAAGGTTTGTTGAAAAATCCTCAAGTTAGTGAGGTTTATCACATGAATATTGTCGTTGATATCAAAGACATTAATGACAAGGGTATCGGAATAGAACTGGTCATTACCAAACCCGATAAGGACAATAAATTCTATCTTCATGATGTGGAAGAGTTTAAGCTGGTGAAAGCGAATGGTTCACTATTGTATTTCAGTCTCGAATATCAGCTCAATAGAGCAGGATTGTTCCAATTCGGATTCCGGATGTTCCCCAAAAATGAAGATTTGCCTCATCGTCAGGATTTCTGTTATGTAAAATGGATATAACCGTTACCTATTCGGATTTTAATCAAAAGATTTCCTCGAGGCTTGCCTCGGGGTTATTTTTTTTGATGAAAGTGCATTATGTTATGTTGTTGTTCACAGTATGCTCATATTGTAGAAAAAATGCAGAAAGTTTTATTACGCGAGTCCACTCCAAAAAGTCAAATTTAACAACTTTGATATTTGTAAAACACAGAATATTAACGCTAAGCCTTAATAAGAAATTAAAAAAACAGACTTTTAAAAGTGGACTCTTACACTGAAAATTTAAACTTTTGTTACTGTATATTTATAAAAAACTAACAACAAACCGTTATTAAATTTTGATTCAAATACAAAAAGACAAACGTGATTTTCCTCACTTATAAACAGTTCTTGGAGTAAGACTTTTTCATTAAACTGGTTAATGAGTAATTTTGGTTTATTACAGTAAACCAAAAAAGTTGCTACTTGGATAAAATACAATATCTTTTAATGGATAAAGCCATCGAATACTTGTATGTATTCATCGACCATTTTTTGCCAAGAAAAATGTTGAATTGTAAAATTTCTGCCTTTCTCCGACAATATTTTAAGTTTTTCCTTGTAGCTCAGCATTTCTTTTATTTTATCAGCCCAAGCTTGGGAGTCACCACAAGGCAAAAGCGTTCCATTCTCGTTGTTGATTACGGCATCTGTAATTCCCTGTATTCCGGATGCCAACACATACGTTCCCCGAACGCTGGCTTCGAGTGCAACCAAGCCAAATCCTTCTACATCGCCCGGAATATTAATGTTAGGCATTACAAATAAATCGGCAAGCGAAATTATCTGTATAAGATCTTCATTTGAAACTCTTCCCAGATGAACGGCATTTCTTTGTTTTTTCAATTGTTCTATAACTTCTTTATTATCATCAGGATAACCAAATAACAACTGAATTTTATGTCGTAGCATTTTTGGAAAGCATCGTAAGAAAATGTCAAAAAATGTTTGAGATTTTTTAAGTGCACCGGTTAAAATCAAGATCACATCATTATCCAATAAAGGCATGACATTTTTCAAAAACCATGAAAAACCTTTTCGTTTCACCGGTCTGCCGGTTCCCATGATAATTTTTTTATCGGTTACATCTACGCCGTATTTTTCCACAAGTTTCCGAGTAATGGCTGAGTCAAAAGGGATTTCATTCAACTTCAAATCTACCCCATTGTTTACGATAAAGGTGGTTTTCGGGTCAAAACCCCTTTTGATACACTGTTCGCTGGTAAATTTACTTACGCAAACAGCACCTTTGTATTTTATTAGTTTTGGGATAAGTTTTTTTTGAAAAAAAGTCAAAGGATAGGTTATGTCCAGACCATGATAAGTTACAACGACAGGAATTTGAGTGATTTTCTGTAGCCAAAGTGCTGCAACTCCCATAGCTCCATCATTCAAATGAATCAGTTTTATGTTTGGATTTGCTTTCAATAATTTTTTTACTCTCGACTTCAATTTCAAAAACCAAAGCAATTTATTTTCCTTTCCTTCAAAAGCAATAATGTGTACTCTGTAATAGGAGGATAAACCCTGAATCAGTTCATAACTCTGTTTTTCCATACCACCGGTAAAAGGTGGATACTTATGGGTAATGCATAATATCTCCTCGTACATTATTGAAGTGTAAATTTTTTCCTTTTTGTGATCAAGAAAAATACTCCTGCAACAGATAACCAGAAAAGTTGACGCGATCTTCTCACCAGAGAAACCACAAACCAAATTTCATTTCCTTTTACAGCCACTACATCAAGCATGATTTTGTTCCCATATTCTTCGATTCCAATCTGGCCGGGGACAATTGCACCCAAAGATTTAAAAAGCGAAACACCAACTTCCATTGAGATGGCATCGATTACCGAAATATTCACATGTAAGGTTTGCAGTATGATAAAAAATTCAAGGGCTCCACATACCCAATGAAGTGTCAATAATAAAAAAGCCAATAAGAAGTTCAGTTTGTGGTGTTTGAAATAATCCGAAGCAAGTGTATTTATTTCATAACACGAATCGATTGTTTTGCTCGTCAAGAACGACCAGTTGGTTTTTGATTTAATGCGCTCCAATGTTTTACCAAGATATAAATGATCATCGAGTAAATATTTTGCCATTAAAAAGCCCGAAATCATTACCAACGCAATTAACAAAAAAAGTACAAAGGTTTTGCCGTTGCCAAATTTACTGAAAATCAAATAAAATATAGAAACAACGATCAGAAAAATGGATGACAACACAGTGATCATTCTCATCAACAAGATGGAACTCAAACCAATTTTTGTAGAAATTCCCGACTTTACGAGATATGAAATTTTTAAGCTGTCGCCTGCAATAATACTGGTAGGATTAAAAGCCCCCAACATTTCTCCTATATGCCTGATAATAAATATCTTCCAAATAGAAATATTCATTCCTTCCTCACCCATGCACAATTTCCAACCCAATGAAGAAAAAAAATACCCAACAAATGAAATAGCAATAACCAATAAAAACATGGAGGGCATTCGTTGGAGATACATATTCAGAATATGGAAGTCAATGCTCGATATAAATCGAATTATCAGCACAGATACCGAAATCATCAAAACTGAGATAATCAGTTTTCGATATCTTTTAAGTTTGCTCATTCTGTTAGCTTAGTGAATAAATGTCTGAGGTCTAAGAGTTTTTTAATCAGATAGCATAATTGGTAGGGAAAAGTTCATTTGTTAAAACTACATTGTCTTCAAAAGTAGGCGATGACTTATAAGCCAACATTTGAAGATCGGAGAAATATTCATTTGCCAAGCGATTCCAATTAAAATTGGATGCAAAACGAATAGCATTTTGCTGTATTGATTCCCTCAAGGAAGGATAATTTAGAATAACTTTAATATTCTCTACATATTCGCGAGCATCATAAGGATTACACAAAAATCCGGTTACTCCATTCATAACCAGAGATTGCGAACCGCCTCCACGAGCAATTACCGGTACGCAACCGGAAGCCATTGCTTCTACAACCACATTACCAAATGTTTCCGAAATAGAAGGGAAAACAAACACATCGGAAGATGCATAAACTTTCGACAGTTCTTCGTGATTTAAAAACCCAAGAAAAAAAGCTTTTTTCATTCTTTTTCGTGCTGCCTGCTCAGCAACACCACTTCCAGCTATAATAAAATTAACGTCTAAATTTTGAGCCTCAGTTTCATCATAAATATTAAAAAGTGTCTCTAAATTTTTTTCCCAAACTAAACGAGATGCAAACAAAATACATGGTTTATTGTTGCCTGTAATTTGTTGAATGTAATGCATGTCTTTTTTGGAAGGATTAAACAAATTAGAATCTATTCCTCTTTGCCAAAGCTTCAAAGGTTGATGCGAAACACCACTGTCCTTCAGTTCTATAATCATTTGCTTTGTAGGAACATAAACCATATTACAAAAATTGTAAAAGCTTTGATAAATTTTTTTCATAATCGATTCTACCGGCTTTATTAAAAATGGCAAACGATTGAAATAATACTGTATGTAGGAAAGGAAATTGGTATGATAAATTGACAAGACAGGAATATGTTTTTTTCGGGCAAAATTTAGTCCAAAGAAACCAAGTGGCGATGGAGTAGCGATATGAATCACATCCGGATCAAAATCTTCAAGTGCTTTAACAATCTTATTGCTGCTAAAATGAGGGAGACATGCTTTGTAATTTGAATTAAAAGGTAGTGTTAATGAAGGGATTTGTAGTATTTTATGGTTTATTTTTTCTTTTGGAGGAGTGCCGGTGCAAAACATGAACTCAAAATTTTCTTCAGGTACCTTATCTATTAGTTGATACATTGTTTTTATGGCACCATCATGATCCCGAGTAAGAATATCGGCAAAAAAGGCTACTTTAATTTTTTTATTGGAATACATGTTTTTTTATAGGTTTTATTATTGTTCAGATATTGCTAATGGCTAAAGGGATAAAGAAACCGTTCATCTTTTTTGAAAATAGATTTTTAAAACTTCTCTTTTCAAAACTCTTTTCCACAGCACAAAAGTAGAAATGGTGCATGACAATTTTGTATCACTACAATTAAATTCCTGCTTCAAAAATTCTATCATCGAAAACCATTTTAGGATAGAGGTTTTTGTTGAAACAATTTAACATTTGAAAGTCAGTGAATTTTTTTACATTTGTATAAAAAAATCGTGCAAGTCTTCATAACGCAATCAGTAGAAAATTCTATCAAAATTTTGATTATAAAATAAAAAGTTAGGTCAGCAAATGAGTACAAAATCAACCGACAGAATCAATCTCAAACAGTGGCTGGAACTCAAGCCATACAGCCAACAAACATCAACGGATAAATATTATGTTGAGCTGGCTAACAAGGTAAAAAATGTGTTGACAAAAAAACAACCTTCAGCTTTCCTAAACGAATATTTAAATGAAGATGAAATAGATATTCTTTGCTGTTTTTTGGTTTCTTATTTGGAAGATATTGTTACTGGAAGCAATATCTGGAATACCTTTACAAAAAAACATTTTAGTTTGTATAAAAAATATCTGCCTTTTTTTCCGTTGGAAAATTACATTCTGAATAATGTGAATATGCAGGATGTTAATTTTCTGATTTGGTACTTTTTGAACACCATTCAACAAAACTTTTTTATCAGCCCGATCAATGAAGAAATTATGGACATGGCTTTTGAAGTAAAAAATATCTTATCTGATGAATATAAATATGCACCAGAAAATCCAATATTAAAATCATATTACCAACTAAACAGGGATGAAACAAATTATTTTTCCGTTCGAGGTCTTATCGAATTGATATTGTTTAATACTTATTTGTTTTATCCTGATACTTATATCAGGTTTAAAAAAGAAAATGAAAAAGAGCAAAAGAACAAGCAAAAATCTGTTGACAAGGATAGAGAGGCAATGTTATTTTATGAAATAAAGGATAATTTTATAAACACTTCTAATACCAGCCTGTTGGCAATGACCGGAAAAGAGTGGGCAGCCGAATTGTTGGGGGAAAAACATCCATTATATAAAGATGTTATAAATATTTCTCCAAAAGTTAAAGGTTTTTTTCTTTATAAAGGTCAGGACAAGAACAATATTTTCATTGAACATATTGCTTCAGGAAGAAAATTCGAAATGACAAAAAAATCTTATGAACATTACAACGATTTGAAAAAAGTAGATACAATTTTGCTTATTGGAATTGTGAAGTGGCGTGGAGAATGGTGGTTTTCAGGTACTTCTTCCAAGATGGACTACAATAAGAAATTGATTGAAGATGTAAAACATACTCTTGCATTCAAGCAAACTGTCAACTTTCTTGATTTTGAAGAATTTGAAGGAAATAAGTTAATAAAGAATCAAATGATGGCTTTTTTGAATGCAAACAATGGAAATTTTATTGCATTTATGAAAAGAAGCCAAGTGAACGAATTTATTGAAAAAGTAACCAATTGTTACAATGACAAATTAAATATTTCGGAAGACGAAAAAGAAAGATTTAAAAAAAATGCTAAACAAAAAAAAGATTTGAAATTGGAGAAAGAAGACGAAATAAGTGCCGATGAACTTGATGATCCCTGTATAGTTTTTTTTAATCCCCATTCTGGAATAGAAATCGCTGTTGGCATTAACAGCGCATTTCCCATGAAAAGCAATCCCTTCTTTCATCCGGAGAAAAGTGAAACCGATTTTTGGCAGTTATTATTATCTAATTTTTACTCAGCTGAATTGGTACAATTCTGTCTGGATACCTGCAAAAATAATTTGCCGTTTCTCAGGAAAAAGGTATGGAAAACCTATCTGAAGGACATTGATTTTGTCTTACGTTTTTTGAAAGTCGATTCTTATCACTCAAAACCTGAAATTACATTTTTGTGATTTTAAAACGAAGAGAAGAGAGATATTTTCCTCGGAAAATAAATCACAACGAAACAAGCTTCAATGTATTAAATGGAGTTTGGTTTGCTAACATATTAATTATTAAACCTTAGTACATGACAAAAAAATTGTAAAAACATTTATATTCTTTATTTTCAGACATTTAATAACGTAATAGGGCTTTGTCTCAAACTCTACTCACTTTTTTGTCTTGAAACAAATAAGTAAGCAAAAAAATTTACTTAGTTGAAGCAGCTACGCTCAACATAAATCAAATAAATTTGATTTTGTTTTCGCTTAAATGCTGCTTTCAAGACTGTGTCCACTTCACTCGAAAAACTTAAGCTCGAAAAGCTGAAATCGCCCAAACTCATTCCGACGAAATACGTCGGAGCTCGAATAAGGACGATTTTTAAACGCTTTTCTCACTTGTTTTTTGGCTCACCGGACAAAGTCAAACCCAAAACTTAGCATAATTGTTCTGTTTTACAGATATATAACATAAAAGTCTCAATTTTTGCCATGTACTAATATCAAACGTATAAATTATTGTATTTATGAATGGAATTGTGAACTTGAGCCTTGTTCCTTTAAGGGCAGAAGACAACGAATGCAGCGAAATGATTTCTCAGCTTCTGTTTGGAGAAACAGTTGAAATAATGGAATGGAAGGAACGATGGCTGCACATTCGCAATCTTTCGGACAATTGTTGTGGCTGGGCTGACAGAAAAATGATTACTTTGCTTTCGGAAGATGAATACGAAAACCTCAAGAATAACGAAAATTTCCGCATTCTGAAAGCGGTTTCATTTTGTCGCAATCTGACATTGGGAACTACTTTTCTCCTGCCCGGAGGAAGCATTCTGAGAAAATTTCAGAACGGGAATTTTACAGATGGGACATATCAATATGCCATTCATCCTTCCGATGCTGGAATGCCAAAACCTTTAACCGGAGGCAATATCGTTTCTTTAGCTCGACAATATCATTTTACACCCTATTTGTGGGGCGGAAAAAGTGCATTGGGAATTGATTGTTCAGGTTTGGTTCAGGTTGTTTTTTCGCTTTGCGGCGTCTTGTTACCGCGCAATGCTTCTCAGCAGGCCGAAATCGGTGAAAAAATAAATTCTCTTACTCAGGCTGAGGCCGGAGATTTGGCTTTCTTTGCCAATTCTGCTCATCACATTGTTCATGTGGGTATTCTAATGAATTCTCACCAAATTATTCATGCATCAGGCTGGGTAAAAATCGAAAATATTGATGAACATGGAATTATTTCCGAACAAACAGGAAACTATTCCCATACCCTTTACTCCATCAAAAGAATGATTTAAATCATTTTCAAAATCGTCAGACTCTCTTCAAAAAAAATTCTCCTTACCTTTAAAAAAAATCGAGTATTTGATGTAAGAAATCATCCGGTTTTTCGTCATTATAGGTGTATGAATCAAATTTGGTAACTTAGTGAGAATTCAGTAATGTATGGATGCAGCACAATTTAATTCGGTTATTTTGCCACTTGCTGACCAACTGTTTCGGGTGGCAAAATCCATTGTCTGCAATGATGAAGCTGCCAAAGATGCCGTACAGGAGTTGAACGCAAAATTGTGGGAAAATCGCAGCCAACTGGATAAAGTGCAAAACCTTACGGCTTTTGCCATGAAGTCCATGCGCAATTTATGTCTCGACTGGTTGCGAACAAGAAAATCAGATTATGATGTTCCTCTGGATGAAAATCTGATAGCATCTGCGCCCAACCCTCATCAGTTGATGGAACAAAAAGATCTGACAAACTATGTGAAACAATTGATAGACAAATTACCCGAATTGCAAAGAACCATTATTCACCTTCGCGATGTGGAAGGTTTGGAAATTTCGGAAATAGCAGCAATTACTTCAATTTCGGAAAACGCCATAAGTGTTAATCTCTCGAGAGCACGGCAAAAATTAAGGACAGAATTGATGGAGAAATCGAAAAAGGAAAAAATATGAAGGAAATTTTGAATAATCGTTTTATCAATTTATTAAAAAACGACTTGCAATGAAAGAAATTGATGATTTATTAAATAAATATTTTGAAGGAAAAACTACCCTTGAAGAGGAAAATTACCTGAAATCTTATTTCAGGAATGAAGAAATACAACCCGAACATGAAGTCTACAAAACTCTATTTCATGTGTTTGATGAAAAAGCCAAAGAAAAAATACCTCAACCGGTTGACGAAAAAAATGCACAACCCAATGTGAAACGGTTTTGGAAATTAACTGCCGTCATTGCGGGAATTGCTGCAGCTTTTCTGATGATTATTTGGGTTATGCCGATAGAGAAAAATCAGGATTTTGCCATTGTGAACGGGGAAAAAATTGAAAATACACAATTCGCTCAAAATTATGCTTTGGAAAAATTGAACCATGTCAGCTACAAGTTGGAAACAAATTTAAAACCTTTGGAAGCAATTGCGACCGTTAAATCGAGAATGGAACCGGTGAAAAAAATTCCGGAAATAAAAAAAGAATGGAAAAAATAGAAGAAACAATTCATTTAAACAATTAACAATCACGAATATGAAAAAGAATGGAATATTAATTTTGACAATTTTGCTGCTTGCATCTTTCCGAGCAGGTGCACAAACCATCGATAAATTTTTTGATCGATATGCCAATGACGATCGATTCACTTACGTTTCCGTCGGCAAAGGAATGATGAACCTTGCTTCAACATTCGGAGCAAATAAAAATATGGACAAGAACCAGAAGGAAGTTTTAGACCGTTTGACGGGAATCAAAATTTTAACTTTGGAAAATTCACGCGATGAAAAATTAATGAACTCGGTTCTTGATGAATTGGACAAGGTAATTCGGGCCGGGAAATACGAAACGGCTGTCAGAGTGAAAGATAAGGATGAAACGGTGAACATCTTCTTCAGGACAACCGGCAAGGATCAGTCCGATATGATTATTGTGTCAAAAGAGAAAAACGAAATGTCGATAATATGGATGAACGGAAAAATGACAAAAGAAGAAATGTCCGATATTTTTTCGCAAAATTCCTGAAAAACTTATTTTATATTTTTGTTTATTAACCCAGATTACTCATTAGCCAATTTATAAGGAAAGTCAAACTCTGAAGATATGTTCCATAGGCTCGAAAACCAGGCTTGTTTTTTTATTTAAAGCGATTTTGAGAAACAATTTGTATTTTAAGTTTGAGCTAAAAAGATGGTTTCCATTTATTCATCATCCTTTTGAAGTTAAATGCAGCTGCTGCAAGCATTACATTAGTATTATCGCCTGTAATGGCTCACCTGCAAAAACATGTGTCTAAGCATAGATATTAGTCAATCTGAAGAGAAAGAATTTAATATCGGCAACTCCTCTCAAAGAAGCTCTAAAGGATTTAATTTTAGCATTGAAACTTTCGGCAGAGGGATTGGTACTTCTATCGATAAAGAAATTGAGCACTTCATCGTGATGTTCATAAACTGTAGCAGCTATGTATTAAAAGACTTGAATTGGCTTTCAGCCACATTATTGTACCATTCAGCCAATGAAAGTCTTGCAGCGGCTTTGATACTGTTTTTGTTGTAAATCATTCTCAAGGAGTGTGTAAGAGCATAACCCTGTTTCAGGTCTGGATATTCTCTGAAAAGAATTTTTGCACACAACTTTTTATATCCCGACAATTTCGGATCACTATATAAAAAGATAGTCAATACAAACTAAATCGAAGACCAAGAGAAAAATTAATCTTTAATACCCCTAAAAATGAGTTTTTCAAACATTTTATTTAATTTCGCACTTGTTGCTTGAATTTACTTATAAACAAAATCGAAATAAAATAATGAATTTGAAACAACTCTTTTGTAAACTGATGTTTATTGCAATTTTCATTCTAATCAGTATTTCGACATTTTCGCTGAAAGCACAACTTTTTCGGGACAGTATTCTGAAAAATGAAGAAAAGACCATTTACATGAATGAAGTTATTGTAACGGGTACCAGAAGTGAAGCGGTTGTAAGAAATTTGCCCATGAGCGTATCCATAATTACGGACAAACAAATACTTGAACGCCAAAGCCAATCGGTAATCCCATTACTGAACGAACTGGTTCCGGGACTATTTATTACCGGTCGAGGAATTATGGGCTACGGAATTTCGACAGGAGCTGCCGGAACGATGAAAATGAGAGGAATTGGAGGAAATCCTACTACAGGAGTATTGATACTGATTGATGGAGAACCACAATTTATGGGCTTAATGGGACATCCCATAGCAGACTTGTATCAATCTGTGATAGCAGATCGGATTGAAGTGGTCAGAGGCCCGGCTTCTGCTCTTTACGGATCCAATGCCATGGGTGGCGTTATCAATATTATTACATCAAAATTTTACAAGGATACCGTTCAACAAAATTTCCACTTCGGTTACGGCTCTTACAGCACGCTGGAATCTTCGGCAAGCAATCACTTCCATAAAAATCGGATAACCGGTAAATTTGCCATTTCATACAATCGGACTGATGGACACCGGGAAAATATGGATTTCGACCAAATAAGCGGTTATGCAAAACTCGGTTATCGGCTGGACAGATACTGGAGTGTTTCCACCAACGCAAATATTTCTCATTTCAATGCTTCCAATCCCGGCACTGTCGATCAGCCGATTGTTGACAACGATTCGCACGTTAAAAGGGGATGGATAAATGCTTCGGTAGAAAACAGGTACAGATACACTTCAGGAGCTTTGAGTTTTTTTTACAATTGGGGAAATCATATTATAAATGATGGATACAACATGGGAGGACAGCCACTCGATTATCTTTTCCACTCCAACGATAAAATGTCAGGTATAACGTTTTCTCAATCAGCAATTTTAATGCCTAACAACAAAATTACTTTTGGGTTCGACTATCAAAAATTTGGAGGCAAAGCATGGAATAAATACAACGATGGAAATAAAAAATCGATTATCGATACTACCTTGTACGAAATAGCGGGTTATGCTGATATGCGTCAAGACTTCGGCTTGCTGGCCACAGTGGATATAGGCATTCGCTTAGATAATCATTCCAAAACCGGTTCTCAATGGATTCCTCAAGTGGGCTTATCCTTTCATCTTCCCAAAAATATTGAAGCAAAGACAATAGTTGGCAAAGGATTCAGAAATCCAACCATCAGGGAACTTTTTATGTTTACTCCTCAAAACCCCAATTTATTGCCCGAAGAAGTAATGAATTATGAATTTTCAGTTTCTCAAAATATGGTTGAAAAAAATTTGTTCTATGATGTGGCTGTATTTTATCTTGAAGGAAAAAATATGATTCAGACGGTAATTTCAAATGGAAGACCAATAAACGTAAATACGGGAAAAATTAAAAACTTTGGCTTCGAAAGCGTCATAACTTATCAAATAAATTCAATTTGGTCGGCAAATGTCAACTACAGTTGGCTCGATATGAAATACCCAGTAACCGGAGCACCCAAACAAAAAGTTTTTGCAGGATTCGACTACTCGAAAAAAAAGCTAAAATTTTCTTCCGGAATTCAATATGTTCATAGACTTTATTCTTCTCTCAATCCTGTGAAAAAGGAAAATTTTACCTTGTTGAATGCCAGAACGACGTACCAATTGGGTAAATTCACCCAACTATTTTTAACGGGTGAAAATCTTTTAAACTGCTCTTATGAAATAAATGCCGGTTATCCCATGCCAAAAGCCACATTTTTAATAGGCTGCAATGTCCATTTTTAAAAAACTTCGATTTCTTTCAATTATTCAAATGATAAATAATTGTAGGCTAATACTTTATTAAGGCTTTGCTGCCAGAAAAGAAAAAAATAAAATTGATTTTTAACCTTCTTCTTTCTCTTTCTTTTTGGCTTCCTCCCAGAAAACATCCATTTCGTCCAACGACATTTGTCGCAGGTCTTTTCCTTGCGCAATGGTTTGAGATTCGAGGTAATTGAATCGTTGAATAAATTTACGGTTGGTGCGTTCGAGTGCATTTTCGGGATTAATGTCATAAAGGCGGGCTGCATTGATCAGGCTGAAAAGCAAGTCGCCAAATTCTTCTTCCATCTTATTTTTATCCATCGCTTCTACTTCGTCTTTTAGTTCCTGAAATTCTTCCTGAACCTTATCCCATACTTGTTCGCGTTTTTCCCAGTCAAATCCTACATTTCGCGCTTTGTCCTGAATCCGGTGAGCTTTTATCAATGCCGGTAAAGTTTCGGGAACGCCGGCAAGAACAGTTCGGTTGCCGTTTTTCTCCTTTAATTTCAAATCTTCCCAATTTTGAACGACTGTTTGGCTGTTGTCGGCTTTGGTATTGGAAAATATGTGGGGATGACGAAAAATCAGTTTTTCGTTCAGATTCTTACAAACATCAAAAATGTCGAAGTCGCCGGTTTCGCTTCCCATTTGTGCATAAAAAACCACATGAAGCAACAAGTCGCCTACTTCCGTCATGATGGCTTTTTTGTCGTCTTTCATTATTGCATCGGCCAATTCATAAGTTTCTTCAATAGTTTGAACGCGCATGCTCTCGAAAGTTTGTTCTCTATCCCAAGGGCATTCGGCTCTCAACCGCTCCATTATTTCCAGCAAACGTTTAAATTCCTGAAGTTTTTCCTCCATTGTATGTGTTGTTTTTTCCATAATTTCAGGGTGAAGTATGTATAAATTTTATGCGAAATTACTTATTTTTTTTCGATGAAGAGATTTTTCCGAAAATATAAAATCCATTACGAGAATAAGTTTTTCTCGTAATGGATCAATGATACTGAAGCAAAAGTTATTTTTTAAAAGTTTTTTCAGAATTCGGTTTTTAAAGTCAAACCGAATTGTGCAGGATTTCCTTTTTGAAAAAACTTGTTCTCAAAAGATTCAAAATAAAAAGCATTATACTGGGTATCGAACAGATTTTTTGCCCAAAGTTCGACCCTGAAATTTCCTTTCTCCACACCAACTTTTGCATTGATTAAACCATAAAAGTCCTGATAAATGGAATTGTCCACATCCCAATAAATTTTCCCGGCTGCGTTGTATTGCATTGAAACCATGAATTGATCAATAAACGAGTTTTTGAATATGCGAAGATATTCGCCTCCGATATTCAAGGTGTTTTGAGGAGCATAAGGAACAAATTTTCCTTTGTAATCCACTTCGTTTACAGTTCCGTTACTTTTTACTGAATCGGTATAATTGGTAAAGGCTGCATGTGCATAACCATAGTTAAGACCGGCGGCAAAACCTTTTCCCAAATTTGCCTGCAATGAGAACTCCATTCCTTTGCTGTCCACCTTGCCTGCGTTGGTTATCATTCGTCCGTTGCCGCTGGGAACAAATCGGGTTAATTGCATATCGGTGATTTGCATGTAAAACAACGACAATTGCATTTTCAGTCTGTTGTCCAAAAATGTCGATTGGCAGCCTGCTTCGTAATTCCAACTGTATTCCGGTTGAAACAAAATGGCTTTGCGAACATCGGGTTGAGAAGCAGACGAATTTCCCGAATTCATTAAATCATTCTGTATCAAGTCGGCAAACATCTGTATGTTGTAACCTCCTGCTTTGTAACCTTTCGAAACGTTGGCATAAATGTACTGCTGGCTGTTCCATGCGTATTTCACACTGACTTTTGGAAGAAATTCGGAAAATTTCACTGATTCTGCTCCTCGAAGTGTATCGGCCAAAGAAGTTGGAATGTTCCTATTTCCCATTTTCATTAATAAATCCAGTCTCGTATTGGTAAAATAGTCTAAATTTACTTTTTCAAAATCGGCACGAACACCTATTGTCGCCGAAAGTCCGTCGGTTAAAAGATGATTGAAGGTCGATTGGTGATACAAAGCTCCTTCGGCGGTTTTTGTGTCATAAGTTCCGGGAATGTCCATTACAGTACTGGTAATGGTCATTTGTGGCGCTCCGGCAGTATGTGCCCTGTCCAGTACCGGTTGCAGAATATTGGTCAATGCATCTTGTTTGAAAGCTACGGGCGCATCGGTATTTAATTTTTGATAAAAGCCTGTAGCTCCGAAACTCCACTGATAATTGCCGGAGGTTCTCGATTTCAATACAATTTCTTCGTTTACTGCATGTTGTTTTTGCTGTTGTTCGAGAGAAAAGTAGGAAAGAGGCGTAAAATCCTGATCCATAAACATTTTATCCGAAAAATACTGGTAAGAAGTAGTAGAAGTCAGTTGTATTTTGTCGTTCCGATATTCAATCAGTACACTATTGGTAAGCATGTTGCGTAAATAGGAACTTTTATCGTTAAAATTCGGTTCTGCAGTCGACTTGGTAGTTGCATTATACAGTCCGTAAGGGAATGCATTTTGATTCACATAATCATAATTGATAATGTATTGAGCACGCAGCGAAGGCGTAATATGCCAGTCGAATTTAGCTCTACCTCCGGCAGAATTTTTCCAATCGGCATCTTTTCCGGTAAAAGTATTGGTAAAGAATCCGTTGCGATGATGATAATAACCGCTTAGCGACAATCCTGTTTTGTTGCTTAGTTTGGCATAATGCGAAGCTTGCGCTTGCAATAAACCGTAATTACCACCTGTAACCGATAATTTTGTTCCCTGATATTCAAAGGGAGAAAGTGTATAAATATTTACCACGCCCCCCAAAGCATTGCGTCCGTACAAAGTACTTTGTGAACCACGCAAAACTTCAGCCTGCTGTATGTCGTAGAAATCGAAATCGAACGTTGATTTTTCAAAATATGGAACATTGTCCACATACAAAGCAATTGATTGTCCGGTGCTGCGCGCTCCAACACCACGAATGTAGGGAGAGGTTGACATGGAAGAACCGTAATCGGGAATAAAAAAATTGGGAACGAGTATGCTCAAGTCGCGAACGGAATTGACTTGTGCCTGATTGATAAGATTCGATGAAACAACCGAATAAGAAGCAGCCGGTTGTGCAGGTAAGGTTTCTTTGTGTGAAATAATCTGAATTTCTTCGAGATAAACATGTTTCAATGAATCTTTCGGTTCCAAGTCAACCGCAAAAATAAAGGTAGGGACTAAAGAAAGTAATATCAATATTTTTTTCATTTTTTTTGATTTTAATATGGAAAAACAAATACAATAGTGAATATTTATTCAGCATTTTTTGTATGCAATATGCTGCAAGATTGTTAAAAAAACCGATTTTCGTTTATTGAGTTTTTTCAGATTGAATTAAAGCTCAATAATTCAATAAAAACGTCCAATTTTTTCGATTTTCTTTCGTCTTTTATACTGCAACAAACAGCCATTAATGAAGGGTTTTAGGAAAAAATTATAAGTGTAATTGCCGAAACACAGGAATATTTTTGATTTAACAAAAGGAGAGAGTAGGAGGTGGACGACAGAAAAGTTCTGCCAAGAAACCATTCGAAATGCAGGCATTACATTTTACAAGAGGGATTATTGTGGGAAAGTGATAAATTGGCTTTATTGATTCTTTGGATGGAATGATGGCTGAAACAAAAAAATAATCTTCAAATTGAAAAGTATTTTCGGTTTCAATCTTGTTTTCAGTCGAAAAAAATACTTGATGTTGTGTTATGGGAGTAATTTCACTAATGCCTGAAACATGAGAAGATGAAGTAGCTGCCGACAAACACATGATATAACCCAATATCATCAGTATTTGTGGAACAAAAGAAGCAAAAAGAATATTGTCAAACATCATCTTTTGGAAATCGTTATAAAGAGCCTTTTTGGGGACTCGAACCCCAGACCTATTCATTACGAATGAATCGCTCTACCAGCTGAGCTAAAAAGGCACTATTTTATTAACGGCTGCAAAATTAATCAAAAAAATCGAGATATTTGCAGGTGTTGAAGTCAAAATTTTTAGAACAGGCAATTCTTTAAAAAGCCAATATCCGAATCACACTCCAAACAAAAATTCCCACAACCGTGAAGGTAAGCACCAATAGCGGTAAGGCTGAATCAGCAAAACGCTTGCTTCGAAAACGGGAAGAAACGTAAAAAATATTCGGTTTCAGTTTTTTTAGTACCCAATAGCAAAAAATAGCTACAAAAAATCCGACGAAATATCCTCCCATGACATCGAGAGGATAATGTACACCCAAATATATTCGTGAATAGCCCGTAATCAACGACCAGAGTAAAATAATCAGCGTGTAGCTTTTTTTACGGAAAAAGTAAGCCGAAAGAACGGCAAAACCAAGTGAATTGGCAGCATGCGAAGAAACGAATCCATATTTTCCACCACGATAACCATCCACCAAATGAACCAGCCCACTAATAGTTTCTTCGCGCGAAGGACGCAGGCGTTGAACGGCATTTTTAATAATTCCCGATGAAATTTGATCGGCGAGTAAAATACAAACGGCAAAAGAAAGAACAATCCAGAAAGCTTCCGATTTCCACTGTTTAATCATCACATACAAAACGGAAATATAAAACGGAATCCATACCAGTTTGTTGCTGAAAGCCATCATGAACCCGTCAAAAAATGGGCTTTGTATGCCATTCAAGGCCAGGAACAAGTTGGTATCCCAAATTCTTAATGTTTCTATCAGGTTCATTTTTCAGAAGTATTTGCAACCGTGAAAACCAGCAACTTTTTTATATTTTTTCTATGCTTTTGCTTTCTACCCAGCCCACATTTCCATTACCGATTTTGATTTCTGCCCAATCACCCAATGTACTTTTTATTGTAACCTTTGTTCCTTCATGCAATTGAAACAAATCTGTTCCACTATCGTCGGGTGAGCTTTTCACCGTAACCACTCCCGTCATAATAATAGCTTGAAGAGAATTGGTTTCTTCGTTTTTGCGAATGCCGGAAAAAATAATACTGGTAACAGCAAAGAGAAGCAGAACAATTCCGATATAGAAAGAATTTTTTCGTTGTCGTACCGATGAGCCAAATGCAAAAAGAAATGCAAAAATCAAGGCAGCCAAGAAGAACAGGTAACCCGCCGTAAACCATTGGTTGGAAGTGAACATGTGCATCAAATTGGTAATCCAGCGTTGAATAAAAAATTGCTGATTGTAATTGACATTGTCCAATACTTTTTGTTGTGCCAGTTGCAAATTGAATCGGGCATCCTCAAAGCGTGGTGAAAGTTTCAAAGCCCTTTCATAATTCAGGATGGCCAATCCGATTTCATTCATTTTATAATAGGCATTTCCCAAATTATAGTAGAGCTCGGGCGCTACGCCTTCGTTTTTCAGTATTTTTTCGTACTGTTCTGCAGCAGCATGAAAATTTCCTTTGGCGTAGAGGTCGTTGGCATATTTAATGGCATCCGATTGCGCTGAGAGGGGCAGCGAAGCCAAGAGAGTTATTATAAGTATGATATTGGATATGAGACGTTTCATAGTTTATTTTTAAATTTTTTATTCGGTTTGTAACAGCACAGCCGATATTTTATTTGTTAAGATAAAATGGTGTTTTAAACAAGCTTATCTTCGCTATCTGCGAATTGTTTACTTTTTTATGGCTTCTTCCAATTCGCTGATTACTTCAATAGTTTCTTCGTAAACATTACCCATTTCCTGTTGTCCGGATTTTGGTGCATATCGTGCAAACTCACAATCGTTCAAAATTTTCATCAACTTCTTTGTCAATTCATCGGCTACTCCTCTTAGTTTCAATTCCTCCGAAACCGTTTCTCTGGTAAGTGAGGCAACAGGTATGGAGAGTTTGTTGCTCAAATAATTCCAAGTGGCTTTCAAAATTTCATCATAAAAAGCATCCTTGTTGCCTTCTTTAAGTAATTTTTGAGCCAGTTTCAACCTTTTCTGAGCCATTTTGTTGGCTTTTTTATTTCTCACCAAAGCAATATCTGCGTTTTCCTTGACTTTTTTGCGAAAGAAGAAGAATAAACCAACAGCCACAACCAATGGAATAATGAACAGCAGCCATGCCAGCGTAGTGCCGAAAACAGGAGTTGATGGTTTTATCAAACGGATGTTGCCTGTGTAAATGTAGCGAATATCTTTGTTGATTTGCCGGATATCTTCTTTCGGATTATAGTTGCTTACAACAGTGGTGTTTTGATTGCCCGAACCTTTCAATACCTTCAGGCTGTAACTCGGAGTGCGCAACATTTTATAAGTTTTGTCACGGAGATCGAAATAGGAAAATTCTACCGGTGGAATTTCAAAATTCCCCGAATGACGCGGAATAAAGAGGTATTCGATAGTTTTTGTTCCACTGACGCCCGAAGCCGATGTTTTAAAATTATTGGTAACTTTTGGGTCGTAAATTTCAAAATCACTTGGAAATTTAACTTCCGGTGTTTTTATCAGTTTCATATTTCCACTGCCGGCGATGTTAATTTTAAGTGTTACGGCTTCATTTTCCTTCACCTCCTGAGCCGATATGGAAGAACTCATGGTAAAATTTCCCACTGCTCCTCCAAAAATCGTAGGTTTATCTTCAGGAAGCGGTTTGACGGTAATTTTCAATCCCGGTGCTACGAGATTTTTGGTTACATTGGTATAGGAATCAAAAAAATCGTCGAAAATGCTGCGAATGGAAGTTTGATTTTGAACACGAATCACCGCTTCAAAGACAGCATTGTCGATTTGAATGGTACCTGCCCGTTGCGGGTAGAGTAGAGTTTGATAAAGAACTACTGTTCCATAGTTGCGTCCGTCGTAGTTTTCGTAAGAAAATTGCTTGTTTTGTGTTTGTTCGATTTCCTGTTTTAGAAATCCGTCAAAATCGGGCATTTTTTTGTTTACGCACTGCGCCACATCTACCAGCGTATAAAGTTTGTAGGTAATTAAAAGTGCTTCCTGTTCGTAAACACTTGTTTTGGAAGGGATAGTGCGGATAAAAATATTTTCATTGGAAATATTTTTCGGGGACGATTTCCTTCCGTTATCGGCAGGAGAAGAGGATTCATCTGATTGTTCATCGGCTGGTAAAACCTTGATTGTCAATCCATTGGAAGTATATTTTTGATTGTTTACCACAATGCTGGCCGAAGGAATGGTAAAAGTTCCAGTCCGCTGAGGCATTAGGGTATAAGTGTAGGAAATCGACAGGGAAGAAGTTCGTTTTCCGTTGACAATCTGAATGCTGGAACTGCGCGATTCAAAAGGACCTGCCAAAATATCGAAATCCTTGATTTCGGGCATGCGCAAATCTTTTCCTTGTGCATTGATAGTGTAAACCAACTGAAAAGGTTTGTCCAAAATTACGGTTGAAGGAGCCGTAGCCGTAAAACGGACTGGTTCATCGGCTTTGACGCCAATGAAACCGGCAAAAATTAAAAAGAGAAGAAATATTTTGCGCTTCATTTTTACAATTCCTTAATTTTTTCTTAGTCTGTTCGGATTTTTCCGATTTTTGAAGAATTTATATTACAAAAATACAGATAAAAATCCAAAAAATTTACCAGTCTTTGTCAGGTTTTCGTTCCTGTTTTGGTGGTAATTTTTTGGCTTTGTTCATAGTTTCTTTTTCGTCTTGTGACAGGGCATCCAAAATTTGCTGCGCATTTTCTTTGGTCATTTGCTGCTGATTTTTTTGGTCTTTTTGGTTGTCGTTCTGTTTATTTTGCTGATTGTCCTGCTTTTGATCTTGTTTTTGATCTTGGTTTTTGTCGTTTTTATTTTGTTGCTGCTGTTGTTTTTTCAACAACGATTGGGCATAAGCTAAATTGTATCTGGTGTCGTTGTCTTTCGGATTGTGTCTCAGAGCCTGTTTATAGGCTTCAATACTTTCTTCAATCTTCTTCTGCATCAACAGGGAATTTCCCATGTTGTGGTAGGTGGCAGCCAGTTTTTCCTTTTCTGTTTTTGGTGCATACGAAGCAGCCTTTTCGTATTGCTGATAAGCTTCTTCATATTTTTTTTGCCGAAAAAGCGAATTTCCCAAGTTGTAGTTTCCTTCAAACGATTTGGGATTTTTTTCAAGTCCTTTTCGGTAATCGATTTCGGCCTCGATGTATTTTTTATCGTTGTATTTTTTGTTTCCTGCTCTCACCTCGTTGTTCCCCTTTTGAGCTGAAACAGAAACCGAAAGAACACTCATTATCAAAAAGAGAAATACTCCCTTTTTAAATTCCGAATGTACATTTGTTTTGACAGAAAAATTCTGAAATTTACTTTTCATTTTCAATATCAAAAATTTTGATTTTGCTCAATTTTTTATTTTTCCTGTCGAAGAGGAAAAAGTCTATGATTAATACTATCAGTGCTATCAAAGCAAATGACTGATACTGTTCGCTGTAGTCGGAAAAAACTTTTGATTCCGTAGTTGATTTGGCTAGCGTGTCGAGTTGTTTGGAAATAATCCGATACGCATTGTTTGTATTATCGGCTCTGACATATATCCCGTTGCCGGCTACAGCAATATTTTTACACATTTCTTCATTCAGTTTGGAGACGACCACATTTCCATCTTTGTCTTTTTTGAAACTCATGGTTCCGGGAATTGGAATTGGCGCACCTTCAGGGCTGCCAACGCCAATTACGTGTACATTGATACCGTTTTGGGCAGCCAGTTTTGCAGCGCTGATGGCGTCGTCTTCGTGATTTTCACCATCCGTAATAACAATAATGGCTTTTCCGCTTTGCGATTTCTGTCCAAAAGATTTAATGGCCAAGTCAATAGCCGTGCCTATGGCTGTTCCCTGTCTTGGCACCATGTTGGTCGATATAGCGGAAAGAAACATTTTGGCCGATACGTAATCAACCGTTATGGGCAATTGGGTATAAGCGTCGCCGGCAAAAACAATCAGTCCTATGCGGTCATCATTCATTTGGTCAATCAGTTTCGACAATATTTGTTTGGCTTTTTCGAGTCGGTTGGGTTGAATGTCCTGCGCCATCATGGAGTTTGAAACATCCAATGCAATCATGACGTCGATGCCCTGACGTTTAACATTTTCCACTTTTGACCCGAATTGCGGTTGTGCCAAAACGATAATCAACAGGATTACGGCAAAAAGCTGGAGAAAAAATTTGACAACAGGACGCCGATAAGACACATTTGGCATTAATTCAGCCAACAATTCCGGGTCGCCGAATTTTTTCAAACGTCGTTTCTTTAAAGCCTGCGTGTAGAGAAAAGTCCCTATCAACACAGGAACAACAATCAGCAGAAAAAAATATTCCGGATGTGCAAATCGAAACATAAAATATCTGATTAATTTTTAATCTATTTCTTTCATTTTTAATGCAAAAAATTTTGTCAGGGAATTTTTCGCAATACCGTATTTCTTAGCAGTATTTCAGAAATCAGACACAGAAAGGCAGCCAGCGCAAATAGGTAAAACATTTCGTTTTTCTTGCTGTATTCGCGAACACTGATTTTTGTTTTTTCCAATTGATCTATTTCCTGGTATATACTTCTAAGTTTCAGGTTGTCGGTGGCACGAAAATATTTACCTCCGGTAATGTTGGCAATAGCTTTTAAAGTTTGTTCGTCAAATTCCGATTCCATAAGCTGATATTGCATGCCGAGGGGAGTAGGAACCGGAACTCTTACCATTCCGTGAGAACCAACACCGATGGCATAAACCCTGATACCGAATGTTTTTGCAATTTCGGCAGCCGAAACCGGAGCAATGTCGCCTCGATTGTTTGAGCCGTCCGTCAACAAAATAATGACTTTCGATTTGGCCTTTCCATCTTTTATCCGATTCACGGCATTGGCCAACCCAAGTCCGATGGCTGTTCCATCTTCTATCATTCCGTACTGAACACCTTTAAAAAGGTTGAT
Source organism: Paludibacteraceae bacterium (assembly GCA_018433525.1). Lineage (GTDB taxonomy): Bacteria > Bacteroidota > Bacteroidia > Bacteroidales > Paludibacteraceae > MVYY01. The sequence goes on from JAHDRA010000031.1 coordinate 64,783, forward strand.
AAGTACGTCGTGATCGGTAGTGAGCGGACATTGGGTAAAACTTTCGGCTGCAAAAATCACCAATCCGATGTTGTCGTTCGGGCGGGAAAGAATAAATTCCGTAGCTACGGCTTTTGATGCTTCCAATCGATTGGGTTTCAAATCTTCTGCCAGCATGGTTCCCGAAATATCGAGGGCTATCATTATGTCGATGCCTTCTGTTGTTTCGTTTCGTAAACTATTGGAGGATTGAGGTCGGGCAATGGCAATAATCAGGAATATGAGGGTAAATAAACGCAAAATAAAAGGTAAATGCCTCATTTTTATCCTTTTACTTTTCGGAAATTTTGTCAAATCTTGCAATGAAGATATTTGCAGACTCGCATCCGACTTGTGCATTTCCTTAATGTACCAATAAATAATCGGTAGCAACAGCAACAAGAGAAATAAATATCCCGGATTATGAAAAGTCATTTTTTATTGTAAGCGTTTTTTATCTGTTTAACCAAATTTTTTTGCTTTATCTTTACTCTTCGCCTTCTTTTTTATCCACAGGCTTTTCGGTTTGCTTTTCTTCTGTGAGTGGCGTTTCTTCTTTGGTTTGTTCCACAAACAAATAGGCATTGTTCAAACTCGAAATGTTTTCTTCGGGCGATGGAACCCACTTGGCAAATTTCACCAAATCGGCAAGCTGTAAAAGCTGATGTAAAGCTGAGAATGCCGTTTTTTGTTCTTTATAAATATTTTTCGGCAAATTATCCAAAATTTCGCTGGAAGTCATTTCCATGCTGTTGATCAGGAAGCGTCTTTCGATGTATTCCCGAATGACATCCGTCAGCTGGGTATGGTATTCTTTGTATTTTCCCTTCATCCAAAGCTTTTCTTCCTTGATTTTGTCGAGAGCATGGAGAGCTGCTTCGTGTGGCGGAATGGCCGGTTCTTCCTTGTGAATGAGTATGACAGGTTTTTTCTGGATTTTTTTTCTGATGAAATAATAAGCCGCTGCCAGCACAGCAAGCACCAGCAATGTCAACAGTATTTTTTTGAATAATCCCGACCAGTCATATTTTGGCTGAAAAACGGGCTTAATGTCTGTTATGGAATTGGAAGCCGTATCGATTTGAAATGGCTGCACTACCTTTAACGACACAGAATTGGACCAAACCGTATCTGTACCTTCAACAAAAGGATACGAAGGAATATAATAGAGGGTATCTATAAAAGCCGTAATAATGTATTTGTGCAAAACGCGAATTGAATTGTTGTCTCCTGCAACCGTATCTATTTTTAGCGGTTCAACAATTTCCAACCCGTGAATAAGGGTATCCGAAAAGAGCGGAAAGTTAACTTTTTGCCCTATAGCTTGAGATACTTCCAACGTAAAACCTGTTTGATCACCAATCCAAATGACGGAAGAATCGACTTTAACAGTAACTGAAAATTTTTGAGCCGACAGGGTAGTGGAAACCAATAAACTGATACACAAGTTTATCAGCAGCTTTATATGTTTATTCCTTTTTCGCATTTTTTAAAAAATTCCGTATTAACGTCCAATTTTACTTCTCATCTGGAACAGCCTCATGAGCGCCTGTACATAATCGTCGGAAGTATTCATGGAGACGGCATCTACCTTTGCTTTGGTAAATGCACGCTGCAAGTTCAGTTGTCTTTCTCCCCAATGGTGTTTGTAAAATGTTCGTAAATGCTTGTCGGCCGTATCAATCCAGATACGTTGACCGGTTTCTGCATCCTTTAGTTTTACGAGTCCGATGTCCGGCATTTCCGTTTCTCTTTCGTCGTAAATCTGCAGTGCAACTACATCATGTTTACGGTTGGCTATGGTCAGTTCATTGTCAAAATTGCTGTCCATGAAATCGGAAATGACAAAAGCGGTCGAGCGTTTTTTTATGGCATTGGTAAAATACCGCAAAGCTCCTGCGAGATTTGTTTTGTTGCTTTCGGGGCGGAAATCGATCAGTTCTCTGATGATGTAAAGTACGTGTTTTCGTCCTTTTTTCGGAGGAATGAATTTTTCTATTTTGTCGGAGAAAAAAATCACGCCAATTTTATCGTTGTTCTGAATTGTTGAAAAAGCCAATGTAGCTGCAATTTCTGTCATCATGTCCTTTTTCATGCGCGAAACTGTTCCAAATTCCTGACTGCCGGAAACATCAATGAGCAAAACAACTGTCAGTTCGCGTTCCTCTTCAAAAATTTTAATGTAGGGGCGTCCAAAACGGGCAGTAACATTCCAGTCGATGGTACGAATATCGTCGCCATATTGATATTCACGCACTTCGGAAAAGGTCATTCCTCGACCTTTAAAAGCGGAATGATAAGCGCCCGCAAAAATGTCTTGAGACAATCCGCGGGTTTTTATTTCAATTTTTCGAACTTTCTTTAAAATTTCACTCGTTTCCATAAATTAACGTGTAGATGGAAAATTTTCTCCACTTTTTTCCGACAGTTTTAGCTGCATATTTTTCTCTTTTCTGTCTCCGGTGGAACATTTTTAAACACTCTTAATGACAAAGCCGTTTTTTATGGAACTTCAACCGTATTCAAAATTTCGGTAATCATTTCTTCGGAAGTCATATTGTTGGCTTCGGCTTCATAACTTAAACCGATGCGGTGGCGCATTACGTCGTAGCAAACGGCACGAACATCTTCGGGAATGACGTATCCGCGTCGTTTGATAAAGGCATAAGCACGTGCTGCCAACGCCAAATTGATGGAAGCTCTTGGTGATGCACCGAACGAAATCATATTTTTGAGCGATTCCAATCCGTATTCTTCCGGGAATCGGGTAGCAAACACAATATCCACAATATAATGTTCTATTTTCTCATCGATATAGATTTGTCGCACAATATCGCGCGCTTTTACAATGTCTTCGGGGCTCAGTATGGGTTGAACGGAAGGCATGTTTTTTTGCAGGTTTTCGCGAATAATCAGTTTTTCTTCATCTTTTTTCGGATAATTGATGATGACTTTCAGCATGAAACGATCGACTTGCGCTTCGGGAAGCGGATATGTTCCTTCCTGTTCGATGGGATTTTGTGTGGCCATCACCAAAAAAGGTTCTTCCAATTTGAAAGATTTTTCGCCAATCGTTACCTGCCGTTCCTGCATGGCTTCGAGCAAGGCACTTTGCACTTTGGCCGGAGCTCTGTTGATTTCGTCCGCCAAAACGAGGTTGGCAAAAATAGGGCCTTTACGAATGCTGAATTCTTCTTTTTTCTGACTGTAAATCATTGTTCCGACAACGTCGGCAGGCAGCAGGTCGGGTGTAAACTGAATTCGGCTGAAATTTCCCTTAATCAAGTCCGAAAGTGTTTTGATGGCCAGCGTTTTGGCAAGGCCGGGTACCCCTTCCAGTAAAATATGCCCGTCAGCCAGTAAACCGATAAGCAATGATTCGATCAAATGTTTTTGTCCTACAATTACCTTGTTCATTCCCATAACGAGAGCATCCACAAATGAGCTTTCCCGTTCAATACGTTCGTTAAGTTCCCTTATATCAACCGATTGATCCATATTGTTTTTTCTTTGTTTGTTTATTGAATTTGTTGAGCAAATATACAGCTATTTGAAACGTTAAAAATCTGATTTAATAACTTTTAACCTGAATTTAGATGATTAAGTAATATCCTTCTTAGCGCTATTTTGCAGTGAAAAATGCTTTATTCTTCTCATAGTTGGCTTATTGATATTTTTCACTTTTCAACTGTACAGATAGTGGAAATAATAAATTGAAATTTTTCTTAACTTAATAAACCAAAAATTCCGAAATTGTTTTCTCTGAAGATGGGAGAAAAGTCCATGCAAAATTGGTCATCAATGTAATTTCAAAGGGACGCTGAACGGCATAGTGAGCTGCATACTGAGCTATTTTTGCCTGTCGGTCGGTTACGCCGGCAGGCTTGAAAGGGTTACCGACACAGCTTCGATGAAAAAAGGTTTCGAACCATGTGCAAGCTGCAACATACCGGCCGATATGCAAATCGAGGTGATAACCGTCGCGATTGAGATGGTCGCCAATTTCGCTGGTTCTGCAATTCTGAATGGCTGTTCCGGAAGGAATAATTATTTTTATCCCCGTAGTGGCTGCAACCTTTTTCACTGTTTCGGTGATGGCCAGATACATTTTCATTTGATCCCTGTCGTAATTGGCAAAACCTTCATGGGTAGAATTTTGTGCGTATGCCCAAACCTGATGCAATGCAAATTTTACTTTTGGATTCTTGGCGTGTGTTTTGACGAATCTCATCAAGTTAGGCAGATAAGGGAAATAAGTATCGTATTTTCCCGAAAGTTGGCTAACCTGCTGCACTACCACAATATCCCAATTTTCGTCGAGCAGTCCATCCAACAGCGTTTTGTGATCCTGATTGGTAAAAATGCCCAAATTGCTTTTGCGGTAAGAATAATCGGGAAGGAGTTCCGTAGCATTTTTCCAGTGCCTTTGCAGCGAGCAACCACCAATATACAAATTGCCAACAATCAGCGGAACGCTGTCGGCTATTGCCAGCTCATCCAAATATTCTACGGCATCATCGGAAAAACTGTTGCCGATGGCCAGAATTTTAATGGTTTCCTTTTGCGGTTTAGCGGCATTCAATGGGAAAGGCAGGCATTCGCTCAGCCAAATAGCGGTAAACAATAAGAAGTGAAATTTTATATTCATGGTGGTTTGGTGTTTTTCGTTGATAGTGAAAACTTTCTTTACTGCAAAAATAGCATTTTCATGCAAAGCCTTTGATGGAAATAGTCTTGTTTTAATCTAATTTAATGGCCAAAGCGGATTTTTCACTTTTTTATAGAGAAAAGATGGTCAAATTTGAACTTAACATCGAATTTATCGAGAAAAATTTGATTTTAATTACCCAATACTTAAAAATGAGTTCATGAAATTATTAATGCAATTTCGACTTGATAGTTGAATCTATTAGTTCTAAAAAACAGTCTATTTTTTGACCTAAGACCTAAATTTATTATTTTTGTCGGAGAAAAGCCGAATTTGTTTGATATTTTAATCTGCAGGTAATTTCCTGATTTAAAAATTTCATTTGAAATTTGATCGAAACAGAAACAAAAAACAAGTGGGGCAGAAGCGTTTTTGAATTTTAGAAATTAAAAAGTTAACATCAAAAATATAAAAATATGGAAAATGATGCATTATTAAAGGAAGTGATGTCGAAAGCACAAAAATGGCTGGATGGAAATTATGATGAAAATACCAAAAATGAAATCCGCAGAATGATGGCTGCCGAAGACAAAACAGAGTTAATAGAAGCTTTCTATAAAGAATTGGAATTCGGTACCGGTGGTTTGCGCGGCATTATGGGCGTGGGGACCAATCGGATGAATATTTATACCGTAGGATCAGCCACGCAAGGCTTAAGTAATTATTTAAAAGCTCAATTCTCCGATTTACCTCAGATCAGTGTTGTAATTGGACACGATTGCCGCAACAATAGCCGTCATTTTGCCGAAATTTCGGCGAATATTTTTTCGGCAAACGGCATTAAGGTTTATTTGTTTGAAAACTTAAGGCCTACGCCCGAAACTTCTTTTGCCATTCGTTATTTGGGTTGTCAGAGTGGAATTATTATTACAGCTTCGCACAATCCGAAAGAATATAATGGTTACAAGGCCTATTGGAACGATGGCGCACAGATGGTTTCACCTCATGATGTGAACGTAATTGCCGAAGTCAATAAAATCACTCGGGTGGAAGACATAAAATTTGAAGGCAATCCCGAATTGATTGAAATCATCGGAGAAAAAATCGACAAAGCTTTTATCGACGCAATTAAAACTCTTTCCCTGTCGCCTGAGGCCATTCGTCGGCATAGCAATTTGAAAATCGTTTATACGCCACTTCACGGAACGGGAATTACCCTTATACCGAGAGCATTGGAAGAATACGGTTTTAAAAATATTATTCATGTGCCGGAACAGGATGTAATTAGTGGTGATTTTCCTACTGTTGTTTCTCCAAATCCCGAAGAACCGGCTGCGATGGAAATGGCTGTCAACAAAGCCAAAGAAGTAGATGCCGATATTGTGATGGCTTCCGATCCGGATGCCGACAGAATGGGAATTGCCGTAAAAAACGACAAAGGCGAATGGATATTGGTCAATGGCAATCAGACAGCTCTTTTGTTTGTGTATTACCTGATTCGGCGCTGGAAAGAATTGGGAAAACTCACAGGCAACGAATATGTCGTAAAAACGATTGTAACGACAGAACTTATCAAAAATATTGCCGATCGGAATGGAGTAGAATGTTTCGACTGTTATACGGGTTTTAAATGGATTGCTTCCGTCATTCGCGAAAATGAAGGCAAAAAAGTTTACATTGGTGGAGGAGAGGAAAGTTACGGTTTCTTGCCGGAAGATTTTGTTCGCGACAAAGATGCCGTTTCCTGCTGCGCTTTGATGGCTGAAATTACTGCATGGGCAAAAGATCAGGGAAAATCTCTTTTTGAACTTTTGCAGGATATTTACCTGGAATACGGATACGGAAAAGAAAAAGGAATTTCCATTGTTAAAAAAGGAAAATCAGGTGCGGATGAAATTCAGGAAATGATGCGCAACTTCAGAAATCATCCTCCCAAAGAAATTGCCGGCTCAAAGGTTTCTATTATCAAAGATTTTCAAACTTTGAAAATGTTAAATCTAAAAACCAATGAAGAAAACTCATTGAATATGCCTGCCACATCGAATGTATTGCAGTTTTTTACGGAAGATGGCACCAAAATATCGGTTCGTCCTTCAGGTACAGAGCCTAAAATCAAATTTTATATTGAAGTTAGGGGCGAAATGAAATCTCGAGCCGATTTTGACAAGGCTGAAACTGAAGCTTTAAAGAAAATTGAAGCTGTTCGCGCTTCGTTAGGAATTTAACGATATTGATTTTTTAGAATATTGAAAGCGTCATTCGAGATAGTTATTAACGAATGACGCTTTTTTACCTTTTACCTTTCATGCAAAATTTTAGCAGAATGGGAATGGATACCGGCTTTCAGCAACGATATTTAAACTACAATCAGGTTTTGAAATCAGAATTTGATGAACGCATTCAAAAAATTTCCGTTCATGCCGGATTCACTTGTCCCAATCGAGATGGGACAAAAGGCTGGGGTGGGTGTACTTACTGCAACAATCAGACGTTTGTACCCGAATACTGTAAACCGGTGAAAAGTATCACCCAACAACTCGATGAAGGAGTAAATTTTTTTCGGCATAAATACAAAAGTCAATATTATTTAGCTTATTTTCAATCATATACAAATACATACGATAGTTTTGAAAATCTGAAATCGCTGTACGAAGAAGCTTTGCATCATCCAAAAATAAAAGGTTTGGTAATCGGCACTCGTCCCGATTGTGTGAGTGAAGATGTATTGGATTATTTCGAAAGAATTTCTAAAAACAGCTATGTTCTTATTGAGTACGGCATTGAATCAACTTCGGATGCTACATTGGAATTTATTCGTCGCGGGCATGATTTTGCTTGTGCCGAATTTGCGGTGAAGGAAACTGCTCGCAGAGGCATCAAAACCGGTGCTCATTTGATTCTGGGACTTCCATTTGAAAGTAAGGAAATAATACTTGAACATGCCGATAAAATTTCCCGATTGCCTTTGACTACATTGAAACTTCATCAACTTCAGATAGTGAAAGGAACAGTGATGACGGTTCAATATCGTCAACATCCCGAGTGGTTTCAACTTTTTACTGTTGACGAATTTGTCGATTTGGTGGTAGATTTTCTGGAGAGACTTTCTCCAAACATTGCTGTCGAACGATTTGTTTCTCAATCGCCCGAAGGGTTGGTGATAGCCCCGCAATGGAAAATAAAAAATTTTGAAATAGCCTCAAAAATAGAGAAACAACTCATCAAGCGAAATACTTTTCAGGGAAGATGCTGGAAGGGAAACGATTGAAAAACAGATACCTGAGTACAAGATATAAATATCAGTGAAGAGCTTACTTATAATGTACACTCTTCTCTGATATTTGTGTTTTTTTAGTGAACGATTATTAACGGAAAACTGACGATGTCTTTCTCTGTCTTTATTTTCAGCACATAAGTTCCGGCAGCGACGTTGCTGATATCCAAATTTGTTTTATTTGTCTCTTTCAATAATTTTCCTTGCAAAGAATAAAGCTGCATTTGAGAAATGAATTGGTCGGAAGTTTTAACCATTACCATGTTTGAAGCAGGATTCGGATAAATCTGTATTTTATTTTTCAATACTTGCGGAATAGCCATTATTGGCTCATCATAAAGAAGCATATTGTCAAAATACAATTCTCCATTACCAGACAAAATCCCTTCATTTCTAACTACTCTAAAACCTGTAAATTCATATGGCAGCCCTTCTTGTAAATGGTCTAATTTAGTTTCTACAAATTCCCAACCAAAGAAATTCAAATCACACAACTTAACATATTTGACTTCTGCACCTGCAACAAATCGAAGTTCTATCGAGTTTCCCGATAAATCTCCATACACATGAAGGCCGACTACCTTATCATGTGTAGCAACAAATCCAAGTGTTGTTGCCAGGTAAGTTGCATAGGCTTCTGGTTCTGAAAAACTGTAGCTGAATAAATAAGAGGAAGTTTCAAAAAGTTTTTTAGAAGTGTTACGAGACACAGAAGCAGAGGAAACATTTAAACTTTGGTCATTTGAATAAGAGTAACTATTTGTTGTTTCAAATTTTTCAACAATAGGTTGATCTGTAACTAAAACATTAGAAGCTTTGAAATTGATTTCTATTGGTTCCACCAAAGGCATGCCAATTTCATCTTTTACATTGCCTGCAATCAACACTTTATATTCTTCATCTGGAGTTAAGGCGTTGGTTAGTTCAAAGTAGGTAGAACCATAAGGAGCTTGAACTTTATTATTTAAAACGCTACGTGCATTTTTAGTCAATTCAGTTCCATTTTTGTCTAGTACTTTTACAGCAGTTTGTAAGTTGCTGGTATTTAAAACTCTATCGAATATGAATCTGAATTGAGGTTTTGTATAAACTTTATGATTACCTTCATAGGGATAAGCAGCAAGTAATTTTAAACGATTTCTATTTTTGGTTAAAAACTGGAAAGTAAAATCTTCAGTCATGCTTAAATTGTCGGGGTGTTTAGCAGTTTTTGCCAATCGAACAGTGTAAAGCGTTGCTTTTTCAAGCGGGAGCAATGGTTTGAATCGCAAAATGCGCTGACTGTCTTCAAAAGTGATGGTTCCTTCTACTGACGGCGTAATCGAAAAAGCTTCTGTTGTTGAAGTTACATCCATATCCCAATTGAAAGTCAAAACAATATCGGTAGAACATTCGGCACTGTCGGGAGGAGCAATATTAGGAGAGTAAGAAATTACTTGTGGTGGAGTATTTCTTACTTTATTCAAATCTATATTCAAATATGTGGTATTATTTGCTGTAACTGTAGTTTCAAATATTTGAGCATGATAACCATTGGCTTCCGCTTTTACATGATAAACTCCCGGAGCGAGATTTTTAAACATATAAACTCCATTGTGAAGTTGATCTGTTGTATAAGTTTCATTTGTTTCCAAAAGTGTTAATGTTGCACCATTTAGAGGAAGCAACTCATCTCTGGTGTCTTTCAGCTTATAATAGCTTTCCTGAATTATATTTCGACTGTCGCGAACGGAGCCGGCAATGTTTCCTGTCGGGATGTTCCCTGCCTGATAGTACTGACAAAAGGATTTAAAGAAATGCCAGGCTTCAAGCCATTTATATTCCATATTCATAAGCCTATAGGTTTCAGGAATATAGTCATGCATAGATCCTTCAGAAATAGCTCCTGGAACAGCTAATCCACGCAGCACACCATATCCGTCGCTCCAACCCATAGCTGTGCGTGCAAATGTTTTATCACCACGCACTGCATAAGTTGCCGACCAGTTGGTTATCTGGTTTGAGTAAAGATTTTGTGCAACAATTGTGCTGATGGCTCTGCTTTCATCCGAAAAAGGTGTGGGTGTAGGATAGGTATAGGTATCGTTAGGATCGAGGCCCGCATAAAGTTGTAGAACATAGTTGGCAATACCATTCCCTGCATTGCTGTGGATAGAAAGCATGTAGTCTGCATTTGCCGAATTTGCCATAGCTACAATTTGAGATAATGGTAAATCGTCTGCTGTAGTATTGGTGGTTCGGGTAATAATAACCGTCGCACCAGCATTTTCCAACATTGATTTAAGCATTAATCCTTTGTCCAAATTGCTTTTCGATTCCCAAAATCCGTTCGGATCGCCTGAAGTGAAAGGAGCAATAACTACATTTCTGTCATCGCTGTCGTAACCGCCATGACCGGGATTAACACATATTTTTATACCTGATAAATTTTGGGATGGGGAAGAAACGGCAAAAATCGCTAAAAAAATTAGCAAGCCATACCTTTTGATAAAATTCATGATTTTTTACTGATTTATGGTTTTACATTCAATTCCACTATTATGATATCTCCTTCCAATTTATTGTAGGCAACTTTATTTCCTTTAGAAGAAGCTGAAGGATACATGGCAATTTCGCTATCGAGGCTCAAGGTCATTTTAGTTTTACCGTTCAGCGAAACCATTAGCACTTTCGAGGAAGTTATAAAATGTCCATCATCTTTGTCCTGCATGCCCACTACAAAGTTATTGTCATACCAAACCGGCGCATTCAGGTATCCGAGCGAAGCAACGATTTTTCCTTCCAAATCGGATACAAAAGTCCCTTTTCCTGCGACGGTAAAGAGAATTTTTTCGCTATCGGGAGAGAGTGAAACCCAAATGTATCTGGCATCGTTTTCTCCAATCGGATTTAATTCCGTTCTTTTTCCATTGGCATAAACTACCAGTTTCAAGTCTTCCGTACAAACATAGGGAGGTATATTATTCATTGTTTTACCAAAAGTAGCTTTCAATAGTTTTCGGTCGGTAGATACCAAAAATCCGTTGTGATAATTTTGCAGAAGAGACAAATTTCTTTGTGGTGAAATCATTTCGACTTTTTGTTTTTTTATTAAATCAAAACTTTCGATGGCATCAAATTTTCGTTTGTCCTGATAAATAGTCTTTCTGTAAAAAACTTTTGTACCATCAGCATTAAATATCGGAGCATAACCTGCTCCTTCATTTTCACAAATAGTAATCAATTCTTTAGAGTTTAAGTCGTACAGCCACAATCCTTTGTGATTTTCCGATGAGAACAAGAGCTTATCTCCGGCAGGGCTTAATACCGGAAACGAACCTTTGATGTCGTTTCCATTCACTTTGTAGCGCTTCACAATGTTTACATTTTGAGCAGATAATGAGTTTATTATCAAAAATAGCCCCAGTAAACAGATTTTGAATGTTTTCATTGGATTCTGTTTTAAAATGATTATAATAGTGAATTGAAATATTTGAAATTGTTAAATTTATTATGATAGTGAATAAGATTCTATTTGATCAGAAGATTTATTGTTTCTGAAGTTTCTTTATGAATAATTTTCAACAAATAAGTTCCAGCGGGTAATTTGCCAATTTTAAAAGTAGCTATTCCATTCATTGGATTTAGTTGTTGAGAAACCACGCATTGACCATTTAAATGAAAGAGTTGAGCTTGCAGAAGTTTTGCGTCATTATTTTTTATTCTTATGTTCAACGTATTCCCTTCTAGTGGATTGGGATAAACTTCGTATTGAGAAAGCAAGACAGAAGGCAGCCCTGAAATTTCTATTCCTTTATAGCAAAGAACAATTTCTTTGAGAGCCAGCGTATAAGCTTGTCCTGCAGTCTGTGTACCGAGATAGAAGTTGATGTTGTCGAACCAGACGGGATAAATGGCAATATCTGTAGCGTCGAAAAGTTCGCTCATGGCTACTGAAAGTTCAGTGTCAGTATTTTTTGGAATAACAGTAAATTCTTTCGATACAAATGAAGAAGCGTTGTTAGCTCTGAGAGACAAAAGAGCTTTTGAGATATTTATATCTCCAACATTGACAACCAGTTTTAATGTATCTGGTAATCCGAACATGGGAGCATTTCTTAGAAGTTTGATAAAAGGAGCTCTTGTTGAAGTATATACATAATTGACTGCAGCTCCATGCGTCCAGTTTGCAGGCAAGTTTTGCGTATTGAGTACTGCGTTTAAAGGAGTGGAAGCATTCAATGTCCAGTTTTCTATATTGAAGTTATCGCCAATCATTCTTCCTGAAGTTGGCATTTGAACTGTTACCTTGAGAGAGTCTTTAAAATCGCCCAAACTGCCGATGACCATAGTGCTGCCATTTTTCAAACCTGTCAATTGTCCATTTTCGTTGATGGAACAAATTTCAGGATCACGAATGGTCCAGCTCAAGGCAGCAGGAAGAACATCCATAGTATTTATTCCAATAGTTGTTTGAACCTGAATGGGATAATTGCTGCGTTGATCTACCAAAACCGAATCCAGTCGAAATGCTATTTCAGCTGAGTTTATTAATTTTATGGTTAATTTTGTTTCGATATTGTTATAATGAGCCGTTACAATTCCTCCTTGAGAACCGGTTGCAACAAATCTTCCATCATCCAAAATTTGACCGACATCCGGCGTGCAACTCAAGGTTACTCCTTTCAAGTCGGTATTTATCAGAACGCCATATTGATTATATCCCAGAAATTTGGGCATAATTACTCCATATCGGGGCAAATGAATAATCGGCGTGTAGGATTTGATTTCTGCAATTACATTATCGGTTGGGGCACAGGCTACGGCAAAAATTCCATTGGCAACCGCACGTTCGTTGCCGTCGCTGGGAGAGTTCATAATACCGAAGGATTTGACATACATGCAACTTGAACCACCGCCATCGAGATTAATGGCAGAAAAAGCGCCTGCACTTTTCATTAAAATGGCCAGTTGTTTGGTTGTAACTCCGGCAGAAACGCCACGGCCATCTACAACACAAAAAATCACGGTGTCTTTATTTTGTGAATATCCTATCGCCGTTCGAGGATGAAGTTCATTCCAAACTTCTGAAGTTTCAATTACGCCATCTTTTAACATTTCTTTTCGATTATCTCCGCCAATCATTTCTGTGAATGGTGCGGTTATTTCGTTATTTAATTTCAGGCCAATAGAAATTTCCACTGTATCATTCAAAGACAGATTATCCAATATTGTCTGAGAGGTACCATGCCCGGATAGAACGGCTTGCCCTGCTGGAATAGGCATGTTTCCTTTGTTCTTTTCAATTTTGGTAACTTTTGCTTTAACTGGGCTGTTAGTTTTCCAATGTTCTCCTTCGATTAATTCAACCAAAACTTCTGTTCCATAAGCATTGGTACGAGTATATTTTCCATTGTTTCTATTGTAAAGAACCAATTCATTAGTAGCCCGTAAATGATTCACATGATGAATCGTAAAATTTGACTGATGAAATTTTAAATTTCCACTATAACTCATTTGACCTACATAAGATGATTTATTTTCATCAAAAGCAAATATTTTTCTGGCCACAGGCATGGTCGCCAATTCGGCATCTGCCATGCATCCGCCAATCGGCATACCAAGATAGCTGCCTGAAGTGGTAAAAAAGTCGCCATTGGTTCCGGCAAAATACACCGAGCCTTCTTTACTTTTGCGGGTAGCCATCGCAGAAGGAGTTTCTGTTCCATAAATGGAATCGCGTGCCAAAGTGGTTTTTATCGTTACATAGGGATGATGGATAGCTGTTTTTAAAAAATATACATCCAAACGCGTATTGCTTTTTAGTCTCAGGCCGGTATAAGTAGTACCGGGACCCACTTGGTAATTGGCCAGTGTATCAATACTGTATATTTTCCCGTCAATATCAATGGTTTGTGCCGAACCAATAAAAGAAACGAGACTCACAAGAAGGAAAAGAAAGTTTTTTTTATTCATGGCTGTTGACTTTTCTGATAATTTTCTAAGAAATCAAAATAAGGTATGCAAATACGAATGAATTTCCGAGTGAAAAATGAGGATCTTATTTTTTGAGAAAACAGACCGATTGAAATTTTTTGTCAAGGCAGGTATAGAAACAAAATAAGTAGAATATAACTGAAAATCTGAAATTCAAACATGTGGCGATAAATTCGCCACATGTTTGAGTAAAATGAAAGAAGAATTATTTAACAATAACTTTCTGTATGGCTGTTTCACCATGTAATGTAGTTGCTTTTACAACAAATATTCCTTTACCCGGAGCTTCAACGGAAGAAACATTGGCAAACTTTCCAATTAACTGGCCGGTAATGTTATAGATGCTAAGGTTAGCTACAGTTTCCGAAAGTTTTAACGTGTTTCCATTAACTGATACGGTTACTGGTTGCAGCGATATTTCCGGTTTCCCCGACTGTGTAACTCTAAATTCATACATTCCGTATCCATTTTCACCGGTGTAAACATAAATCTTTGCGGTATTGCCGCTTACTTCAACTGCTGGCATTCCTGTACGATAAGCATTTGATGAGCCACCCATGCCTTTCATTGGAAAGGTCCACAAGCAGTCCAAACCCGAGAAAGCTTTGTTGGCATCGGCAAATTTAAACAAACGGAATGATGATGGAGGTGTTCCGGCGGTATTGGTAGCAGCCATTACTACAAAATATTCATCTCCAACCTGAAATTCTGCAATTCCGTTGTGTCCCTGATTCATGGTCAGTATTTTATCCTTCATGGTAGTAGAATCTTTTAAAGCAGAAGGATTATTGTAAAATCCGTCAATTACATTTCCATCCTTGTCTATTAACGTGGGATAAGTTGCATTTCCGTCCAAATAGAAATAATTATCGTCCAATGGGAAAATTTGAGGAGCTGAGCCAGGGTTAGGCAATCCTGTCAAATAGGTACCTTCAGTAACATTATCAATTTCAATCATTACGGGGTCAGATACTACTCCGTTGGTAATGGTCCATTTGTAAGCCTCCATAGCTGAAGCATTTGAGGCCATGATTATTGCATTGGTATTGACATCACCCCATACTCCGAAAGCATCAAAACGAATTGTAGATGCCGGGAACAAAGTTGCCAAGTTTGCCTGATCAATGATAAGTGTACCTGAACCATCTGTCAGATTTATTTTCCAAACTTGGAAACGACCTGCCGATGAGGTTATGCAATTGCCTATGAGTACATTGCCGGCATTATCGACTTTTATGTCGTTGTATGGAAGAGTCCCTGCAACATATATACTGTCAGCAGTATCGGCTTTGTTTCTACCAATGTAGGTAAAAATGTTGCTTGCCAAAATTATCGGATCTTCCTTCAAACCGGTTTCGCCGTTTACTACGGTAATTTGTTTCTTTTCCCGATCGATGAAAAGCATTTTGCCATCTTTTACAGCCATTCCGCGAACAAATCCGGATGTACCGATTTTGTCGCCAGCAGCAACATAATTTCCCAGCGTTACCGAATACAGCCACTTGTTGGTGAGGGTGTATTCTCCGTTTGGTCCCATTGCATTGTAAGTGGTGTCCTGCAGCGGATTCGCTGCTCTTACATTGCCCAGGAATGCACTGCATAGCAATGCTATTCCAAAAAGTACTTGTTTTTTCATAATCTAATAAAATTTAAAAGTTAGTAAATATAAAATTAATAAATAATTAGAAATTCCCTTTTTTGTCAAAAGTTAATAAATCAGTTTCAGTATCAGTCTGTTTTTTTCTCCGGTTATTTCCAATGGATAAATACCTTGCAGCAGGTGTTCTGTAGATATTGGAATTTGGTTAATTCCTTCCTGCAAAGTTATTTCCTTTTGGAAGAGTAAAGTTCCCGTGATGGAATACAATTTTATCGAAACTTTTTCTGTAGAAGGTACATCCAGCATTAAATGAATGTTGTTGCCATTTTTCACGAAATATCCTTTCCAATTTACCATAAGGGCATTGTTGCCGATCGATGTATTGTCTTTCAGTGTTACCGCAACAGTATCCGAAGCTTCGGTCAACCCATTCGGGGTGGAAGCTTTCACACGGATATAATATGTGTTATTGGTCAGTTGTTCATAAGTTGTACAAAAAGTATAGGCATCAACGGTTTTTACGGTTGTGCTGCGTGGAGGAAATGCCGATGAGGTAGATAATTCTACTCTGAATCCTCTGGCAGGTTGTTCAGCCCAGCAAACTTGTATGGAATTTCCCTGAATGGTACTGCCATTGGTTGGTAGCAATATCTGAGGTACTGGAATGGTTTCTTCTACAGTAGAAAAACTTATAGATTCCGTTACAGCCGAAATATCCCCATCGTTTACCGTTACCCGTGCATAATATTTTGTTCCACCAACCAACGTCCCGTAAGGAACAACAAAGCTGTTGGCATTTACGGTTGTGATAAATACCCGTTTGGATTCCAAAAAATTCCATACGGAAGAAATTTCAAGTGTATAGGAAGCGGTTGGGCTAATGGAGTCCCATTTAAAAGCAGGCAAAAGTGAAACATTTGTGCTTCCGTTTGTTGGAGAAAGTATTTTAAACTTATGACTGGTGAAATTTCGAATTTCAGACCAGATTTCTTCTGCATTGGCCTTTAAGGTTTTCACTCGCCAGTAGTATTTTGTGGAGTCTTTTAAATTTGTTTGTTTTCCTGAGAAGAAACTATTTTCTTTTGTTTGCCTCGAACAAACCAAATTCGTAAAATTTTCATCTTCTGCCAGTTGCCAGATGTAACTGTCAGCTTCCTGAACCGTTTCCCATTGAAATACACAAGGAATGACTGTTTCAGTGTTATTTTCCGGATAAATAAGTTGAGCTGCAACAGAAGGCGTAAGCGATTCTCCATAAATTCTGGGTGAACCTTCGTTTCCAAATCTGTCCATCCCCGTTACAGCAATTTTATGGGAGTTTTCATTTACACTTGCCGGTAAAATGAATTGTTTGTTGTAACTCACACCAAGTAAGTAATCAGAGGAAGTGAAAATTCCGGGTAAATTTCTGTTTTCGTTGGGTACTGCGTAAACGGCAAAACAGACATTATCATTTTCATAAGTCCACGACAAAGTATTTCCCGAAATTGTCAAATTGCTTATCAAAGGAAGATCAGTATGTGTTTTCCAACTGATAGCGGGACATAAAGCAGGATGAATAAATTTTTGATTTCTCAAATAAGATATAAATCCTGAGGTATTCATGAATTTGCTGGTAGCATAAAAAACGCTTCCGGGAGCATCGTTGATATCATAATCTCTGTTGAAATCAATTTGAAGGCCTATTTCGGAAGGCAGAAAATTGACCGCACTTGGAGCTGCGCTAACAGACGTTGATTTTTTAGCCCCATACAATTCCAATTCGAGAGTGGAAAAAGCTGAGGTTGGAATTTCTTCGTTGTTTATTTTAATTTTGCTTGGTACGGCTGCAGGCGCCGACGAAGCAGTCATCGAAGAAAGTGAATGACTGGAATAAAAATGTTTACCGAAGCGATTGGTCAGTTTAGACCACCATTCGGCCAAAATTCCATAAGGATAGGCACTGTAAGTGGTCCAATAAAGTTGGGGAGAGAGATAATCTACTGTTCCCTGTTCCAGCCATGCTACGGGATCGCAATATATTTCGGCATACATATTCCCTGTCGTTCCGACTCCGATTGGCAGAGGAATTCCTCTTTGAGCTGCCACATTTTGGTCGGTAGTCCAAGTTCCAAAAGGTGAAACGCCAAAGGTAACATAAGGTTTCACCTTTTGAATAGTATCGTAAACTCCGGCAATCATTTTGTTTATATTTTCTCTTCGCCAATCGCCAATAGTCTGATTTGCAGGCTTATATAAAGCTTGCGCAGCTGCATCCAAATTGTTAGGTGTACCTCCATAAGCATAGAAATAGTCATCAAAAACTATTCCATCTACATTATAGTTATTAACAATTTCACCTATGATGCATTTTATTCTTTCCCTTACTTCGGGTAATCCGGGATTTAGAATTTTAACATAATTTCCGTAGTCGAGTAACCATTCGGGATGAGTAATGGAATAATCGATGGAAGTATTGCCATGTGAATATACCGAAGAAGAATATCGATAAGGATTTAACCACGCATGGAGTTCCAATCCGCGTTTATGGGCTTCTTCAATGGCAAAGGCCAATGGATCATAACCGGGATTGGCTCCGCGTTCGCTCGAAATATAAGCACTCCAGGGTTCGTAGGAAGAAGTATACATGGCGTCGCACATTCCTCTAACTTGAAAAAAAACGGAATTCATATTTGCTTTCTTCAGTGAATCGAAAATCACTGTCAATTCATTTTTTTGTTTATTGATGGCGGCTTGACGTGCCGATTCATTACTGCCCGTTGCTTTGGGAACCGTAATGCTTGGCCAATCGAGTTGCCATACCGTAGCCAGCCATACAGCTCGCATCTCGCGTTTGGGAGATTGTGCTTCGGCGAAAGGGCAACAAATCAAAAAAATGAAAGATAAAACAAATAGATGAATGCTTTTTTTCATGCCTATATTTCTTTTTTTAAAGTTATTTTCAACTTTCAAAATTTCTTTTAAATTTCCGAATTAGAATAATTTCGATGGTGTTTTATTAATGGCTACTCCGTAAATTTCCACACCTTCAATGACAGGTTCAACATATCCTTTTGCCGGATTGTATCGCATTAACCCTGATTTGATGGCTGGATCACTTGAGCGATAACCAAAATATACACATCCATCTGTTTCGTCCAATGCCAATTGACAAATGCCAATGAATTCACCACCTGAACCTTCTCCTTTTCCGGCTTCCACCACCGGTTGAAGCATTTTTCCGTTGGCCAGCCGGCAACGATAGGGCGTTAAATCCTGAAATGTTTTGATGGCATTCAACTGATCAAGTGTACACCTGTAAAGTCCTCCATAGCCCTGATCGAAAATGGAAAAATAGATAACATTGTTTTTGCTGTCCCAAACAAATGATTTTGGACTCATTCCATCCAAAGCAACCCCTGCTGTAGGAGGCGTTCCATTGCCGGTTATCGGAGCTTTTAAAATATCATCATCCGTAAATCGAAAAATTCCGTTTCCATTAAAGGTTTTACACCAATACCATACGTTGCTGATTTTTCCGAAACAGGCATTCATAGCACCATAACTTAATCCTTTGCCATAGTAGCCCAATGTGGCATTTTGAACGTAATAGGGAAATTCACTGCGTGAGAAAGACTTATTGCGTTCGGTGAGCGAAATGGTTGCAAATCCGGTGTTTCTGTCGGAAAAATACAATTTTCCCGATTCGATATACCCATAAAACGGATCGTCAAAAGCAGCACCACTGTTGGTTAACATGGTTTCTACCTTACTGCCGCTTTTAGACATGACCGTAATTCGTCCATCGCCTAAGTTGCCATCGATATCGTTGATAAATGTAAATTGTTTTCCACAATCAAGGATGTACAAAGATGTGTCGTTAAATAAAATATTCAGTGGATGTTGCCCTGACTTTACGCCCATGTCGAAAGGATAAATTTTCATACCTTCCGGAGTAGAAGAACTTAACTTCAGCGCCATGATATTACCTGTTTTTACGGCATAATAAAGCGTTGGAACTGCTCTGTTAAAGGCAACCTGAACATTAATGGTACTTTCTTCGAGTTCACGACCGCCTAATTTTACTTGCAACCGAACAGTTTGAGAACCAACATTACTGAATTTTACTCTTCCCGGATCTTTGCCTGTGTAAGTTTCTCTGGAATTTCCATTTTCATCAAGCGTTCCTTCCGGGAAAGTCCAAATGTATTCTTCCTCAAGACCTTCGGGATTGGGCAATTCCACTTCAAAACTTACAAAAGTAGTTTGAACTTCGCACATTCCTCCTTCTATAGGTTTTAACTTCATAATAGGACGAATATCACTGATAAATATTTTTTGAATCACGTATCCTTTGCCTTCTACAGTCAGTTTAACCTGATATGTTCCAGCCTGAGTGTATTTATGGGTTACTGTTGATCCTGCAGCATTTGTTCCATCACCAAAATCCCATGTACAACCAGTAGTAGCAGAAGCAGTTTCAAATTTTATTTCTGCTCCAACGTAATAATCTAATTGATAGGAATTATCATTTACCGAGTAAGTAAATGTTACATCGGGTGAAGGTAGGTCTTCAATTGCCGGCATTTCGTCTTTGCAACTACCGGTAAAAAATACAAGTAACCCAAATATGCCCAGATATTTTATGATTTGTTTTGTTTTCATGAGCGAATTATTTAATAGATTCATTTTTAGCTGTTTATTAAATTTTCCAACAATCGAATGGATTATATCTATTGAAAGACATTTGATATTTTGAATTTGTTTAATTTAGCGTAATGACAGATTTGGTTGACAATCCCGCTGTCCCTTTTCTGTCGATCGCTTTTATGAGCGCATTCAATTGATAACTGCGTGAAAATTCAACATCGTAATTGTTGTTGGAAGCATTATAAATTAAATCGGCAAAAGGAATAGTCAGATAAATGTTTCGAATTTCGATTGGAATAACTTCATTTCCCAGAGAATCTTTAGGGAAATGATAATCGTAACTGCCGGAATTCTCATTAAAAGTTGAATCCAAATACACTTTGAAGTTTTCTACCAAATTCAGCCCTGAATACATTTTTTGAAAATCGAGTGCTTTCATTTTTGTGTAGAGGCTGTCTTTGAAATGTTGCATAAATCCTTCACCAAAATATTTTATCATTTTGGTGCTGTCGAAAGTTGCAGGTTTGATCCATGAAATAGAACTTAATGTTGAACTGGTTGGAAAAGAGGCATTGAAAGAATAAGCATGCAAAGAATCGTTCCAGTAACTTTCGTTGTGAGGATATTCGGAGATTTTTTGCAATATGCGCTTGTTATCCGAAGTTGTTGAAGAAAGCTGAAAAGTGAAGGTTTGAGTCCACGGACACGAAACTGTCTTGGACTCTTCTTCTTCTACGCTGTACCATACCTCAAGGCGGTCAATCGGTTCTTTTCCTGAAGTATAATACTGCACAAAAAACGGAACCTCACTGCCTGCATTTACCGTGCTGCTATTGATTTCCCAATAAACTTGCGGAGCCATTTCGCCAATAAATACGTTATCGTTTAATGTGTCATTCTTTTCACAGGAAGTCAGAAAAAAGCCCATGAATACTGACAACAGAACAGCTATTTTTAATTGTATGTTTTTCATACTCGTAATTTTTAAAGTTTAAATTTATTTCCACTCTGTTTGGTCTGCGGCAGTAACCTTGTCGTTGTTCTTGTATGCCCAAATCATTCTTTTTTTCAACCAATCCGGATTCTTATAAGCGCCAAGTCTTTGTAATTCTTTGCGGTTATATTTTTCTTCCGTTTCCGGGTCGTAATTCAAGCGGGTAATCCATGCATTGGGCGAGAATTTGGCATTGGTGCCGTAATTATCAGGTGTTGTCCAATAGGCTTCGTAGAGATTGTAAGGTCTGGTTAAAGAAAATTCCACCTTGAAATTATCGGGGTTAACGTACCTTGAACCATCATGACAGGTTGTAACAGTATAAACAAATTGACCATCATAAGCTATGCCATTGGTTTTGCTGCTGTAGTTGTATCGGCGCATGTCGGTCCATTGTTCGGGTTGCAGGTACATGGCCACATACTTTTGCTGCATCAAGTCGGCAATGGTAAAGGTATTGGCACTTGGTAGCTTGATAGAAAAGAAACGATCGTAATAAGGCTTTGTAGCAGCACTGGTAGGTAATACACCCAAACGTTCCATGTTCACATTTACCGCATCAATTGTTGTTTGATAGGCAGCAGTTTTATCACCTTTCCAATATTGGGCTTCTGCTTTGATAAACAGCAGTTCTTCACGCGACATAAGCATAATGTAACCGTTATTCCGTGTGTAGGGATTATGTCCTTCAGTAGCATATAAATCTGGGTAGAAAGTAATTTTCATGGTTGCCGGCATGCCAATGTTATTTTCGAGATAGCGTAAAACTTTTACGTTGTTATCGTTTGAACGAGGGGTCATCAGCTCCACAGCACGGGGGTCGAGAGCGTAACCAGTTGTAGCCCTGTAACTTGAGTAACTTCCAAGTATGGCATAAGTAAAAAATTTGGAAGGAATCGCTTCAGAAAGCAGATTTTGTCGTCCCTGTGGCCAACCCAAATTCAAGGATGGTTGAGCCGGACCCCACGGACAATTTTTTTCGGCCGAACCCCCATCATACTTGTAGATGGCATCGGTATAGGAAGGATCATTTAATGCTGCATCTACTGCATCGATAATTTTTTGACAAGTTTCAGGGGTGTTTTCCCAGTTGGGAAGTTTTCTGATCAGTATTCTTGCTTTTAGGGCCTTTGCGAATGCCCTCCATTTTCCCAAGTCGCCTTCAAACATGCGGTCCATGTTTTTATTAATGCGCTTGTTGTTTGGATTGTTCACCCATTCGTCATTATTATAAAAGCTTATCAGTTCATCTGCTTCCTGCAGCATCCATTCGTATATGGAAGCTTGTGTGTCGTACGAAGGTGAATTGGACAGGTAAACCTGTGAACGTGGCATATCGCCAAAAGCATCGGTAGTTAGCAAGGTTGAATGCAAAAGAATGGTACGCCCAATCAATACAAAGTTTTTTGAACCGATTTCTTCAGCAGTTTCAATCATTCCTTTGGCGTTGACGCCAATATCGTAAAAATGCCTTCTCCACTGAGGATGACGGTTCATCGATAAAAATTCCCATCCACTTTTGTAGGCGTACGACCCTGTTTGACTGCGTCCTGCAGTAGTAAGTGCCTGTGATAGATATACTCCGTATTCGGCATGGTCATAGCAAAGTTGGGATGCATACAGCAGAACCAGCGGCAACGATTGGTCGGGAGTAACTTTCACCGGTTTGTCTTTGCTGACGTTAATATCCAGCCAGTCTTCGCAACTGCTAAGCAGGCTGCCGATGGAAACGAGCAGTATAAGGCTGATAACCTTGAAAATGTTTCCTTTCATAATTGTGGTATTCATTGTTGTATTGAGATTTAAAAGTTGGCATTAATTGTAAAGTTGATTCCTCTGGTATTGGGGACAGGATAGTTGTCTATTCCCATCGAGCCGGTTCCTCCTTCGCTAGTAGAAGCATTGATTTGAGGATCGGAACCGGAATATTTGGTTAAAAGAAATAAATTGGTACCGGTTAAGGAACATCTAAGTCCGTGAATATAGCGATTGTTTTTTAACTTGTTGGTAAAATCATATCCCAGTGTTACATAACTCAACCGAATATATGAACCATCCTCAATGAAATTTGAACTTACATTGTAATAATAATTAATGATTGTTTGATTGTCAAGAACGATGGGAGTCGTGTTTTTTACGTATGTGCCATCAGCCTGTTCTACCACTCCATACCATACTACCTGCCGTCCACGATAGAATTCCAGCATTTTGTGCTGTCCACTCGACCAAAGACTTCGGCCCGTTACATTCATCACATCCCCTCCTTTTCGTCCATCAACAAGAAAACTTAAAGAAATTCCTTTGTATTTCAGTGTACTGGTCAATCCCATCAAAAAATCAGGTTCGCGATTTCCAATCAACACACTTTTGGTTGGATTAATTTTAGGATAGCCATCGGGTGTACAAATTATTTCTCCTTTTTCGTTACGCAAATAGTCTTTTCCTGAAATAGCTGTGGTAGAGCCGTTCAGGTAAGCCGTAGGAAAAATATCTCCGTATTGGGTTCCCTGCAGTTCCACAATGTCTTCAGGAAGGCTTAAAACTTTTCCGCGATTAAAGCCAAAATTTAAGGTACCAGTCCACAATAAGTCCTTATTTTTCAAAATGTCCTGATCCAAAGAGATTTCAACTCCGTGATTTTTGATATTGCCTTCATTTCTGGTTTGCAAAATATATCCCGAAGCTGGCGACACACGAACTGTTACGATCTGATTGTCGACAGTTGTAGAATAATAAGCTACATCTAATCTGGTTTTGCTGGAGAAAAAGCGCGTTTCCAAGCCAATTTCCCAAGAGTCGGAAATTTCAGGTTGCAAATTGCTGGCTACCGACATGGTAGGATCGGCTCCATAACCGCCATCCGGCAAGGTGGGATATTGAGTGTATTTACGGTCGAACAGATAGGGCGTGGCTACATCTTTACCCACTCTTGCCCAATTGCCGCGTAATTTTCCGTAAGAAAACCAGTCATTACTTAATCCGAAAATTTCGGAAAATATTATTCCTCCCGTTACAGAGGGATAAAAATAAGGATTGTATTTGTATGCAATGGTAGAAGACCAGTCCCAGCGCGAAGTAACGCTTAAATTTAATAATCCTTTGTAATCACTTCTCAGTTCACCGAAAACACCAGCATTTCTTTTTTCCCAATGATTCAACGACACATCATTTGTTCCCACAATTTCCCTGACATTGGAAATACTGTATGTTCCGGGTATTACAAAATCTCTACCATTGATGGAAGAAGAAATACGATTATCGGTTTTAATCTCTGTACCGGCAAGTACTTCTAAATTAAAATCTTTTGGAAGAGGAATTTTGTAATTTCCCATCAAAGTGGCAGTAACCAATTCTCTTTTGCTTTGTGAATAACTGTAATTTCCAAACAAGTCCTTATCAACACTCGCGTAGTCTTTTTCATTAAAATAAGGGACAGAATAATAATAGTCGTTGTATTCTTTCAAAGCCTGAGCATAAGCATCCAAATTGGTGTAATCGCTTTCTTTCGGAGGATTATCGAGAATGATGGAATCGTCAAAACGCGGCACTTGATATCCGTCATACATGTAATTGTTTTGATCGAGACTTAATCGACCCGTAATTTCCAGCCCTTTGAGTGGCTTGTAAATTAATGAACCTTGTAATAAATTGCGGGTAGAAGAATTTAATCCGTAATCCATATACCTGCTCCACAAAGGACTAATGGGTGAATTTTCTTTTTTGGGAATACTGATATATCGATATCGGATGCTTCCGTCAGAATTTTTATAATGGGTAATATCATCATTGATTGGCCAAGAATAAATGGCACTAATGCTTCCTGCTCCTCGATAACTGTTCTTTACAATATTAGTCATGAAATTGGCGGAAATTTTATTGTTGATTTCGTAATTTCCTTTCAACAGCAAACCCATTTTGTCAAGATAATCTTTCGGTACTATACCATCATGTCGTGAATAGTTTACAGATGCATAAGACTGAAATTTATCACTTCCACCATTTATACTGAAATCGTATTTTTGATATAATCCGCTTTGAAAATAATTCTTTACATTGTTATAAACAGGTTCATCTTTGTCTAATAGTGGACCCCAACCACCATATCCTCCACTTTCCTGAGGTCGATAGAATCCCAAAGCACCTGGTCCATAAATTGATTGCAACTCCAGTAGCCTCGTAGGCGTATCTGATTGTATGCTAGCATTGGCTGAAAGCGACATTTTCCCTGCTTTTGCTGTTTTTGTTGTAATCATTATTGCTCCATTAGCTGCATTTTGTCCATATAATGCTGAAGCAGCCGCTCCTTTTAAAACGGTTACATTTTCAATATCACTGGGATTAATGTCTGCTGCTGCAGAACCTCCACCGGAAAGAACCATCCCATCCAGAATAAATAAAGGCTCATTGTTTTGGCTTGGGTTGATGGAAGAAATTCCTCTCAATAAAATTTGTGAACCGGCATTGGGGGAACCTCCGGAACTGGTTACACTAACTCCTGAAATTTTTCCTTGCAATGAATTGACAAAATTAGGAGAACGTCCGTCTGTAATAGCTTCAGCATCTACCGACTGTACTGCAAAATTTAATTTCTTTTTCTCTGCTTTCACACCCATAGCAGTAACGATTACTTCATCAATGGCAATTGCTGTGGGATTCATTATTACATCTATTTTGCCCTCTCCAGTAACTTTGCGTTCTACTTTATCCATCCCAACATAACTAAATACCAAAGTAGCTCCTATAGGAACTGAAATTGTATAAACCCCATTATAATTTGTAATGGTCCCATTTGTCGTTCCTTTTTCCAGAACTGAAGCTCCAATGATAGGAAGTCCATCTTCCTTAGATGTTACCGTACCTGTAACTGTTACCTTCTGTGCCAAAGACACTTGAAGGGAAAGAAAAAGAACAGCAAATAATAGAAGAATTTTTTTCATAGGTACTAAAATAATTAATTGTTTGAATTGCGTTGTTTGATGTAGCCTTTTTTATTAGGAAAATAATGTTTTTAATAAACATTTGTGATTGCAAATAAACAAAAAAAATCTTTTACTGCAAACGTTTGTTTTCTATTTAACAAAATTTTAATGTTAAATTTTATTTTGAATTTTGTAGGCATCTATGGCTTTTTTCACTGAGCCATGAATCAACAGTATATTTCGGGCTTGTTCGTAGTCGATATTCAGTTCTTCTACAATGATTCTTGTGCCGCGATCAATCAACTTTGAATTGGTTAGTTGCATGTTGACCATTTTATTGCCTTTCACTCTTCCAAGTTTTATCATGGTAACGGTGGAAATCATGTTGAGTGTCAACTTTTGGGCAGTTCCCGATTTCAAACGTGTACTGCCCGTTACAAATTCCGGCCCGACAATGAGTTCTATTTTTAAGTCGGCTTCGTGAGATACGGGCGAATCGGGATTGCAGGCAATGGAAGCTGTCAAAATTCCATGTTGTTTTGCTTTTCTCAAAGCTCCCATCACATAGGGTGCCGTTCCGGAAGCGGTGATGCCAACTACGGTATCGATGGAAGAAATATTGTGTTTTTTCAAATCTTCCCAACCTTGTTCCATATCGTCTTCAGCAAATTCAACCGCATTGCGTAAAGCCGTATCACCACCTGCAATCACGCCTATTACCAGATGTGGAGGCATGCCAAAAGTGGGTGGAATTTCAGAAGCGTCCAATACACCTAAACGTCCGCTGGTGCCCGCTCCGATATAGAATAAACGTCCACCTATTTTCATTCGTTCTACCAGTTTTTCAATCAGTTGCTCAATTTGTGGAATGGCTCTTTCTACTGCAAATGGTACTTTTTTGTCTTCTTCATTCATTTCAACGAGCAATTGGCGAATGTCTTTTTTGTCCAAATCGTTGTGCAGCGAATTTTGTTCGGTAATTTTTTCAAATGCCATATTTTCAAATAATTATTTGTTTTTTTGCGAATGATATTTAATCAATCCCTTCATTGGATTTTGCGCTATATCAATTATTCTGAAATGTCTTTCCCGTGCAATGGTTTGCAAAATGTCAGCAAAGTGAAAAGCCACTGATCCGACAAATCCTAAGGGTGTTTTTTCACTATGTGGGTATTGGCAAATATTTCTGTTAAAAAAATCGTTAAAGCTGCTATATACAATATTATATAAAGGCGGATATTGAATATTTTCCTTTATAAAAGGCACAAATTGAGCCAAATAGCGATTCGGGAAAGGCTTTTTGTACACATGGTCGAGAACCTTTTCCAATGTCAAATCATATTCTTTCATGAATTTTGACACCAAATCGGGCGGTAGTTGATTTTTTAAAGCATCAGATGTCAGTTTTTTCCCAAGAATGGCTCCACTGCCTTCATCTCCCAGAATAAATCCCAATGGCGGAACGTTTTTTTCTATTCCTCTGCCGTTGTAGTAACATGAATTTGACCCGGTTCCTAGAATACAGGCAATTCCGCTTTCCTTTCCAAACAATGAGCGAGCGGCTCCGAGTAAATCACTTTCTATGGTTACGACAAGCTCTTTTCCCAAAATATCTCTAAAAATTTCGCTTAACATCTTTTTTTGTTCGGCAAAGGCGCAACCTGCTCCGTAAAAATGAACTCCATCAATCGTACTTTGCATGATTCGTGGGTAAAGATTTTCTTTCAGCTCGGCAAGGATTTCTTCTTTGGTTTGATAAAATGGATTGATACCTTTTGTGTAAAATTCCTTTACGGTATTTTCACCTTCTATAACACACCAGTGGGTTTTGGTCGATCCGCTGTCAGCTATAATATTCATTGTTCGGTAAGTTGAATTTAATTTTCTGCACAAATTAAAGCAAAAGAATTCACCCTGCCAAAGAAAATCAAGAAAAAAACAAAATTTAACGCAAACGTTTGCATTTTAATTGAAATTGTATTACTTTTGAAACCAAATTCATCATTATCAAGGTACTTATGAGAACAAATTTAAGCTCAAAAATTACGATGACGCGTATACCTCGACGATATTATCAACCCGATGATGTCTTTGAACTTTCGAGGGTTACCCGTCTTGAAAAAATACCGACCGAAATTTTTGACACAGAAAAAGAAGGCTCGGCAAAAGTGGCAGAAGAAATAGCAGCCTTAATTAAAACAAAACAGGCAGCCCATGAGAAGTGTGTTTTAGGTCTTACTTCGGGTAAATCTATGGTGGGAATTTATGCTGAACTGGTTCGATTGCACAAAAAGGAAAACTTGAGTTTTAATAATGTTGTTGTTTTTTTATTGTTTGAATACTATCCGCTCTCCGGCAAATTAAAAGGAAGTTATGGACAATTAAAAAACATGCTGTTGGATCATGTTGATATTCCGGAAGAAAATATTTTTTATCCGGATGGCACAATGGACAAACATCAGATTATGCAAGCTTGTGCTGAATATGAAGAAAAAATAGCTTCTTTTGGCGGTATCGATTTACAGCTTTTGGGAATTGGGCGCTCTGGAAATGTTGGTTTCAACGAACCGGGCTCATTGGCAAATTCTCAAACCCGCCTTATTTTGCTCGATACACTTTCAAGAGAAGATGCTGCTGAATTTTTCAGCAATGTCGAGATGGTCCCTGTTTCTGCCATTACATTAGGCATTTCAATTATTTTGAAAGCAAAAAGAATTGTTTTGGTTGCCTGGGGCGAACATAAATCTACGGTCGTAAAAAATGCGGTTGAGGGCACTATGTCAGAAGCCATTCCCGCATCCTATCTTCAGCTTCATTCCAATGTAAAAATAGTTATTGATCTTCATGCTGCCAGTGAATTGACGCGCATCAGCATGCCTTGGCTGGTAACATCCTGTGAGTGGGACAGCAAACTGATACGTCGTGCCATTGTTTGGCTTTGCATGAAGTTGAAAAAACCGATTCTGAAATTGACTAATAAGGACTACAACGACAATGGATTAAGTGAATTATTGGCTATTTATGGCTCTGCCTACAATGTAAATATCCGAATTTTTAACGATTTACAGCACACCATTACAGGATGGCCCGGTGGAAAACCAAATGCTGATGATTCTAATCGTCCCGAAAGGGCACTTCCTTATCCCAAACGTGTTCTCATTTTTAGCCCGCATCCCGATGATGATGTTATTTCAATGGGTGGAACTTTCAAAAGGTTAATAGACCAAAATCATAAAGTGCATGTAGCTTATCAAACATCCGGAAATATCGCAGTTGCCGATCATGAAGTCATTCGCTTCCTTTCTTTTGTGAAAGGATTTAAAGATTTATTCGACAGCAATAATGATGTGATTCAGACCAAATATGAAGCAATGAAGAATTTTCTCCTTTACGAAAAAAAAGAAAATGATATGGATACACCAGAAATTCTCGAAGTAAAAGCATTAATCAGGCGGGGAGAAGCAAAGGCAGCTTGTAGATATTTGGGTTTAAGCTCTCAAAACATTCATTTTCTTAATCTTCCCTTTTATGAAACGGGAACAGTAAAGAAAAACGATTTATCGCAAAAGGATATCGACATTATTAAAGACTTGCTGCAGCAGATTCAACCCCATCAGATTTACGCAGCCGGTGATTTGGCCGACCCTCACGGAACTCACAAGATTTGCTTGGATGCCGTATTGGCCGCTATCGACGAACTGAAAGATGAAGAATGGATGAAAGACTGCCGGGTTTGGATGTATCGTGGTGCATGGAAGGAATGGGAAATAGATCATATCGAAATGGCTGTTCCCTTAAGTCCGGAAGAGTTGAAAAACAAGCGAAATGCTATTTTGCGTCATCAATCCCAAATGGAAAGTGCTCCCTATTTGGGAAACGATGAGAGACTTTTCTGGCAACGTTCGGAAGAAAGGAATCGGGCTACCGCCGAATTGTACACCCAGTTGGGTTTGGCCTCTTATGAAGCCATTGAAGCCTTTGTCCGGTATAAGCCAGTATAATTATTTGTCTGCGTTACAAATCAACTTATTAAATATTTGTTATGAAACCCATTAATTGTTTTATTGTTTACGATGATACTGTTCAGGCTGAAATTACCATAGAAAATTTGTTGCAGTCGGAATTGGTTAATGCTGTGTATTTGCTTTCCAAGCGAGAAAATATTCAGGTCAACGAAAAATGTTTTCCGATTTTGATCGATTCGCTTTACAGCAGCAATACAATTAGGAAAATTGCTGAAAAATCCGATACGCCTTATTCGCTTGTTTATTTGAAAAATACTCCTTTACATCTGGGACAGTTTGCTTTGGAACGTTTTTTTCAAATTGCTCAGGATACAAAGGCGGGAATGGTTTATTCCGATTATTATCAAGTGTCGGGAGGCGTTCGCAGCAAATTACCGTTGATCGATTATCAGACCGGAAGCGTTCGCGACGATTTTAATTTTGGCTCCGTTTTGTTTTTTAATGCGGAGGTGTTGAAGCAGGCCTCTGCCCAAATGAACGAAAATTTTCTTCATGCCGGTTTATATGATGCCAGATTAAGAATTTCACAGAAAGCCGAATTGGTTCATATCGATGAGTATTTGTATTCGGAGGTAGAGTCGGATAACCGAAAAAGTGGAGAAAAGTTGTTTGATTATGTTGATCCGAAAAATCGTCAGCGTCAGTTGGAAATGGAGCATGCCTGCACCGAACATTTGAAAAATATCGGTGCCTATCTCAAGCCACAGTTTAAAACAATTCTTTTCGATGAAAACAATTTTGAGGTGGAAGCTTCCGTAATCATCCCGGTAAAGAACAGGGCAACCACCATTGAAGATGCCGTTCGTTCGGCTTTGACTCAAAAAACGTCTTTCCCTTTCAATGTGATTGTGGTGGATAATCATTCTACCGATGGGACTTCGGAAATTGTGGAAAAATTGGCAAAAGAAGACAGTCGAGTGCGGCATATAATTCCTCAACGTGAGGATTTGGGTATTGGCGGTTGTTGGAATGTTGCCGTTCATTCTCCTTTTTGCGGAAAATTCTCCGTTCAGTTGGATAGTGACGATGTTTATCAGGATGAAAATACGCTTCAAATAATGGTAAATGCTTTTTACGAGCAAAATTGTGGTATGGTTATCGGTTCTTATACCATAACAGATTTTGAAATGAATGTGATACCGCCGGGCTTGATTGATCACAGGGAATGGACTCCTGAAAACGGAAGAAACAATGCTCTGAGAATTAACGGGTTGGGTGCACCAAGAGCTTTTTATACACCGCTACTGAGAAAAATTAAAGTCCCCGATTCCAATTATGGTGAAGATTATGCTTTAGGACTGTATTTTAGCCGTGAATATCAAATTGGCAGAATTTTTCAATCGGTTTATCTTTGCCGTCGTTGGCGCGATAATTCTGATGCTGAGCTTGATATTGTTACTTTGAACACGTACAATCATTATAAGGATAAAATTAGAACCATAGAAATCAAAGCTCGGCAGCAAATCAATAAATTGTCCTGAAAAATGAAAATTCTTAATGCAAAAAGGAGGAGAGATCAAAAATGATTTTCCTCCTTTTTAGTTTTTCGAAATCATTATTTCACAAACAGAAAAAATAATTTCCTTTCGTTTTTTGAATTGTAAACATGTAGAAAAATTAAACGATTCCCTGAGCCAGCATGGCCCTGGCAACTTTTATGAATCCTGCAACATTTGCTCCTTTCAGGTAATTAATATATCCGTCTTCTTCTTTTCCAAAGTTAACGCATTGCTCGTGAATTTTGTTCATGATTTGATGCAATTGTTTGTCCACTTCTTCTGCCGTCCAAGAAAGGTGCATGGCATTTTGTGTCATTTCCAAACCCGAAACCGACACGCCACCGGCATTTACAGCTTTTCCTGGAGCATACATTATTTTGTTTTTGATAAATAAATCAATGGCTTCGGGTGTACAACCCATGTTGGAAACTTCGGCCACACACCAAACCTTATTTTCAATCAGATTCCGCGCATCTTCTTCGTTCAGTTCGTTTTGTGTGGCACAAGGCAGGGCAATGTCCACTTTTAATTCCCACGGACGTCGATTTGGTATAAATGGAACGCCAAACTTTTCGGCATAAGGAGAAACAATGTCGTTACAACTTGCCCGAAGCTCCAACATATAATCAATTTTTTCGCCGGAAATACCGTTTTCGTCATATACATAACCATCCGGGCCCGAGATTGAAACAACTTTTGCTCCCATTTGTGATGCTTTCAGCGCAGCTCCCCATGCCACATTTCCAAAACCGGAGATGGCTACGGTTTTTCCCCTTATATCCATACCTGCTCTTTGAAGCATTTCTCTTACAAAATAAAGAGCTCCAAATCCGGTTGCTTCTGGACGAATTAGAGAGCCGCCAAATTCCAAATTTTTTCCGGTTAAAACTCCCGTATTTTCATGGGCAAGTTTGCGATACATTCCATACAAATAGCCTATTTCACGAGCTCCAACACCAATGTCTCCTGCCGGCACATCCGTTTCGGGGCCTATATATCGCCACAATTCGGTCATGAAAGCTTGACAGAAACGCATCACTTCAGCATTCGATTTTCCTTTTGGATTGAAATCGGAACCTCCTTTGGCACCTCCCAGAGGTAAAGTTGTCAGCGCATTTTTAAATATTTGTTCAAAACCAAGAAATTTCATTATGGAAAGATTCACGGAAGGGTGAAAACGCAAACCGCCTTTGTAAGGTCCGATGGCATTGTTGAATTGCACACGATACCCAATGTTGACCTGAACATTCCCCTGATCGTCAACCCAAGGGACTTTAAAAGTAAAAATTCGGTCAGGTTCAACCAACCTTTCTGCAATTTTTGCCTTTTCAAATTCGGGATGTTGAGAATACACTTCGTTAATGGTGGTAAGCACTTCTCTTACGGCCTGTAAATATTCGTTTTCGTTGGGATGTTTCGCCGAAAGAACCTGCATAAATTTTTCTATGTCCATAATATTAGATTTTAGTTTTTTGTTGAAATATAGATTTGTGTAGCTCAAATTTTTGAAAATTTTTACATATTGTCATTTATTTCTTGGTTGACAAGCATAAAGTTGTTGGTTTTTCTTGAAAATTTTGATTTCATTTGTGCTTTTTCTGTCATTTTATTTCTTTGCAAGTTTAAAATTTTTATTTGGGATTATCAAACTTTTTGAGCTAATTTTGAAAAAATATTTCGATAAACTTGTGTTTTGAAGTTCAGTTGATTTTTTTATTGAGATTCATTGGCTTCAAAATAACAGAAAACATTTATTTATGAACACTTTAAGTATTAATAAGTTATATTTTAAAGACACTTCTTTTGCCAACTTAATGACGCATCGGATTTATAATATTTTACTTTATGCCAGTAAATACGATGCTTTTGTGCTGGAAGAAGACGGACGCATTGATGAACAAATTTTCAACGAATATACAGCTTTGAATTTGCGTTATCCGCCCCGTTTTACACTTGTTTCGAATCAGGAGGAGGCCAATGAGTTGCTTCGTACCCGTACTTTTGAACTGATTATTTCCATGCCGAGTGGCGATAGTATAAATCCTTTTGAATGGGCAAAAGATGTAAAAAAAGAATATCCCGAAATCCCTATTGTGGTGCTTACTCCTTTTTCTTCATCCATTTCTCAACGATTGGCACACGAGGATTTGAGTGCCATCGATTATGTTTTCAGCTGGTTGGGTAATTCCGATATTTTGTTGGCTATCATCAAACTGATTGAAGACAGAATGAATGTGGAACAAGATGTCAATTCGGTTGGTGTTCAGGTTATTCTTTTTGTTGAGGACTCCATACGCTGGTATTCATCCATTGTTCCT
Organism: Paludibacteraceae bacterium; assembly: GCA_018433525.1. Taxonomy (GTDB): domain Bacteria; phylum Bacteroidota; class Bacteroidia; order Bacteroidales; family Paludibacteraceae; genus MVYY01. Next base: position 98,683 of record JAHDRA010000031.1, read on the forward strand.
CATTTATACAAATACGTTTTTAAGCAGTCGCGTTCATTTATGACTGAGGCTTTGAACGAACATGAGCAAATGTTACGCATGAGGGGACGCCCAAAAATTTTGTTGGCACGCTCTTATGAAGAAGCTATTTCCATTTATAACAAATATAGCCAGAATATGCTTGGCGTGATTACGGATGTAAGTTTTCCGGAAAAAAATGTCAAAGACAAAAAAGCCGGTCTACATTTATGCAGCGAAATACGGAGAAATGACAAATTTATTCCGCTGATTGTGGTTTCTACTGAAGAAGAAAATCGACAAACCGCAGAAGAATTGAATGCTGTTTTTCTGAACAAAATGTCGAAAACGCTTTTTATGGAGTTGCGGGAAAAAATCACAGATAATTTTTGGTTTGGCGATCTGATATTTTTTAATCCTCAGACAGGGGTGGAAGAAGCACGCGTTCACAACCTTAGAAGTTTACAGGACTGTATTTTTAAGGTGAGCGACGAAGCTTTGTATTACCATGTTTCCCGTAACAACATCTCCAAATGGCTGTATTCGAGAGCCATGTTCCCATTGGCAGAATTTCTGAAAAATATTCAAGTTGAACCCGGAATGTCCGAAAACATGAAAAATGTACGTCAAATTATTTTTGATGCCATTGTTCATTACCGAAAAATAAAAAATCGTGGAATCGTAGCTGTTTTTCAACGCGACAGGTTCGACATGTATTCTAATTTTGCCCGCATTGGCGAAGGTTCATTGGGAGGCAAGGGGAGAGGGTTGGCTTTTTTGGATGCCATGATCAAACGCAACGAAAGTCTCGATAAGTTCGAAAATGTTCAGATTGCCATTCCCAGAACGGTCGTACTGTGCACCGATATTTTTTCCGACTTCATGGAAATGAATCAGTTATATCCCATTGCTTTGTCCGATATTCCCGACGAAGAAATTCTGGCACATTTTTTAAAAGCTCGATTGCCACAGAAACTTTTAGCCGATCTTTATGCTTTTTTGGGAGCTGTAAGCAAACCCATTGCCGTAAGATCCTCAAGTTTGTTGGAAGATTCTCATTATCAGCCTTTTGCAGGAGTTTATTCAACCTACATGGTACCTTTTGATGCCAACAGCAAAACTCATACACTGCAAATGATAACGGAAGCCATTAAAGCTGTTTATGCCTCGGTTTTTTATCGTGACAGTAAGACTTACATGGCAGCCACCAAGAATTTGATCGATGAAGAAAAAATGGCCATTGTGTTGCAGGAAATATGTGGCAGTGCTTACGAAAATCGTTATTATCCTTCTTTTTCGGGAGTAGCTCGCTCGTTGAACTATTATCCGATTGGAAATGAAAAGCCTGAAGATGGAATTGCCAATATTGCAATGGGATTGGGAAAATACATTGTCGATGGAGGCAAAACCCTTCGATTTTCTCCCGCCTATCCCAATAATGTTTTGCAAACCAGTACGCTGGAATTTATGTTAAGCGAAACACAGACGTTTTTCAACGCATTGGATTTGAATATGGTACAGTTCGTTCCTCAGGTTGATGATGGCTTCAACCTTTTGCGTATCAACGTGCAGGATGCCATAAAAGACGGGACGCTTCAATATCTGGCTTCAACCTACAATGTGTCGGATCAGATGGTGTATGATGGCTTATATGAAGGTGGAAGAAAAATCATAACTTTTGCCAACATATTGCAACACAATGTTTTTCCTTTGGCCGAATTGTTGCGAGAAATTTTGCGCATTGCGCAGGAAGGCATGGGGCGACCGGTTGAAATTGAATTTGCCGTAAATTTGGATTATTCAGCCAAAAAGCAACATTCGTTTTATTTGTTGCAGGTTAGGCCGATAGTCGACAACAAGGAAATTATCAATGAAGATATCAGTGCTATTCCCGAAGAAGAAACTATTGTTCACAGTTCCAATGCTTTGGGCAACGGCAATATGACCGATATTTACGATTTGATTTACGTAAAACAGGAAGCTTTCAATGGCTCAAATAATCGGTTGATCATGTACGACATTGAGAAATTGAACCGGCAAATGGTTAAAGAAGAAAAGTATTATGTGTTGATTGGGCCTGGCCGATGGGGCTCAAGCGACCCTTGGCTGGGCATTCCGGTGAAATGGCCCAACATTAGCAATGCCAGAGTAATTGTGGAAACGGAATTATCGCATTATCGAATCGACCCCAGTCAGGGAACACATTTTTTCCAAAATCTGACTTCTTTTGGTGTAGCCTATTTTACGGTACAACCTTTTCAGCATCTTGGTTTTTATGACCTCGATTTCTTGGCTCAGCAACCGGCAATATACGAATCGGAATACATTCGTCATTTGCATTTCGATAAGCCGCTGGTGGTGAAAGTGGATGGGAAAAAGAATATAGGCGTGATCATGAAACCATAAAATTTTTTCTGAAATGCTAAACCTAATGAAAACATCGAACAAGACAAAAATCCTGTTCGATGTTCACAATGAGAAAAAATAATTGATTTGAGGTTGTTTTATTGTGTTTCAGAGATATTTTTGCAGATTGGAATATCAGATAGCATTTCCAATCATAAAAACAGCTGCCAATGAAACAATGGCATAAAGTTCAGGAAATACTGCCAGTATTAATGTTCGACCAAAGACGTCATATCCTGATCCAATACCGGCTATACCATTTGCACAAACTTGGCCTTGTCGTATGGCAGAAAGAAGCCCTGTGAGGGCAAGTGCCAAACTGGCGCCAAATACTGCTGCTGAAGCACCCCACGTCATGTTGGGAACTAAATGTGATGAGAGCAAAAAATATCCAAGAAATCCATATAATCCTTGTGTACCGGGTAATGCACTTAAAACCATATAGTTTCCAAATGCATCGGGATTTTTTTTCAAAGCACCGACAGTGGCATTGCCGGTAATCGTTACGCCAATAGCACTTCCTACTCCTGAAAGTCCCACCATTAGGCCAATACCAATGTAAGCTAAAATAATAGGTTCCATAATTTTTTTTTTAAATTTGTTTTTTAAATGTGATATTTCTTTTTTTAGTTGGATTTTATTCCGAAAAATTATATGATGCTTTTCTCTTCTTTAAAGTGCGAAAAAGGTTTATATTTTTTCCCGCCGCCCTCAAAGCCTGCATTTTTATAAAATTCTACAAAAGTAAGACGCATGGGATGAACGAAAGCACCCAGACCACACATAAATATGTTGATTCCATGTCCAAAAATCATGATAACCAACATTATGAGTGTGCTCACTATAGGTATGTTGCCGCTTAAATTGATGGCAAGATCGTTGAAAACAAAACCCATAACTGCACCAGAAATACCTAGTGCAAATAATCTGATATAAGACAGTACATCTCCCAGTAAGCCGGTAGCAGTGTTATAAGTATCCCATAACCCTGATCCTATATTGATAAGTGGATTTCTTTTTATATTGTTCAGCAGAAATACCAAAGCTCCACCTGCACTGCCAAAAATTATATACAACCATTTGGCAGTTTGGGGCGAAAGCCCTGCAAATGAAGAAAGGACAAAAGTACCTCCGCAACCGATCAACAAAATAAGCCATCCCCACGTAGAAAAGGAAGCAGGCCAGCCATAACGTTTAACTTTTCCAATTGCTTTAATTACCATCCCAAAAAGTATTTGAACCACGCCAAGCAGTAGCGATGTGTAAAACAATTGATTGGAATCTAACATAAATGCTTTAAAAGATGCGAGCCAGGGGACATCCATTTCCAGTAAGTTAAATCCAAAAAAAGTTCCACTGACAAAGCCCATAATAACGGTAGAAATTCCTAATAGGGCAGCCAAACTCAATATTGGTTTTAGTGCTGCATCTGCTTTTTTTCTGAAATAAAGAGATGCAATCAGTAAAAGAAGTCCGTACGCTGCATCGCCAAAGCAAATTCCAAAAAAAAGCATGTAAAATGGTGCGAAGAAAGGGGTCAAATCTAATTCATGATAATTAGGTAAGTCATATAGGTTGCCTATAAATTCAAACAAGCGCGAAAAGCGATTGTTTTTCAATTTTACGGGTACTTTTTCGTCCTCTTCAGGTTTGCTGGTCTCGTAGTAAATATCCGTTTCATTAAGAAATTCTTTGAGCTTTTCTTCTGCATCTTCCGGACACCAGCCTTCCAAAAGCATTACTTTGTTCTCCACAGTTGGCTCTGTGTTAAGCAATACTCTTGCAAAATCCATATTTTCAATAACTTTTACTTGAGCTGCTTTTAATGAGTTGTAATTTTCAACAGAAAGTGTTATGAGTTGGCGATTAATGTTATCAATTTCTTGATGTATTTGTTGAATATCTTCATCTATTTGCAATACATTTTTTGTGCCGATTTTTACGGGATCAGCATCTATTTCAATAATTTCGCCTGTATGAGTTATGGTTACAAAATAACGTGTGCTGCCAATATTATCGATTTCAAAAGCATTGTAGCGTATTTCCCATTCCTGATCGAATTTTCGCACATTACAACTGAAGAAATTAATTTCGTAACCTGCCTTTTGCAGATTTTCTATAAGTTGATAATCAAAAATTCCCCACATTTCCATGCGGTCTCGTTCTTTTTCAGCAAGTTGGAGTTTTTGAATTAATAATTCTTTTTCCGCAAATTTATTTTCAATTTTTTTCAAAAGTTCCATTCCATCAACCGATAGATCGGCCGGTAGAGGAGAAGCATCTTGAGGTATCAATTTTTCCATTTGTTTGAGAGCTATTTTCATGCGCGAAGAAAGTAGCATTTTTTCACGTAATTCGTCGTTTTCGGCAATGCCTTCCACTTTTTCAATTACGTGAACAACACCCACTTCCCTCATTTTTTCGAGGAAATCGTGGTATTGTTTGTGATACACCAGAAAAGTATATCGTGTCATTTGCAAAATCATAAATTTTCCTTCTTTATAAGTTCCTGACGCGATTTAACTATTTTTTGAGACGATTTGGATAAATTTTCCTCATCTTCCATGAAACGTTTGATTTTACGAATAGCATCCTCGTAGCCGGGAATTTGTACTTTTTCAAACAAATTGACTTTTTGGGTGGTTTTTTTTCGAGCAAACTCCAGCAGGCTTAGCTTTTGTATGAAAAATTCCTGCTCTATTCCGATTTGAGCCAGTTTTTTAAGAAGGGCCAATCCATCGGAATACCATTTTGGAGAATTAAATAGGCTGAAAGGTTTGGTTTTATAAACTACTTCTTCCAATATCGGTACTCGTACAGCTGCTATTTTTTTTATGTTCATCTTTACTTCTTCTACCTCCAATAAAGTAGTATCAAATTCGCCCCATAGAGCAAGCATTTTATCGTATTCTGCAATACGTTGCTCCAATTCATTTTCAATTCTTTTTATCTCTTCCTTAGCTTTTTTCACTTCGGTACGTAAAGCGCTTTCTTTGTTTTTAATTGTGGGTAAAGCGCGCACTCTTATTTTTAAATTTTTTTCAAGCTGTTGCAGCGATGTTTTATTATATTGAAATTGTATGGACATAAAACGTTTATTTAACTAAATGAAAAATTTTTTAAGCAATTTAACGAATGTTGATTTATTCATGCTGTTTTTGCTTCCAATATTTATCTATGAATTCCTGTTTAATGTTCACCTCTGTTGGGCTGAAATATTTGGCAAAGAGTTTCCATGCCGTGTCGAGCATGGCGGTTGTGTCTATATTGACATCGATAGCCAATAATCTGTCGGAATAGTCTTTGGCAAAAGCCAATGCTCTTTCGTCATAGTCGGTGAGATCAAATCCATTTTCAAGTTTTGTTTTGGCATTGGCAGCATCAGCATAAAGTCGAACAGCTGCGTTCATTACCTGTGGGTGATCTTCGCGAGTTTTTATGCCGATAACCAGCTGTTTGAGGCGCGACAAGGAACGGAAGGGGTCAACAATTACTTTGCCTATATCCGAATCGCGACGCAGGAACAATTGTCCTTCGGTAATATAACCTGTATTGTCGGGAATAGCATGGGTAATGTCGCCTCCCGAGAGAGTAGTTACCGCGATAATGGTAATCGAACCTCCGGCGGGAAATTGTACGGCTTTTTCATATATTTTTGCCAAGTCGGAATACAGTGAGCCCGGCATGGAATCTTTAGAAGGAATCTGATCCATTCTATTGGATACTATAGCCAATGCATCGGCATATAATGTCATATCGGTGAGCAAAACCAATACTTTTTCATTCTTGTCGACAGCGAAATATTCTGCAGCGGTAAGTGCCATATCAGGAATAAGTAAACGCTCTACCGGAGGGTCTTCTGTGGTATTCACGAAACTGACAATCCGGTCTAGTACGCCGGCATTGTTGAAAACGTTTTTGAAATAGAGATAATCATCATTTGTAAGTCCCATTCCCCCTAAAATAATTTTATCGGTTTTTGCACGCAAGGCAACATTTGCCATTACTTCATTGTATGGTTGATCGGGATCGGCAAAAAATGGTATTTTCTGACCGGATACCAGCGTGTTATTCAGGTCGATGCCCGCAATTCCCGTTGCAATGAGTTCCGAAGGTTGTTTCCGTCGTACGGGATTAACTGATGGACCTCCAATTTCTCTTTCTTCACCTTCAATTTCGGGGCGGTCATCAATAGGGTCTCCAAAAGCATTGAAAAAACGGCCTGCCAGTTGATCGCTTACTTTTAGGGTTGGTGCTTTCCCGAGAAAGACAATTTCTGCATCGGTTGGTATTCCTTCAGTTCCTTCAAAAACTTGCAAGGTTACTTCATCGCCTAAGATTTTAACTACTTGAGCCAATTTACCGTTTACTAAAGCCAGTTCGTCATTGCCAATGCCACTTGCATGAAGAGAACAGGTTGCTTTTGTGATTTTGGTAATTTTGGTATAAATTTTTTGAAATGCTTTTGTTGTCATTTTTTCTCAGATTATTATTTTCTCTTTTTCCGGGAAATTTCTTTCTTTTTAGTCTTTATATTTGTCAAAAAAAATTATTGTTTTATCTTCCTTTCTGCAAGTATATTTTGCAGTTCATTGTGATAACTTTCGAAAGCTTGGGAATGAAATTCGGAATAGTTCATTTGTTTGCAAACATTAATAATTCGTTTGAAATAATCCATAACATCGGTAAAATTTACAAAGTTGAAATCTGATTTGCAGATATCCATAATCAGTTTTAACATGTAATGCTGTCTTTCTATCGGAGTTACGGCATCTATATCGTCAAAGGCATCTTGCTGAAGAATAACAAAGTCTATCAATTCAGATTTCCAGAAAGTAATGTGATAATCGACGGGAACACCATCATCTCCCAGAATATTGATTTGTTCCTGAACTTCTTTACCGCGTTGAAGAAGTGTTCGCATGTCGTTTACCATACTGATCCATTGGGGAGAAATACGCTCCGAGATGTATTCGTCAAATTCGGGATATTCAATATATTTTGAATAACTTTCAATGGGATTGATGGCCGGATATCTTTTACTATCGGCTCTTGCCTGTTCAAGTCCAAAATAACACCGGGCTACTTTTTTGGTGCTTTCCGTTACAGGTTCTTTCAGATTACCTCCAGCCGGCGATACTGTTCCAATAAAGGTGATGGAACCGGTTTGTTTGTTTTTTAATTTGACAAAACCCGATCGGCTGTAAAAATTGGCTATAATAGCCGACAAATCCATCGGAAAAGCATCTTGTCCCGGTAATTCTTCCATGCGGTTACTCATTTCGCGTAAAGCCTGAGCCCAGCGTGAAGTAGAGTCTGCCATCAATAACACTCGAAGTCCCATTGCTCTGTAATATTCAGCTATTGTCATGGCCGTGTAAACTGATGCTTCACGGGCGGCAACAGGCATATTTGAAGTGTTGGCCACAATAATGGTACGTTCCATTAAAAATCGACCTGTGTGTGGATCTTTCAATTCGGGAAATTCTACAAACAATTCAACTACTTCATTTGCACGTTCACCACAAGCAGCCATGATAACAATGTCTGCTTCGGCTTGTTTGGAAATGGCGTGTTGCAAAACGGTTTTTCCTGTTCCAAAAGCACCGGGAATAAATCCTGTTCCCCCTTCTACAATTGGGTTGGCTGTGTCTATGACGCGAACACCTGTTTCGAGCAATTTATAGGGTCTCGGTTTTTCGGCGTGTACATTTATTGCCTTTTTTACAGGCCATTTTTGTATCATATTTATTTCAAAATCCTTTCCATGTGCATCGGTAATTATGGCTATCGTTTCAGATATCGTATATTCGCCTGCCGGGGCAATGCTTTTTACCTTATAACTGCCTTCCATGACAAAGGGTACCATAATTTTGTGCGGTTGATGGTTTTCGTCGACTTCCCCCAACCATGAAGCAGCTTCAACTTCATCCCCTACCTGAGCAATAGGCTTAAAATTCCATTTTTTATCTTCGTCCAGTGGAAAATTTCGTTCTCCACGTTTAAGGAAAATACCTGTTAGTTTGTTTAAGTCATTTTGAAGACCGTCGAAATTTTTCGACAGCAAGCCGGGCCCCAGTATTACTTCTAACATGTGACCTTCAAATGTTACTTCATTGTCAATTTTTAATCCGCGAGTGCTTTCAAATACTTGCACAAAAACATCAGAACCATTTACTTTCAGCACTTCAGCCATAAGCTTTTCCGAACCCAGTTCTATGAAACAAATTTCATTTTGTGATACTGCTCCGTCAACACTTACGGTTACCAAGTTAGAAACGATTCCTTTTACTTTTCCTTTTGTTGGCATAGTTGTTTGTTGTTTCCTTATTTTTTCTCTTTTGAACTTTCAACAAAGAGAGGTCTTTTTAATTAAACATATTTTACTTATTAGAATTATCTGATTTTTTCTCCGGCCTGAAGAGTTTCTTCAAATTCTACACTTTGTTTCATTTTTTCTATCAACTCCCTGAAAATTACATTTCCCTTTTCGGGAGTCAATGGTTGCCAGCGTTCTATCATTTGCATTTTCAGAATGTAGGCCAATATTTTTTCGATGGTAAAATAATAAAAAAATGTGTGTTCATCCATCCACTGCCATTTTAAAAGATCAATTTTTTTCTCTCTTTCCATTAAATCGGGTTCTTCTGCAATTTGCAAAACCTGTTCAAGGTACTCGAATGTGCCGGTCAAACCATAATCGCGAGCATTGCTTGTTCTCAGTTGTTGAGCTATTGTGTTGCTGCCTACAATGTAATTGTGGGGATTCAGTCCATATTTTCTACAGGCTATGGCAGTAAGCAAATTATTGATATTCAAACTGAATTCAAACCATGATTTTAAAAAACTGTTGTTGCATTGCAAGGCAAAATCATAGTATAATCCAGTGAGGTAATCTTCTTTAGAAATGCCTTCCGCCCAGAATTCTTCATCCTGATAGACCGAATAAAAATGCTGGATGTAAGGCAATATTCTTTTGTCTTTGGGGTTTTCTGTTTCTTTCAGCAACTGAACGATTTCTACCCAATCGTTGTAATTTAAATTTCCTAAAGGTTGGAGAAAAGCATCCCTGTCTATGAGGAAAGCCAGAAAGTTTTGATTGTCGTATTGGGCAAAAATCAATCTCAGAAATTCCACATCCGAAGTATCAAGCAATTCCAAAAGTTCGTTTTTGAAATCAGCGAGAGTAAATGTAGTTTTCTTATCATCGGGAGACAAGTCGGGAAGTCCGGCAATAAGACAGTAATAATTCATAACTTTCTTTTTTGATTCTTGAATTTACGTATTTTTTCTTGATGTTTTTTGAAAAAAAATACGGTATCATCATCTTGTTTAAAAAAGCATTTCTATTAGTTTGGGGCGTAAAAAATCCTTGAAATATTCTGTCAACTCTTCTTCTCCGAAATTTATTTTGTATCCTCCCTTGTCCGGTCGAATAGTAAAGGTTGCTTTTGATCTGTCGGCTTGGGTTATGGTAACACCCTGATTCAGCAAATTCTTTGCATTGGCTAAGAAATATTCTGTTAAAGCTTTGGCATCGGGAGCTTCAATAACTATAGATTCTTTTTTAGACCATTCTTTGGCAAGTTGAAGAATAACTTGTTGCATGAAATTTTTATCGACCATAGCTGCCTTCACTGAATCGTCAACTATTTTTCCGCAAATCAGATTGGTAATTTCGGTCTTTAGTGCATTGAGTGATTGTTGTGCATATAGCCTGAGTTCAGATTTGGTATTTTCTTCGAGCTCAGCAGCTTTCGCTTCGGCTTCGGCTATTATGCGCGCAGCTTTTTCTTGAGCGGAGGAAATGATCGAATCTGCTTTCTTTTGAGCTTCTTCAATAATAGACTGTGCTTCAGCATTCCCTTTTTCTACTCCTTCCAAATAAATTTTTTCGGTCAATTCCTGCAATTTAGTATTCATATACAAAGTATTTTTCTGATGTTTTATATTGCAAATTTAATCTTTTCTATCTAAATCAAAACGTTTTTAGGAAAATTTAAAAAATGAAAACGCATATTCCATTTTATATTCCTGAATTGTTTAAAAAAATATTTATTGAGGCATGTTGCAGGGTCTTTTAGTTGAAGAAAAAAATTTTACGGGCAATTAACTGCATAATGTGTTACCTCGAAAATTTTAAACAAATTTATTCTTGAGCGAAGAGTAACTGCAAACTAAACAATAGTCCGAATTTACAACTATCCGGTTTTTATAAAAATAGGGTTAGATTTTTAAAAATATGATTTGTAAAATTAAATGATGAATAAACAATGTAAAAGTAAAGTCAACCGAATTTAATTTATTTAGGTTGCTAATAATTCTTCTTTTTCCCAAAGAACTTATAGATTGTTTTCTTTTCCTTTACTAAAGAATTTTCCTTGAAAATATAAATAGAATTTCTTTCCTCTCTCTGCAATGATTCGTCGAAATGAGGAAGAGTGTCGGAAAAAATTCCTTTCAGTTTCAGGGAATCTTGCAGAACGAAATCACAATTCAGTGAATAATTTTCACCCTGACGGCTGACCGTCATCTTTCCGCCAACAATAAGTTTTTGTGTAGATTTCAATGGATTGGGCTCATAATAATTAATGACAGCTCCTAACGTATAGACCTGGTTGTCAATTGTATCATTTATTCCGGGAGCAATGGTGAAAGGTTCGCCACTGTTATCAACTCTGTAAATTCCTTCTGGAAGAAGCGTATCGGAAGGAGCTACAAAAACATCTTCAAGAAAAAGATATTGACCATAACCCGAAAGTTCATTTTGGTTGTTTATTTTTAACGAATCTGTGAACAAATTGACTGTCAAAACATTGTTCTCATTCAAATAATCGGCATAGTAATCTCCGTAAAAAACGACATAGCCCCACGTATAAGCCGGATTCAGCTCGTATTGATAAGGTTGATTGGGTGTGTTGTCCTTACAGGAGATAAAAGTCAAAATGCTTACGGCAATTGCCAATTTAATCGTTTTTTTCATGTTTTTTTGATTAGTATATATTGATGAAATCTATAAAATAGCTGTCTTTATAAACAAACTTTCATAGCACTTCTTGATAAATTATAATTCTACATTCACAGGCGAAGGGGCATCATGTATATCAATGTAACGAACCGGATAGTAGGCTGCCAGAAAACCCATTAACAAAACAGTCATAAATACCAGCAAAACATCCCAAAAATTAACCAAAACAGGATAAACATCCACCACATAACCGGTTCCGAGTTTTAAAATGCCAAAATGTTGCTGCAGTAAACAGAGCAACAATCCCATTATAATTCCCAGAACAGCACCAACCGCCGAAATTAGCCATCCTTCAAAAAGGAAAATTCTTCTTATCAGTTGCTGCTCAGCTCCTAAATTTCGCAGGGTTTGAATGTCCTGTTTTTTGTCAATAATCAACATGGATAACGAACTGATAATGTTGAAACTGGCTATCAGCAGAATAAAACATAAAATGAGATAAGTAATCCATTTTTCGATTTTCAGGATTTTAAAAAAATCTTCCTGCTGTTCATATCTGTCTTTAACTTCAAAATTACCTCCCAGTATATTTTTTATTTTTTTCTGTGCATCTAAAGTTTTGATATTATCTTTTAGCTTTAATTCAATTGATGAGACTTTATTTGGTTGATATTCGAACAAATCACGAGCCAGCTCAATAGAAACCAGTACATAATGATCATCATATTGCAATTGCTTAACTGAAAAAATTCCTGATACAAATGTTCCGATTTGGTTAAAACTGTTTTCAGGACGGAGCAAATTAATGTGTGAAGTGCGTTTTGGGGCGTAAATATACAATGGGTCGATAAAATTTGCTCCCAATCCCAAAATGCTTGCAACGCCGACGCCGGGGACGGCTCTTTGGAAAGCGCCATCATAAAGTAAAAACTTTCCATCGAACATAATGCTGTCTATTTTAGTCATTTTTTGAAAATCGTCGCTTACGCCCTTAATGATGGCGGGCATTTGCTTGTCTCGAAATCGCAGAAGAGCATTTTCTTCAATAACTTCGGTAAAATAGGCAACGTCGTTCAACTTTTTCACTTTTTCCCATTCCGGAGTATTTATATCGAAAGTTTTTCCTTGCGAAACAGTAATTTTCAAATCCGGGTCGAAAGCCGAAAACATGCCTTGTATCAAGGAATCGAAACCATTGAAAACGGAAAGGACACAAATAAGTGCCATAGTTCCAATGCCAACCCCCAAAGCTGCAATTCCGGATATTATATTGATGGCATTGTGCGATTTGCGTGAAAACAAATATCGCCGTGCCACCCATAAGGCAAAACGAAATCCTCCTGATGTGTTATCTCTTTTGGTTTGGTTTGGATGAATTGTTTCCATTGTTTCTTCGGGCAAAATCTGCTTTCATTATCCAATTTTCAATAATCATTGATTGTTTTCTTGCGAATGGTCCTTTTTATCGGATGGAGAATCATTTTTTAAAAGTTGATCAATATGATCGATATAGTCAAGTGAATCGTCCAAATAGAAAAATAGTTCAGGAATAATTCGCAGTTGGTGTTTCACTCTTTTTCCCAAGTCGAAACGAATATTTTTCTGGTCGTTATTAATTTTTTCAAGGACTTCAGCCGATTGTTTGCCGGGAAAAATACTCAAATGAATGCGCGCAATACTTAGATCGGGACTTATGCGGACATTGGTTACGCTAATAATGATACCGTGCATTTCGCGAGCATAGAGCAGAAAAATTTCTCCCAATTCTTTCTGAAGAAGTCGCGCCACTTTTTGTTGTCTTGTATTATCCATAATAAATTCTCCTTTTTCTCAGGCAAATACTAACCTTCAATTCCGTTTTTTGCCTTTTTAATCTGTCTTTAATTGTTTAACCCCCCAAATCTTATCCTGTCTCTTCAAATTATATTCTATTTTGACATCATTTCCATCATCAGCTTTGCGTCCAGATTAATTTTTGAAAAAGCAAACCATTTTTTACCCAAATCTTTCAGCGAAGCTCCAATATGATAGATGGTGTTGTCGATAATCAAAAACCGATCATGTGATTTGGAAAATTCCTTCACTTCGACGGGTGGATATTGAGCATTAAATTTTTCCAAATACAGTTTGAATTGCGCTGAAATTTTATTGGTAAAAATTTGACATTTGACATCTTCCTTTCTTTTCGATAGCAAAATCAGAAGCTTTCATCCAAATAATTGTCAATCAAAACGATTGATTTTGTTGCCGACTTCACCAAATCAGCAACAAATTTGTAGGCATCAAAAATCTGCCCATCGTAAAAAATTCCCTGCACCGGAGGAAGAGCTGTTTTAACAAAAAAATCGATTTTATCCTCCGTTGCCGAAACGCGTCTTTCCAAATTTTCAATACGTTGGTTGACCGCATAACCTTTCAACAAATAATCTTTCAAAACCTTGTTTGCCCATATCCTGAATTGAGTACCACGTTTGGATTTTATACGATAACCTACAGATATGATTACATCGAGATTATAGTATTCAATTTGTCTTATTACATTTTTTCCACCTTCAATTTGAACTGTTGCATTTTTTGCAACAGTTGAAGAAGCATCAAGCTCTTGTTCTTTAAAAATATTACTTATGTGTCTTGAAATAACTGATTTATCTCTTTCAAACAATATACTCATCTGATTCAGAGTGAGCCACACGGTTTCATTTTCCAACATTACTTCAAGCTGAACAGCATTGTCGGACTGATAAAGAATTATTTCATTGTTGGCATTCATTCGCTAAGCAGTCAAATTTTGATACAGCTCCATCAAATTTTCCATTCAAATCCATCTTTGGTGTCCTTTATTTCAAAGCCCAAAGCAGTCAATTCGTTGCGGATTTTGTCCGAAGTAGCCCAATCCTTATTCCTTTTTGCTTCCAGTCGAATTTGCAGCAATAAATCAACGGCTTTTTTTAGTGCTTCGTATTTGGCAAAATTTTCATCTTCTTTTTTAAGTCCCAACAAGTCTTCCACAAACACTCGAAAAACGTCTTTCAGTTCTTCCAAATCGGCAGACGAAACAGTAGCTTTTCCATCATAAACCAGATTGATAAATTTCACTGCTTCAAACAAATGTGCAATAACAATAGGAGTGTTCAGGTCATCACACATGGCTTCTTCACAGCGCTGTCGAAGTCCACTTATATCGGAGGTTGAAATATCGGATGGCATCAACTTTTGCAATCTATCATATCCTTCCATTAAGCGTTCCAATCCTTTTTCAGAGGCTTGTAATGCTTCATTGCTGAAATCGACTGTACTGCGATAATGTGCCTGCAGAATAAAAAAACGAACCGTCATGGGCTGATACGCTTGAGAAAGCAAAGGATGGTTTCCGGAGAAAAATTCTTCCAAAGTAATGAAATTCCCTAATGATTTTCCCATTTTTTGACCGTTGATGGTAATCATGTTGTTGTGCATCCAATAACGAACACTTTCCTTACCGAGTGCCGCAGTTGACTGCGAAATTTCGCATTCGTGATGGGGGAAAAGCAAATCCATGCCTCCGCCATGAATATCAAATTCTTCACCCAAATATTTGGTACTCATCGCCGAGCATTCCAGATGCCAGCCCGGAAAACCTTCGCTCCAGGGCGATTTCCAGCGCATGATATGTTCAGGTGATGCTTTTTTCCATAAAGCAAAATCCACGCTGCGCCGTTTTTCTTCCTGTCCTTCAAGCATACGCGTTGTTTCCAGCAGTTCGTCTATATTTCTGCCCGAAAGTTTACCGTAATGATATTTCTTATCGTATTTTTCAACATCGAAATATACCGATCCTTCACTTTCATAGGCGAATCCCGCATCGAGAATTTTTTTTACAAATTCAATTTGTTCGGGGATATGACCCGAAGCATGAGGCTCGATACTTGGAGGCAAAACATTCAAAGCTTCCATAGCTTTATGGTAACGGTTGGCATAATATTGAGCAATTTCCATTGGCTCCAATTGTTCCAGACGTGCTTTTTTTTCAATTTTATCTTCGCCACTGTCGGCATCATTTTCCAAATGACCCACGTCGGTAATATTTCTCACATATCGAACCTTATAACCCAAATGTTTCAGGTAGCGAAACAAAACATCAAATGTTATGGCCGGTCGTGCATGTCCCAAATGAGGATCGCCGTAAACGGTTGGTCCGCAAACGTACATTCCCACATGCGGTGCATGAAGTGGAACAAACAGTTCCTTTTTTCTGTGTAAAGTATTGTAAATGTATAAGTTATTTTTCATTTGGTTATAAAAATTTTTTGGATTTTTATTGATAACTTGCTTTTTCAGGTAAATTTTCTTTCCATTTTTAAAGTTTCGTAAGCCTCGTTTATGGATCGGAATTTTTCTGTGGCCTTTTTCTTCACATCTTCTCCCAATGTGTTGACCTTGTCGGGGTGATATTTCATGGCCATTTTCCGGTAAGCTTTCTTAATTTCATCGACAGAAGCGGAAGGTTCAATTTCAAGAGCTTTATAGGCCCAATTGATGTCAACTTGTTTTATATAGGGTGCTTTTAAAGATTCAAAATCCAGTCTGGAAATACGAAATATGCCAGCTATTCTTTCAATCAATGTCAGTTCGGAAGTAGAAACCTGATGATCGGCATACGCAATGTCGAAAAGCAAATGAATCAGTTCCAGCCGTGTAGCATAGTTTGTATAACGATAAATCTGTTCTGCAACCTGACGTTCGTCAATATCTTTTTCAAGCAGATTTTTTAATATTGATAATGCTTCCAATGCTCCCTCTTCTCCAAAATTGTTAACCAAAAAACGTTTGACTATTTCCAATTCCGATTTTTTTGGATGTCCGTCTGCTTTCATCATACAAGCAATCAAAACCAACAGACTTATTTTGAAATCTCCTGAAGTTGTGGTAGTTCTTCTATTTTGAGATTTCTCTACTGTTTCAAGTTTAGCGCCAATGAATGAGCCGATGGCAAAACCAATCAACGCACCGATTGGACCACCCAAAGCCCAGCCTAAGCCTCCTCCAATCCATTTGGCAAAACTGCTCATATTACTTCCGGTTAAGTATTTTGGAAACCACAAAGATACGAAAAAAGATAGAAATTTACATTCGTGTAAAATTGAGCTGACAACGGCTTAAAAGGAGAATGATTGGTTGTTGAATTTATATATCTATTCAATTTAATTTTTTTTAATTTGGTTTTCATAAAAATCAAAAATAATCTTGTAAATTTGCATGCTACAAGTTATTCTGGTTGTTTAACTTTATGCTTTTAAGAAATTCAATCAACACTAAAATATTTTATCAACAAATTAGAGATTATTTAAATTAATATGTTATATGGTTGCTTACCAATAATATTCAAATAAAATTTTCGTTAAGTATTCATATTTATTAAATGATATGAATAATGCAATACGACAAAATTAAAAAGCGACCAGTTCAGTTTCTGAG
>JAHDRA010000078.1 GCA_018433525.1 Paludibacteraceae bacterium
GTTCATCAAAATAACTTTCTGCTTCATCAAAACCATAATCGCTAATTTCGACATTAAATTCTGCTTGCGACATTAATCCGGCTGAAGTCAGATTGCTGCTGCCCGTAATAAATAGTTTGTTGCGCCCAATTTGTCCTTCTTCCAGTTTAAAAATGTAGAGCTTGGCATGATTGGGTTCGCGTGATTTTCTGAGAATAATTTCGTCATCCTTTATTTTTTGAAGGAAAAATTTCACCTGCTCATAAAAATCTTTATTGTCAAAAACATCTGAATTTATGGACTTTCGGATGGAAGTAAAAAAGTTTTCTATTCGTTCGTCATCAGAAAGGTTTTTGTCTTTTTCGCCATATTCGGTCAGTCCGTAAATGGTTTTGTCCACATTTAAGCCGATCAGCACTTTTAGTTTCACTTTATCGTTCGATTGCAAGCCATCGTACAATTCTCTTAAACCAGAAAAATAAAAAAATCCGACCAGAAATTTCAGCTCTTCACTTTTGGATAGAAGTTCGGTCAGACGTGTTTTTAACTGCTTTTTGTTGCTGTTGGTAATGAAATTGTTCATAATTTTTTATTGATCAATAAAAAAATTAAACTGAAAAGGAAAATTCTTTTTAAAATGATTCGGCAAAATATCTTTTAATAAATTGGCAGCTTATTGATTAAAAAGCAAAGTTTCACGCAAAAAAATTGATTAAGCAGCTGATGGTCAGTGGATGCATGCTAATCCCAAACACTTTAAAGATGCAACAAACCGCAAACTCAATCAATATAGGAGTTTCTGTAGTAACTATTAGTTATCCCGGCTACGAAGTTAAATAAAAGTTTTAAATCTTACCTTAATGGAGATATTAATTTTATCTGCCGTGATGTCTTGGGTCGCTGTATCTTAATATTTTGGTCGGGTACGGGCAAAAATTAAGGGATTTCTTTTTCAATATAATTTTGTAAAACAATGATATACAAAGCCTGCTGGTAAGCCTTCGGACATTTTTCCGATATATTTTTAACAAACTGTTGATGTTGAAAAACCGAATCGGAATCGGGCGATGTAGTTTTCGGAGAAATAAATCAAGGAGGAAACACCAAACAAGGCAACCTTTTTTTCTTCAAATAATTATTACTCTTTCAGTTCCATAACCAATGCCCGAATACTTCTTTGTATTCGACTTTTCGTTTTTCAATAAAATTTAGTAATTTTGCACCTTCCAAAAAAACAGCAAAGAAAGCCGAAAAAAGCAGGAAGGAATCTCAGAAATTGAGTTCTATCAAAAATTTTTATGCAATTCGGGTTTTCAGCGTTTTTGCTATTGGTTAAAGACAGGAATCAGAGGATAAACACGATATGAAAAAGTTTGCAGAATACTCTTCTTTAGATCTTTCGGAAGTCAACAAAAAAATGCTTTTACGTTGGAAAGAAAAAGACATTTTCCACAAAAGCATTCAAATTCGAGAAGGAGAACCAACGTTTGTATTTTATGAAGGCCCGCCTTCGGCCAACGGTATGCCGGGCATCCATCATGTTATGTCCCGAACCATAAAAGACCTTTTCTGCCGTTATAAAACCATGCAGGGTTTTCAGGTTAAAAGAAAAGCAGGATGGGATACGCATGGACTTCCGGTTGAGTTGAGCGTGGAAAAATCATTGGGAATCACTAAAGAAGATATTGGTAAGAAAATCAGTATAGAAGAATACAATGCAGCTTGTCGTCGGGATGTAATGAAATATACCCGCGAGTGGGAAGATTTGACCACAAAAATGGGTTATTGGATTGATTTGGATGATCCTTACATTACCTACGACAATCGTTATATTGAAACACTTTGGTGGTTGCTCAAACAGCTTTATGATAAAAAATTGCTTTATAAGGGCTATACCATACAACCCTATTCACCGGCAGCAGGAACCGGATTGAGCACGCACGAACTGAATCAGCCGGGTTGCTATCGCGATGTAAAAGATACTACCTGCGTTGCTCAGTTCAAAGTGAAGGATACTTCTTCTTTGCCATTCAAAACTAAAATAAATGGCGATTGCTATTTTCTGGCATGGACCACTACACCTTGGACTTTACCTTCCAATACAGCCTTGTGCGTAGGGCCGAATATTACGTATGTGCTTGTAAAAACGTTCAATCCTTATACCGGCAAACCCATAAAAGTAATTTTGGCCAAAGATTTGGTAAACACTTATTTCAACCAAAAAAACGAAAATCTTCCTTTTGAAAATTATCAGCCGGGTGATAAAAATATACCTTACCGCATTTTGGACGAATTCAAAGGCAGCGAATTGGTCGGCATTCGATACGAACAGATAATTCCGTGGGTTAATCCCGGAGAAAATGCTTTTCGTGTTATTGCGGGAGATTTTGTTTCTACGGAAGAAGGAACCGGAATCGTTCACATTGCACCAACTTTTGGGGCTGATGACGATAGGGTGGCAAAACAAAATAACATTCCGCCGATGCTGTTGCTTGACAAGGACGGGAACAAGCAACCAATGGTGGACAGAACGGGTAAATTTTTTAAATTGGAAGACCTTGATCCCGAATTTGTTTCTAAAAATGTAAATATTTCGCTTTACAGAGAATACGCCGGTAGATATGTAAAGAATGAATATATTTCAGCTTTTGAACCGGAAAATCAGTCAGATAAAAATTCGTCTGGAGAAAAAACCGAAGATTCAACGCTGGATATTGACTTGTGCGTCATGCTCAAACAACGGGGATTGGTATTCAAAATTGAGAAATACACACACAGTTATCCGCATTGCTGGCGAACCGACAAACCGGTGTTATATTATCCGCTGGACAGCTGGTTTATTAAGACTACCGCTTTACGGGATGAAATGATTGCATTGAACCAAACCATCAATTGGAAACCTGCTTCTACAGGATATGGACGTTTTGGAAAATGGCTCGAAAATCTTCAGGATTGGAATCTTTCACGAAGTAGATTTTGGGGAACTCCGCTTCCCATTTGGCACACTGAAGATGGTTCGGAAGAAATTTGCATTGGGTCAGTGGATGAATTGATTTCAGAAATTGAGAAATCCATACAAGCCGGTTTTATGACATCCAATCCCTATAAAAATTTCAAATCCGGCGATTATTCACGTGAAAATTATGCTGTTCAAAATATCGATTTGCATCGTCCTTATGTGGACAATATTGTGCTCGTATCTAAATCGGGAAAACCCATGAGAAGAGAGCCGGACTTGATTGACGTTTGGTTCGATTCCGGTTCGATGCCATTTGCACAGTTGCATTATCCTTTCGAGAACAGAGAAGCCATTGATCAACATACTTTTTATCCTGCCGATTTTATTTCGGAAGGGGTAGATCAGACACGTGGGTGGTTTTTTACTTTACATGCCATCAGCACAATGGTGAAAGGTTCGGTAGCCTATAAAAATGTTGTTTCCAATGGCTTGGTGCTCGACAAAAATGGGAATAAAATGTCGAAACGTTTGGGCAACGTGGTAGATCCTTTTGAAACCATCGAAAAATACGGTTCTGACCCCTTGCGGTGGTATATGATGACCAATTCTGCTCCCTGGGACAATCTGAAATTTGATATTGAAGGAGTGGAAGAAGTACGAAGGAAATTCTTTGGAACGCTTTATAATACTTATTCTTTCTTTGCTCTTTATGCCAATGTAGATGAATTTACTTGCAGCGAGCCCGAAATTCCTGTGGAAAATCGTCCGGAAATCGACCGATGGATAATATCATTGTTAAATACATTGATAAAGGAAGTTGGTGAATATTACGAAGATTACGATCCAACAAGAGCAGGCAGAGCAATTTCCGATTTTGTTACCGAAAATCTGAGCAATTGGTATGTTCGCTTGAATCGGAAAAGATTTTGGGGTGGAGAATACAACAAGGATAAAATCTCGGCTTATCAAACGCTTTATACCTGTTTGGAAACCGTTGCCAAATTAATGGCTCCAATCGCTCCGTTTTATGCCGACCAATTGTTTCTCGACTTGAATGAAGTTACGGAAAAAAATAATTGCGAATCTGTTCATTTGAGCAATTTTCCCGTTTACGACGAAAAGTTAATCGACAAAAATCTGGAAGAATGTATGCAACTGGCTCAGCAAATCTCCTCCATGATTCTTTCTCTGCGTCGAAAAGCCGGGAAGAAAGTTCGTCAGCCACTTTCTAAAGCTATTGTTCCGGCTGCCGATGATAAAATCTATCAGCAAATTAGTTATGTGGCCGATTTAATTAAAGCCGAAGTAAACATAAAAGAATTGCAAGTGATACCGGCCAATATGGAAATGGCAAATTTAACCAAAAAGGTAAAACTCAATTTTAAGGTTTTGGGTAAAAAATACGGCAAACAAATGAAAGAAATTGCAGAGGCAACCGCAAAATTGAGCAACAAAGAAATTGCCGAACTGGAGCAAAATGGAATTTATATTTTAAATTTGCCCGGTGGGGAAGTTCAACTTACAACAGATGACGTCGAAATAATAACAGAGGATATGCCGGGCTGGCTTACTGCCAATGAAGGGAAACTTACCGTTGCGCTGGATATTACCGTGACGGATGAATTGCTCAAAGAAGGAATTGCGCGCGAATTGGTAAACAGAATTCAAAATATACGCAAGCAAAATGGCTATGAAATAACCGACAGAATAACTGTTGAAATTGAAAAAAGAGATGAAATCAACGATGCCGTTACGGAATTTTCGAACTATATTTCCTCTCAAACATTGGCTGCCGGCATTTCTTTGGTAGATAAACTGGAAGATGGCATTGAGCTTGATTTTGATGAATATATGGTGAAGGTTAAAGTTGAAAAAACACGCTGAAAAAGCCACAAAATTATTACTAAAATAATTGGAAAAGAGAAAAAAAACGATTATTTTCGCACATTATTAAAAACTCAGCATTTGCAGAATGCTGAACCGAAACAAAGGGATTAAACAAAATAAAGTTTTACGATTATGTCAGAAAAAACAAGATATTCGGATGAAGAGCTGGAAGAATTTCGTCAGATTATCCTCGAAAAGTTGGAAAAAGCTCAAAAAGATTACGAATTATTACGCAACGGTGTTACCAATAGTGATGGGAATGATGTAACCGATACTTCTCCAACCTTTAAGGTTTTGGAAGAAGGTGCATCTACACTTTCAAAAGAAGAAGCCGGACGTTTAGCTCAGCGTCAGCTCCAATTCATTCAGCATTTGCAGGCTGCTCTTGTTAGAATTGAGAACAAAACATACGGAATTTGTCGCGAGACCGGCAAGCTGATCCCTAAAGAACGCTTGCGTGCCGTTCCTCATGCTACACTAAGTATTGAAGCCAAAAAGTCGAAAAAATAATTTATATATTCTATCCACTATTAAAGACGGCAACAGAGTATTTTTCTTTGTTGCCAATTTTTTAATAAAAGCAGCTTTTGTTCATGTCAACTACAAAAAAATCGGTTTTATTGATAATCTTTGTTTTGCTTGTAGATCAAGCCAGCAAATTTTACATCAAAACGCATTTTGCTTTAGGCGATCATATCGATATTTTTAGTTGGTTTCAGATTTATTTTATCGAAAACAACGGAATGGCTTTCGGCATTGAATTGTTGGACAAGCTTTTCCTGACTGCTTTCAGAATTGGCGCAGTTGTTTTGATCATATTCTACATTCGATCGCTAATTAAGCGAAATTTTCGTACCGGTTATGTGTTGTCCATTTCATTGCTTTTGGCCGGCGCAGCAGGAAATATTTTCGACTCTGTTTTCTATGGCGTCCTTTTCAGCGACAGCTATGGAAGAGTGGCTACTTTTTTACCTCCCGAAGGCGGTTATGCCCCGCTATTTTACGGAAAAGTGGTCGACATGCTTTATTTCCCGCTTATAAAAAATGCTGCAGGTGAGACAATATTTTTCCGACCTGTTTTCAATGTTGCCGATGCTGCCATTACAATTTCCGTGTTTATTATTCTGATTTTCTATCGAAAAGAATTAAATGCAAGTTTTGAGAAAAAAGAAAAAACCAATGTTGCTGAGCAGTCCAAATAAAATCTTTTCTTTCTTTTTGCTCCTCGCGCTTTTTCTGCTGCCGGCTTGCGATAATCGACCCAAAAATGTGTTGAGTAAGAAGGAAATGGTGAAGATGCTTACCGAATACCATTTGTTGCACGGCACTCTTCAGACAACAAACCAATATTATACTCCTGAAGGTACTTTGTATTTTGAATCCTTACTTAAAAAACACGGAATTACAAAAGCAGAATTTGATTCTTCTATGGTTTGGTATGCCAAAAATCCCAAAAAATTTGAACGCATTTATGCTGAAGTACTGCAAAATCTTAATCATCTCAGAGAAGACATCGTTAAGGGGAAGTTTCGCTCGCCTGATTCTATTTTACCCGGAATAGAAATCAGTAATTTATGGAATCTTCATCCGAGTTATCGGTTTACTCCGGACTCGGCTCGAACGAAATTGCCTTTTAAAATTCAGCAGCCTTATCTGATGACACAAGATGTTTACGAACTTCAATTTTTGGAAAGAATTGCTCCTGAAGATTCCTGTGTTGACCCTTATGTAGTAATGAAAATTCATTATGCGAATGGGAAAACGGACAGTATTTTTCAAAAAACTTTCAACGACAGCATATTGCGTCGTTACACGCTCCGACTTCGGGCCAGATTTCCCTATAAAGTCGATTCTGTTACCGGCTTGCTGTTGGGTTGCAAACAATATAATGGAAATTTCAATGTTCAGCTTGACAGCATTCGGTTGTTACGCTATTTTGTTCCTCAGTGGCAAGATAGTTTGAAGCAGGTTGTTGAAAAAAATGCAGCTCCTCCTCAAAAAATTCAAACCAAAACAATTCGGCCAAAAGAAAATTGAATAATTCCAATTTTCACTATCCGATAAAAAGTAAAAAGCGATCAGTAAATGGTCGCTTTTCATTAGAGGAAAAAAGAACAATCCTCAAACCCCTGCCCTCAACTTGGAAAGCCAATGCTCTATTGACCAAGCTGCTTGCGGAAAAGTTGTAAAATATTGGTTGAGAAAAATATTTACCAATCGATATTTGCCATTTTTATAGCGGTAATGGCAGCCTCAACGCCTTTGTTGCCATTGATTCCTCCGGCACGGTCGAGAGCCTGCTGGAGTGTTTTGGTAGTAAGAACACCAAAAATCACCGGACAACCTACTGCATTGGCATTTAAATATGCAATTCCGTTTGTAACACCTTCGCAGACATAATTAAAATGGGGCGTTTCTCCTTGAATTACACAACCCAAAGCTATGATAGCTGCATATTTGTGTCGTTTTATATGGTCCATTTCTTCATATTGCTCCAACAGCTGTTTAGCGCCATAAGTCAGCTCAAAAGTACCCGGTACATGAACAATATTGATTAATTCGGGATTTGAGCCGTTTTCTATCAAGGCATTATAAGCTCCCTCCAACATGGCATGGGTGATTTGAGGATTCCAATCAGCTACCACAATGCCGTATTGTTGCAGAAAAACCTTGCTTTTATCCGGCATTTCATCTTCATTATAGGAGGAAAGATTTTTATATTCTGTGGACATTGGGTTATAATGTAATTTTTTATGATATTTTTTTAAAAAAACAATTTTTTCAAATTTTACCCGACAAAAAACGTCAAATTAGTTCTGAACGCGTGCCAGATATTTGTCGATGTCGCCTGCCTCCATACTTTTTGGATATTTTTCCTTAATTTCAAGAAAATATTCTTCGGCCTTTTTAAGTTGATTCATCGATTCGCAAAGCAGGCCGGCTTTTTTCAAATAAAGGGGGCTCAAAACCTCATTTTCAACTGCAATAGCCTTGTTGAAATAAGTCAAAGCTTTATCATTCTGACCGATTTCTACAAAACAATCGCCCAATAAACCAATGACAGAAGTAGAGAAATAACTGTTGTTTCCATCAAATTGAGTCAGGTATTTGATGGCATTTTCATATTGCCCTAGCTTATAATAGCAAATACCGGCATATGCAGCGGCCAAATTACCCGAAGGTGTTATTCCGTATTCCGATACTATTTGTTTAAAACCCATAAACTCGGGTTCTTTCCCATTAAGTGCAACCTGAAACGAATCGAGATTGAAATAGTATTGAGCATGGTACATTTCATTTTGTGCTGCTTTTTCACGAGGAGTCAAATAAAAATTACGTACTGCCAATACAACCAGAACAACCATTATCAAAGCTCCTACTACGTATAGAATCTGCTTCTGATACTTTTCGAAAAACAGTTCGGATGCTGATAAAGCATGTTCCACATTTGCCAACTCGTCTTGACCTTTTCCCTTTTTCTTCGACATAAGAATGGTTATCTTTAGGATTTTAAATTTGTGTGTTGTTTAAATAATAGAATGCAAAATTAAAGATTTTCTTTCGGATAATGAAATTTTATGGTAAGTTTTTCACATAGCAGACTCAACCAGCCAGTGCGAAATTTACATAAAATGTTTGATAAATTGGAATTTTGGTAAATTTCAGTTTATTCATGCATCATAAAAAAAACCATGACTTTTTTGCAAATTTGAATCAGCCGATATACAATACAGTTTGAAAAACCAAACAACAACGATATAAAGATGCCAGCCAAGAAACATTAAATGGTTACTAAGATTACAAGGTTATGGATAAGGTTTTTCTTTTTTCTCCTGTTTTCCGTACTTTTTCAAGACACCCATGTTACCCTATAGTGGGCAATATTTTTAAACATGAAAAAAATCGATTTAAAAAGTAGGCGCTTACTTTTTAAATCGATTTTCGTCAATGTTCATTCAACCATTTTATTGTGGTTGTCCGGTTCCTTTCAGCAGAATAACTTTGTCGGGAGAAAGTCCGCCACCTGAAATAGTCAGCACAGCGGTGTGTTCGCCTGAAGTCGTTGGCCGATAAGTAATGTTGAGATTTACACCATCAGTGCTATTGGCTGCATTTTGAGTAATGGAATTTGCCGAAACGGAAAACATTTCTGCCTGATCGCCGCTGAGGGTAACGGTCAAATTCCCGGTTATTCCGTTCGTTTTAATGTTGATTACTTTCAGGGCAGCATTGTTTACGGCTGTGTAAGGAAAAACAAGTTGAGACTGAATAACGCCGAGTTTTATCACAGCTTTGTTTGGGTCTTCGATTTCGCCACCCATCAACTTGAAAGTAACTTGATCAGATGATTTGGAAATTTCTGTGATAGCTCGATTAATGTTTGTTCCCGACCATGTTGTTGGTGTGAATGATCCGCTTGTGAAAGCTGTTCCCGGAGTGGTGGTAGAGCCGCTCAAAGGTTGCAGGTAAACTCTCATGTGGCTGCTTGCTGTTTGAGTAGTTCCGGTGTAGTTGTTGGGTTCGTTGTTGTCCCAAGCCGTTTGATCGTAATCGATGTGCCAAATAAGCATTCCTTCGGCAGGTAGATAAGCATCCCAACCGGTCTTTTTACGATATTCGAGTACAAAAAACTCTTTTGGAGAGGGATTATTTCCTACCAAGTTGTGTGTAGTAGCCGAAAGTAAATAGCTTTGCTGATGGGTGTTTGCCGGTTGCGTTGTGCCCTGATAAATAGGTTTCAGAGTCAGGTTGCTTGGTGTATTGGCTTCTTCGGGAGTTAGCCAGCCCAAATAAAAACGGTCGTAAGTCGAATAAACGGGAGGCGTTCTTCCATCGTTCAAGTAATTACCGGCATCCATAATGTTCCAGTAGTCTAATGTTGTT
The DNA here is from genome assembly GCA_018433525.1 of Paludibacteraceae bacterium. Classification (GTDB taxonomy): domain Bacteria; phylum Bacteroidota; class Bacteroidia; order Bacteroidales; family Paludibacteraceae; genus MVYY01. The sequence continues at coordinate 9,710 of JAHDRA010000078.1, forward strand.
TTGTCTTCGGCAGTGTGATAATAATCGGGTAACCCCAGAACATGACCGAATTCATGGCAAAAAGTTCCCACTCCACACATATTTGAACCGGAAGTTCCTTTCAGTTCTGAAGTACAGGCGTAATCGTACAGCCGAACGCCATCGAAAGTAACAGAAGCCACTGTACCATCATAAGTATAATCGGTTGAAGATTCTTGGCTGGTATAAACTACCCATCGGTGTGGCCAAATCGTATTTTCTGATGCGCCTTCCGCCTCGTTGTAGCCGGCGTAATAAACGAATATGTTGTCTATCAGTCCATCGTTGTCGGTGTCATATTGCGAAAAATTTACTCCGGCATTGTCGGCTGCCTTACAGGCATCAACAATCATTCGTGCCGGATCCACATCGTATCCATCCGCATCATTGGCTCCGTAACTTTGCATTGTTTTTGATAAAGTGTAAGGGCCTACCACATCAAATTCTGGAGAAAATTTTCCGTAAGAGCTTGCCATGAAATAGTCGCGTGCCGAACCAGTAGCGCCATTGGCACTGTAACCGCTTTGATTGAGCAGATTGGTAAAAGCCGATTGAGCCGAAGAGGTTACAAAACTTTTATCGGAAAAATTTACCAGAATAACCAGCGAACGTGGTGAATTTGACAGAGGAAAGGCATTTTTGCGAGCAGAAAGTTGTGGCTTCTGAAATTGGCGACCGGAAGCTTTTACATGCTGCAGGGAAACAGAGGAAGAAATTTTCAAACTTTTCAGAAATTGAATATCCTGTGCGGAACGACTTGAAACATTTCTGGCTATAACTTCACTTGGAGTGATTCTGCCGGCAGCATCCTGTGAAGCATACGTCCAGTAACCTTTTGCATTTTGTTTTACTAAATAGCCATCAACAGTTGTTTTAATATGATGAAACTCATCACCATGAATGCGAATGGTAAGCACAGTTCCGTCCGGTTGCGTAATCTGAACAGGAAATGGATAGGCTTTAACGGCATGAGTGAAACTCAGAGGCAACAAAGCAAGAAAAAAAGCAAAGAAAAGAGAACGATAACGATTCTTCATGGGTTTAATTTTTTTGTTGAACAATAAAATCTGAAACTATCTAACCTGCTTATTATAAACATACTACAAAATTTTGTTTCCATATTTTAATTTGTTTGGAAAATATTAGGGTGGCAAAGATAACAATAATTTTAAATTTAAAATGGTTTTCTGAAAAATTGTTGGTTTTTTCGAGAAAATTTAAAATCTTCATTTTCTAAAATAGATTGACAAAAATACATCACTACCGAATATATACAAAAAATTTGCCTGACATAAAATGATCAGCTCGGCATTGATGGTAGATTTCTTTTTTCAAAATTTTTCATTCGTGGAAAAGGAAGTCTCTGAAAATACTCACAGACTTCTTCATCAGTATTCTCCTGAAAAAACTTCTTTTGTGAATATCTCTGATCAGGATATAAAGCGAGTAGAAGATATTTTGAACAACAGACCAAGAAAAAATTGGATTTCATCAGAATATAATTTATTTTTTAATGGTCTGATGGAACCCACATGTCTGATATATTCAGTTGTTCGTGTTTGTGTATTTAATAGATGTGGGTTCCTTAACATCAAATGAATTTTTATTACGAAATTTGTGTTACCAAAAAGTTGTATTTACTAATTGAATTTACAACTCTAATTTTTGTGGTTGATAAGAAATTTTGCTTATCCCTATATCTCTGCAAACGTTTGTATTGAAATTTTATCGAATTTTCATTCAAATTTTCCTTTCATTCATAAAAAAATAATATCATTGCAGCGTTTTATTCCATCAAATTTTTCAAGAATAAATTTATAAAAAACTCAACCATGTTAAACATTCAAAAGAAAATGAGCAATGCTTTTTTTGCTCTTCTCAGTTTGCCTTCTACAGCAATGGGTTTTGCCCTGTCGGTGCAGATTTCGGCATTAAGTTGGATTTTATCTACCAAATACGGATTGGCTATTCATGAAATAGGTATTGTTTGGGCAGCCGGACCGATTGCGGGAATTATTGCCCAGCCAATTGTTGGGGCTATTTCCGATAAATTGTGGTTTATGGGTGGCAGGCGTAGGCCTTGGATTGTTTTGGGTGGAACATTGGCAGCTTTGATGTTGCTGGCTTTGCCAAATCTTGAAGTTATACAAAAGATTATTGTAGGTGGAAGTGATCCACAAGCCGGACTTTTGACCATTGCCATTGTGGTAGCACTCACGCTCGATTTGTCCATCAATGTCAGTTTTAATCCCACCCGTTCACTGGTAGCCGATTGTACGCCTTTGTCCGAAAGAAGCAAGGGATTTACTTGGATGCAAACTATTTCAGGTTCTTTCGGCGTGTTGGCATACCTTATTGGTGGAACGCTGGGTAATATTTTTCTTATATATTTTGGTGTTGGAGTTGCCTTCCTGGCTTCGGTCATTCCGGCTTTTCTTATCGAAGAACCTCGCGAATTGAAAAATTTTGATGCTGAAACTCAGTCTCCCAAATCAAAAACAACTTTCCGTGAATTGTGGGAGGCAATGCTTCCGCTTTCCGGATTTTTACTTTACGGTATTTACGTGATTTTTTCAAAATTGGGCGGATTTGAATTGAAACCAACCATCCCTCTTTTTGGTTATTATTTGAATGTTATCGAATTTTTATCTATTCTGCTTTTGCTGGTAAGCGCCATTGCTGTTTTGCTGAATCTTTTCAAATCCGGAAAGAAAAGCAACGAGTTTCAAAAAGTCTTGCTGGCACATTCTTTTACATGGATAGGCGTGCAAACGATGTTTATTTATGCTCTTTTTTATTTGAAAGATGTTTTGCAATTGGCAGATAATGCAGGTTCGGTCAACTCCATTGCGTTTTTTGTTTTAAGTTTGGTAAGTGCCGTTTTACCGGTTTTGGTATTGAATCGACTTGCGGAAAAATATGGTATGGTAAAAACACATTTGTCTTGCATTTTTATCATGGCATTGGGATATGCATCCATTTTATTTTTCGGACACAGTGTTGCCGTGTATTATTTTCTGATAGCCATAGTGGGAATTGGCTGGGGATCAGTCGTTTCGTTGCCTTTTGCCATTATGAGCGAAAAGGTGGATCAAACCAAAATGGGACTTTACATGGGAATATTCAATCTTGCCGTAGTGTTGCCTCAATTGGTGGCAAGTTTCAAAATGGGTGAAGTAATCAACGCTGCTCCTAATAAGTCCGTCATATTTGCCATTTGCGCCGTAACACTTTTCATTTCAGGTATATTGTGGTTGTTTGTGAAAAATGAAAAGTAAGTTTTTAGCAATTTTTCTTTTTTCAAGAGCAATGGATTTATGTTTTTTTGAATTAATATTTGAAAAGTAAACAGAAAATATTTACTTTTGCGCTAAAAGTAAATCGACGTCTAAAGATGTAGATTTACTTTTTTGTTTATTTAATCATTATATTTTAAAACCAATAATCATGTTTCTAAACATTCCACTCTTAGAATGGATAGGCTATCTGGCATCCATCATAGTTGCTATTTCTCTGACAATGAGTTCCATAAAAAAACTTCGATGGTTGAATCTCATAGGTTCTGCCGTGTTTTCCTTTTATGGATTTTCTATTGGAGCTTTACCGGTTGGATTCCTTAATTTGTTTATTGTACTGGTAAATATTTATTATCTGATCAGGATGAATTCGGCTCAAGAATCTTTCAAAGCACTTGCCGTTGAACCAAACGATGCTTATTTTAATTATTTTATCGAATTCCATAAAAAGGAAATTCTACAGATTTTTCCTCATTTCGAGCTTGCTTCAACAAAACAAGATAAAACTTCTTCCATAGCTTTACTTTTGTTGCGTAACGCCGTTGCTGCCGGAGTTTTTTATGGAACGATCGACAATGGTTGTCTTTATGTTGAGCTTGATTTTGTTGCTTCAGAATATAGAGATCTGAAACCGGGAGAATTTATCTACAAAACCAATGTGCAACAGTTGAAGGAAACCGGCATTCATAAACTTGTTGCCAAATCGGAACATCCGCAGCACCATAAATATTTGATAAAAATGGGTTTTGTTCGTCGCAATGATACACCGGCTGTTTTCGAAAAGGAAATTTAATCTTGTTTAAAATAATCTCCAGATAGGTTCAAAAGTAAGCTCTTTAATAGAATTTTCTTTCTTTTCAACTCGGCACATGCAGGAACTCTCATCCTATTAGCTTAATACCATGCCGACATACTAAAAAAGAAAGTGTCCTTTTGGGACACTCTCTTATTTGATAATGTTTAACTTAATTAGTTCCTGGGCTTTTCTTCTTTTGGTGGACGTGGAAGAAGAGCTTTCCGTGACAGTTTGAATTTACCCGTCTTTTCATCAATATCGAGAAGTTTCACTTCTATCATGTCCCCTTCCTTTATACCGGTTTGGTCCATGCTTTCAGTACGTTTCCATTCAATCTCCGAAATATGCAGCAAACCTTCCTTGCCGGGTAGAAATTCTACAAAAGCACCATAGGACATAATGGATTTTACTTTTCCTATATAAGTTTCACCAACTTCAGGAATAGCAACTATTCCCTTAATTTTGTTTATGGCAGCTTCAATTGAGTCCTTATTGGTAGCAGCAATTTCCACACGTCCCTGATCGCCAATTTCTTCAATTGTGATGGTAGCACCTGTTTCCAGCTGAATGTTTTGGATAATTTTTCCGCCCGGGCCAATAATTGCGCCAATCATTTCTTTTGGTACAAACATTACCACAATGCGCGGAACATGCGGTTTGAAGTCGGCACGCGGTTCAGATATGGTTTCCAACATTTTGTTCAGGATATGCAATCGTCCTTCTTTTGCCTGTCTCAGAGCTTTTTCCAAAATTTCGTACGAAAGTCCATCAACTTTAATATCCATTTGTGTGGCAGTAATACCTTCTCTGGTGCCGGTAACCTTAAAGTCCATATCGCCTAAGTGATCTTCATCACCCAAAATATCGGAAAGCACGGCATAATTTTTTCCCTGATTTTCAGAAATCAGTCCCATAGCGATACCGGCAACAGGTTTTTTGATCTGCACTCCTGCATCCATCAGTGCTAAAGTACCAGCACAAACAGTTGCCATAGAAGACGATCCGTTGGATTCCAAAATATCGGAAACAACGCGAATAACATAAGGATAATCGTCCGGGATAACATTTTTTAAGGCTCTCATGGCCAGGTTGCCATGTCCAATTTCCCGACGGCCAATACCCCGCGAAGCCCTTGCTTCACCTGTGGCAAAAGGTGGAAAATTGTAATGAAGCAGAAAACGTTCTTTTCCCTGAATTAAAGGTTCATCAATCAACTTTTCGTCCATTTTGGTTCCCAGTGTTACGGTAGCCAATGCCTGAGTTTCACCTCGCGTAAAAATGGAAGAACCGTGCGTCCCCGGCAAATAATCTACTTCCGACCATATTGGACGGATTTCGGTAGTTTTACGTCCATCCAGACGCTTTCCTTCATCAAGGATAGCCCGACGCATGGCTTCTTTTTCTATGGCATGATAATATCTTTCGATCAGCGGTTTTTTTGCTTCGGCTGTTTCAGTATCCAACGATGCAATATATTCGTTCATAATGGCCTCAAAATGTTCGCTGCGCGAATGTTTGTCGGCATTTCCGGAAGCTGCTTCGGCATAAACCTTATCGTAGGTTTTTTCCCAAATGTCCTTTTTCAGCTCTTCGTCGTTTTGTTCGTGGCAATATTCGCGTTTTTTAGTCTTGCCTACTGTCTCCATTAATTCCAACTGAGCTTTGCAGTGTAGTTTTATGGCTTCATGAGCAACTTTCATGGCATCAAGCAAATCGTCTTCGCTAACTTCTTTCATTTCGCCCTCCACCATCATGATATTGTCCATAGTAGCAGCCACAATAATGTCCATATCGGCATTTTCCAACTGATTGAAAGTTGGATTCACTACGAAATTTCCATCAATGCGTGCCACGCGGACTTCCGATACGGGCCCGTTGAAAGGAATGTCGGAAACGGCAAGTGCAGCAGAAGCTGCCAAACCTGCAAGCGCATCCGGAATATTTTCCCCATCAGCCGAACAAAGCATAATGTTCACGAAAGTTTCGGCATGATAATCATCTGGGAAAAGTGGACGCAAAGCCCTGTCAACCAAGCGGGAAATAAGAATTTCATAGTCAGAAGGACGACCTTCGCGGCGTAAAAAACCTCCGGGAAAACGTCCAAAAGCAGCGAATTTTTCCTTGTAATCTACCGATAACGGCATAAAATCGGTTCCTTCATTGGCATCCTGAGCCGAACATACCGTTGCCAGCAACATGGTATCACCCATGCGTACCATTACCGATCCATCAGCCTGCTTGGCCAATTTACCGGTTTCAATAACAATTTCTCGTCCATCACTCATTGTGATGGTTTTTGTAACAACTGTCATACAATTTTTTCTTTTAAACTTTTATTTTTCGGATACAAAGATACAATTTTATTTGCAAATTTTTTAATCCTTAATAATTTACAGTCATAAGTAACTTATAGTAACGTAAATTCAAGTAATTAATGCAACTTTTTCAGGGGAAATAAAAGGTAAAGAAAAATTTTTTCTCAAAAACAAGGGAAAAAATAAAAGGGGTATCTAATTCGGAAAAAATTTTGATACCCCTTTGTTATTTATATTGGCATAGAACAAAAAATCAAATTTCTTTCACCAGTTCTTTCATTATCAGTGTCATAAGTGGCTGCACCGAATCTCCGATTTTTTGAACTTCTTCGTGAGAAACTTCCACAATTTTTCCGGGTACACCCAAATCGGTAATAATGGAAATACCGAAACATTTCATTCCGGCATGATTGGCCACAATTACTTCGGGAACAGTGCTCATGCCAACTGCATCGCCGCCAATGGCACGAAAATACCGGTACTCGGCAGGAGTTTCAAAAGTAGGTCCACTGGTTCCTACATAAACGCCTTCCACCACTTTAATGTGATTTCGTTCGGCAATTTGTTTGGCCTTTACAATAAAATCCTTGCAATAAGCCTCACTCATATCCGGGAAACGGGGCCCGAGCTCTTCAAAATTCTTTCCTCGCAGTGGATGTTCGGGAAACAAATTGATGTGATCGGTAATAATCATCAAATCTCCAATTTCGAAATCGGGATGCATACCTCCCGCAGCATTGGAAACAAGTAAATTTTTAATACCCAGTGCTTTCATCACTCTTACGGGAAAAGTTACGGCTTTCATGTCGTACCCTTCGTAGAAATGAAAACGTCCCTGCATGGCCAACACTTCTACTCCTCCGAGTTTTCCGAGTATCAGCTTGCCTTTGTGTCCCTCAACTGTTGAAACGGGAAAATTGGGAATGGTTTCGTAAGGTATTTCCATTTCAATATCCATTTGGGTTACCAAATTTCCCAATCCTGTTCCCAAAATGATACCTGTTTTAGGTCGCATTGGCATTTTTGCCAACAAAAAATCAGCGGTTTCTTGAATTTTCTCTAACATAATCTTTAAGTTTTTGAATGAATAATGATTCTTGATCGAATAAAAATTTAACCTCTATCGGCAAGGCAAAAATTTTTGCCTTGAGCGTTTCAGGTAAATATTTTTCGTTATAAAGTCGTGCGGCATCTTTTTCCGTAACGATAATAATTTTATTTTCGGACGGAAGGGCGTCCCATTCCTGTCGGATCAATTGGAAGTCATTTTTGGAAAATTTGTGATGGTCGGGGAAGGAAACTTCTTTCAAAGTCGAAACATAATCTTTCAGAAAATCCTTCATCGATTGAGGAGAAGCAATGCCGGTAACCATCAAAACGGCCGGACTTTCTTCCCTCAATTTGCTCAACGACCAATTTTCAGTAGTCAACTCCGGAAAAACCGGCACCGGATCGTGATACCGAAAAGTAGAAAAAAACACTTGCTGATAAGGCAATGGATGCAGCTCCATTTCAATAATGCGTTTGTCGATGGGTTTGAGGTTTTCCGGGCATTTGGTAACCACTATCAGGTTGGCACGATGGCTGCCTTCCTTGCTTTCGCGCAAACTGCCGGCCGGCAGAAAAAAATCGGATGTGTAAAGGTTCGAATAATCGGTGAGCAAAACGGAAAAACCCGGAAGCAAATAACGATGTTGAAAGGCATCGTCCAACACGATCAATTGCAAATCGGGAAAAAGTTTCAACAGACGTTTGATGCCCTCTACTCTTTTTTCGTCCACTGCCACCTTAACGTTGGGAAATTTTCGGAAAATTTGATAAGGTTCGTCGCCAATGGTAGCGGCAGAAGCATTTTTGTCCGCCAAAACAAAACCTTTGGTTTTTCTTTTGTATCCCCTGCTGAGAAAAGCAGTTTTAAATTCATGCTGCAAATGCGACAAAACAAATTCTGCATGTGGCGTTTTTCCCGTCCCGCCAACAGCCAAATTTCCCAACACAATGGTTGGCACATCGAACCCGACGGAATGAAAAATTTTTTCGTCAAACATCCAGTTTCGAATATCTGCTACCCATCCGTAAATGAGGGAAAAAGGATATAAGGCAATATGTTTGAGCTCTCTGTTCAAATTGGCAAAATTTTTCTGAAAAAGAAGAGAGCAAAGATACCATTTTTCTGATTTGAAACAAACTTAAACCGACAAATCATTGACAGGTAAAAGAAAGGGCAAATAATTAACCACAAAAGCAGCCAGCCTGCAATTTGCCGGAGCAAGAGAATTTTGATTTGCTTTCAGGGAACAGGGTCGTAGCCACTGCCTCCCCAAGGATGACAACGGCTGATGCGCTTCACGGAAAGCCATCCGCCTTTGAAAACGCCATATTTTTTTATTGCCTCGATGGTATATTGTGAACAGGTGGGTGTGTAACGGCAACTTGGCGGAAAAAGCGGAGAAATGCTGTACCGGTAAAAATATACCGGCAACAAAACCAACCATCGAAAAAATTTTTTCATTGCTCAGAAGCTATTTTTTGCAACTGTTCCAAAATCTGTTTCATTTTATCATTCAGCTCGTGGAAGTTAATTTCCTTGTCAGCGACATAAAGAAATGCAACTTGCATTTGCCGTTGTTCGGATAAAACAACATCGGAAAGTTCGTTTTTGTTCAAACGATAGGCTTCGCGTATCAGCCGTTTAATGCGGTTGCGATGCACTGCCCTTTTAAACTTTTTTTTGGGAACGGAAATCAGGACTTCTACTCCGGCAGGATTTTCAGCAGAGACATAATAAACCGTCCTCAGAGGATAAACCAGAAAAGCTTTTCCTTCGGTGAACAAGCGATCTATTTTTATTTTGCTGTTCAGTCGCTCCGATTTGGGGAATAAAAATCTTGTTCTCTCCATTTACACAAAAAAATATCCCAAAAGTAACGAAAAATAATTCATTTACTTTCGGGATAGATATTTTAACAATCTATTGGTTTATTTTTCGGCTTTTTTGTTGTTCGCTTCCTTTTTGGCATTTTCTTTCAAAAAGTGTTCGAGAGCCATAGTCATCGACGGCAAATCCGGCTGCGGGGCTTCGAGATCGAGCCTTAAACCGGCATCACGCACGGCCTGAGCCGTAGTTTTACCAAAACATCCGATTTGAATATCTCCCTGTACAAAATCGGGAAAATTTTTAAACAGGGAAGCAACTCCTACTGGACTGAAAAATATTATCATATCGTAATTAAACTCTTTTTCATCAAACTCGTTGCTTACCGTTCTATACATAACGGCCTTTTCATACTGAATTTTCGCCTCATTGAGAACTGTTATTATTTCTTCGTTCTGAACATCGGAAGTAATCAGGAGATATTTTTCGTCCGGATGCTTTTTCAAAAGGGGAATCATGTCGGTCATTTTTCCTGTTGGGCTAAAAAAAACCTTACGTTTCCTATATTGAATATAACGTTGCAAATACAAGGCGACTGTTTCCGAAACACAAAAATACTTCATGTCTTCGGGCACGGTAATACGCATTTCTTCACACAACCTGAAAAAATGGTCAATTCCATGACGTGCATTAAAGATAATAGCGGTATGATCGAGTATAGACACACGCTGAGCCCTGAACTCCTTAGCCGAAAGTGGTTCTACCTTAATAAAGGGTTTGAAGTCGATCTTGACATTATACTTCTGACTGATATCGTAATAAGGCGATTTATCACTCGAAGGCTGTGGTTGTGATACAAGTATTTTTTTTATTTTCAACGCTGTAACTTTTTAATATTGAACGATTTAAATTATCCGCTGATATGTTTTTACAAGTAAAATCAATGGTAAAATTTCTAGGGTGCAAAGGTACAAAAAAATGTAAAAAAAAGCCGCAAATTTAGTTGAAAAAATCTGAAAAAATTTAATTATAAACGCTATAAAAGCGACAATAAACAAAAAAAGTGCTGCAATACTTGTTAGGGTTGATTTTTCAGGCAAATAAATTTGAATTGTCAACAAAGGAAACAATATAGTAGCAAAAAGAAAAAACAAACTGAAATAGATTTGCTTAGCCATATTAAAAGTAACTTTGTCCAAAAAAACATAACCAATCAATTTAATAATAAGCCATTTAAAGAGAAAAAAAACTGTGGTTGCCAAAAAAAATTTAAAACAAGTTATCGGTAAAAAGGGTTCGGTGGGATAATGCAAAAAAACGGCAGCAAACATGCTCACGACACCTAATGAATAAAGCACCATGAAAAAAGGAATAGTATTATTCAAATCATCTTTACTGAAAATGTTATTCTCGCTGCTTTTAATGTATGAACGAAATGTGTTTTTAAAAAAAAACGGATAACGCCAAAAAAAGAAAATCAGCAAAAAGAACAAACCAAGCAGACACAAAAACACCCATACCTGATTTTCCGGCGTAGATGGAAGTAGAATTCCCTCAAAGCCTTGAAAAGGAAGTTGAACCGGAGAAACAGTATCAAAATGAATGAGCGAATCGGGGTAGGGAGTATCAACCGCAATTCCCGTAACTTTAAAACCTGCAGATTTTTGAACAATAGCTTTTACATTATCGGTATCAACCGATAATGTTGACAAGGTATTTAGTATATGTGTTGTATCGGGTTGAAACATAAAAAATTTTTTAAAGTTACATCACAGCCCACTGGCGATTATCCGAATTCCACAGCAAAGCATTTGTAATGGCTTCGACCACCTGATCAGAACGATCAACAACCTGCCACATAGATTGATGCTCAGGTCGCATAAAATGTTCTGCTACTGCTTTTTTCAACATCAACAATAATTCGTCAAAATACCCTTCAATATTCAAAATTACTATCGGTTTGGTGAAAATGCCCAGTTTTTTCCAAGTTATAATTTCCATCAACTCTTCCATCGTCCCGCAACCACCGGGCAAAGCTACAACCGCATCAGCCATTTGGGCAAGCATAGCTTTCCTTTCATGCATGGTGTCGACCAATATCAATTCTGACAGGCCATTGTGATTCCATTCTTCTTCACACATGAAACGGGGAATGACACCAATAATTTTTCCTCCCGACTGCAAGGTACTTTCTGCCAATTGTCCCATCAGTCCTCGCGAACCGCCGCCATAAGCAATTTGATAACCCGCCCCAACCAAATTTTTAGCCAGTTCATCGGTTGCTTCAAAAAAACTCTTTCTTATCTGCTGGCTTGATGCGCAATAAATGCATACGGTTTTCATGTTGTTTATCAAGTCGAATGTTTTTTAAATGAAATTTTCAGAGAGAAACATCAATTTTTTTTAAAAAATCTCCTTTTAAGGGAATGACATTTTTTTTGCAAAAATACGGTTTTCTTTTCATTTATATGATTGATGAATCACAAATAAAATGAAGAGTCAATAGGCAAGTGCGAAATGCTAAGTTCAACATAAAAGTGAGAATTTAACAAAGTCCCAGCATTTTTTCTAATTTCCAGCTATTTTCCTTTGGTTTGCGGTATCCAAAACTTAACAATAACTCCTACCAATAAGATAACTCCAGAATCCGCAATAGAGAAAAAGTTTTAATTTTGTAGGAAAGTCTAATGCGTAGCAATAGAAAAAAAAGAAGTGTATGAAATTTGGTATCTCCTTTACAAACAAAGAGATAACATCATGTGGTGGAATGATTTTTTTTGTAACAAATGGTGGAAAAACCACGTAGAATCGTTATTGTTCGTCAAAAATTAAAGAAAAGCACTTTCGTCTGTTTGAGGAAAAAGAAATTTACAGAGATTATCGTTATGCTGCTTGCGTAACCAACATGAAACTTTCAGCGCCCGACATATGAAGAATATACAGAGGAAGAGTTCATGCTGAAAACAGAATAAAGGAATTAAAATAGTACTTTGGCTTTGACAGTTTTAATCTAAAAAACTTTTTTGCAAGGAAAGCCGTTTTAATTTTTTTAATGATAGCCCATAATCTTATGTCGTGGTTTAGAATGTACATTTTGCAGAAAAAACGCAAAAAACTTTATCTACACACTTAGATACAAAACTTTTGCCATTGGTGCATATTTTGAAAAATCAACAACAAACTGCTTCTCAAAATCGCTTTAAAAAAAAGGCGAGCATGGTTTTCCGGACTATAGAACAGCTCTTCTGAGTTTGACTTTCCTTTTAAATTGGCTAATGAGTAATCTGGGTTGAACAACAGATTAAGAAAAAAATTAAAATTATTGACATCAAATGAATTTTTATTACGAAATTTGTCTAATGCTAAAGTTGCATTAATAAATTGAATTCAGTTTGAAATTTCACTTGAAAAATAAAATATACATGGCACATATTCAATCAGTCAGGGGGATTGACCCAAAAATTGGAAAAAATTGTTTTTTGGCAGAAACGGCAGTAGTGATTGGCGATGTTACAATGGGAGAAGGTTGTAGCATTTGGTTCAATGCAGTTTTACGTGGCGATGTCAATTCCATTAAAATTGGAAATCATGTTAATATCCAAGATGGATCGGTTTTGCACACGCTCTATCAAAAATCGATTATTGAAATAGGGGATTATGTTTCAATTGGACATAATGTAACCATTCATGGGGCAAAAATCAACGATTATGCATTAATAGGAATGGGAGCGGTGGTTTTGGATTATGCTGAAATAGGAGAGGGAGCCATAGTTGCTGCCGGAGCTTTAGTTTTAAGCAATACTGTTGTTCCTCCTTACACCTTGTGGGCTGGCGTTCCTGCTAAGTTTATAAAAAATGTGGAACCTAAACAGACTAACGAAATCAATCATCGCATTGCCCAAAATTATTCACTCTATGCCAGCTGGTATCAAGATAAAGATAAATAATAATCTCTCTTGCCATAAAGCTACAAAAAAAATTTCAGCATTTGGCAACTTTTAAGCTCATCAAAATGCCGTATTAATGTTCAAATAGTTAATAATTTTTCGTTGGAATTTGAAAGATGAGCAAATATCTAAGAATTTAAAGAAAAAAATTTTTTGAGATATCCATCGAAAGGTGCATCAAACACTAAACTCTTTTTTTCAGATTAACCAACTATCTGCGCTTAAATACATATTTTTACTGGTGAATCATAATATCACAATCATTTGTTGTAATATTTCATGGCTTCAGGAATAAATTCCTGAAGTTTTTTTATTCGATTTTGATCGGAAGGGTGCGTACTTAAAAATTCTATGTTGCTGCCAGAAGAAGCAGCAGCCATTCTTTGCCAGAAAGCCACAGATTCTTGAGGATTGTATCCGGCCATAGCCAAAAAAATCAAACCAAGCCTGTCAGCTTCATATTCCTGTTTTCTTGAATAAGGCAACATCACACCCATTTCTACCCCGATTCCATAAAGGGTATTAATGCCAATCCGTGTAGCTTCCGATTTATTGGACAACAAAATATTGGTTAATTCGGCTCCGAATTGTGCCAGCATTTGCTGACTGAGACGTTCGTTGCTGTGCTTGGCTATGGCATGTGCAATTTCGTGTCCCATTACTACAGCCAACCCATCTTCATTTTTTGCTATCGGTAAAATGCCTTCAAATACCACCACTTTTCCTCCCGGCATACAAAAAGCATTTTTTGAAGTATCCTTTACCAAATTAAATTCCCAAGAAAGGTTTGCAATTTCAGACGCCAAACCGTTATTTCTCAAATATATTTCAACAGCAGATGCAATGTTGCTGCCTATTTTTTTTACTAATGCAGTATTTGTTTTGTCGGATGACAAAGGAGCTGAAGCTATAAATTCTTTATAACTTTGGCTACTCATTGATAAAATTTCTCTTTCCGGAACAAAATTCAATTGCTTTCTGCCGGTGATGAGAACACTTGAACAGGAAACCAGCAAAAGAGTCAAACAACTTAAAAAAATATATTTTCTCATAATAATGATATTTGAAAAACAAATTTTAATATTTTGAGAACAGGTTTTATCTTTGCAAAGATAATCAAAATTTAATTATTTTTTCTTGATAAAATTATTTTAGTTGTATGCAACATTTCCAAAAAAAGAAGATATTTTTCGTTAAATATTGGAAATCTTTATTGGTATTGTTTGTAATTTTATATCTGTCGTTTGCCAGCCCCTCTACCTTTAAGGATATTCCTACATTTCAACACGCCGATAAGGTTGCTCATTTTCTTATGTTTGCCCTATTTACAGGGGTTTTGATAAATGATTTTCGACACGATAAAATTGTTTTCACTTCCAAAACCGAATTTCTAATATTGAGTTTGGCATTCCCATTATTCACCGGAGCTATTATTGAATACCTGCAAGGTTCGGTTTTTCAACCACGCTCAGCAGAATGGCTCGACTTTTTTTCTGATACAATGGGAGTAGTTATCGGATTTCTTTTAATGTCTGCATTGATTCATTTTTTGAAAAAAATAAAAAAGATTATCCGAAAAGATGGATGATTCCTTAAAATATAAAATTGCCCTAACGATGATTCATGGCATAGGAAACATTCTTGCCAAAAATCTGATTGCATACATTGGAAGTGTGGAAGGAATTTTTAAGGAAAAAAGACAAAACCTGGCAAAAATTCCCGGTATTGGAGAGGTTTTGTCCAAAGAAATTGTATCACACAGCCTTATTGAACGAGCAGAGAAAGAAATTGAATTTATTTCTAAAAATCAAATCAAAGCCATTTTCTTTACTGAAAAGGATTATCCCTATCGATTGAAGGAATGTCCCGATTCTCCAATTTTGTTGTACTGTAAAGGAAACACCAACTTTAACGAAGGAAAATTTGTTGGAATAGTTGGAACACGAAGTGCCACTCAAACAGGAAAAGAAAATTGTACCAAACTTGTATCCGATCTGGCCGCAATGGTACCTCAACTCACCATAGTGAGCGGACTGGCTTATGGTATTGACATTTATTCTCATAAAGCGGCTGTAGAAAATCATTTGCCTACCATTGGTGTTCTGGGTCACGGATTGGATAGGATATACCCTGCTGCACATAGATCTACGGCTATCAAAATGCTTGCTCATGGAGCTTTGCTGACCGAATTTATTAGTGAAACAAATCCAGATAAACCAAATTTTGTAAAGCGTAACCGGATTATAGCCGGACTCTGCGATGCTTTGGTGGTAGTAGAATCGGGTATTAAAGGCGGGGCATTGATAACGGCCGAGTTGGCAAACGATTATAACAGGGATGTATTTGCTTTTCCCGGCCGTGTCGATGATATTTGGTCCAAAGGATGTAACAGTCTGATAAAATCGAATAAGGCATTTTTAATGGAAACAGCAGAAGACTTGCTTCAAATAATGAATTGGGAAAAACTGGATTCCGGTTCGGAAATAGCTCCGCAGGTTTCCATGTATTTCGATCTGGCAGAAGAAGAAAAAGAAATTTTGTTTCAGTTGAGACAACATGCCGATGGACTTCAAGTAAATGAACTGGCTATCCAAATGTCCAAACCATTCAGTAAAATTTCTTCGCTGTTGCTGCAAATGGAATTTAAAGGATTGGTAAAATGTTTACCGGGTAATATTTATCGAATAATCAAATAATTCTGATAAAAAAGAGAAGAAATTAGTGGTTGTGGTGAAACAAGTAATTGTCTATCAGATATAGTCAAGTAAAAAACAAACATTGACAGTTTGGCATTACAGCGTAAAAATATGTCATTCTGTCAATAATTTTATTCCCTTCTTCGATTACTTCTGCAACCATAAGATAAAAAATTACTCTGAAATACAGTTATTTACCGGGCAAATTAAATTATTGGAAATGCTCTGGTATTGAATTTGAATAGCTTGAGGTGTAGAGTAAAATTTAGAATTATAAAACGAAAGGAGGGTTTAACTATGGCATTAGTAAAATTTTCAGATCAATTGCCATCATTATTTGATCGTTTAATGAATAATGATTTGTTCGACTGGACTTTTCGCAACTTTTCTGAAACAAACACAACTCTTCCATCAGTTAACATTAAAGAAACCAACGATGCATACAGGTTGGAAATGGCAGCTCCAGGTCTAAAAAAAGAAGACTTCAAGATTGAAGTTAAAGATGGGGTGCTTTCAATTTCTTCAGAAAAAGTTGGTGAAGAACTGAAGGAAGGAGAAGAATTTACCCACAGGGAATACAGCTATCAATCATTTGTACGTTCTTTTACTTTGCCCGACAATGTAGAAGAAGACAAAATCGAAGCAAAGTACGAGAATGGAATATTATGCGTAAATATTCCCAAAAAGGAAGAAGCTAAAGCTAAGCCGGTTAAGCAAATCGAAATTCAATAAATTTTACTTTAACAAATGAAGGGGAACTATTGTGTTCCCCTTTATTAAATTTATTTTAACAATTTGTTGCTTGAAATATTTGTTTTATATGGAATATAAAGATTACTATAAAACACTTGGAGTAGACAAAAATGCCACTCAGGAGGAAATTAAAAAAGCTTACCGGAAACTTGCCGTAAAATACCATCCTGATAAAAATCCCGGTAACAAGGAAGCGGAAAATCAGTTTAAAATGATTAATGAAGCTTACGAAGTACTGTCCGATCCGGAAAAAAGGAAAAAATATGATGAATTGGGAACCAACTGGAACAAATTTGGTGAAGGGAACGAATATAGAGGAAGTAATCCTTTTGAAGGTTTTGGCAATCGGGGCGGAAGTCAATTTTACTATCAGGATAATTTCAACGATTTATTTGGTGGTAAAAACACTGGATTTTCGGATTTTTTCGAAGCATTTTTCGGTAAAGGAGCAACGTCAGGATTTGGTAAAAGTAATCGTCAAACCGAATTCAAAGGGCAGGATTACGAAACAGAAATCAATCTTACCCTGGAAGAGGCATATCATGGTACAAGCAGAATTATTCAAATCGATAACGAAAAAATACGTATAAAAATCAAACCAGGAGTTAACGATGGACAAGTATTAAGAATAAAAGGAAAGGGAGCAAAAGGAAGCAATCCAAACTATAATGGCGATTTGCTCATAAAAGTCAAAGTACTACCCCATCCAATTTTCGAGCGGATAGGCAATGACTTGAAAATGATTCATCAAATTAACTTGTTTGATGCAATACTGGGTGGAAAAACAATTATTGAAACACTGAATGGAAAAATAATAATTGACATTCCCGAAGGTACACAGAACAATAAAATTCTGCGTATCAAAGGAAAAGGTATGCCTGTGTATGGAAAAAGTGGAGAATACGGCGATTTGCTGATTAAATTGCAAGTGATTATTCCCGAGAACCTTACACCCGAACAAAAAAATATGTTTCGTAGATTAAAGGAAAATTTGCATTCACAAAAATAATAATTAATAGATGGATTATGTATGATTTGAACAGATTTTTCCCCGAAGACAATGAAATGTTGACAAATTTCGTAGAAGCTCTTTTTTCTGCAAATCTTCAGTATAGTGCAATGGATTTGTTTCGAGCAGGAGCTGAATCATGGAAGGAAATCGATGGGGCAGTAAAACTATCCATACAAACGCTTATAAAAGCCAATCTGAATCCGCAGATGCATTTTAAATTTCGATTTTTAACCGATATAGCAAGTGGCAACATAGTGCAAGACTGGAAAATGAGCAAAACGGGTTTTGTATTGACATTACTCAATATTCAGGGTAAAAATCCACTTTTAAACAAGTTAAAAGTAGAAATTATTGAACGCTATATCAATTAAATGAAGAAGGAAAAACAGATGTTTTTTCGACATTGCGAATAAAAAACCGATATCTAAAAATTGGAAAACTGTATCATATTTAACGCATATCAATTGAGGATAAGTATTTGTGGAAAAATTCGAAATTTCTGAAAAAACGGATAAAGTTAGCTCATGACAGATATTGCCAATATATTTTTTAAGTGTGGATGGAATTTGCACTATAGATTATTAAAAAAGTTCATACTATCAATGCATTTTGACTGAATATTATTACCAAGAAAAAAAGTGTTGGGAACATAAATCAGATGGCAATGTCTTAATTTCCATATCTCCCCTAAATAAAAAATCGTAAATTCAAGTGAAAATTAAACTTTTTGGTGCATCATTACCAATAAAATGTTAACTTTGAAACCTGTTTTAAAACGGTTTTTCAGGTAAACAGAGAGGAATAAAGCAAATTTTTTAAGAACAAAAATTTTGTACATGACAAAAAAGTAAGTAGGGTTTGGGGCAAAGCCCCGTTATTAAATATTTGAAAATAAAAAATATAAATTTTTCTACAATTTTTTTGTCATGTACTAAGGAACAAAAATTTCAATATGAAGAAAATTAAAGTCGGCATAGTGGGAGGGGCAGGATACACGGCAGGCGAGTTGTTGCGCATTCTGATTTATCATCCTGAAGTTGAAATTGTGTTTGTAAACAGCAGCAGCAATGCCGGTAATCCTTTAGCAGAAGTGCATAGCGGATTAATAGGCGAAACGGATTTGAAGTTTACTGCGGAGTTGCCACTACAGCAAATAGATGTTCTGTTTTTGTGCACAGCACACGGCGACAGCAAAAAATTCCTTGTAGAGCATGATGTTCCTTTTTCGATGAAAATGATCGATCTTTCTACCGATTTTCGTGAAAAAAGAACCGATCACGATTTCGTTTACGGTTTACCCGAGCTGAACCGAAAGGGAATACTTTCTGCCCGGCATATAGCCAATCCCGGTTGTTTTGCTACAGCCATTCAGTTGGGGTTGTTGCCATTGGCAAAAAACGGCTTGTTGAAAGATGAAATTCATGTCAATGCCATTACCGGTTCTACCGGAGCCGGCGTAAAACTTTCCTCCACTTCTCATTTTAGCTGGAGAAACAACAATGTTTCCATTTACAAAGCTTTTACGCATCAGCATTTGCACGAAATCAACCAGTCGTTGCATCAGTTGCAGCCCTCTTTTGCACATGCTGTAAATTTCATTCCGGTGCGCGGAAATTTTACGCGCGGCATACTGGCGGCAAGCTACACCAAATGCGACTTGACACTCAAAGAAGCCACTGAAATTTATCGCGAATTTTACAGCGAGGCCGCTTTTACATTTGTCGTAGATAAAAATCCGGATCTCAAACAAGTGGTAAACACCAATAAAGCATTGATTTATCTGGAGAAACATGAAGATAAATTACTTGTTGTATCGGTTATAGACAATTTGCTGAAAGGGGCTTCGGGACAGGCGGTGCAAAATATGAATCTGATGTTCGGAGTGGACGAAAAAATCGGTTTACAACTGAAAGCCGTCGGTTTTTGAAAATTTTAGAAAAAGCAGAATAAAGTTAAATTATGCTATAAAATATCATTTTCGAGCAAAAATTAATGAAATCATTTGTATGGAATTTCAAAAACCCTTACCTTTGTGCAGTGATTTTTTCATAGTATTAGATTTAAGGTTAACAAAGATTGGTAGTCAGGCGTGGCTACCTTTCGCGTTTTTATGGGGGTATGGTTTTTCAATTTATCATCTCAACGAATTCCATCCCTGTGCCTGAAGTTCAATTTCGCCTCCGTCTCTGCCTACCAAATAGCAACCAGATTCGGGTTTGGTAATATGCCCTACAATCGAGATATTTTCCATCTGCACCAATTTTTCATAATCTTCCAGTGAAGCGGTAAAAACCAATTCGTAATCTTCTCCGCCATTGAGTGCAGCGGTAACTATATTCATGTTCATTTCTTCGGCCATTGCAGCAGCCTGAAAACTTACGGGAATTTTATCTTCGTAAATTCGGCATCCTGTCTTGCTTTGGGTGCAAATGTGCAGCAGTTCCGACGATAATCCGTCCGAAATGTCCATCATGGCAGTAGGAATAATATTTTTCTCGCGCAATTGCTCAACAATATCGCGTCTTGCCTCAGGTTTGAGCTGGCGTTCCAAAATATATTCATATCCATCAAAATGAGGTTGCGCCTGTTCATTTCCTTCAAAAACCAGTTTCTCTCTTTCGAGCAATTGCAATCCCATGTAGGCAGCGCCCAAATCGCCGGATACGCAAATTAAATCGTTTTCCCTGGCGCCGTTGCGATATGTAATTCGGCCGCTTTCTCCTTCTCCCACACAGGAAATGCTGAGCGTAAGTCCTGTAAGTGATGCGCTGGTATCGCCGCCAACCAAATCAACACCGTAATTTTCACATGCCAGCAGAATACCATCATAAATCTGCTCCAAATCTTCGACCGAAAAACGTTTTGATACGCCCAATGAAACGATAATTTGTTTTGGTTGTCCGTTCATGGCGTAGATGTCGGAAAAGTTGACTATGGCAGCTTTGTAGCCCAAGTGTTTTAAAGGAACATACATTAAATCGAAATGTACGCCTTCCAGCAGAAGATCGGAAGTGAGCAGAACAAGTTTGTCATTGTACGAGAGAACGGCGGCATCGTCGCCAATACCTTTTACAGTAGAACGATTTTTTATTTTTACCTTTTCTGTCAAATGTTTGATTAACCCAAATTCTCCCAAAGCGGAAATTTCTGTACGGGGCATAATGGCCGATTTTTATGGTTTTTATTGTTTGAGGCGACAAAGTTATTCAAATTTGCCGCGTTTGACAAATTCTCACTCAAAATTCAATTTCGCATTATAAAGGTTGCAGAATGAAGATGTTCGCATGGGGTGCTAAGGTTATATGTTTTGAATAAGATTCTTTCTTTTTGGTTCTCTGTGTTTTCTTTGGTAAAATATGTTTTTAATTTTTCGTGAAAATTAGGTGTTGTACATTACGGCTCTCCCGCAATTGGAATTTTATTCTTCAATTTCTTCAAATTTAAAATCTGTAAACTTTTACCTCGCTTACTCGAAACACGCATTTTCTTGTTTTTTGTTAATTCTGAATAAAAATGCATATTAAACTCTTTTTTATTTTGCTTGTATTTGAAATTATTATTACTTTGCAAGCCAAAATAATTTTAAATTATAACCGAACCCTTTACATAAAATTTTAATTTTAATTATATTTTTGTATAGTTTAGTTTATTTCACATTTTTAGTTCTCTTTAATTGTTTATTTCATTGTATTTCAATTTTTTTGTTTCGCATTCTTGCATCCCCCGGCAGAGCCGTAGTATGCAATTTATCTACAAATTGTTCGAAAATTTTTTGGAAAAATGGATTTGAAGACGAGAACCAAATTGGAAAATCTATGTTAAATATATTTAATATATAAAAATTCGGTTAACTTTTTTCCGATTTTTCTTGTTTTTAAAATGAATTGAATATAATTTTGTAGCGAATATATTAATCATCAGCGTAGTCAATTCTCTTTTAACCCTATTTTGTAATAAGTGCTTATCGCATAACGATTGAATTTTAAATGCGGAAAACCATTTCTAGCTACCTGAAAATCTGTTTGTTTACACTCTTCCTGACTTTTGGAGGAAGGGCTTCGCTATATGCTGCCAACCGTTATGCCGTAGCCAATGGCAATTGGAATTCCACCTCTACATGGTCTGCCACTTCTGGCGGAAGTTCGGGTGCCAGTGTCCCTGTTAACGGTGATAATGTGTACATCGAACGCGGTTATACCGTTACTGTAACTGCTAATGCAGCCTGTAGCAATTTGTATTTTAGTACTCCAACTACCGGAAATTTGGGAACATTGACTGTCAACAGCGGAGTTACCCTGACCGTCAGTGGAGGGGTTACCTTAAACAAAGTGACTTCTGCTAATGATGTGTGGGGCACTATCTCCGGTGCAGGAATTTTGAATTGTACTTCACTCAATATTGGTAATGCGGGTAATCCTACCACTAATAATACAAACAATACCCATACATTAACTTCTACTATTGCTGTTTTGAATGTGAGCGGCAATTTAACAATAAACAGTTATTATAGAAATACAAACAGAATTCGTAACGGTGTTTTTGTGGTAAACAGTGGAACCGTTACTGTAAGTGGCACAGTAACAACATCCAATCAAAATGCTAATAATACTGCTACTTTAACTTTAGGTAATTCATCTCCCACCTTAAATCTTGCCGGAGGTCCCCCTTTTAATCTTTCAGGTACAGGAACCAATGCGATTACCTTAAATGGAACAGGAGCAACGGTAAATTATAGTGGAGCAACTCAGACAATCTATGCCTCTAATTATTATCACTTGACATTATCAGGAAGTGGAAACAAATCCCTGACAGGTACAGCGAATATACAAGGAAATTTCACCAATAATGCCACTTTTTCATATGGAACTTCTACTGTTACTTTTAATGGAACTTCTCCTCAAACCATAGGAGGGACTTCTGCTACAACCTTTTATAATTTAACGATCAACAATACCGGCACTTCCGGAAACAATACCGTTACGCTTCAGCAACCCACCACCGTAACCAATACGCTTACGTTGACATCAGGTAGAGTGAATACTACTTCTACCAATCTTCTTTCCGTTACCAATACGGCAGCAGGAGCTATTTCCGGAGGAAGTTCCTCGTCCTTTGTCAATGGTCCCTTAAAAAGATCATTGCCTGCCAACTATTCCACAGCAAGCAGTTATGTTTTCCCCGTAGGAGTTGGAACAGGCTATTATCCGTTTACACTGGTCAATCCGACCACCGGAACTACCGCACCAACCGTTCAAATAGAAGCAAAAGCAGTCAGTAATGGTGGAACATTCGATGGTACGTTGTTTTCGTTAAGTACGACGGAATACTGGACAATGACGACGACAGGAAGTTTCACGAACAGTTCCGTTTCTGTTTCCCGTCCCACTGCCATTACACCTTTTAACGTGATTGCGGGGTCGACTTCTGTGAGCGGCACTTACACATCGTTGGGTGGAACAGCCGGAACGAACGGCGTAACAAATTCTAATTTAATTGGTTCTAATCGTTATTTTGCATTGGGGCGTGCCAGGTATTTGACATTATCTACGACAAGTCTTACCGGTTTTACCTATCCGGAAGGGAATGGCCCATCAGGCATTCAAAGTTTTACGGTAAATGCAGACGGATTAACCGATAATGTGATTATTGCGGCGCCTGCCAATTTTGAAATTTCACTTTCGGGAGGAACATCTTTCAACGGTAGCAGTCAGGTTACAATTCCGATTGTCTCGGGAAGTATCAACAATGTTTCCGTATATGTGCGGATGAAAGCGGGTTTGTCGCAAGGCAGCATTGGACCTGAACAGTTGACTGTTTCCACAACCGGTTTCACTTCCCAAACCATTAATTTAAGTGGAACAGTTACCCCAAGACCGGTTATAACCTTATCCACTTCGAGTTTGAGCGGATTTACCTATACTTTTTCGGCCGGTCCTTCCGCACAACAAAGTTTTACGGTGAGCGGTACCAATTTATCCGGAAATGTTACACTTACCGCTCCAACTCATTACGAAATTTCATTGACTTCCGGTTCCGGGTTTACTTCGTCAATATCGTTGACGCCTTCAGGTGGAACATTATCGTCCACTACTATTTATGTTCGGCTCAAAGTTAGTTTGGGCGTTGGTACCTATAATGAAACACTTACAGCAACCAGTCAGTATGCCGTAACCAAAAATCTTTCGTTGAATGGAAACGTTACAGCCGCAGCAACGCTTACTACAACTCCTTCCTGGCTTGCCTGCTTTATTTATACTTCCGGGAGCGGGCCTTCGGCTTCACAAACTTTTTCCTTGACAGGTTCCAATTTGGGAACCAATACGGTAACTGTGACAGCACCCACAAATTTTGAAGTATCGACCAACGGAACTACTTTCAGTAATTCATTTACGTTGACGCCCAGTGGCGGGACTGTCAATCAGACGGTTTATGTAAGGTTGGAATCGGCTTTGGCTGTAGGAACTTACGGACCGAGCAATGTTTCGCTGGCTTGTACAGGAGCAGTTACCAAAACGGTTGCTTTGAGCGGACAGGTCGTAAGCAGTGCAACTGTCTTAGTGTCAAGAAATACGGTTACAGGTTTTGGTTATCAGGTAGGAAGTGGCCCTTCGCCGGTTCAATCGTTGACGGTCAGTGGGGCTTCATTGGGAAGTAACAATATCTCGGTTACTCCGCCTTCCAATTACGAAATCTCAACATCGCCCAATTCGGGATTTCAATCCACAGCCCTTACACTCACCCAATCGAGCGGTAAAGTGGATCCAACGGTTATTTATATCCGTCTGAAATCAGGATTAGCTGCTGCAACTTATGCCCAGACACTCACGGTAGTATCCGGTTCTATCACACAAAATGTAACACTGAACGGCAAAGTTTATGCTACGCCTCTGATAACCGCTTCGGGAGGAGGCGATTATTGTACGGGGAGCACCATTAATTTGACCAGCACGGGAGACGATATCGTCAATCGTTACTGGTCAGGACCTAACAATTTTTACTCTACCACTCAAAATCCTTCCATTGCCAACAGTACGCCATCCATGTCCGGAACTTATTCCGTCACCGGGAATGTAATTACAGGAGGAAATCTGATTGTGAACGGAGATTTTGAAATGGGAAATGTGGCCATTAATAGCAGTTACGGTTATCCGGCAGAACCATTTACAACGAGTTCACTTTATCCGGAAGGACTGTATGCGATTGTCAATTTGCCAAGCACCGTACATGGCAACTTTACTTCTACGGGTGTCGATCATACGACCGGAACAGGGAAACAAATGGTCATCAACGGAGCTACAAATCCGGGTGTTGTCGTTTGGTCGCAGTCAGTGGCGGTGGTGGCCAATGCCGATTATGAGTTTACCTATTGGGTGCAGACAGTAGTTAATGGAAACGATCCAAACCCAGCTCAGCTGCAACTTTACGTAAATGGTGTAGCAGCAGGTCCCATTTATACTGCCAATCCCACAACAGCTGTTTGGAAACAATTTATTTATAATACGAATGCAGGTTCCAATACCGTATTGAATTTGGAACTGGTCAATCAAAATACCGTTGCAGGAGGAAACGATTTTTCATTGGATGATATCGTTTTTCATCAAATTCTTCCGGCAACAGCATCAACCAATGTTACTGTGAATGATAACTTGCCTGTGAGTGTAAGCATTTCTTATTCACCATCTGTTGTTTATACCAATACGCTTGTAACATTTACGGCTACGCCAACCAATGAAGGTTCAGCTCCCGTTTACGAATGGTCGGTGAATGGAACAGTAGTAGGAACAAACAGTTCAACTTATACCTACACGCCTCAAAATGGGGATGTGGTTTCCTGTAAACTGACCTCATCCTATCCTTGTGCAATAGGCAATCCGGCTACGAGTAGTCAAACCATGACGGTGCTTACACAAAACAACTATTGGATGGGAGCTGTTTCGAGTACCGACTGGGGAACGGCTTCCAACTGGACAGCAGGTTTTGTACCACTTGCAGGTGATAATGTAGAATATGCTACCGTTGCCAATTACGGCACAGCCGCAGTGAATGATTTGCAACTCGATCAGGACAGAGTAATCGGCAGCCTCATCAATGCTACCAACAAGAAGTTGATTATTCCGGCGGGAAAAGCTCTTACGGTAAACAACACAATTACTATCAGTGATGCACAGAATCCGAATTTGATTCAGATCCAGTCGGGTGGTTCATCCACTCCGCAAGGAACGTTGATTTTCCATAATGATGCTGCTCATCCTGTATATGCTACGGTAGAAATGTATTCCAAAGCATGGATTGATCCGAATGGGGTAACCAATAACAAGTATTTCTGGCAATATTTCGGTTTGCCTTTCCGTTCGCTGCAGGCCAATCCTTCTTTCTATGGCGCTTATGTAAGACGCTGGGATGAAACGGGAACAACGATTTCCAATCATTGGGTTCAATTGGGCAACAACGATGTGATTCAGTCGTTTTTGGGCTATGAAATTTGTCAGCCTTCAGCAAAAACCTACACCTTGCAGGGAATTTTGGAAAATCGAGATTTCAGTTCCGGCGAATTGGCTTACACCACTACCGCCTTGTATCCCGGTCAGCACATATTTGGCAATTCCTATACGGCAGCTATTGATATCACCCAAATTAATTTTGGCAGCAACATGGAAGCAACTGTCTATCTGTACAACACGGGTTCTTACAACAACTGGGTAACCAATAATGGTGAAACGAGTCATTCTCCGAGCAACACCAACCCGGGAACATATGCCGCCATTCCCAAGAATCAAGCCGGTCAGGGAGGCATTCAGGGACAAATTCCCTCCATGCAGGGATTTCTGGTAAAAGCCATGAGCGGTTCGTCAGGAAATACCATTTCCATTCCCTATTCTTCCGTAGCCGTGAAAAACACCACCCTTCAACGTGCAAAGGCTGCTGAAGAAAACGATTCGGAGAAAAAACAATATCTGCGCATAGACTTAAAAACGGATACCGTAATTGTAGACCGCATGTGGATTTTCAACGAAGAAAACTGTACCCGTTCTTTCGACAATGGCTGGGACGGGCCAAAAATGCTTCCGGCAAGTGGAACACCGGTATTGTGTGCCATAGAAAAGGACGGTTTGTACCAAGTGAACTCGGTAAACGATATGGACGAAACCAAACTCGGATTCCGGAAAGGAACCGAAACAGAATACTCCTTAACATTTTATCCGAAAAATCTACAGCAGCGCTATCCGGCCGTTTATCTGCTGGACGAGGCAGCAAACCAAGCGGTAAAAATAGAAAATGAAACGGTTTATTCATTCACGGCTACAGGAACGGAAAATTTGCAACAGCGTTTTCGTATTGTAACGCGTTATTACGAAAAAGGAGAACCGGAAGAGGCATCGCAAATCAAGGTATTTTCTTCCAAA
>JAHDRA010000018.1 GCA_018433525.1 Paludibacteraceae bacterium
GAACTATCGGAAAAAATTTTCAACATTTGAGGTGGACTCCAGGTTGCGCCTGCTCGGGAAGATACATAAATTTTCGTACCCATATCTACCAAATCGGATTGCTGAGCCCGTGTGAAATAAATGGTTTTTCCGTTAGCGGCAAAGGAACAAACGCCATCGTCGGTTTCGGGTGTATTTATTTCTCCTTCCAACAATTCGGGTTTTCCCCACTTTCCAGTTGCATTTTTTCGCGCCAGAAACAGGTTGTTTTTGGGTAAACCGGTGATGGGATCGGCTTTGGCTGTGGCTTTTTTATCGGTAGAACGAGTAGAAGTAAAAACCAGTTCGTCAGCAGCTGTATTTACAAATGCGGGACTGAAAGTGGAAGCTCTTCGAACGTTAAACTGATTATCATATTTTACAACATAACGGGTTGCATTTTTCTGCCATTCCTCCAACATTTGAATGGCACGAATACCATTTTTTGCAATAATGCAGGAAGAATCTTTTTGCAAATACAGCTGATAATTGCGTAAAGCTTCGCCATATTTTCCATTTCGATGCAATACTTGCGCATACCGAAGAAAAACGGTGCTGTCGGCAAAATTGTTTCGAATAGCATTCAGATAAGCCTGTTCAGCCCGTTGATTGTTGATGAGCCGGTAACACTCTCCCTGTCGAAAAGCAACATATCCGCGCAATGATTTATCCTTATTGGGAATCCGTCCATACGAACTTTTATACAAATCGCCCGCAGCATAATATTCCCCCAACTCAAATCGCGAATCGGCTTTTTTTATACGTGAACTGACGCCACAACTTTGCAGAAATAAAAGAAGCAAACAAAGCGAAATAATTCGATAGAGAATAAAAGACGGTTTTTTTATAAAAAATTGCATAAATATTTGTTAATCGGCAACTCGTAAAAATTTTGTAATGTCGTAAAAATTTAAAATTAAATGCCGGTATTGTTTCTTTAATTTAGCTCAGCTCATGAATGACCAGCCCGGAACGCAATTTTGGTTCAAACCATGTGGTTTTTGGCGGCATAATGTTTCCCGTGTCGGCAATGGCAATAAGTTGCTGCATCGATACGGGATAAAGTGCCAAAGCGACCCGCATTTTTCCGCTATCAACCAATTTTTTTAACTCACCCAAACCACGAATTCCACCCACAAAATCAATCCGTTTATCAGTCCTCAAATCGCTTATTCCAAGAATTTTATCCAAAATATATTTTGAAGAAATAGTAACATCAAGACCTTCAATGGGATCATTGTCGTTGTAGGTTCCTTCACGAGCTGTCAGCGAATACCAGTTTCCCGACAAATATAACGAAAAATTATGCAATTTATTTGGGCGATAAATTTCTGTACCCATTTTTTCGACAATAAAATACTGGGAAAGCTTTTGCAGAAACTCTTCATCGTCAAGCTGATTCAAATCTTTTACCACCCTGTTGTAATCCATTATTTGCAACTGGTTGTCGGGAAAACAAACAGCCATAAAATAATTGTATTCTTCCTTTCCGGTATGATGGGGATTTTGTCGTCTTTTCTCATC
>JAHDRA010000101.1 GCA_018433525.1 Paludibacteraceae bacterium
ACTAATTATTCTACACGGAATAAAGCTGGATGCGTCCATGTCAGCTTATCTCACTATTTTACCGGGAATTTTCTTAATTGTTTCGTTATGGGCAAAACCTTCGGTTCACGAATACTCTCAAAAAATATATTTTGGTCTTATTTCGTTTATCATTTCCGTTGTTTTTGTGGTTGACGCTGCACTGTATCCATTTTGGGGTTTTCGTCTCGATTCCACTGTACTGTTTTACATGAAATGGCCGAAAGAAGCATTGGCAAGCATCGATATTTGGATGATTGTTGTCGGGCTATTGGCTATCATTCTGATTGCTTTAATTTTGTACGCAATTTTTTACTTTTTGCTTATCAAAATCAACAAAGAACCCAAACAGGTCAAAAACAAACTTTCTACAGCCTGTTTGATATTTTTGTTCACCTGTTTGCTGTTTATTCCTATCAGAGGCGGGTTTAACGTTTCCACCATGAATGTGAGTAAGGTTTATTTCAGCCCGAAAAATGAGTTGAATCATGCTGCCATTAATCCCATGTTCAATTTTTTGGAATCGGCATTCAAAACACAAAATTTTGACAAACAATACCGCTTCATGTCTGAAGAAGAGGCTCAAAAAGAATTTAATAATTTAATCGACCAGCCGGTACAGGAAGAACTACCTAAATTATTTACCAGTCCGAAACCAAATGTTATTTTTGTAGTGGTGGAAAGTTTCATGTCCAACAACCTTGAGCCGCTGGGAGGTTTTCCCGGAATTGCGGTACGCATGAATGAATTTTGCGATGAAGGCATCCTGTTTACCAACTTTTACGCAAACAGTTTTCGTACCGATCGCGGACTGATTTCCATTTTCAGCGGCTATCCGGCTCAGCCCACAACTTCCATTATGAAATATCCCAAGAAAAGCCAGTCTTTGCCTTCCATTCCCAAAACTTTGAAAACTGCAGGTTACGATTTGCAATACTACTATGGAGGCGATGTGGACTTCACCAACATGAGAGCTTACCTGATTGCTCAAGGCATCGACAAAATGGTTGTTGACAAAGATTTTCCGCTCAAAGACAGAACAACGAAATGGGGTGCGCACGATCACATCGTTTTTCAGCGTTTAACCAATGATTTGAAAAAAGAACAAAAGGAACCCTTTATGAAAATTCTTCAGACACTCAGCAGCCACGAGCCTTTCGATGTCCCCTTTTATAAAAACAGCGATCCCTATTTAAATTCGGTTCAATATACCGATAGTTGTTTGGGCGCATTTGTTAACGAATTCAGAAAAACCAAATACTGGGAAAATACTGTTTTGGTTCTTGTGCCGGACCATGCCATGCATTATCCAAAAAATATTCTACTTTCTTCGGTTGAAAGGTATCAAATTCCACTGCTCATTATTGGCGGTGCTGTAAAATCGCCAATGAAAATAGATACGTATGCGTCCCAAATAGATATTGCTGCAACCCTACTTTATCAACTTGAATTACCGCATCAGGATTTTACGTTCAGCAAAAATATCCTGAATCCGGCTTCTCCCCATTTTGCTTTTTACACGTTCCCTAATGGTTTCGGTTTTTTAACCCCTGAAAATCATTACGTCTTTGACTGCAGTACAAACAAAGTGCTTTGGAATTGGGGACAACCGAATGCCAACAAGAAAAAAGGTGAAGCCTATCTTCAAATGCTTTACAACGATTTATCGAAACGTTAATTAAAAAGGTTTAATATAACTAAAGCATTGATTTTCAATTTATTATAAGAATGTACGCCATTCGATAATTTGATTTATATCATTAGATTAATCTATTTCTTCTAATACAAATCAAACAATTCTACAAATCTATTTTTATCCGTTTGTATGTTAATTTTGAATTTTCATGTATTTTTGTAGTTCTTAAAATTTGAAGAAAATCGAATGAACAACATCCGAAACTTTTGTATTATTGCTCATATTGATCATGGGAAAAGTACGCTTGCCGACCGTTTATTGGAATATACCAAAACGGTTGTGGGAAAAGACTTGCAGGAACAGGTGCTCGACAATATGGAGCTGGAACGTGAACGTGGCATCACTATAAAAAGCCATGCTATCCAAATGAATTATCAGTATCAAAGCATTGATTATATTCTGAATTTAATTGATACTCCGGGACATGTAGATTTTTCGTATGAAGTTTCGCGTTCCATAGCTGCTTCGGAAGGAGCTTTGCTAGTAGTGGATGCAACGCAGGGCATTCAGGCGCAAACTATTTCGAACCTCTACATGGCTCTTGATCATAATTTGACCATTATTCCGGTGATCAACAAAATAGATATGGACAGCGCAAGACCGGAAGAAGTGGAAGATGAAATAGTAGAATTGCTCGGTTGTAGCCGGGAAGAAATTATTCGAGCTAGTGCAAAAACGGGACAAGGAGTCGAAGAAATTCTTAATGCTATTGTAGAACGCATCCCTGTACCACAAGGAGACCCTGAAGCGCCATTGCAATGTTTGATTTTCGATTCCATTTTTAATCCTTTCAGGGGAATTATTGCCTACTTTAAAATTGTAAATGGAACACTCAACAAAGGAGATTGGGTAAAATTTGTTGCTACTGGCAAAGATTATTATGCCGAAGAAATTGGAGTGCTGAAGCTCGAACCTCAACCTGTACAAACTTTGAGCGCGGGAAATGTGGGCTATATTATTTCCGGAATCAAAACATCCAAAGAAGTAAAGGTAGGTGATACGATAACACATGTGAAACGTCCCTGTCAAAAAGCAATTGCCGGTTTTGAAGAAGTTAAGCCTATGGTATTTGCCGGTGTTTATCCGATTGATACAGAGGATTTTGAAGACTTACGGGCTTCCATAGAAAAATTGCAGTTAAACGATGCTTCGCTCACTTTCGAGCCGGAATCTTCCACAGCTTTAGGATTCGGATTCCGTTGCGGATTTTTGGGAATGTTGCACATGGAAATTATTCAGGAACGTCTGGAACGTGAATTCAACATTAATGTTATTACCACCGTTCCAAATGTTTCCTATAAAATTTATACCAAAAAGGGAGAACTTATTGAGGTGCACAATCCTTCCGAAATGCCTGATCCGACTTTGATAGATCGCATTGAGGAGCCTTATATCAGAGCTTCCATTATCACTCCGATGGAATATATTGGTCCCATTATGACTTTATGTTTGGGTAAGCGTGGAGAACTGATCAAGCAGGAATACATTTCGGGCAATCGGATTGAATTGATTTACGACCTGCCGCTGAGCGAAATAGTTTTTGATTTTTACGACAAGTTGAAAAGCATTTCAAAAGGTTATGCTTCTTTCGACTATCACATGAATGGCTACAGAGCTTCCAAACTGGTAAAGCTGGATATTTTGCTCAACGGAGAGCCTGTCGACGCACTTTCTTCATTGATTTATGCCGATAATGCCTATTCATTGGGGCGGCGAATGTGCGAAAAATTGAAGGAACTGATTCCCCGTCAGCAATTTGAAATTGCCATCCAGGCAGCTATCGGGGCCAAAATTATTGCGCGAGAAACCATTAAACCCGTCAGAAAAGATGTTACTGCCAAATGTTATGGCGGCGATATTTCACGAAAGCGAAAACTGCTGGAAAAACAGAAAAAAGGAAAAAAACGAATGAAGCAAATCGGATCGGTTGAAGTACCACAAAAAGCCTTTTTAGCTGTTTTGAAGTTGGATTGAAAAACTGAATAATATTGTTTAACAGAAAGATTTGTTTTTTTGAACTAATTTAAACATTCGTTTTCTTTTAAGAAGAATCTTTTATTTACTTTTGCCACACAATTTCTCACAAAATGTATTTACAATTATAATTTTTTCATGTTATCAATACAGGGAAAGGTGTGGCAGATAATTGGTCCGGTAGTGGATGTTTTTTTCCCTCTCGAAGAGAAAAATGAATTTGAATTGCCTCCTATAAATAACGCTTTGAGTATTTCGCTTTCCAACGGGAAAAATCTCATTTTAGAAGTTCAACAACATATTGGCGAGAATATTGTCCGAACAATTGCGCTGGATTCCACTGATGGGTTAAGTCGAGGTCTGCCCGTAAGCGATTTGGGTTCGCCAATTTCCATACCAGTAGGGAATCAAGTAAAGGGAAGATTGATGAATGTCATAGGGGAATCGATAGATGGCTTAAGCCCACTGGGAAGGGTAGAGTCGGCTCCCATACACAAAGAACCCCCCAAATTTGATGAACTTGCAAACAACGACGAAATTTTATATACCGGAATTAAAGTTGTCGATTTACTTGCTCCTTACGTTAAAGGTGGAAAAATTGGACTTTTTGGCGGCGCCGGTGTTGGCAAAACGGTTATCATTATGGAGCTTATTAACAATATAGCCAAATGGCACAAAGGATTTTCGGTTTTTGCCGGCGTTGGTGAACGAACCCGTGAAGGGAATGACCTGTTGCGTGAAATGATAGAGGCAGGAGTTATTCGCTATGGTGAAGAATTTAACAAAGCTATGCAAGAAGGGAAATGGGATTTATCGAAAGTTGATTATGAGCAACTAAAAAAATCTCAGGCGACTTTGGTCTTTGGACAAATGAACGAACCTCCCGGAGCACGATATTCCGTTGCCTTGTCGGGGCTTACGGTAGCTGAATCTTTTCGCGACAGTGATGAAAGTGAGAATCATGATATTTTATTGTTTATTGATAATATTTTCCGTTTCACTCAGGCAGGCTCTGAAGTTTCGGCTCTGTTGGGTCGATTGCCTTCTGCTGTGGGTTATCAACCTACACTTGCTACTGAAATGGGGCTTCTTCAGGAACGCATTACTTCCACTAAAAGTGGGTCAATTACTTCTGTTCAAGCTATTTATGTTCCAGCGGACGATTTAACCGATCCTGCTCCGGCAACTACTTTTTCACATTTGGATGCTACAACGGTTCTCAGTCGGCAAATTGCTTCATTGGGAATTTTTCCTGCTGTCGATCCACTGGATTCTACTTCACGAATTCTCGATCCGCTTATTGTCGGGCAGGAACATTATGAAACAGCTCAGCGGGTGAAGCAAATTCTTCAACGAAACAAGGAGTTGCAAGATATTATCGCCATTCTGGGTATAGAAGAACTCTCTGAAGAAGATCGTTTAACAGTGCAAAGAGCTCGAAAAGTACAACGTTTTCTTTCGCAGCCTTTCTTTATGGCAGAACATTTTACAGGAGTTCCGGGAGTAATGGTACCTATAGAAGAAACCATTCACGGCTTTAAACTTATATTGGACGGTATGCTCGATGACCTTCCCGAAATGGCTTTTCTTAATGTTGGTACCATTAAGGATGTCTTAAATAAGGGGCATGCATTGCTAAGAGAAGCTCACAATTTGAATAAAACATTTAAAATTGAGGATCAATGAATCTGAAAATTGTTTTGCCCAATAAATTGATTTACGATGGTGAAATTTCATCTGTAACAGTACCGGGTAAGGGGGGGGTATTTACCATACTTTCTCATCACGCTCCTTTGATTGCCATTTTGGGGAAAGGAAATGTTACTTTTCGTTTCAAAAACGGTGTTAACAATGTTTTTATTAATGGCGGACTAATCGAATTGAATAACGATAAGGTCGTTATTTGTGCTGAACAAATTCCAGAAAATGAAAAATAATCTTCTTTTTTCATTAGTTTTTTTTTCTTTACTAACATTGTTGTTAGGGCTATTTTTCTGGTTGCTCTTGAAAAAATTTTCTTCCACGACTATCGAAAATTATTTTTTGTTGCCTTTATTGTTTTATTTTTCTGGATTGACTTTAACCCACATTGCAGGGTATCCGTTCCCTGATTGTTAATAATAATCAAAATTTAGATACTTTTCTACTGAAACAGACCGTTTTTCCGCAAGAAATTGGCTCTGTGAGGTTAATTTACTTTAAATTTTCGAGTAGAGAAA
>JAHDRA010000120.1 GCA_018433525.1 Paludibacteraceae bacterium
GAATACTTATAATAGTTCAAATTATCCGGAAAGATTTACTTATGTAAATAGCGGGCAGATTAATTATAATATTAACAATATGAATGATTGTGGAACTTGGTATGTCAGAGTGTATAATAGTAGTTCCGTTTATTCCAACTCTTACAATTTTAATGTTTGTTCAACTAATAATAGTTTTGTTTACGGATTTGATACTACTAATCCAATCATTGCATCTGCTATCCCAGATTCGATAAAATTTGCATTTTTTAAAGCAACTGAAAGCATTTATAAAGAAGATAATGAATTTAAAGGTAGCATTAATGGTGCACTAAATAAAAATATTGTTGTTGGAGCATATCATTTTGCTACTCCATTATTTTCTCCTGACTATTATCAAGTAAGTTACGATCATAAGAATACGGTTTCGGATGAAGTAAATAATTTTTTGAACAGTGCAAAAAATTATATAGGCAAAGGATTTTTACCTCCGGCATTAGACATAGAAGATCAAATTGTCAGTTTTAAGAGTGTAAATGGGAAATATGATATATTTGTAAATTTGCTTTCAGGTAATAGTTATTATCTTGATGCAAATTCAAATGCTGTTTCCTTACCAAGTCAAAAACCTATGAATGTGCAAGATCTTGCTAATTGGATATATGAATTTTGTACGGGAGTTAAAAGTCAGACTTCTGTTATGCCTTTGCTTTATACCACTTTTTCTTATGCCCAATCATTATATCCATATCTTTTAAATGATAATATTAAATTATTTATAGCGGATACTAGCAGTTCACCAGGGTCTCCGAAAACAAATGGGTGGCCATGGCTTTTTCATCAGTATTCACATAATAATTATCTTGATTATGGGTTAGTAGATAAAGTTGTTTTTAATGGTGATATAAATGCATTTAATGCTTTAATTAATTTAAGTAGTGGAATTAATGATTTAACATTTCAAAACCAATTGAATATTTATCCTAATCCGGCAAGTACTTCAATCAATATTAAAGTTAAGAATGCAGATGATAATTTAACGATAGAAATAATTGATTTACAAGGTATAGTTGTTTTCTCTAATAATTATAGGGTAATGCAAAATGAAGTAATTACTATCAATATTTCTTCTTTTGCAAATGGAATCTATATTGTTAAATTAAATGGTGAAAATAATTTTGGAACAGTTAAAATGATAAAGGAATAAATATCATTATTAATTATCACTACTGATTGACTAAATTTATTTCCGTATTTTTGCCCATATAGTTTTTATGTTTTTGCAAAAACAAAAATACTATATGTCGGGGAAGTTATTTAATTTGAATAGCTTCCCTTTTTTATTCTTTCCTTTTCTATTTTTTTATCGGACAGTAGTGATTCCATTCCACTTATTTTAGTAGGTTATCCATATAATTTTTTCATGGAACATTCATTTCGTCTTCACTTATAAGTTATTGGTATTTAACAATTATGAAACAGCATTACATTTCTTTTGCCATATAAAAATTAAAAACCAATTTTTATGCTTAATAAAACATTCCTTTTTATTTTAATGGTATTACAGATAATTACTGAACCATTTGAAAATAAATCTATTGAAAGTGAAATTATCCCAAGTCAGTCGGAAAAATTGAGGATATTAAGTTGGAATATCTATATGCTTCCGGTCGTTAGCCTTTTCAATGGAAATACCAAGAGAGCGAAACTAATTGCTGAAAAACTACATAATTCTGATTATCAGATTATTGTATTTCAGGAAGCATTCAGTAGTGCATGCAGAAGCATTATATCCAAACAATTAAAAGATACTTATCCTTATCAATATGGCCCGGCAAATAAAAAACATCCTCCTTTTAAAACGAACAGTGGTCTTTGGGTGGTAAGTAAAATTCCGTTGGAAGAGCTTGATGAAATTAGATACAATGTTAGCGAAGGTTATGATAAAATTGCAAGAAAAGGGGCGGCCATTTTTCAGGGACAATTTAACGGTGTAGAATTTCAATTAATAACCACGCACCTGCAAGCTGATGCAACTCCGGAAATTCGTGAAAAACAATGTATTGAAATTATGGATAAATTATTGAATAAGTATTACCAACCCAATATTCCTCAAATTATCTGCGGTGATTTCAATATTGAAATGGACAATAAAAAAGATTATCCAGTAATGTTACAAACCCTTGATGCAACCAATGGTGAGATAACCGGAGACAAGACTACTTATGACGAGGTTTTCAATACATTGGGTCGAAAAAGAGAAGGTAAAAGGAAAACGATTGACTATGTACTCATTCGAAACGAGCAATGGATAAAAGAAATTAAACGTCGCGTAAATACATTTTATGAAGAAAGTAGCCGCTATATTGGACACCTTTCTGATCATTATGCACTGGAAGCCGAACTCGTCTTTGTTGAAAGCAATGTGAATCAAATGTCTATTAGCCATCGGTAAATATTTTCTTAATACCTACGCTCCCACCCGATTGGATTGTGCCTTTTACAAACAAAAAATACAGAGGAACTTCTTCAGTTACAAAAAATAAAGGAGAGTGAATTTGTTACCCGCAAGAAACGCCAATCAGAGCAGATATAGGAAGTTGCAGAGTATGGCCATCCAAATATAAAAAATGAATTTGCCTGCGTAGAAAATTTAACGACAGAAAACTTTTATTTAATTTAATGGAACAAACAGAAAACGATTATTGCATAAAAGTTTAATTTTTCCCCTTTCGAATCAATCCAATACACAGTTTTCCAAATCTTTTAAAATTTTTTTCATTTTATCGTACAGAGGTTTCCCATCGTCGGAATGTATGATAAAATCGGAAAAGGGAATTTTTTCGGTATCGGGCAATTGTTTTGAGATGCGAGCTCTGACTCTTTCCGGATCAATTCCATCACGTTTTACCACCCTTCTTATTCTTACATCTTCGGATGCTGTCATTAATATCACCTTGTCAACCATATCAATAAATCCACTTTCGAACAAAATGGCAGATTCCATAAACAGAAATTTTTCTGTTATGTATTGTCCGACCCATTTTAAAAAATCTTCTCTGACAAAAGGATGGACAATTTTGTTCAGTTGATCGAGTAAATCACGGTTCTGAAAAACAATATCGGCAACTTTTTTGCGATCTAATCCACTCTCGGTGTAAATATCTTCTCCAAATAATTCTCTAATTTTTTCTCGAATTACCGGATGTTCATTTTGTAGTTTTTTGGCCTCCTTGTCACAATCATACACCTGATAACCTTCAGCACGCAACTTGTTGGAAAGCGTCGATTTTCCACTTCCAATACCTCCTGTAATGCCTACGATAAGCGGACGATTCATAAAAAAAAAGACTTAATAATAAACTAATAGGACTTGCAAGGAAAAAATTCCTTTATTCAAAAAAAAAAAACGATAAATGATTTACCAACAAGAATGATTGGATTTAGAAATAGAGTTATGCAAATATAGGCAAAATTTTTGAGAAAAACTACTTCTGAATATTGACCATGCAAAAAAGAAACTTTGATTTGTTTTTTGTAAGAAAAATTTCAGACACAAAAAAATCTCCGAAAACTATACAGTCTCCGGAGATTTTTAACTTATCGAGAATTTTTAAAATTACATCATATCACCCATTCCCCCACCTGGCACTTGAGGAACCGGATTCTCTTCTTTCTTTTCGGTGATCACACATTCGGTTGTCAGGAACATACCGGCCACAGAGGCTGCATTTTCCAAAGCAATACGGGCAACTTTGGCAGGATCGAGTACTCCTGTTTCAAAGAAATTTTCAAATTTTTCGTTGCGAGCATTGTACCCAAAATCGCCTTTGCCTTCTTTAACTTTGTTTACAATTACGGCGCCTTCTTTTCCGGCATTGAATGCAATCTGACGAAGCGGTTCTTCGATAGCCCGTTTAACAATTTCTATACCTGTTTCTTCGTCTTCGTTCTCACCTTTCAGGTTTTCCAGCGCTTCGATGGCGCGAATATAAGCAACACCACCACCCGGGATAATACCTTCTTCGATGGCTGCACGAGTAGCATGTAATGCATCATCAACGCGGTCTTTCTTTTCCTTCATTTCAACTTCCGATGGAGCTCCCACATACAATACAGCCACTCCGCCTGCCAATTTGGCCAAACGTTCCTGCAATTTTTCGCGATCGTAATCGGAAGTAGTGTTGGCAATCTGCGATTTTATCTGACTCACGCGTGCAGCAATAGCTTCTTTTGAACCGGCTCCGTTTACAATAGTAGTATTGTCCTTGTCAACCGTAACTTTATCGGCTGTTCCGAGCATGTCCATAGTAGCTTTTTCAAGCTGCAAACCTTTCTCTTCGCTAATTACGACACCATTGGTAAGAATTGCGATATCTTCGAGCATTTCTTTCCGGCGATCACCAAATCCTGGAGCTTTTACGGCACAAACTTTCAAAGAACCACGCAAACGGTTTACAACCAACGTTGTAAGTGCTTCACTGTCGACATCTTCGGCAATAATCAATAACGAACGACCTGATTGTGCCACAGGCTCGAGAATAGGAAGCAATTCTTTGAAATTGGATATTTTTTTGTCGTAAAGCAAAATATATGGTTTTTCCATTTCAACCAACATTTTTTCGGTATTGGTAACAAAGTAAGCCGAAATATAACCCCGATCGAATTGCATTCCTTCCACCAGTTCTATGGTAGTTTCGGTTCCTTTGGCTTCTTCAATGGTAATAACACCATCTTTGGAGACTTTACGCATGGCATCGGCAATCAGTTTACCGATTTCGGAGTCGTTGTTGGCCGAAACGGTAGCAACTTGTTCAATTTTGTTGTAATCGTCGTCTACTTTTTTCGATTGAGAAGCAATATGTTTTACAACTTGAGACACGGCTTTATCGATTCCGCGTTTCAAATCCATTGGATTGGCCCCGGCTGTAACGTTTTTCAGTCCAACACTTACAATGGCTTGAGCCAACACTGTAGCTGTTGTAGTTCCATCACCGGCATCATCGCTTGTTTTGGAAGCTACTTCCTTTAAAAGCTGAGCGCCCAGGTTTTTGAATGGATCTTCCAGCTCAATTTCTTTTGCTACCGTAACACCATCTTTGGTTATATGAGGTGCACCAAATTTTTTTTCGATTATGACATTTCTTCCTTTAGGTCCCAATGTTACTTTTACTGCATTAGCCAATTCATCAACACCTTTCTTGAGTTGCTCACGAGCATCGTGGTTATATAAAATTTCTTTAGCCATATTCTTTATGTTTTAATTTAATAAACGTTTTTTTAAATTTATATTTAAGTTATTAATTATCAAGCTTTCTTGCTTAACCTATTATTCCCATAATATCCGACTGGCGCATAATAAGATATTTTTCTCCATCCCATTCCAGTTCGGTACCTGCATATTTGCCATATAACACAGTATCTCCCACAGCAACAATCATTTCCTCATCTTTTGTTCCTTTCCCAACAGCTACCACTTCACCTTTCAGTGGTTTTTCTTTAGCTGAATCAGGAATAATAATTCCACTTGAAGTTTTTTCTTCTGCCGGAGCAGGTTTTACCAACACACGGTCTGCTAAAGGTTTAATATTCATATCACACTAATTTTTAAATGGTTAATAAATAAATTTATATTTTTTGTCGTATTTTTCGATACAAATAAATAATTTCGCTACTGCCTGAATCAAAATGTGTGCCTGATAAAAAAATAGATGATATTGACATTTTTGACAGAAAGATGGTGGAAGAAAAAAATTACTAATACTGTCATCTTGTCATTTTCTGAGAATAGTTACAAAAATAAAGAAGCTTGTAAAAATCGAATAAAATCAGGGAAGGATTTGAAGAACAAAGATTTGCATAAATAGATTTTCGAAAAATTCGATATAGAAAAGAAAAGAATTCGATGAGCGACAATTTTTTCAATGTCAGAAACGAATTCAGCAAACTGGACTCTTTGGCCAGAAAAGGATAGCGACCGGTTTTATACAAATAATAAAGATTTCGAATTCCTTCTTCAGTTTTAAACAAAAAGGTTGGATTGTCATCCAATCCTTTATGAATCAACGGATTGTCAATATGAAAAACATTAAAACCCAATTCATGAATCCGATGTCCGAAAAGCGTGTCTTCGTGCCCGTAGCCGGAAATGGTTTCATCAAAGCGAATTCTGTTGAAAATTGATTTTGCAATTAAAAAATTAAATGCCGAAAAATTTGATTTCCCGCTCAATTCGAGTTTGTTGCGTAAAGTTGCCGGGCGGGCTTCGCGCAATCTGCCATACTTTAATCGCAAACTATAGGCAGGATCATTAAAATTTTCGTCATAGGCTGTGCCACCCACCACCACAGACTCCTCTCGACAAAAGGAAACGTATTTTTCGACAAAATAGGCGGAACAAACTTCGGCATCACAATCGAGAAAAAGCAAATGCCCATATTTTGCCATGTCAGCCAAGCGATTTCTGATAGCTGAACGGCCGATATTTTTTTCTAAAACTACGTATCTGCAACAACTCAATTTATCGATTTGCCTGTTCTCTTCCAAGTATTCATTAGAACCGTCTTCCATTACAATGATCTCAAAATCAATAAAAAGTTGCAGAGCCTGCCGGTGTAATTCACCAACAAGACGGGAAACTGAATAATTGAATACCGGAATCAGGATTGAAAGCATTATAAAAGAAATTGAAAACTTATCAGAAATTTTTAACGCTCACAAAATTAATTAAAAATCAACTGTATTCAAAAAATTTGATTCGATAACAATTTTTTTGACTTCGCCTCTGATAAAATGGAATCTGAATATTTAACAAAAAGCAAAATTGAAGTTGAGGAAGGTAAATTTTAATTGTTACGATACCTTTCTATAATTTACACAAAAGCCAATTTAACAGAAAAAGAAACTGTTTGGGCATGCTTTTCAATTTTCGAGTCATTAGAATTGAAGACCGTGATGAAGTATACAGAGAAGTTTTATCTCCTCCGACAGTTAAAATTTAGTTTCTCATTAATTGTTCATCAAAAGCATCTTCAGAAAGATTATAGAGGAATTTTCAAAAAAAGCAACGGCCAGATTAGAACAAACAAAACCGATTGAATAATTTTGAAATGTTTTTTTCGAAAAATAAAGCCGACTACCATACCGGCCAACATACAACCTAAAACAGTAAACATTTGAAAATCAATAAAAATCAACAGTTTCAAACAAGAAAA
This sequence comes from Paludibacteraceae bacterium, assembly GCA_018433525.1. Classification (GTDB taxonomy): domain Bacteria; phylum Bacteroidota; class Bacteroidia; order Bacteroidales; family Paludibacteraceae; genus MVYY01. The sequence goes on from JAHDRA010000120.1 coordinate 7,194, forward strand.
AATTTCTTATCAATATGGGAATAACTCAGTATTTTTCGGTTAAAAAAAGAAAAAATCAAAACTAAAAATTTACCTGCAATGATAATCCCATTGTATGTTGATGATTCCATGAAAAGTCAAGTTTATTTTTGTCGATATAAGGTGTAAGTTGTAATTTAACCTGTTCCTGGCTGTGCAAATCCCTTTGATACAAATTATTGATTTTGGCAACGTGAAAAGCATCAACAACTGACCAGATATCGATTACAAAAAGACTAACAACACCGCTCAAAGCTAAAAAGGGATAAAAATCAGCATCCGACCTATAATATATAATTTCTAATAATTAATTGCACATAATTTTTTCAAAGTCTCATTCGGCTTTAATGTAGGAGACATAAGCTGCCAGAACTTGGCAATGCGTTCTTTGATAGATGATAAATATCGATTGTGAGTTATAGACTTTCGC
>JAHDRA010000060.1 GCA_018433525.1 Paludibacteraceae bacterium
AAGTCTAAAATTTGTCGGATAACCGGTTTTTTGTTATTTTTACTGCGCCTGTGGAGTTTCATTATTTCTGTATGTTTTGTTTCACTACAAAAATATGAAATTCTCAGGCATTTTTAATTTCTAAAGTTTCGGATAGTAGTGAAATAAAACAAACCTTATTCGCTTATTAAAAGCAATGTTGAAAATCAGGAGATTTTATTTTTTGCGACGTAGCCTGGAGGATGCGTCGAACTCGGGGAATAGCCCCGCAAATGCGGGGCTATTAAAAATTAGGGTGTAATATTAGTAATATCACTTCTCAAAAATACAATAGGATAAATGGCTTTGACAGTTTCGCCTCTGTGTGATGCAGGAATAAAATCGTATTGACAAATTATTTCAGCAACCCTTATCGCTTCATTATCCAATTCAGTATCATTTGAACTTTTTATAATTCCTTTTAACGTGGCTTTACCTTTTTCATCTACGACAATATTGACTACTAACGGAACTTTACCAAAACTACCCTCTTTGTGTATTTTAAAGTTTGAAGATATTAATTTTCTTAAAACATCTTCGCCCAAAACAAATTTAGGTTCATTCTCAACCTCGTATGATTGATAAACTTCGTTTTTTATGGTTTGTGATACTTTAAAGTATTTTTTGGCCAAACTTTCTATCTCTGATATATCTTCACTCGGTGAACCTTTGTAAGTTCTCATTTTGCAGAAAGATTTGTCTTTGTAAAAACAGATTTGCCAAACGTTCGGGTCATATTCTGTATAATTATCCTTACATCGTTCCTTTTTTTTGATTTTCTCATTTACAGAATAAAACATAGAACTTTCATCACCAAATATTCTTACTAAATGTCCTAAATACATTGTTTGTCCGATAAAATCCTCTCTACAAAATTTATATTCTTTACGATTGTTAGCAAAAACAGAGAGATAATAATATGAAGTATCCGCAACAGCAGTAACTATTATTTCATCTTTTCTGTTCTTTGCGTTAATATTTGCAACGTCATTGATATACAGAGAAATTAAATCCTTTGTAAACTCTGTTAGCATTACATTATTATTGTCCTTTTTTGCTTGACAGGAGAAAAAACAACAAGCCATTAACATAATATTGAAGATTTTTCTTACTTTCATAGTAACTACTAATTACGGTGTAGGTAAACCAACGCCAGGATATTGTCTTATAGGATAAACGGTATGTTTTCGTGCTGTGGAAGGTGTAAAAATTAACCTCCAAGACATAGAGCCTATAATGCCTTTTTCATCATACGCAACTAAATTACCTGTTCTTGGTTGATATACATAACGTTCAACTTGATAACCGTGGGAGTTAGTTAAAAGATTTGCTGCAAATTTATCGCCTCTCGTATCGCCTTTTCTAAATCCTGAAGGATTGGAACTATTAGGGTGATTATGTACAACAGAGGTAACCGTTTGCCCTTTATCACTTAATTTTTTTGCCGTTGCACTTACACTGACCGAACTTTCTTTATGATTGGTCATAACAGTTGAACCATCACTTTGCGTATTTATTAAACCATATTCTATTTTTGTGTTATCCTCAAAAAATTTGAACAATTCAGCCCCCGAAGACTCACTGTTTACGCCAAAACTTGTAGCATCTCTAAACCACCCCGCCTCTTTAGAGCCGGTAATTGTACCGTATTCAAATGAAATTGAATTGTAATGTTTATTTCCGTCTGCATCAGTTGAGAAAGTTCTGTTTCCGTTTTTATCAACCATATAAAAAGCATCTTGATTCTTATCCTTTATTTGATTGACTATTTTACCCTGATTGTTTATTTCCCAAACATCTCTACCATCAGAGTCAATTCTCATTATCGGATTATCTCCACAATACGCATACAGACTGAAGGAATAGTATTTCTCTGCCAGCGGATCGGGGGTGGTGAACCGCATAATAGCGGGATACATTCCTCGTGCTCCGTAATCGTACGTGTCGTAACCGTGCATCTCAACAAACTCCTTGCTGTTGTATTTTTTTTTGTATCCAAGATACTTTACAAAAATAACGTTTTTTATTTAGAAGAAAAAAATAGGCGTTCGTTGGCTAAAATCTTTTAAACTCGCTCCTTACGGAGCTCAAACAGAAAAGATTTTTTAACGTCAACTTCACTGATTTTTAGCTACGCTGACCGTTGGTTCGACTCACCGGACGAGGTAAATTCTTTTAACCTTATTTTTCAAAAAACCTTTACAACAAAAGAAAACCAAACAAAACAAACCTTATTCGCTTATTAAAAGGCAATGTTGAAAATCAGTGGATTATATTTTTAACTCGAAGTAGCTTTGAGGCTACGCCGAATAAAAGACAAAAAAGAGGAAAAAATGTCCTTGAAATTCTTTTTTAGCGGCTAAGCCGTTCGCCCAAAAAAAATGTAATCGAGTAGGTAGGGGGATTACTCCCCCACCTTCCCATCAAATCCTGCGTTAAGGCTCGTTTCTGTTCGCCTGCTTCTTTTACTTGCAACGCCTTTGTCGCCTGAGCTCCACGTACGGCTTCACTCCCTGCAAAAGGGCGATAACATCCTGACCCATTGAATCAAACAGGTCATATTGGTACGTTATTGCTTGCTGCTGCTCCATAAAACAAATTTTGAACTAACTGCTCCTTAAATTAAAAGATTCAGACCTTCTTCTGTTTTTCAACAGAATACTATGTCCCCTGCTGACTTCTTGTAAGGTGTAAAATACATCGTTGCATTTCTTGCACTGCTGATGCACCATATAAGACCTCTCGGGATAAGATATTAAACTTTCGCTGCGTCTTGCCTGATTTACTCCATTTGAGTTACGATTAAATTTCGGACATTCCCAATCCATTGTTCGGTTGCCCTCTCATTAGAGCCTTCTATCAGATTTTTGTTCGTCAAAACGTCAGCTTTGCTGATGGCTTCTTTCAGATTTGCAGTCACCCGCAACACCCTTGCCATTCGCTAATGTTTCTTATCAACTCGGCACATACAGGAACCCGCATCCTGCAAGCTTAATACCATGCCCGACATACAAAAAAGAGACTGTCTCTACTTTTGAGACAGCCTCCCTGATTTTTCTATTTTTTTATTTAAAAATGGCTTTATAAATGTCGTTTCCGTTGGCATAAATCAACAAAGCCAATAACAGAAGCATTCCTATAGTTTGGGCTTGCTCTAAAAATTTGTCACTTGGCTTTTTCCCCGTAAATATTTCATACAGAAGAAATAACACATAGCCTCCATCCAAAGCAGGAATAGGCAAAAAGTTCATAAAAGCCAGAATGACTGAAAGCAGGGCTGTCATAGACCAAAAAATTTGCCAATTCCATGTTTGTGGAAACAATTTCCCAATTGACCCGAATCCACCCAATTGTTTAGAACCTTCTTTGGTAAATACTAATTTAAATTGTTTTATATAACTGGTTAACGTTTCCCAACCCAGAGAAATACCGGCAGGTATGGAAGCCAGCAATCCGTATTTCACGTGTTCGGTTTCCAAAAATTCGGTAAAAGGACAAACAGCGACACCCAATTTACCTGTTTGATCAAGCTGAATGGTTACCTGTTCTTTTTGTCCATTTCGATAATAGGCAAGTTGTATTAAACTGTCTCGATAATTGGTTAAAACACTTACCACATCTTGGAAAATCGTTAATTCTTTACCGTTTATACCTACAATGCTATCGCCCGGTTGAAGTTTTGCCTGTTTTGCAGGTGATTCCGGTGAAACATCTTGTACCACGAATGGGAATCGATACGAAATCAGATTGCTTTCTCCTGAAGCCAAAACTTTTTGAGGGAAATCGGGGGGCAATGAAATAGTCAAAATTTGGCTGTCGCCTCTTAGAACAGTAACACTTTTGGCATTGTCAATCAGTATTTTTTCAATTACCTCTCCTAAATCAGCACATGATTTACCGTCGACCGATAAAATTTTATCTCCATTTTTGAATCCTTGCTCAATAAAGACCGATGTAAAATGTAGGCCGTATTTAGCATTTTCCAAAGGCAGATATTCTTTGCCCCAAGTAAAAAGAATGGCGGAATATATTACCATTGCAAGGATAAAATTAACCAATACTCCGCCAGTAATAATAGGCATTCGTTGCCAAACCGGACGTGAACGATATTCCCATGGCTGTGGATCGGATTTTAGTTGTGATGTATCCATTGATTCATCAATCATACCCGAAATTTTGCAGTAACCCCCTAAAGGTAACCAGCCTATTCCCCATTCAGTTGATTCGGGATACTTTCTCCAATCATCATCTGAAAGCTCTGAAAGCGGTATAGGTTCAGTTTGAGGTTTCCCCTTTTCTCCCATTACGATATCTCCTTCGGCATCTTTTTTGGGACGCTCATTCGAAGGGACATTTTTCGAAAAAAATTTAAATTGCCATTTGCCATTAATTTTTTTTGCTCGTAATAGAGAGAAACCCGGATTAAAGAAAATATAAAACTTTTCCACACGAACTTTAAACAAACGGGCAAAGGCAAAATGCCCCAATTCATGCAGTACTACTAAAATTGACAAACTAAGTATAAGTTGTAAAGCTCTAATTAAAAATGTTTCCATATTGATCTAAATATTCAACTTCATCCGATAACGAATTTCAACATGCGAATTTTCATGTTTATCGTCTAAATTATTAAAATGTTTATTTATAAATTAAATTTTTTGTTTTTCTCTCATCTGAAGTTTCAATGTACTTGTGCAATTAACTCTCTGGTTATTTGTCTGGTTATTATATCTGTTTGTACATAATCTTCATAAGAGGGATGACCTATATAAAAAGTTTTTGATAAAATAGTTTCAATGACTTCGCTCATTTGTAAAAATCTAAGTTTGCTGTTTAAAAATGCATCAACCACTATTTCGTTTGCTGCGTTTAATGCGCAAGGCATATTCCCTCCTTTGTCTAAAGCATAATAGGCAAGAGCAAGATTGTGAAACCGCTCCAAATCGGGTTTTTCGAATGTCAAACTGTTTAACAGGTTAAAATCTATACGTGGAAAAGTGGTTAAAATTCTTTCAGGGTATGTAAAAGCATACAAGATGGGCAAACGCATATCGGGAACTCCCAATTGAGCTTTTATCGATCCATCAATGAATTGAACCATTGAATGTATTATGGATTGTGGGTGTACTACCACTTCGATTTGCTCCGGTGCAACACCAAACAACCATTTTGCTTCCATTACTTCAAAACCTTTATTCATCATGGAGGCTGAATCAATAGTTATTTTTGCTCCCATTTCCCAATTAGGATGTTTCAAGGCTTCTGCAATGGTTACCGATTCCAACTCTTTGCTGGTTTTGGTACGGAAAGGTCCACCGGAGGCAGTCAATATAATTTTTTCAACTTCCGTTTTTTCCCCTTCCCCATTTAAACATTGAAAAATAGCTGAATGTTCAGAGTCGACGGGTATAATTGAAGGATGGTAGCAAGCCACCATTTCTTCGATTAGTTCGCCGGCTACAACTAATGTTTCTTTATTTGCCAATGCAATCCTCTTGCCTGCCTTTATGGCATTCATGGTTGGTTTTAGCCCTGCGTAACCAACCAAAGCTATTAATACGATATCCACTGCCTGCATTTCTACCAGCTGCCCAATGGATTCTTCTCCAGCAAAAACTTTTATGGGAAGATCGCTAAGAGCTTCTTTCAGCTGCAGAAAATGGTTCTCGTTTGCTATAATAGCAATTTCTGGTTGAAATTTGCGAGCCTGTTTTATAAGTAAGTCTATATTATTATTGGCTGTGAGTGCATAAACACTAAACCTGTCGGGATAATCGGTTATCACTTGCAAGGCTTGCTTCCCAATAGATCCTGTGGAGCCTAAAACTGCTATTTGTTTGGTTGTGTTGGACACTTTATTTCAATTTGTTTATGTTTTTAGGAATAAAAATCTGGTAGTTTAAAAAATTATGATATTTTGTGGGTTAATGGGTTTACCTTGTTGCCACAACTCGAAATACAATTGTCCGTTTTTTCCTTTGGACGAACCGGTGATGGCTATCGGTTCGCCTGTCCTCACTACCTCGCCTATGTTTTTTAGTAAACGATTGTTGTTCTTATAAATTGAAAGATAATTGTCTTCATGTTGAACTGCTATTACCCATTGGTTGTCAAAAGTAAAATCTGCAAATACTACGATTCCATTTAAAACACTTGACACAGCAGCATCAGGTAAAGTTTGTAAGGCTACCCCGTATTGTTTTTTGGAAATATTGAATGAAGAAACAATATTACCTGTTGCAGGACGGAAAAATACGTAGGTTTTCTTATTGGTCGAAGAACTTTCCATGCTTGTCAAATTAAACTTTTCTTCTTCTTCAAATTTTTTTGTAAATTCTTTTTCTCTTTTCGATGTCTCTATTAATTTTTGAGCTTGTTGCTGCAAAAAAGCAGAATCAACGCCAACAACAGAGTCGGGTTTAATATTTCCCTTAATAATATCTTTAACAATTTCCAGATATGCCGCCTGCAAATTCATTGCATGAGTTAAAGAATCGGCTCGGATCGATTCCTGAATAATTTTTGATCGCAAGTTCATATCTCCATAACCGGGCAAATATTGATGCAATGGTGTTACAAATATCAACACAGACAACAACGCAAAAGTTATTATAGTAAAAACAAAAAGATATATAAAAACACTTAACCTCGATAAATGAATATGCCACGATTCTTCGAGTGTGTTTTCATTTAATATGGAAACACGATATTTAAACCGGATTTTTTGAAAAAAAGAGAAAAATTTTTTTCTTTTCATTCTTGAAGTTCAATCGCTCACAAAATAAATACAAAAATAAGAGATTATTTTCATTTTACATAAAACTCCTTTGCCCATTCATGTAAACCTGCCGTAAAAAAGTTTTGTGATAAAACTCTGAATCCCCATTCATGGAATCTTGTGAAACGAACAAAGCATGATGTTGTCTCAAAACATGTTTTTTGGTTTTTTTAGAAAATTTATTCTCCAAAAAGTTTGCTTTGCCATGATAGCCGATTTTTTTTGTAAAAAGAAAGCAGGTAATTTATTGTCATTTTTACCTGCTTTTTCGTGATCCCGGCGGGATTCGAACCCACGACCCACAGCTTAGAAGGCTGTTGCTCTATCCAGCTGAGCTACGGGACCGGATTCCTTTTGTTAAAGGCGATGCAAAAGTACTTTAATTTTGATTAAGATGCAATACTTTTACTCAAAATCGTGGTAAGGTGCAATTTATTTGCCAAAAAATCACTAATATTGCAACTTAAAATTTTTTGAAGAAAAAATAAAATCCTGACGAATGAAAGTAATGAAATTTGGTGGAACATCCGTAGGTTCTACCGAAGCGGTTTTGAATGTAAAAAAAATTGTTGAATCACAGAAAGAATCTGTGATAGTGGTTGTTTCGGCGCTTTCAGGCGTTACCGATCAGCTTTATCGTATTTCCCAACTGGCAGCTTCCGGCAACGAAACCTATCTCGACGAATATAACCAAATGTTTGCCAGGCACATGCAAATGATTGCCGAAACAGTGTTGCCTGAAAAGCAGACGGAAGTTGAACTGCAAATACAGGAAATTTTTACCGATTTGTTGAATATTTTCAGGGGAATCTTTTTGATTAAGGATACTTCCGTCAAAATCACCGATACAGTTGTCAGTTATGGAGAAATGATTTCCTCCGTTCTGATTGCCAATATAATTCGGGGTGCTGTTCATTTCGATTCGCGTCGATTTATTAAAACTCAAAATCAGTTCGATAAACACATTGTCGATTTTAAAACTACCAACGAACTCATTCAGCAGATTTTTAAGGATGCTCCTTCTATAGTAGTTTGTGGCGGATTTATTGCTACCGATGTACATACCAATCAGGTAACCAATTTGGGACGTGGGGGTTCGGATTATACGGCAGCTATTCTTGCTGCGGCGTTGAATGCTTCCATTCTGGAAATTTGGACGGATGTTGATGGATTTATGACTGCCGATCCACGTATTATCAACAATGCTTACGTAATCGACCGTCTTAGTTACAGCGAAGCAATGGAATTGAGCAATTTTGGTGCAAAAGTGATTTATCCGCCTACCATTTTCCCGGCTTTTCACAGGAATATTCCCATTGTTATAAAAAATACCTTTCGCCCCGAAGCCAGCGGAACCTATATTTCTCAGGAAAAATCCGGCGAAAAATCAAAAGCCATTAAAGGAATTTCTTCCATCAACGATACTTCGCTCATTACCATTCGTGGATTGGGAATGGTAGGCGTCATTGGTGTAAATTACCGAATTTTCAGAACACTGGCAAAAAACGGTATCAGTGTATTTTTTGTTTCTCAGGCTTCTTCTGAAAATACGACTTCCATTGGGGTAAAAAATGCAGATAGTGCGCTGGCAGTAGAAGTACTGAAAAAAGAATTTGCCAATGAACTGGAACTTGGAGAAATTGACGAAATTTTTTCTGAAGACGACTTGGCGACCGTTGCCATTGTTGGCGACAATATGAAACGTACACCCGGAATTGCTGGAAAACTTTTTGGCACGCTGGGAAGAAATGGAATAAATGTGGTGGCTTGTGCACAAGGTGCTTCCGAAACCAATATTTCTTTTGTTACCGATCGCAGTTCTTTGCGCAAGGCTTTGAACGTCATTCACGATTCCTTTTTCCTGTCCGAATATCAGGTGTTGAATATTTTTGTGGTGGGAATTGGCAAGGTGGGCAGCCATCTTTTGCATCAAATAAAACAGCAACAGCCTAAATTGATGCACCAGAAAGGCTTGAAACTGAATGTGGTTGGAATTGCTTCCAGCAAAAAAATGCTTTTTTCGCGCGAAGGAATTGATATTGAACATTATCAGGACGAATTGAAATTGCATGGCGTTGATTCGACTCCTGAACGTATTGCCGACGAAATTATCAATATGAATATTTTTAATTCCGTTTTTGTGGATTGTACTGCCAATGCACAAATTGCCGATTTGTACCAGACTTTGCTTGATCATAATATTTCGGTTGTAGCTGCCAATAAAATTGCCACTTCATCTTCTTACGACAAGTATATGAAATTAAAGGAAACTGCTCGTCAGAAAGGTATAAAATTTCTTTTTGAAACCAATGTCGGTGCAGGATTACCCATTATTTCCACTATGAACAACCTCACCAACAGCGGCGATCATATCTTAAAAATAGAAGCCGTTCTTTCCGGAACGTTGAATTTCATTTTTAATACTTTGAGTAGCGATATTCCTTTCAGTAAAGCTGTATTGATGGCAAAGGAATATGGATATTCCGAACCCGATCCGCGTATCGATCTGAGCGGGAAGGATGTGGTCAGGAAATTGGTGATCCTGGCTCGTGAAGCCGGTTATCAGGTGGAACAGGATGATGTGAAAAAAAATCTGTTTATACCGGAAAAGTTTTTTAAAGGTTCATTGGAGCAATTTTGGGAGCAAATTCCCGAACTGGATGAAGCCTTTGAACTTCGCCGGCAGGAACTCGAAAAACAAGGGAAACGCCTTCGTTTTGTGGCTTCTATGGATAAAGGTGATTGTCAGGTTGGACTTCAGGAAATCGACAATACCCATCCCTTCTACGACTTGCAGGGAAGCAACAACATTATTCTGCTGACTACGGAACGTTATAATGAATTTCCCATGATGATAAAAGGTTATGGGGCAGGAGCAAGTGTTACGGCAGCAGGTGTTTTTTCGGATATTATCAGCATAGCCAATATTCGTTGAAGAATGAAATTCGTTCGTGTTTTATTTTCCGGATTAATTGTTTTGTGCTTTTTGAACGGTTGCAGAAAAACGCCACCTCAATTGCCCGCCAATAAAAATTTGGACACAACCAATAATGAAGTTGTGGCGTTGGTCGAATTAAACGAGAAAATGGCGTTGAAGGAAGACAGTGTGCTGAAACAATTTGTTAAGAAATTAAAAGGAAATTTTGTCAAATCGCCTGTTGGAATTTGGTATTTCATAGAAAATCAAACCAATGGCACTCTGCTGGAAAATTCGGACAGTTGCTTCATTTCTTGGCAAATGTTTTCACTCGAAGGAAAGTTACTTGACGAAAAATCACATGAAAAAGTAATTATCGGGAAAAAGCAAATTCCTGTTGGTCTGGAGGAAGGATTGCGTTTGATGCATAAAGGCGAAAGCGCTGTTTTTGTTGTTCCCTGGTATTTGGCTTATGGCATGAAAGGACTTCCGCCCGATGTCCCTCCTTATACTTCGTTGATTTACAAAGTAAAATTTGAGTAATAATAAAAGATTTTCCTGTACACTTCTACAATCGTTTCATTTCTTTCTCACCGGCCTCAGTTCCTTTGTATTTGCTTTTTGTCGTATTGAAATTGTAGCGGACAGTTAACTTTAATTGACGTGTATCGTAGTGATTGATTTGAAGCAAATTACCGTCTTTGCTTTTGTAGAGCAAATCACCATTATCTGACAAAATTTTTATTCAGTCGATACTTATACTTGTAACCCCTATAATATAACTTTTTTGTTTTAATTTTCAAAACAGACCATCCTTCAAAATTGCAGGTTTAAGTTTAACTGAGCCGTGAAAAGCAACGAACTAATGTTGTCACAGGAGAGGTTATTAAATTTAAAGGTAACTTCCCTTTTTATTCTAACCTATTCCAATTTTTTATCGGGCAGTAGTGATATTTTATATAGCTTGATAACGAAAATCTTTCTTGCTACAGCAAAAAATTACTACTTTTGCCAACAGAAAACGGCAGTTTATGATGCTGTTTTTTCATCATCAATATAAAATTATGAATTTACCGCTGATTCTTCATATTGAAACTTCAACACAGGTTTGTTCTGTGGCTTTGAGTAGTGGCACAGAATGTGTTTTTTCAAAATCTTCCGAAGAACAAGGCATGAATCATGCAAAATTATTAAGTGGATTTATTGCCGAAGCGATGAATGTACTGAATAATGATTTCCATTCATTGAATGCACTTGCAGTAAGTTCAGGGCCGGGTTCTTACACAGGTTTGCGAATCGGTGTTTCTACGGCCAAAGGTTTGTGTTTTGGGTTGGATATCCCGTTAATTTCGATTGGAACGCTCGATATAATGGCTGTTTCGGCTTTGAATTCGGTAAATGAAAAGGATGCACTTTTATGTCCTATGCTTGATGCCCGCCGGATGGAAGTTTATGCAGCTGTTTTCAATACCGATTTGGAAATGATTCAACCTGTCGCTGCCAACATTGTCGATGAGCGTACCTTTAATGAAATACTCAAACAAAATTCCGTATATTTTTTCGGAAACGGCATGAGTAAATGTAAACCTGTGCTGCAGCAACATGCACGTGCACATTTCATTGATGAAATTATTCCTTTGGCCGAAAATATGATTCCATTGGCATTAAAAGCCTATCAAAAAAAACAATTTGTTGATACAGCCTACTTTGAGCCGTTTTATTTGAAAGAATTTCAGACCACTGTATCAAAGAAAAAAATGTTCTGAAATTATAAGCCAAGTTTGTCGATTAATATGATAAAATTCAGCTCATCGGCAAAAATCTCCACGCTTCTATTTTGCGTATTGCAACATCCTAAAAATTGCCTTTACAATTTGAATTTAAAATGGAATGAAATTTGATAAAAAACTAAGTGGATTCACTTAAAATTTTTAAAAACATGAAACGAAAACTGTTTATTTTAGGGTTGATGATTTTTACAGCTATGTCGCTTTCAGCTCAATTACCTAAATTTATGGAATTATCACCTGAAGTTAGAGCTAAAACTCATACTGAATGGATGATCACAACTTTAAAACTTAATCCCAATTTGTCAGAAAAAATTTATTCCATTAATCTTCAATTTGCCAAAGAGGTTGAACCTGTCAAATCGGATGAAATAAGCAAGTTTAAGAAAATTAAAATTATCAGAAATGCTGATGGAGAAAGGTTAAAACAATTCAAAACCTTTATGACGCCCGATCAGGTTGAAACCTATATTCAGAAAAGAAAAGAATTATTTGATGAAGAAAGAAAGAGGGAAAAGGAGAGTGCAAAGAATTGAATAATTGACAGAATTTGATTTTTTATCCATCCAAAAAGGCTGTCTTTTCTTTTATGACAAGACAGCCTTTTTTAAATTAAATGTGACCCCGACAGGATTCAAACCTGTAACCTTCTGATCCGTAGTCAGATGCTCTATTCAGTTGAGCCACGGGGCCATTTTCGAAGTGCAAAGATAATGTATATTTTTAAAACGAGCAAAGAAAATTTTTAAAAATGTAGATAGTAGATTCAACGTTCCAAAGTTTATACAATTGGTCTTCGGCTTGCTTTAGGAAAAATTAAGAAGCAATCGTGCATATCCAAATAAGTTTTCGTAATTTTGTAACCCAATTTTGATGGTATTCAAAATTGGAACTGTCAAATTTTCAAAAAATTAGGTCTTTCGGAACTGAAAATCTTTGATTCGACTGCTTTAAAGTTAGCGTCAAAAGTTCTGTTCGACTTGTTGAAAAAATGGTGAAAACGCATGAAAGTATTCTCAACCAAAAAGGAGCTTCAAAAGGAGATGGAGCAAATCAGGAAAGAAGGAAAAACAGTCGGATTTGTTCCAACCATGGGCGCTTTGCACGAGGGTCATTTGTCCCTGATCAATCGTAGCGTAGCCGAAAATGATGTTACCGCAGTAAGTATTTTTGTCAATCCTACTCAATTTAACAACCGGTCGGATTTGGAAAAATACCCTCGCGATTTGCAACGGGATTTGCTGTTGCTCGAAAAAAACGGTTGCGATATTGTTTTCTCTCCCTCTGTTGACGAAATGTACGACAAAAACGAATTTGAAAGTGTTTTTGAGTTTGATTTTGGCGGATTGGACCAGGTTATGGAAGGAAAATTCAGGCCGGGACATTTCAATGGTGTTGTGCAGGTTGTCAGCAAATTGTTTAACTTGGTGCAACCTACCAAAGCCTATTTTGGTGAAAAAGATTTTCAACAGTTGGCCATCATTCGTCGAATGGTAAACTTAATGAATTTCGATATCGAAATTGTTGGTTGTCCCATTGTGCGTGAAAAAGATGGTTTGGCCATGAGCAGCCGCAATTTAAGGCTCAATGCGGAAGAACGTCAAAAAGCCGTTGAAATTTCCAAAACTTTATTTGAAAGTAAAAAACTGATTTCAAACTTTTCCCCTGAACAAGTACAAAATTGGGTGATTGCCCGATTGAATTCCTTTTCGGGCTTGGAAGTAGAATACTTTGAAATCGTTCATCAAACTACACTGCAACCCATTCATTCGTGGTCAGAGCCTGCCATTGGCTGCATAGCTGTTTTTTGCGGTGAAGTGAGACTGATTGACAATATTAAATACAATGACGTTCAATAAGTTGCACAACTGCAGCTTTATTTCTTTAACACAAAGAATTTGAAAATATGCAAATAGAAATTCTAAAATCGAAAATTCACAGGGTTTCGGTAACAGATGCCAATTTAAACTATATCGGCAGCATTACGCTCGACCAGGATTTGATGGATGCAGCCAACATTATTCCATACGAAAAAGTAAGTGTGGTCAACAACAATAATGGTGAAAGAATTGAGACTTACGTTATTCCCGGAGAAAGAGGCTCAGGTATGGTTTGTTTGAATGGTGCAGCTGCGCGCAAAGTTCAAATTGGCGACGTGGTCATCATCATGGCTTTCGCTACAATGGACTTTGAAGAAGCCAAAAAGTTTACACCGGTTGTTATTTATCCCGATACAGAAACCAACCAATTGAAAAAATAAAGACCGGTTGAGACAATGAAAGTTGCTTTGGTGAAATACAATGCAGGGAACATCCGATCGGTACTTTTTGCTTTGGAACGACTGGGAATTGAAGCGGTTGTAACTGATGACGCAGAAGAAATCCTGTCTGCTGACAAGGTAATTTTTCCCGGTGTAGGTGAAGCTTCTACAGCCATGAACTATCTGAAGCATAACCGGCTCGACCTGCTTATTCCTTCACTCAAACAACCGGTATTGGGAATCTGTCTGGGCATGCAACTCATGTGCTCCTTCTCTGAAGAAAACAATACAACTTGTCTGGGTATCTTTGATGAAAAAGTAAAACATTTTCCTGCCAACGAAAATTTTAAAGTTCCACAAATGGGCTGGAATAATATTTTTCGGTTATCCGGACCATTGTTTGATGGCATAAAAAAAAATTCGTTTGTTTATTTTGTCCACAGTTACTACGTACCACTGTCGTCAAATACCGCTGCTGTTGCCAATTATATTTTCGACTTCAGTGCAGCCTTACAAAAGAACAATTTTTTTGCCGTTCAGTTCCACCCGGAAAAATCGGGGGAAATTGGACAAAAAATGCTGGAAAATTTTTTAAACATTTGCTGAACGGAATTTTTTGATAGAAACACCGAATGAATTTTGAAATACTTTATACCGATTCCGGGAGCAAGGCAAGAGCAGGGAAAATAACCACTGATCACGGCGCAATAGAAACACCTATTTTTATGCCGGTAGGAACCGCAGGTTCCGTAAAAACTGTTCATTTTCGCGAGCTGGAAGAAGACATTCATGCGCAAATCATTTTAGGAAATACTTATCATTTATATTTGCGACCCGGCACTGACATTCTGGAACAAGCAGGTGGACTGCACAAGTTTATTGGCTGGGATCACCCCATATTGACCGACAGTGGAGGCTTTCAAGTTTTTTCGCTTACCGGTATCCGAAAATTGAAAGAAGAAGGCGTTTTGTTTCAGTCGCACATCGATGGGAGCAAACATTTTTTCACTCCCGAAATTACAGTGGACATTCAGCGAACCATTGGAGCAGATATCATTATGGCTCTGGATGAGTGTACACCGGGCACAGCCGATTATCAATATGCAAAAAAATCGATGCAACTTACTCATCGATGGTTGCTCAGAGGAATTGAACATTTCGATACGGTTTCACCCAAATACGGATATTCCCAAGCATTTTTCCCTATTGTGCAAGGATGTGTCTATCCCGATTTGAGAAGAGAATCGGCAAAATTTATTGCCGACCAGAATAAAGACGGAAACGCCATCGGCGGACTGGCAGTGGGCGAACCTACCGAAAAAATGTATGAAATGATTGAGATTGTAAACGATATTCTTCCCGAAAACAAACCTCGATACCTGATGGGCGTGGGAACGCCACAAAACATACTGGAAAGCATTGAACGCGGAGTGGATATGTTCGATTGCGTCATGCCAACGCGCAATGGTCGAAATGGAATGCTTTTTACCTCGCAAGGCGTTATCAACATAAAAAACGCCAAATGGAAAAATGACTTTTCGCCGCTGGATGAAAAGGGAACTTCATTCGTCGATAAAGCTTATTCCAAAGCTTATGTGCGACATTTGTTTGCTGCCAACGAATTATTGGGACTGCAAATTGCTTCTATTCATAATCTGGCTTTTTATCTTTGGCTTATGAACGAAGCCCGACTGCATATCCGAAAGGGAGATTTTTCACTATGGAAAAAGGGAATGATTGAACAACTCGGTAGAAGGCTTTGAAAATACCTTTATTCAAAATTTTCTGGCATGAAAGCTTTAAAAACCAAATTGAAAATAAATTATCAAAGTTTCGGACTTAAAAGAATCGATACGTACATTATCAACAAGTTCCTGGGAACTTACTTTTTCTGTATCGTACTGATTTTGAGCATTTCTGTTGTTTTCGACCTGACTGAAAAGTTGGATAATTTTTTTGAAACCAATGCGCCCCTCAAAGCCATCATTTTTGATTATTATTTGAATTTTATTCCATATTACATGAATATGTTCAGCCCCCTGTTCACGTTCATAGCCGTAATTTTTTTCACCTCAAAAATGGCCAACAATACTGAAATTATTGCCATTCTTTCCAGTGGTGTGAGTTTTAGAAGATTAATGCTTCCCTATTTTATATCTGCAACGCTCATTGCTCTTTTGTTTTTCTTTCTGGGTGGATATGTCATTCCAAATTCCAGCAAAAAAATGTTGAATTTTGAGAATCAGTATGTCAAAAAATTTAAGCCCAGCAATGCCCGAAACGTGCAAATGGAAGTTGAAAAAGGTGTAATCATGTACATCGAAAGATATGAAGTCGACAACAACATTGGGTACCATTTTTCACTGGAAAAATTTGATGGGAAAAAACTGGTTTCGCGCCTCACCGCAGAAACAATTACATGGGATTCGGCATACAACTGGAAAATCAACAATTATTTGCAACGCGATTTTATCGGCATGCGTGAAAAAATTACGAAAGGAATTTCAATGGATACCGTTATCAAAGTTCAACCCAAAGAATTATTTATTACTTCGGAAGAAGCTGCTCAAATGACCAATTCTGAACTCAGACAATATCTGCACCGCCAGCGTGCGCGTGGCGTGGGCAATATTCAATCTTTTGAAAATGAATATTATAGACGGTATGCCATGCCGTTTGCTGCTTTTATCATGACTTTAATAGGAGTTTCGCTTTCGTCGCGAAAAGTACGCGGAGGTATGGGACTCAATTTGGGAATCGGATTGGCACTCAGTTCGATATATATTTTGTTTTCCACACTGTCAACCACTTTTTCAGTCAATGGGACGCTTTCACCTTTCATGGCTGTATGGCTGCCCAATATCGTATTCTTGCTCATCGGCATCTATCTTTATCAGACAGCACCAAAATAAGAGTAGAAGAAATTTTTGTGAAAGGCGAAATTGCAAAAAATCAATTTATTCCATACTCAACTTTTCTCTCTTTCGGAATATTGTTTTTCGTAATAGTTTTGATAATCACCGTTAATAACATTGTCGAGCCATTCCTGATTTTCCAAATACCAATCCACTGTTTTTTCGAGCCCTTCTTCGAAAGTAATGGATGGCTGCCAGCCTAATTCGCGCTGTAATTTTGACGAGTCGATGGCATAACGCAAATCGTGTCCTGCTCTGTCTTTGACAAAGGTTATCAGTTTGGCTGATTCACCGGATTCACGTCCCAGTTTTCTGTCCATAATCTCGCACAATTTCTCTATCAAACGAATGTTTGTCCATTCGTTGTGCCCGCCTATGTTGTAAGTTTCGCCTATTTTCCCTTGATGAAAAATGATGTCGATGGCTGCAGCGTGGTCATCAACCCACAACCAGTCTCTCACATTTTCTCCCTTTCCGTAAACGGGAAGTGGCCGATTGTAGCGAATATTATTGATGCAAAGCGGAATCAGTTTTTCGGGAAAATGATGCGAACCATAATTGTTGGAACAATTGGAAATCAATACCGGCAAACCATACGTGTGGTAATAAGCCCTGACAAAATGGTCGGCACTTGCTTTGGACGCCGAATAAGGGCTTCGGGGATCATAAGGCGTTTCTTCGGTAAAATATCCTTCTTTTCCCAACGAACCATAAACTTCATCGGTAGAAATATGATAAAATCTTTTTCCTTCCATTTTGCCCTTCCATGCTTCTTTCGCTGCATTCAAAAGGTTGGCTGTGCCAAATACGTTAGTTCGGATAAAAGCCAGCGGATCACTGATAGACCGGTCGACATGCGATTCGGCAGCCAAATGAATAACACCGTCAAAATCATATTTCTCAAATAATTGAGGAATAAATTCTTCATCCGTGATGTCTCCTTTTACAAAAGTATAATTGGGCGCATCAGCCACATCCTTGAGATTTTCAAGATTTCCCGCATAAGTTAACGCATCTAAATTTACAATGTGGTAATCGGGATATTTATTTACAAAAAGGCGCACTACGTGAGAACCAATAAAACCTGCACCACCGGTAATCAGTATAGTTTTTTCCATCGTTAATAACTGAATTGAATCATACAAAGATAATTCGATTTTTCACATTTAACAAAATGTTGAAAACTTTTTTGTGTAAAAATACCTTTTTAAAAATTCTTTCTATTATATTTGCAACATGGAAAAATTAAGTCGGTACATAGAAATTTTGCTGGCTCAGCACGATTACGTTATCGTTCCGGGATTGGGAGGATTTATTATACAACCACAATCTGCCATGATTTTATCCGACAGGATAACGCCTCCACTTGCCGTAATTGCATTTAATCCGTTGTTAAATTCCAACGATGGCCTGCTGGCTTATGAAATTTCGGAGAGAGAACATATCAGCTATCGAGCCGCTATCGAAATGATAGACCACGAAGTAGAATCAATTTTATCGAAACTTCAGCAAGGAGAAAAGGTTGACATGGAAAATCTCGGCAGCCTGCAAAAAAACACAAACGGACATTTGATTTTTTCACCTGTGCCGCGCGCCGATTTTCTCCCTGCCAATTTTGGCATGACTGAAATCAAGCTGTGGAAACGACGTATTACCGATTCAGAAGAACGCAAAAAAATTACCATTACTTTGCCATCGGCTTCTTCGTTTCGATATGCTGCTGCTTGCGCTCTAATTTTTGGCATGTTGCTGGTTTCTCCGCGTATGGCCGATACCAAGCGCAGTCATTATGCCAATTTGATTCCGCTGGAAACATACACACCGACTCAATCCCAGCCTTCAGCTTCAAAAAATGTTTCGATAAATAATACCCTAAAAGCTACTGTTGAGACGGAGAAGCAAGATAGTCTTTCTCCTGCAAAAGAAGAAAACTTTCAAAACGCTCTCAGCAAGCAAACCAACTTGTATCACGTTATTGCAGCTACATTTTATTCCCGCAAGTCGGCTGAAAAATTCTGTGCCCAACTTCAAAATTTGAAATATACTGAAGCGCGGGTATTTTCACCGGAAAAAAATTACAAAGTGGTTGTCCGTTCATTTCCTCGTTATCAGGAAGCAGTGGAATTTATGGAACAGCTCCGTAAATCCGATGCTTTGTTTGAATCTGCATGGGTATATTGTAAATAATTGATTTTTTATCGATAAAAATATTTCGGTTATCAAATAAAAATGATAACTTTGTGCCGCTTTTCGAGAAAAAGCAATTAGGTATTAACAATAAAAAAATTTTAAAAATGCCCGTAAAAATCAGATTACAACGACATGGACACAAAGGATATGCTTTTTATCATATCGTTATTGCCGACAGTCGTACGCCACGAGATGGCAGATTTATCGAAAGAATTGGTTCCTATAATCCCAACACCGATCCAAGTTCAGTTGACTTAAAATTTGACAGAGCTTTGTATTGGCTTCAGGTAGGTGCACAACCCACCGACACGGTACGCAACATTTTATCAAGAGAAGGCGTATTAATGAAAAAACACTTGCTGGAAGGTGTAAAAAAAGGTGCTTTCGACGAAGCAGAAGCCGAACACCGCTTTGAAGCATGGAAATCTTCAAAAGAAGCTAAATTGAACAAAACCAAAGAACAGCTTACTGCTGAAAGAGAAGCTGCCGAAAAAGCTCGTCTGTCTGCAGAAATAGAAGCAAATAAAGCCAGAGCTGCCGAACTGGCAAAGAAAAAAGCCGCTGAAGAAGCAAAAACAAAAGAGAAAGACAATTCTTCAGAAAACTCTGAGGAACAAGAACCAAAAGAAGTAGAATAAATCCTCTTAAAAACATTCAAATTTGACTTGCTCTAAAAAAAGCCCGGAAGTATTTTTGGGCTTTTTTGTTTTATCACGGAGAAGAATTTTCTGATGTTATTTTTAGAACATAAATTGCAAAAAGCTACAATTTTTAAACTGTTTATACGTTTCAATTTATAAGTAGTTGTCAATATTTAATCTGCGTAAAAATGAATAAAATTGTCAATATTGCACTTCAAATTTTACCCAGTTCAGCTACCATTCATCCATATAAACTGGTGGATAAGGCAATAGAAGTGATTGCTGCTTCAGGTCTGAAATACAGAGTAACTCCTTTTGAAACGGTGATGGAAGGAACTTATGACGAAGTGATGGAAGTAGTAAAGAAAGCGCAGCAAGCCTGTTACGATGCGGGAGCAGAAAGCATGATGACCTACATCAAAATCCAAAGCTCCAAAGACACGGATGTAAGCATTGAAGATAAAATGGAGAAATACGACAAATGAAATATAAAAAAGAGTTTTGGGACACTATTTATTTAGTTGCACTACAGGGGCTTAACTATGTTGCACCTTTAATAGTCTATCCTTATTTGATGATTGTTTTAGGAGCTGAAAAATTTGGCTATATTGGATTTTCTTTTGCAATAATTCAATATTTAATGCTTATTGTAGATTTTGGATTTAATTTAAGTGCTACGAAAAGGATAGCTATCGCTCAGAATAATCAATCAGAACTTAATAATATTTTTTCAGCAACTTTAAACGCAAAATTAGGCTTACTTTGTATAAGTTTTTTATTCTCATTATTTTTAGCATTTGGAATCCCTAAATTTTCAATATATTCAACAACTATGATGATACTATTCATTATGGTTATTGCAAATGCTTTTTCATTTGTATGGCTTTTTCAAGGACTTGGAAAGATTAGAACAATTTCAATTGTTAATATTATATCAAAGCTTTTAATATTACCCTTAACATTTTTTTTCGTTAAAGTTCCTTCTGATTATAATAAGGCTGCATTAATTCAATCTTTAGTTTATGTTTTAAGTAGTAGTATTACTTGCGTCATTTTATTGAACAAAAAATATATTACTAATTATAAAATTAAAACAACAAAAAAGCAAGTTCTAGAAGAAATAAAAGCCAGTTATCCTATTTTTATTTCAAATGCGGCAACTACTATTTATACAGCATTATTTGCAATTATTTTAGGATATTTTTCAACACCAGTAGAAGTTGGAAAATATACTGCAGTAGAAAAGATTATGCGTAGTTTTTGTTATTTGATTTTTGTTCCCATTGTTCAATCATTTTATCCAAAGGTAAGTTATCTTTCAATAATAGAATCAAAAGAGGCAATAAAATTAGTGCGGAAAATAATTTTAATTATAATAATACTCATGAGTGGTATATTTTGTATATTGTTTTTTCTTTCTCCTTATATATCAATTTTTTTAGGAAAGGGATATCAAGGAACTGAAAAAATTTTTAAAATTATGTCAATTATTCCTTTATTCATTGCGGTTGGCGGTATATTTGGCCAATTGGGAATTTTAGCATTAGGTAAGGAAACCGATAAAAAAAAGTTCCAAAGAGTTTATATTAAAGCTAGTATAGTAGCTATAGTCTCAATATTCATTCTGGTACCAAAATTTCAGTCAATAGGAGCTTCCATAGCATTATTATTGACTGAATTTACTGTTTGTATTTTAATGTCTTTTTATGGGAAAAAAGTTTTATTTATTCGGGAGTAAATTTTTTGTATTTTTCTCTTGAAGTAATCTGACAACAAATTTACTTAATCAGGT
>JAHDRA010000069.1 GCA_018433525.1 Paludibacteraceae bacterium
AAGTAGAAAAACTACCCGACAAAACGCTATTTAACCAAGATAAATTCTGTGTTCAAGCTGAATTATTTTCATAATGAGCTGAAATACAAATATATGAATTTTCAAAAACAACATTTTTAAAAACTTTCGTACGGCAGTGATTTCGATGATAAATCACAAAGAAATTTGATTATATTTGTATTTTAAACAGAATTTGTATGAGAACTTTTTTTATTAAAGACCAAGTTGAAATTGAAAATATTATTAATGCCTGTGATATTTGCTTTGTAGGCATTACGGAATTGGATGGAAGTCCTTATGTTATACCCTTGAATTTTGCTTTTGATCATAACGAAGTTATTTTACATTCTGCACCTGAAGGAAAACATCAGCTATTACTCCAAAAGGATAATCGTGTCTGTATTACGTTTTGTTCGGACAGGAAATTAATGTACCAACATCCTGATGTGGCATGCAGTTACAGCATGAACTCCAAAAGTGTGCTGGTGAAAGGGAAGGTGATTTTTATCGAAAATTTGGAAGAAAAAGAACAGGCCATGAATTTGTTTATGAAAAAATATACACAACGCAGCGATTTTAAATACTCGCTTCCGGCACTTAGAAACGTGAAAGTATGGAAAGTAAAGGTGGAATCGATTACAGCTAAGGCTTTTGGTCAAAACTTTAAAACCCAACAATAAGTAATTTTTTAACCTCTTAATATATTTAATTATTTGATTTCCTGAACTATATATTTAATTTCCTTTTCGTATTTTTTCAATCATTTGTTTTCTTTTTCTCCCACACGAAAAAAAATTTTATAATAAGAAAACCCACATGTAGTGCATACACACGAATGAATATAATATTCAGACATGTGTGTCCCATCAGACCTTTAAAAAAATAAATTATATTCTGATGAAAGATTTAAATGGGTATTTTGTGAAAAACCATTTTTAGAACTGCCGGTTTTTAATACAGATTTTTTGGCACAACAATTGAAAAAAATATCGTCGACCCATTTTCTGAAGATTTTTTAGAAAAGAAGGAAACCCATTTTGTTGAATTTGAATAAATTTATGTCATTCTGACATTAAAGATACTAATTTTGTCATTAAAATTTTAAATAGCGCAATGAAACATTCATTTGATGATTTTAATATTGAAGAATTAACACAACCTTCGGAAGCTTTTCCCATTATTTCGTTTGAAGAGGAAAAAAATGGAGATGTTTCTCTCGAGTCGGGCGATATATTGCCTATTCTACCCTTGAGAAACATGGTTTTGTATCCAGGTGTTTTATTGCCGGTATCGGTTGCTCGACCGAAGTCGCTGAAACTTGTGCGGGAAGCAAAAGAAAGCAATCATTATATAGGCGTTTGCACACAAAAAGATAAAAATATTGATGATCCAACTCCCGACCAGTTGTATTCTATGGGAACTGTGGCCAAAGTAGTACGGATTTTGGAAATGAACGATAACACTACTACGGTTATTCTTGAAGGAAAATCACGTTTTTTTCTGGGTGAAGTTTTGACGCTGAAGCCTTATATGAAAGCTCGGATTAATTTGGCTCCCGAAATAATTCCAAGCGCTGAAGATGGTGTTTTTCCGGCACTGGTTGCTACCATTAAGGATATGGCTGCAAAAATTATAGCCAATGCAGGAATAATGCCTCCAGAAGCAGTTTTCGCCATACGTAATATTGATAACCCCGTTTTTCTTATTAATTATGTATGTGTGAATTTTGGATTGAATGTGCAGGAAAAGCAAAGACTGCTTGAAATTGACGATATTCTGGATCGGGGCTATCAATTGCTCGATTTGTTGAACAAGGAGTGGCAATTGCTGGAAATAAAAATTTCTATTGAAAATAAAGCCAAAGAAGGTATCGATCAGCAGCAGAAGCAGTATTTCCTGCAGCAGCAAATGAAAACCATTCAGGAAGAATTGGGCGGAGCTTCTCCCGAACAGGATATTCTGGATTTTAGAGAAAAAGCAAAACAAAAAAAATGGAATGAAAATGTGGCTGCTTTGTTTGAGAAGGAATTGAAAAAACTGGAACGTATGTCGCCTCATTCTCCGGATTATACTACTCAGCTGAATTATGTGGAAACTTTATTGGAATTGCCATGGAATGAGTACACAAAAGATAATTTTAATTTGAAAAATGCACGTAAAGTGCTTGAACAGGATCATTTCGGCATGGAAACCGTAAAAGAACGTATTTTGGAACATTTGGCCGTGCTGAAATTAAAGGGAGACATGAAATCGCCCATTATTTGTCTTTATGGCCCGCCGGGAACCGGAAAGACTTCGTTGGGAAAATCCATTGCCAGAGCGTTGAACAGAAAATATGTAAGAATTTCGCTTGGTGGTTTGCATGACGAAGCCGAAATTCGCGGTCATCGAAGAACTTATATCGGAGCGTTGCCGGGAAGAATTATGCAGAATATTCAGAAAGCACAGTCGGCCAATCCGGTTTTTGTGTTGGATGAAATTGACAAGGTTGCTGCCGATTATAAAGGTGATCCGTCGTCTGCTTTGCTTGAAGTTCTCGACCCCGAGCAGAATACCAGTTTTCACGATAATTATCTCGACGTCGATTTCGATTTGTCGAAAGTGATGTTTATTGCTACAGCCAACAATCTGAATACCATTCCTCGTCCTTTACTCGACAGGATGGAATTGATAGAAGTAAGTGGCTATACACAGGAAGAAAAAGTGGAAATTGCCCGACGCCATCTTGTTCCCAAAGAGCTCGAAAATCACGGTTTAACAAAAGAACAGTTGATTTTGACGAAGCCTGTAATCGAACATTTGATCGAAAATTATACGCGTGAATCGGGCGTTCGCGAATTGGACAGACAAATTGCTTCGCTCATGCGGAAAATTGCAAAAAAAGTGGCTTCCAATGAGCCTTATAATGTGCAACTTACTGTAGATGATTTGAAAACTTTTTTGGGAGTTCCGCGATATACAAAAGAAAAATATCAGGGAAACGATTATGCCGGGGTTGTTACCGGTTTAGCATGGACACAAGTGGGGGGCGAAATTCTCTATATTGAGTCGAGTCTAAGCAAAAGTAAATCTCCTCAGTTGACTTTAACGGGAAATTTGGGCGAAGTGATGAAAGAATCTGCTGTGATTGCATTGGAATACATAAAAGCACACGCCGAACAGTTAGGAATTGATAGTGAAATGTTTGAAAAATGGAATGTTCACATTCATGTTCCCGAAGGAGCTATTCCCAAAGATGGTCCGTCGGCGGGAATTACAATGCTTACAGCGCTTGTTTCGGCATTTACAAAAAGAAAAGTTCGGAAAAATCTTGCTATGACCGGCGAAATCACTTTACGTGGAAAAGTATTACCGGTTGGCGGAATTAAAGAAAAAATACTTGCGGCCAAAAGAGCAGGCATAACCGAATTGGTTCTTTGCGAAGAGAACAAAAAAGATGTGGAAGAAATTAATGCGTCTTATTTGAAAGGTCTTCATTTTCACTACGTAAACGATATAATGGAAGTCATCAATTTCGCTCTATTGGATGAGAAAGTTAGGATGGAGTAAATTTAAAGATTTGTCAAGTATGATTAGTCAATCCTTAAAAGTTTGTTTTAGTGGCAAGATTAGAAATTTTTGTTGAAATGAAACAAAAAACTCTTCTTTGAGTTTTCACATCATTTTTTTCAAATTCCAAGCTTGAGTAGCCAATAAAGCGTTAATTTGTATGCCGTCTTCGCCGATTGGTTTGCCGAAATGGACAAAATCGTTCTGATCAAACGGCAAACGGTATTCAAAAAACACACTTCTGCAAAAATGCTGAAATTAAACATTCCGTATTCAATAATTCAGTTATCGTTTATCTCCAAATTGTACAAATGTTTGAGCAACATCCACCCTACCCTTCTCCATTTGAAACACTCTGGGGCCATTGGCAAAATATAGATACCAATTCCTTCTCAAAGTAAGAAAGTAACTTCAGTCTATTTTGTCCCATAATTGAATTAATTCATGGTTCATATCTATTATAAAGCGTAAATTCAAGTAATTAATGCAACTTTTTCAGGGGAAATAAAAGGTAAAGAAAAATTATTTTTCAAGACAAAGGAGAAAAAAGAACATTTCCCCTTTGCCCTGATGGAATAAATGCTTTACTTTGGTCTCTTCCCCTTAA
>JAHDRA010000062.1 GCA_018433525.1 Paludibacteraceae bacterium
ATCGCGTTTGCCCATCACATCGCGTAATTTGCATACCATCTCCCAAATGGGCTGATAACGTTTATGTCCCAATTGTCGTTGCAGTTCTGAGGCAGAGAACGATTTTTTGGTGCTGGTAAGCAAATGCATGGCAACATACCAGTACATAAAAGGTAATTTGCTGTTTTCCATCACTGTTCCTGAGCGTAAGGATTGCCGGTGGTGACATTGTTTACATTCGTAACTCAGTTTATTCTGCAGCCAGTAATGGTGCACACAACCACATTTGGGACAAACGACCCCGCAAGCATCTCTTTGAGCCTTAAAATGCTCGATACAAGACTTTTCGTCGGGGAATTGTGCACTGAATTTAATGATATTCATAAGAACTATATATATTAATTTTATAACGTAAAGATAATGAATATCAGTGAATTATACAAATTTTTATAACTATTTTCTGAAAAATATACCATAATTTATCCTTTTAATTTAGGATACTTTGCGGATTATCATTAAACTTTTGTAAAAAAGAAATTATATGAAATGTTTTGCAAGCGACAATTATTCGGGCATTCATCCCGATATCCTTAAAGCCATTGTAGAAGCCAATGCCGATCATGAAATTTCTTATGGCGATGACACTTACACCCAACGGGCAAAAAAACTTTTTCAGCAGAAGTTGGGAAATGTGGAAGTTTTGTTTGTTTTCAATGGTACAGGTGCCAATATTGTTTGTTTAAAGTGCTGTACATTGCCCTTTCAATCGATTGTGTGTGCCCAAACGGCTCATATTTTGACTGACGAATGCGGTGCAGTTTTTCAAAATATCGGATGTTCAATTATGCCGGTGCATACGCCGGACGGAAAACTTACTCCTGAACTGATTTCCCCGGTTTTGGTACACAAAGGCAATGTGCACAGCGCACAACCAAAAGTGATTTCCATTAGCCAAACCACAGAAGTGGGAACGCTATATGACACCGAAGAACTGAAAGCATTATGTGATTTTGCACATAAAAACAACATGCTTGTTCATGTAGATGGCGCAAGAATTTCCAACGCAGTGGCAGCGCTGGGAAAAAGTTTAAAGGAAGTTACCGTTGATTGCGGGGTGGATATTATGAGTTTTGGCGGCACGAAAAATGGAATGATGATGGGAGAGGCAATTTTGATTTTTAACGATGAACTGAATGCCAATGCCCGTTTTTATCAGAAACAATCTCTTCAATTGTATTCAAAAAATCGTTTTATAGCAGCACAGTTTATGGCTTTGCTCAAGAACGATTTGTGGCTGAAAATGGCAACACATTCCAATAAAATGGCAAGTTTACTGGCAGAAAAAATGCGCGCTATACCTGAAGTTCAAATAACTTTACCGGTGCAGGCTAATGCCGTTTTTGCCATAATTCCCGAGAAAGTGATTGAGCCTCTTCGGGAAAAATTTCGATTTTACACTTGGGATTTTCAAACCAATGAATTGCGCTGGATGTGCTCTTTTGATACAAAGCCCGAAGAAATTGATGAATTTGCAGAAACATTGAAAAAGTTATTGGCCGATAGGTGATGAAAGTTCAAAATATTCAATCACAGCCATTAAATTTGAATTTTGTTTGAATTCTCTCAAAAAGGAAGCTGTTTTCTGATAATTTATAAGTAAACACAGCTTGTTTTGAAAATCGCAATTATAATTTTCTCCTGTCCTGATTTAATTTTTTATCTTTGTCATCGAAAAAAGTACATAAATTATTTTCATCATGAAATTTACAAAAATGCACGGAATCGGGAACGATTACATTTATATCAACGGATTTGAAGAACAGCTTGAAAATCCCGGCGAATTATCCATACGCTTGAGCGACAGACACAAAGGAGTTGGATCCGATGGATTGGTAATTATTCTTCCTTCTTCAAAAGCCGATTTTAGAATGCAAATGTTCAATGCCGATGGCTCGGAAGCGGAAATGTGTGGAAATGCCGCGCGCTGCATAGGTAAATATGTCTATGAAAAAGGTATGACAGACAAAACCGAATTGACCCTTGAAACGTTGGCTGGTATCAAAACCCTGCAACTTTTTCTTGACGAGAGAAACAATGTTGTTTCCGTTACAGTCGATATGGGAAAACCGGTGTTGGAAGCTGAAAAAATTCCTACTACGCTTCCGGGAAAACAGATTGTTAATTTCCCTGTTTCCTTTGACGGCATCAATTACGCTATTACTTGTGTTTCAATGGGCAATCCACATACTGTAATATTCACGGAGAATATTGCCAATATGGATATCGAAAAGATGGGAAAAAAAATTGAGAATGCTCCCATTTTTCCTCGTCGTACCAATGTGGAATTTATCGAGGTGATCGACAAAAGCCGCATAGAAATGCGTGTCTGGGAAAGAGGATCGGGTGAAACAATGGCTTGTGGTACAGGTGCCTGTGCATCGGTTGTGGCCGGTGTGCTAAACGGGCTTGTGTCGCGTAAGGCTACTGTGGAACTTTTAGGTGGAAATTTGGAAATAGAATGGAACGAAAACGATGAACATGTTTATTTGACCGGGCCGGCTGAAACAGTTTTTGAAGGCGAA
Organism: Paludibacteraceae bacterium; assembly: GCA_018433525.1. Lineage (GTDB taxonomy): Bacteria > Bacteroidota > Bacteroidia > Bacteroidales > Paludibacteraceae > MVYY01. The sequence continues at coordinate 2,562 of JAHDRA010000062.1, forward strand.
ATTTCCTAAGTTTTCATTTTTTTCTACAAAACATATTGATTTTCAAAATAAAACGTATTTTTTATCATCATTAATCGAATCATTAAAATGGCTTATATCAACGAAAATTTTATAAAAATTCCTCCAACCTATTTATTTTCCGAAATTGCCAAAAGGGTGGAACAACACAAGGCAGAAAATCCTTCAGCTAAAATTATCCGTATGGGAATTGGAGATGTTACACTTCCTTTGCCCGACGCTTCGGTAGATGCTATGATCAAAGCTGCGGAAGAACAACGTCATGCGGAAACTTTCAGAGGTTATGGGCCGGAACAGGGTTATGAATTTTTAAGACAGGCCATTGTGGAAAATGATTTTCGGGCAAGAGGAATAAAACTCGATGTTGATGAGGTTTTTGTCAGCGATGGAGCAAAAAGCGATACGGGCAATATTGGCGATATTTTCGGTATCGACAATTGTGTGGCCATTACCGATCCGAGTTATCCCGTATATGTGGACACCAACGCTATGGCCGGAAGAGCCGGCGAACCAAACGAATTTAACGAATGGAACGGACTGACCTATCTTCCCTGCAACGAAGCTAACAACTTTGTTCCTCAGCTTCCGGATAAAAAAGTAGATATGATTTATCTCTGCTACCCCAATAATCCGACCGGCACCACACTTAGCAAACAGCAACTTCAGGTTTGGGTGGAGTATGCAAAAGCCAATCGTTCGGTGATATTGTTTGATGCAGCTTATGAAGCTTTTATTACTGAAGAAAATGTTCCACACAGCATTTATGAAATAGAAGGGGCCAAAGAAGTTGCCATCGAATTTCGAAGTTTTTCTAAAACTGCCGGATTTACCGGAACGCGTTGTGGTTACACGGTTGTTCCCAAAGAGTTGGTTGGTTATACGCATCAGGGAGAAGCGGTTGCTTTGAACAAATTGTGGCTCCGACGCCAATCTACCAAATTTAACGGCACTTCCTACATTGTACAAAGGGGCGCTGAAGCTACTTTTACGCCCGAAGGCAGAAAACAGGTGAAACAACTTATTGAATATTATCTGGGAAACGCCCGCATCATTCGTGAAGGCGTTGCCAAATTGGGTTTAAAGGTTTTCGGCGGTGTCAATGCTCCCTATGTTTGGGTAAAGGCACCCGACAATATGAAAAGTTGGGAATATTTTGACTTTCTGCTGAAACAAAAAAATATCGTTACAACTCCCGGAGCAGGTTTTGGTCGCAGTGGGGAAGGATATATCCGTTTCTCGGCATTTGGCAGCAGAGAAAACACCATTGAAGCGATGGAAAGGCTAATAAAATAATTGATAGTACTTTCTTCATAAGTTATTGCTTATCAAATTTACAAGACAACCAAAAATGATTTTTTCAATTTTGGCGTGATTGATTACATTTGTCTTTGTTTTTTCTAATTGAAAAGAGAACCTGTTTTGGCTGCTCAATACCGATTTCGATATCGAAAATAAGCTTTCAATCGCAACACAAATGAATACTTCTTCTTCGCAAAGAAAAATTTCCGACCCCGAACTGGGTGATATTTATTTCAACAGAAGTCAACGGGCTACGCGCATAAACATTCAAATTTTAGAAGATAAATTGAAAGTTACCCTGCCCATGCGGGCAAGCGAAAAAGATGCAATGAGATTTATCGACTCGGTTCGTGAAAAAATTTTAAAAAAACGAGCTCAAGTAAAGGAAAAGATACGCAAAAACAAACAAATTATTGATGAACAATCCCCTTTCAGGGCGCTGACTTTTGTTACTGATATCAAACCCACGCATCGAGAAGATATCTATTGTTGTCTGAAAAATCAGGTTCTCTCCATTGAAATTCCTTCGGAAGTTGATTGCAGGGAAGAACAAATGCAAAATTATTTACACAGGATTATTGCTCGTTATCTCAGGTTAGAAGCGAAAAGAGTTTTACCCCAACGCACCAGACTGTTGGCAGACAAATTTGGTTTCAGGTTTTCCACTGTCAAGATTCAATCAAGTCGTACCCGCTGGGGAAGTTGCTCCGCAAAGGGGAACATAAATTTGTCTCTTTATCTGATGGCTTTACCGGCGCACTTAATCGACTATGTTATTTTACATGAACTTTGTCATACCAGGGAACTTAATCACAGTACGGACTTTTGGCGCTGGTTGAATCGCGTTACCGACAACCAAAGCGACAGATTGAAAGAAGAATTGAAAAATTTCAACTTCAATTGGGACTAGGCGCTAACGTTTTCAACCGAAATTTGTTTTATCAATAATAAATTCGTGAATATGAACTGGAAGCAATTGATTACCACCAAAAGACTCGGGATGGAAGCCTATCATGAAAAGCGTCAGGATAACCGCAGCGAATTTCAGCGCGATTACGACCGATTGATTTTTTCTCCTCCATTTCGTCGTTTACAGAACAAAACACAGGTTTTTCCACTTCCCGGAAGCGTTTTCGTTCATAATCGGCTTACGCACAGCTTGGAAGTTTCCAGTGTAGGGCGCTCGCTGGGGATCAATGTGGCACGTCAAATAAAAGAGAAAAATAATTTACCCGATGCTTTTATTGATGAAGTCGGGAGCATTGTTTCGGCAGCTTGTCTGGCTCACGACATGGGAAATCCGCCTTTCGGACATTCCGGCGAAAAAGCCATAGCAACCTATTTCTCGGAAGGAGAAGGACAAATTTTGCAGGAGAAAATGTTGCCCGAAGAATGGTCGGACTTAATAAGTTTTGAAGGCAATGCCAACACTTTCCGCGTGCTTACCCATCAATTCAGAGGCAGACGTCCGGGTGGTTTCGTTCTCACATACAGCACACTGGCTTCCATAGTAAAATATCCCTATGCTTCAGTTTTTTCGGATCCGCAACGACAAAAATTTGGTTTTTTTCATTCTGAAAAATCCGATTATGAAAAAATTGCTCACGAACTCGGTATTCCTCATTCGTTTTCACAACCGGACAAATATGTTCGTTATCCGTTGGTTTATCTGGTAGAAGCTGCTGACGACATTTGCTACCAAATAATGGATATTGAAGATGCGCACAAACTGAAAATTCTTTCCACCGACGAAACAAAAGCTCTTTTCCTTTCCTATTTTGAAGGGAAGAAACTCGAAAGAAAACTGCAAACTATTGCTATGGTTGATGATGTCAACGAACAAATTGCCTATTTGCGTTCTTCGGTTATTGGACAGCTCATTGACAACTGTTCTTCTGTTTTTCTGGAAAATGAACCTCAAATTCTGGAAGGGAGTTTCAGTTCCACATTAATAAAACTGCTGCCTCCCGTGTCGCTGAAAGCTTACCAAAACTGTTCAAAAACGGCTTTTGAGAAAATTTACTGTTCTTCGGAAGTGCTTGATGTTGAACTTGCAGGTTATAAAATCATTTTTACTTTACTCGAAAATTTGGTAAAAGCGGTGCTGAGTCCCGAAAAAGCATATTCTCAGCAATTGCTCATGCGCATTCCCAAACAGTATGAGATTGATCAGCCGACAACTTACGGAAAAGTAATGGCCATTCTGGATTATATTTCCGGAATGACCGATGTTTATGCACTGGATCTTTACAGAAAAATTACGGGAATGAACATCCCAACGCTCTGAACACAGAAAGACTACCTTTATTTTTATGGTCAATAGCCCACCGTTTGAGCAACAATAAAGCGATAATGACTGTCCAAACTTAGCAGAGAAAGCAGTTCATCTGCCTTTGCTCCGGCACGAACCACACACCTCAATCCTTCAGAAGCACAATATAAATAAACGTTTTGGGTACAATGTCCGGCATCGAGCGAAACCATTCGTATGCTATTCGCGTCAGGTTCTTTCTGCGTCAAATTGTATTTGTTGAAGTCGGCAATAAAGATCAAATTCATCGGAGCCGTGTAAACAAAATCCTGCAAGCCTGCCAATTTTCTGTAATCTCCTTTTACAACAGGCACAAGTCGATGTGTTTGTGGTTCGTATCGATAAATTCCATTGGGAAGTACTGCATAAACTTGCAGTGGATAAAGAGCTCTTGCCGAGGGAACCGTTCTTTTTCCATCAGGACGATTGATGCCATAAGCTGCCCAAAGTATTTCGGACAAGTGCTTCAATGACAATGGCGTTTGCTTAAATTCCCGATCTGACTTGCGATGTTGAAAAGTTTGCATCAAAGATTTTCCACCCATTGTATCAGGTGCAAGCAATTGAATAGTGTCAAATGTTTTTAAGTCCATAGGCAGAGTGTTTTGAGATTTTTCCACGCCTTTTTTGTTTTGCCCCGATTGGAACGAAAAGAATGTAAAAACCATCATGATGGACAGTAAAAAAAGTTTTTTCATAACATTCATTTTTTTTGATCAATAAATTCAATCAGTAAATGCAATTTTTTAGGGGAATAAAAAATCAAGGAAAATCATTTCAAGATAAAAAAGAAGAAGATTTATTCCGGTTTGCCCACTTAGATTATGGTTTTCTATGGTTTCTTTTCACTAAAAAATTACAAACAAAGAAACATTTAACCGTAGAACAAAGTTACAAAATTTGGGTAAAAATACAACAAAGATTCAAATAAAAAGGCATAGGGTTGGCTATCAAAAAAGACAAATCAGTTGTTTAGTGCAAAAGGCTCTGAAATTGCAATAATCTAAAATTTCCAAAAGGAAAAAAATTGTTTTTAAAAAAGGTACGCGTTGTTTTCCAAACTATGGAGGGCTCTTCGAAGTTTGATTTCTATTTGCTTTGAAAAAATGGTTAATATTTAATTCGGATGAAACTGGTAAAAAGAGTAAATTAAAAGAAAAAAAATTTTATTGTCAAAAACTTTTAAATATCTATGTTTTTTCCATTGAAATTATTCTTTGAAAAACAATTATATTGTTAACTTTGCAGAAAATATTAAATAAGGAAATATTTCGCTAATTGACCTTTCTGTAATTACAATTTTTAATTTTATTTTATTGATTATCAATAAAATAATTTAACACACAACTATATTTTTCATTTTATGAAACCAAAAAAAATTGAACACATTGGCATTGCCGTAAAAAGTTTGGAAACTGCCATTCCTTTTTTTGAAAGCGTATTGGGACTTACATGTTATGCTATAGAGGAAGTGAAAGACCAAAAAGTTAAAACAGCTTTTTTTAAGGTTGGAGACACTAAAATTGAGCTGTTGGAGTCAACTGATCCTGAAGGACCAATTGGTAAATTTATTGAAAAACGCGGAGAAGGAGTTCATCATATTGCTTTAGCAGTAGAAAATGTTCAGCAAGCCTTAAATGAAGCATCCGATAAAGGAGTTATGTTGATAGACAAACAACCACGCAAAGGTGCCGAAGGTTTAAATATTGCTTTTATACATCCAAAATCTACTTTTGGAATTTTGACTGAGTTGTGTGAAAATCCCAATATAAATTGTTGATTTATTTTTAAAAAATCTTTAAGATAAAAAGAAAAAATGAATAATCTGGAAAAATTAGAACAATTAATCAGTTTACGTGCAAAAGCCAAGCTGGGTGGAGGAGAAAAGAAAATTGAATCACAGCACAAAAAAGGCAAATATACAGCGCGAGAAAGAATCGAAATGTTGCTTGATGATGGAAGTTTTGAAGAGCTTGATATGTTTGTTACACATCGTTGTACCAATTTTGGGATGGAAAACGAAAAATACTTGGGAGATGGTGTAGTAACCGGACACGGTACAATTGATGGACGAACAGTGTATGTTTATGCCCAAGATTTTACGGTTTTTGGTGGTTCACTTTCGGAAATGATGGCACAAAAAATTTGCAAAGTGATGGACATGGCTATGAAGATGGGTGCTCCAATTATCGGAATCAATGATTCGGGAGGCGCACGAATTCAGGAAGGGGTAACTTCACTGGCCGGATATGCCGAAATTTTTGAACGAAACATTCTTGCTTCAGGTCTTGTACCACAAATTTCAGCTATTTTTGGCCCTTGCGCCGGAGGAGCCGTTTATTCACCGGCACTTACTGATTTTATTTTGATGACAGAGGAAAACAGTTACATGTTTGTTACCGGTCCCAAAGTTGTTAAATCTGTTACGGGTGAAGATATTACAACTGAGGATCTTGGAGGCGCCAATGTTCATTCTTCAAAGTCGGGAGTGTCTCATTTTAAGGTTGAAAGCGAAGAGGAAGGGTTGCTGATGATACGTAAATTATTATCGTATTTACCTCAAAATAATCTTGAAGAACCTCCATTGATTCAAAACTATGATCCAATCGATCGTCATGAAGACAAACTGAATACCATCGTACCTGACAATCCGAATTTGCCTTACGACATGAAAGAAATTATTCATTCATTGGTAGATAACGGAGAATTTTTGGAAGTTCATCAATTTTATGCAAGAAATATCATAGTAGGATTTGCACGCTTAAATGGAGCTTCAATAGGTATTGTTGCAAATCAGCCCAATTTTCTTGCCGGTGTACTTGATTGTGATGCTTCGCGTAAAGCCGCACGCTTTGTACGTTTTTGTGATGCTTTTAATATTCCTATTCTTACATTGGTAGATGTGCCGGGTTTTTTACCAGGTTCCGGTCAAGAATATTCCGGAATTATCATTCATGGTGCCAAATTAATGTTTGCTTACGGTGAAGCTACTGTGCCCAAAGTTACAGTAACCATCCGAAAATCCTATGGTGGAGCACATGATGTAATGAGTTGCAAGCAGCTGCGTGGTGATTTTAATTATGCATGGCCTACTGCCGAAATTGCAGTTATGGGTGCTTCAGGGGCCATTGAAATTCTCGAAGGAAAAAATATCGCTAATATTGCAGATCCCGAAGAAAAAGCCAAATATATTGCTGAAAAAGTTGCTGAATACAACGAAAAATTTTCAAATCCTTATCAGGCTGCTTCTTATGGCTATATTGACGATGTGATTGAACCTCGCAATACACGTTTCAGAATCATTCGTGCTTTTGAAACTTTGCAAACAAAAAAGGTCGTGAATCCATTAAAAAAACATTGTAATATTCCTTTATAAAAAATGATAATGAAATTATTGATGATCAACTCATGGGAAGAACTCCTTACAGCAGCTGCAATAGGTATAATGGTTGTTTTTTCCGTCTTATTCGTTTTGGTACTGCTTTTTGAACTTTTTCAGGTAATAGTTTTAAAAGTGGCAAAAAAGAAAGTAGTGAAATCAGGTATAGATGTCGATAAAATAAAGGATATTCCCGCCAATGAAATTGCAGCCATTTCTATGGCGTTATATTTATATTTAGACAGTATGCATGATGAAGAAAGCAATGTGCTTACCATTAAACGAATAGAAAGGCGTTATTCGCCATGGAATTCAAAAATTTATGGACTAAATAATTTACACCGATAATGAAAAAATTTGATTTTAATATTAATGGTAACGATTTTCATGTTTATATAAAATCTATAGATGGAAATATTGCTGAAATTGAAGTAAATGGTACACCTTACACCGTAACATTGAATCAAGAGGTGAAAGTGAGCAAAACTCCTATACTTGTAAGAAAAGAGGTGCCCACAACTCCCAGTAATATGAATGTTGCTGATAAGTTTAATCCCGTTCCTTCTAACCAAAAACCCAGCTCTACGGTAATAAAATCTCCACTTCCGGGAAATATTTTAAGAATAAACGTAAAAGAAGGGGATACATTCAAAGAAGGGGATGTTTTGCTGGTGATGGAATCAATGAAAATGGAAAATAATATTCTTGCCGAGCGCAATGGTAAAATTGTAAAAGTTTGCGTTTCGGTAGGAAAAGCCGTTTTACAAGATGAAGTTTTATTTGAAATCGAATAATATTGAAGGAATGAAAAATTTTAGATATAAAATTGGTTTTCTTGCCCTATTGTTGATAAGTTTGTTCCCCATCAGTATTTTTGCACAATCGTCAGGCAGTGAAAATCTGGTGATAGAGAGTTTGCAGAAATTTTGGAACAATACTGGATTAGCCAATTTTGAATTTAAGTATTTGGCTATGATTGTGGTAGGTTTGGTTTTCATTTATTTGGGTATTGCACACAAATGGGAACCTTTGCTTCTCGTACCAATAGGTTTTGGCATTCTGATTGGAAACGTTCCTTTTACTGACGGTTTCCGCATCGGAATTTATGAACAAGGTTCGGTAATGAATATTTTGTACAGCGGAGTTGTACAAGGATGGTATCCACCCTTGATCTTTTTGGGTATTGGTGCTATGACCGATTTTTCTTCTCTGATTTCCAATCCTAAGTTAATGATGCTTGGTGCTGCTGCGCAATTAGGAATTTTTGTTTCTTTCATTATTGCTTATGCAGTAGGATTTTCACCTGCCCAATCTGGGGCAATTGGAATTATCGGAGGTGCTGATGGCCCGACAGCTATTTTTATTTCTTCTCGTTTAGCGCCCGAACTTATGGGAGCTATTGCGGTGGCTGCTTATTCTTATATGGCCCTGGTTCCTGTTATTCAGCCACCTATAATGAAACTTTTAACAACAAACAAGGAGCGAAAAATCAGAATGAAACCTCCCCGACAAGTTACCAAATTGGAAAAAATTATTTTCCCCATTATCGGCTTGTTGTTGACAACCTTTATTTCGCCCAGCGCTATGCCTTTGTTGGGAATGTTGTTTTTGGGCAATCTTTTGAAAGAATCCGGTGTTACTGAACGTTTGGCTGATACGGCTCGCAATGCTTTACTCAATTCTATTACCATATTGTTAGGTGTAACTGTTGGTGCTTCTACTCAAGCCGATCGTTTTCTCACTGTTGATTCGCTTATGATTTTTGGCTTGGGAGCTTTCTCATTTATGATCGCTACTGCAGGAGGTGTTCTTTTTGCCAAGATTATGAATCTTTTCCTTAAAGAAGGGAACAAAATCAATCCTCTTATCGGTTCTGCCGGTGTTTCTGCTGTTCCTGATTCTGCGAGGGTTTCACAGGATGTCGGTTTGTCTTACGATAAATCAAACCACTTATTAATGCATGCAATGGCACCCAATGTTGCTGGTGTTATTGGTTCGGCCGTGGCAGCAGGTATTTTGCTGGGTATACTTTCTTAAATGTTTGATTTTGATTTTTTTACAAATAAGCTCATTGTGTTTTTAACAGTGGGCTTTTTATTTGATAAGTTTTTTTGAAATAAACTGTATATTCTCTTGTTATTTTTTATGAATTGATTGAAAAAACTTTTTTAACAATTTATTATGGTTATTCATCCTTTTTCAATTATCGAAAAATATTACGTTAAAGATTCTCCTCTTTATCGTGTCCTTGTTATTCATAGCCAACAAGTCAGAGACAAGGCATTAGAAGTAGCTAAGCAACATCCGGAACTTAACATCGACACTGAATTTGTGGGGGAAGCTTGTCTGCTGCACGACATCGGAATTTTTCTCTGTCATGCACCACGAATTTATTGTTTTGGAGAACATGAATATATCGAACACGGTTATTTGGGTTCAGATTTATTGAAAAAAGAAGGGCTTCCACAACATGCTCTTGTTGCCGAAAGACACACCGGAACGGGTTTTACTAAAGAAGAAATCAGACTCAAGAAACTTCCTCTCCCTGATCGCGATATGCTTCCCCTTTCACTCGAAGAACAGTTAATATGCTATGCCGACAAATTTTATTCCAAATCAAAATTGAATCTCCAGCTTTCGGTAGAAGAGATTAGGCAAAATTTAAGCTTTTATGGGAAGGAAAAAGTCGAGAAATTTGATTCTTGGCATCAACTTTTTGGTTAATCCGGTTTGTTAGAATTTATGGGAAAATCCTACGCTGAGTAGTTGTTTGAATTGTACCTTCGCTCTTTCGCCTTCTGCCATTATCATAGTGTTGTCGTAACGCGGATTGATCGAAATACGAGTAGAGACAAAACGATTTACTATCATATTGCAAACTATTTCCCAATCGACTTCAATTTTCTCATAGTTTGTATAAAAAGCAAACTTGGAATCGAGCTGTATTTCTCTTGATGGTGCATAAGAAACAACCGCTTTAAACGAACTACCAATTTGCTCTAAATGATTTTTTCCTTTTTGTATCCCGAACAAATTGGGGTTAACCTTGACAGTGTCGCTTAGATATATATATTTTAAGGACAAGGGAGACACCATGAGCGAAAAAATCTTTTTATACTTGTAATCCATACCAACATTGACATTTAAACGGATTGGCGTAAACAGTGAAGCTTTTAATTCGTTAGAATTGACTGACTTGAAATTTTTTAAAAATTGAGTAGAGAAATCTATCGCTCCACTATAAAACCAATTGCCACTTGCCTTATAGCCAAATTTGCTGTTTATTTTCAAAACATCTTCATTGGTGTTTAAGGTTCGCAGTGCTGTAGTATCACCAAAAACTGAATAAAACCCGCTTCTCCACTCCAGACTGTTTTCCCATTGCGTTCGTTTTTTGTCGTCATAATTAATTTGCCCGCTTAAAATGCCCAATACCGAAAGATTGCTGTTTCCTCCCTGATACCAGTTTTTTGAAATATAATTTTCGGAAAATTGTAGCAGAAATGAACCTTTATGTCGCCAAGGCCCAACTTGAAATTCAGGAACATGCATTTTTCTTTCTTTTCCATTCACGTATTTATTTTTGTCAACAAACTCAACTTTTTCTATAGGTTTTACTTGAATAGGCCGATTACCTTTTACATAAGGATTTGAGAGCTCGTAGAACATCCTTTTATATAATCCGACGGCTGTTCTGGTAATTTCATTTCTTGCATCCTGACGCAATTTAATTAACGATTCTTGTGAAGTAGGTACTTTTATGGGTCGATAAGCATTTTCTTCAAGTGTGGAAGCTTTTCGCTCGTGAAATAATGTGAGTAAATCTTCTTTAGGTTTTATATCAAAATCAAAAGGAAGACCCATATAGACCAGCTCAATAAAAAAGGGATTGGATAAATATAACAAAGAATCCGATTTAATCGTAGCTAAAGCAGTTGGAGAAACAAACAGTTGGAAAGAATCTTTCAGAACTTTTATTTTTTCTAAATGTTTTGTTTTCAATGTATCTGAATCTTCTGACAATTCTATGATTTCCGAATTTGTTTCGTTGTTTTGTATCCATTTTGTATTCTTTAGCAAACTGTCCAAATCAATTACTTTGATTGTTTGAACTTCACCAGTATCGTTTGTCGATAAGTTGTTTTGTGCACTTATGAGGAATGAATAGTTTACAAATAAAAATAAAATGCTCAGAAATTTTTGTTTCATGATGTTTCTTTATTCGTCTTTTTGATTGGTAAAGTTCAACAAAATTAAAAAAAAAATGATTATCTTGATAATGACCTATTGTAATTTATAACAGCAAACAGCAACTTTGCGAAGATAACATCGGCGTATCATCTGTAAAATTCATATCAAAACTCATTTAGATTGCAGTGAAAATTTTTCTTGGTAAATTAGCAGTGAGCATTTGGAGATGAATAATCCATTTAGTTTTTAATCGGATTTGAGGTTTTAAAGGAAAGAATTTTGCCCTTAACCAGAGCCTTAGACTTCACCCTGCGTCCAAATATTTTTTTCTGCAGGCAAGTATATTTATAACAATACCGGTAAGTTTGTGTTACTCGTTACCGTTCTTGAATATAAAAATTACCGGTGATGAGATTTTTTACATTCGTAACGAGGCTTATTTTGTAGCCGTTAACGTTTTGAAAAAATTATTGCACAAAAGTCCCTTTAAGTACTAAAATGCTCTATAAAAGAGTTTTCGCGGGGAATTCTTTTGTTAAAATCAAAAGAAGTTTTTGTTCCTGCTACGAAGTGGTATGAAAGCTTGTATAAACTATATTTTTGAAAACAAGTAAAATATAATTGTATAAATAAATTTATTGTGCTCTACTTCAAAATTAGGTATATTGTTTTTTTAATGTACAGAAAAGGTATTTTTATTTTCTAAAAAATTGAACCACCTTTTGCAATTGTTCGAGGCAAGCGGCAAGCGCCAAACCTAAGCCCAAACCTATTAAAATACCATAAATTCCGTATTTTAATCTTCCATTCAAAGGAAAAGGATTGACTACAAATCCTGAAGGTAATTCAACAGGCTGTTTATAAGTCAGTAATTCAGATTCTGCTTCAGCTTTTACCTTTTGAAGCAACAACATTTCTCCATAAAATAGTTGTTTTTGCTGTTCGCCCACAATCAAACGGTCTTTCGACCATTTCAACTGTTTTTCTGTATCTTTAAAATAGGTAAGTTTAGCCAAGCTGTCCAAGCGTTGCATCTCAGCAGCAGAAATATCAATTTTTCCTTCCAATTCATTTCTTCGAGCTGTATATTTAAGCTGAACAATTGGTTGTGAATTGAAGAAATTTAAAATAGCTTTTTCAACTTGTGGAACTTGTGAAATATTACGGGTAACCAGACGGAAATAAATTCTATCTTTCATTCTAGCATTCAACGTATCTTCCAACGAATGGTTATTGGCAAAATCAACCACATCAGGCGTAGAATCATTGAGATAATCAATCACATAATAAGAGCTGAAAGATACGATATTATTTGCAATGCTGTCCGGTAACGACAATTTGGTTCCAAGTGAAGTGTATTGGTTATTGGCTCTCGATTGTTCCAATTGTTTTGCAATTTCCTTCATGGTAAAAGCATCTACGCCATACAGCGAAGCCATAGCGTCGGCGGCATACTGTCGGTTATTTGGTCGAGCCATGTATTCGCCTATGGCAAAACACAATACAATGAGAGTCAGGGTTAAATATTTTTTTCGATAACCTGCCTTCAAAAGATATAAAACGAAGTTGATAAAAGATTTACCAACTTTTACCACCCAAGCATTGAACATTTTTATCAAATCCAGCAAATTAATTTCTTTTGTATTTTTCTCGTCCATATTGATTAAAATTATAGTTTGTCAAAATTGATTGTTATATCATTCTTCTTTCCACTGTTCTTGTTCATAATTTTCTTTCCAATCATATTGATCTTCTTGTTCATTATCTTCATCATCATCTTCTTCTTCCCATTCGGGTTTGGGTGGCTGTGGGCCTTTGTGCCTGTACACAAATGCCAGCACGATACCGGTTGCGGCTCCCGATAAATGTCCTTCCCATGAAACCGGATCGTCCGGCAACCAGGGGAAAAGATGCCAAACCATACTACCATAAATAAACACTACAATCAACGAAATAGCTATCAAAGGAATATGTTTTCTGATTATTCCGCTGAAAAACAGAAAAAATGCCAGCGAGTAAATAATGCCACTGGCGCCAATGTGAAAATTTTCGCGTCCGATACACCACAAAATCAATCCACTGAGCACGGCCGATATGATTAGCACTCGATTGGCAACCTCACTGTAAAAATAATACAGGCATATTCCCAAAATAAAAAAAGAAAGAACGTTATTCATTAAATGCTTCCAATCGGCATGAATGAAACTGTAAGTAAATATACTCCAAATGTTTTCGAGTTTTCGCGGATAAATGCCGGCTTTATGAAAATCCCAACCCATGCCGCGCTCCAATACAAAACATAATATCCACAAAATACATACGATTGAAGGCAAAATAATGGCGAATTTCCACCGTTGCTTCTCCAGAACTCTTTCACTCTCGATGTTGCTCGTCATTTCGCAACTCTGTTTTAAATAACGTCTTCCAAACACTAAAAATTACATCAAAGGTAAAAATTTTTTTGTTTGAGAAGATAATTTTTAACTGTCAAATGAACTTTCTCTACGATTCAGCCATCATTTTTTTTGATGAATTTTATAAAAATTTGAAAAACAACAAATTGCATGTATCAATGAAATTTGGATTTGTTGGGAACCAAGAAATTTTTTTCGTCACCTTGAAAAAATTATCAACTTCCTTTTTTTTAATTGGAAATTTTCGATAAATTGCAAGCAATATTAAAATCTATCTAAGGATTGATTTTTGTAATGTTTCTAATTTACATTCCTTTTTAAAAGAAAATTGTATTTAATTGATAATCAGATAGTCTAAGAATAACAATCAGATGAGTTATCTAAGTTTCGACAAATCCTTGTTAATTAACCTTGAACGGTCTCTTTCGAAGGAAATTCTCCGTACCAATCGTGCAGGCACTTACAACAGTTCAACCTTGATCGATTGCAACACCAGAAAATATCATGGGCAATTGGTAGTGCCCGTACCCGAGTTGGGCGAAGCCAATCATGTATTGCTCTCTTCGTTGGACGAAACCATTGTTCAACGTGGAATTGAATTTAATTTGGGGGTGCATCAGTACGAAGGCAACAATTTTTATCCCAACGGCCACAAATACATTCGTCAATTCGATTGCGAAATTATTCCAAGAACAATTTATCGTGTGGGGGGAGTAATTCTTTCAAAAGAACGCATGCTGGTTTCATTTGAACCACGTGTCCTTTTTAAATATACTTTGTTGGAAGCTCATTCGCCAACTTTGTTACGCTTTAAGCCTTTTCTGGCTTTTCGAAATGTTCATGAACTTACCCATCAGAATCCAGAAGCCAATTGCGATTTTCAGCTTGTTTCCAACGGTATAGCCATGAAGCTTTATGAAAATTACCCCACGCTTTTCATGCAACTTTCCAAAAAGAATGTTTATCAGCATTTCCCCGACTGGTATAAAAATATAGAATATTACAAAGAAAGGGAAAGAGGTTTTGAATATCGAGAAGACTTGTTGGTGCCGGGTTCTTTTGAAATTCCCATAAAAAAAGGAGAATCCGTTATTTTTTCAGCAGGAATATCGGAAGTCTCAACTTCATCACTGAAAAAGCTTTGGGATAAGGAATTGGAAAAAAGAAATCCACGCTGTGATATGTTCAGTGCACTGAAAAATTCTGCCCAACAATTTTATAAACGCGAAGGCGACAAAACTTATTTATTGGCAGGTTATCCCTGGTTTACGGCAAGGGCAAGAGATGAATTTGTTGCTTTACCCGGTTGTACTTTGTCGATTGGCAGAATGGATTATTTCGATGCCATAATTGAAACAGCCATTCCTGAAATTGAAAGTTTTATTAACGAAAATAAAGTCAGCTCCAAACTGAAAGAAATCGATGCACCCGACGTTTTGTTGTGGTTTGTGTGGACCATTCAGCAATATGCCTTTCATACTTCACTTGCAGCAACCGCAGAGCGTTTTGGGAAACTCATTGCGTCCATTGTTTCTTTTGTTCGTAAGCAGCGCCATCCCAACCTGTTTCTTCACAACAACGGGTTGCTTTATGTCAATGGGTTGGAGAAACCTGCAACATGGATGAATGCGGTAGAAAATGGCAAACCCATTACTCCACGAACAGGGTATGTGGTTGAAATTAATGCGCTGTGGTACAATGCGCTGAAATTTGCTTCTCAGCTTCTTATAGAAATGGGAGAGGAGATGGAAGCCAATGTCATCGACTATCAGGCAGGCATATTACGAGAATCTTTCATAAAAACTTTCTGGAATGGAAACTATCTCTATGATTTTGTAAATGGAAACTACAATGACAAGGAAGTTCGTCCAAACATGATTTATGCTGTGGGTTTGCCATTTTCGCCGCTTGAAAAATTTCAACAGAAGTCAATTATCGATATTGTAACCAAAGAATTGCTGACGCCCAAAGGATTACGAACCATAAGCCCTAAAAGTGGCATGTATCGACCGGTATATGTGGGTGGACAGTTGGAAAGAGACCGAAATTACCACAACGGGCCCGTTTGGCCTTTTACTTTTGGTGCTTTTGTTGAAGCTTACTTGAAAATTTACAAAATGAGCGGAAAATCTTTTATTGAAAGAATGATGATTGGATTTGAGGCAGAAATGAAAGAATTGTGTGTCGGTACACTTTCCGAATTGTATGATGGAAATCCTCCTTTCAAAGGTCATGGAGGAATGTCTTTTGCCATGAATGTGGGAGAAGTACTGCGCGTAATGGAAATTTTGAAAGAATACAAAGAAGACTAATACTATTGAATTCACCTGATAAAGAAATACGTATGGTGAATTTATGCGATGAAAAACTGAAGAATGTATGAAAGTACTAATGTTTGGCTGGGAATTTCCTCCTCATATTTTGGGCGGTTTGGGTACGGCTTCCTATGGATTGGTGAAAGCCATGGCACACCAGCCCGATATGGAGATCACTTTTGTTATTCCCAAGCTCTACGGAGATGAAGACCAAAGTTTTTTAAAAATTATTGGGGCTTGTTATGTCCCTGTGGTTTGGAAAGAAAACGATTGGAATTATGTCAACGAGCGTATTGGCTGGATCATGAATCCTGACGAGTATTTCTGGCTGAGAAATGGTATCAAGTACGATTTTCGCAGAATTTATACCAATGATTTGGGATGTATAGAATTTTCCGGTCGGTATCCCGACAATTTGCTGGAAGAAATTTCAAACTACGAGGCTGTGGCAAGTGTGTTGGCACATCAATTGAGTTTTGATGTGATTCATTCACACGACTGGTTGACTTATCCTGCAGGTATTTTTGCCAAACAAATCAGCGGAAAACCTTTGGTGGTGCATGTTCATGCCACCGAATTTGATCGCAGTAGGGGAAATGTTAATCCCATAGTTTACGATATTGAAAAAAGAGGAATGGATGCGGCAAATCACATTATCACCGTAAGCAATCTGACCCGAAATATTGTGATTGAAAAGTATTTCCAGGATCCGAAAAAGGTTACAACCGTTCATAATGCCGTAGAGCCTCTTCCTGACGTAGATTCTTATGTTAAAACACCGAGAAGTGATAAAATTGTTACTTTTTTGGGAAGGATAACCATGCAGAAAGGGCCTGAGTATTTTGTAGAAGCAGCCAATCGTGTGCTGAAAAAAAATAAAAAAGTCCGTTTTGTGATGGCCGGTAATGGAGATATGATGCAGGATATGATTAATTTGGCTGCAAAGCGAGGTATTACCGACCGTTTTCATTTTACCGGTTTCCTTAAGGGAAGACAAGTGTAT
This sequence comes from Paludibacteraceae bacterium, assembly GCA_018433525.1. Lineage (GTDB taxonomy): Bacteria > Bacteroidota > Bacteroidia > Bacteroidales > Paludibacteraceae > MVYY01. The sequence continues at coordinate 19,492 of JAHDRA010000062.1, forward strand.
CAAATGTTGGCCGATAGTGACGTATATATTATGCCTTCCGTTTCTGAACCTTTTGGCATTTCTCCTTTAGAAGCCATGCAAGTGGGTACACCGACCATTATTTCAAAACAGTCGGGATGTTCTGAAATTTTAACACATTCAATTAAAATTGACTATTGGGATATCGATGGTATGGCCGATGCAGTAAATGCAATTATCAGGAATCCGGCCATGTATAAAAGCCTTCACGAATTGGGGAGAGAAGAAGTAAACAACATTCGTTGGGAAGATGCAGGTAAAAAAGTAATTAAAATATACAATAGTCTGTTGGGGAAATAAATTCCTTTAAAGAAATTTTCTTTTTTAGAAATCAACCTCAATAAGAAAATTGTCTTATTGATAATCAAATTTATAAATTAAACCAATCTTTATCGTTTGAATAGATTTACACAATTTTTGGAGCTGAAATATCTGAAAAAAGTAAATCCAATTTCATTCCTAAAGAAAAAAGGATAAATGTATGAAAAATCTGTGTTTTTATTTTGAAATTCATCAGCCAATGCGATTAAAAAGATATCGTTTCTTCGACATTGAACAGGATCATTATTATTATGATGATTTTCAGAATGAAGAACGAATTCGTATGTTGGCTGAACAGTCGTTTTTGCCGGCCAATCGCACGCTTTTGGAAATTATCCAAAATTCCAATGGAAAATTTCGTTGCGCTTTTTCGTTTTCGGGAATTGTTTTGGAACAGCTGGAACAGTATGCTCCCGAAGTAATCGACAGTTTCGAAGAACTTTCCAAAACCGGCTGTGTGGAGTTTATGGCCGAAACTTATGCTCATTCTCTTTCATCTGTTTACGATATACATGAATTTGAACAGCAAGTAGCCCTGCAAACCGAAAAAATAGAGTCACTTTTTGGAAAAAAACCGACTGTATTCCGAAATTCGGAGTTGATTTACTCGGACGAAATTGGAGAAAAAATCTACAATATGGGATATAGAACCATATTGATTGATGAAGTCAGCCATGTTTTGGGTTGGAAAAGTCCAAATTTCGTTTATCGGCACCCGACGTTACCAAAATTAAAATTGCTGGTTCGTAATTTTAAGTTGAGCGACGATATTGCTTTTCATTTTTCTGATCGCTCGTGGAGCGATTACCCTCTTACAGCCGACAAATTTATTTCATGGATAAAAAATATGCCCGATGATCAGCCTGTTGTAAATATCTGGCTTGGCTACGAAGCATTGGGTTTGTTTCAGCGGCCTGAAAGTGGAATTTTTGAATTTCTCAAAGCTATTCCTTTTTTTGCCTTGCAAAACAATATCGGTTTTTTAATGCCTTCGGAAGTGGCAAAAAAGATTGAAGCAGTTGATATTCTTTCTTCTCCCGAACCCATTAGTTGGTCCGGAATAGAAAAAGACATAAGTTTGTGGAATGGAAACGACCTTCAGCAGGAAGCACTCGAAAAACTTTATGCGGTAGGCGAGAGGGTTCGCCTTTGTACCGACAGACCGCTTCGACACGATTGGCTTATGTTGCAGTCATCCGATCATTTTCGATACATGAGTCATAAGGACGCTTTTGGAACTTATTACGAATCGCCCTATGATGCGTTTATGAATTATATGAATATTTTGGCTGATTTTCTGCTGAGAGTTGATGAACAATATCCCACTACTATTGATAACGAAGAACTTAATGCTTTGCTCAATACCATTTACGAACTCGAAAAAGAAGTTGAACGTTTGGAAAACGAATTGAAAAAATTGCGTTCGAGAAAAAAGACTGAAAATTAAAATTGATTTTCATGGTGCATGAGTTTGGAAAAAGTCTTCATTACGAAAAAAGTCAATTTCGGCGCGCCGATGCGTTTTATCGTGAAGTTTTACTCGTAGATGAAATCATACGATTTGCAACAGACTCGAAAGAAGATATGAAAATGCAGCTTCAGGATATCGACGTGCAACTGATAAAAACCAATCGAGTCTGCCATGTTTCCGAAAAATTCAGAGAGAAGGATTTCGTCGATTTGTATGTTGAAGTTTTTAGCAAATATCCTCATACGCGCGGGTGGCTAGAAACCGGTTTGGCCGATATGTTGGTGTATTTTGTTCCCGAAGTCGTCTATTGGTGCAATGCTAAAAATCTCAGAAAATTTTGTGTGGATATGCTGTTTCCAATGATTCCTGCTGAATGGTACAAGGAAATTTATTGTTCCGCTACTTCGATTATTTCCAAAAACATGAATTTTTTCGATCAGCAAACCATTGTTCATCTGATCAAAGCAAATAATCAAACATCTGATGGGAACCGTTGGTGTACCATTGGAATAAGTGTTCCTTTTGAGTTTCTGAAAAATAACGGATTAAATATCAGAAAATATTTGTTTCCGTAATTTTTTGAGTGATGAATTTTTTAGCTGTTTATTTTGTAGAAATATCGATTATTCACAGCTATAATCAAAATAGTTGTTGACTTGTTTCACATTTTCTTTTTTTATACTTTTGCCAACTTGTTTGAAGAAAATAGATACAAAAAACATCATAAATGGAAATTATTCCGGCCATTGACATTATTGACGGTAAATGTGTTCGCTTGTCTCAAGGCAACTACGATAAAGTAACGCTCTACAGCCGCTATCCCGATGAAATTGCTAAAATGTTTGCTGATGAAGGTTTCAGACGATTGCATTTGGTAGATTTGGATGGAGCAAAGGCTCAACACATTGTCAATTACAAGGTATTGGAGAAAATTACTTCTACTACCGACCTCGTAGTTGATTTCGGCGGAGGATTGAAGTCGGACGATGATTTGCGTATTGCTTTTGAATGTGGAGCTTCAATGGTAACGGGAGGAAGCATTGCCGTAAAAAATCCTGAAATCTTCGTTGGCTGGCTCGAAAAATACGGCGGAGAAAAAATTATTTTGGGAGCTGATGTTAAAAACGAAAAAATTGCCGTATCGGGCTGGACTGAAAGTACTGAATTGGAATTGATTCCTTTTGTTCATAATTATTTTTCAAAAGGAGTTAAATACGTTATTTGTACTGACATTAGTCGTGATGGAATGTTGCAAGGACCGGCAATTGAACTGTACAAAAAAATAATTTCTGCCGAACCTCAGGTTCATTTAATAGCAAGCGGTGGAGTGGGTTCACTTCACGATATAAAAATGTTAAATGAAGCAGGTATTCCAGCAGTCATAGTCGGGAAAGCAATTTACGAGGGCAATATTTCATTAAAAGAGTTAAGTCGATTTTTATTTTAAATTTTAAACATTAAAATATTTTAAATTATTTGTAATCAATAAATTATGTTGAAAGAGATTTTATATGTTTCCGGCAAACCGGGTCTTTACAAAATGGTATCACAGGGAAAAAATCTCATGGTTATTGAATCCCTGAGCGATGGAAAACGTATTCCGGTTTTTTCAAGTGATAAATTAGTGTATTTGAAAGATATAGCTATTTTTACTGAAAATGGCGAAATTCCATTGTCTGAAGTTTTTGAGAAAATCAAGCTAAAAGAAAATGGAGCAAAATGTGCTGTCGATGCAAAACCGGGAAATGAAAAGCTGGTTCAATACCTCGAAGAAATTCTTCCCGATTATGATAAAAACAAGGTTTATCCAAGCGACATCCGGAAACTGATCAATTGGTACAACATTTTGGTAGAAGCCAAATTGACGGATTTTGCAACATCTGAAACAGAAACCGGCGACAAGGTTGAACCCGCATCAGATAAAACAGAAGAAATTTCTTCAGAAAAATAAATTCGTTTTCAACCATGAAAGTTCAAACAGTTTGCAATATTCTGGAAGAATTTGCACCATTGGCGCTACAGGAAGCTTATGATAACGCCGGACTGATAGTGGGCGATCCTTTCATGGAAGTTAATGGTATTTTGATTAGTCTCGACGTTACGATGGAAGTATTGGAAGAAGCCAAGCGAAAAAAATGCAATTTTATTTTGGCTCATCATCCTTTGATTTTCAATTCGTTAAAACGTCTTGTTGGTCAGAATGAAACAGAACGTTGCGTTATTTTTGCGTTGAAACACGATTTGGCAATTTACGCTGGCCATACCAATGTGGACAATCTTTGGAATGGAGTCAACCAAAAAATTGCCGAAAAATTGCAATTGGTTCATACAAAAGTTTTAAAACCTTTGTCTCATCAATTGCTCAAGCTGGTTACTTTTGTTCCTCATGCACATGCCGACAAGGTTAGAAAAGCCATGTTTAAAGCAGGTGCCGGCAGCATCGGCAATTACGATTCGTGCAGCTATAATGTAGAAGGAACAGGAACTTTTAAAGCACAAGAAAATGCCCATCCATTTGTTGGCGAGCACAATGAATTTCATGCAGAACCCGAAACCAGAATAGAAGTAATTTTACCGAGTTATTTGAAAAATTCGGTTGTTAATGCGTTGTTACAAGCTCATCCTTACGAGGAGCCTGCTTATGATTTGATTCCTCTGGAAAATGAATGGAACAGGGCAGGAGCGGGGCTATTGGGTAACCTTGAAATACCAACAGATGAACTTGCTTTTCTACATCGTTTGAAAACCGTTTTTTCGGTTCCTTGCATTCGTCATACACCATTGTTGGGGAAAAATATTGTTAAGGTAGCCGTTTGTGGAGGAGCAGGAAGCGCTTTTTTGAAAGATGCCGTTCAACAGGGAGCCGATATTTATATTTCTGCGGACTTTAAATATCATGAATTTTTTAATGCTGAAGGAAAAATTTTGATTGCAGATGTTGGACATTATGAATCTGAACAATTTACGAAAGATATTTTTTATGAAATTATCTCGAAAAAAATTCCTAACTTTGTTGTCAAAATCTCAGAAACCTATACAAATCCCATTAATTATTTGTAATCAATATGGCTACAGAACCAAAAACAGAAAAAGAAATTAGCGTTGAAGAAAAGCTCAGGGCATTATACGAACTACAGAGAGTGTATTCAAAAATTGATGAAATCAGAAATTTGAGGGATGAACTTCCGTTGGAAGTGCAAGACCTTGAAGATGAAATCATTGGTTTGAATACCCGACTGGAAAATTATAAAAATGAAATTGCCGAACTGGAAGCTGCCATCAAAGCCAAAAAATTGGAAATAGAGCAAGCTCGTACTAAAATAGAAAAGTACAAGGAGCAACAGGAAAATGTCAGAAATAATCGTGAATATGACAATCTTTCCAAAGAAATTGAATATCAGACGCTCGAAATAGAGTTGTGCGAAAAACGTATCAAAGAATACACTGCAGCGCTTGAAGCTAAAAAGGCAGAACAGCAAAGCACAATGGAAACTTTATCCGAACGACGCTTGGATTTGGAGCAAAAAAAAGGAGAATTGAATGAAATTATTTCTGAAACCAAACAGGAAGAGGAGAGATTGAGAGAACAAATAAAACAAATTGAACAACGAGTTGAACCTCGACTTTTGACGGCATTCAAACGCATTCGTAAAAATTCGAGAAATGGTCTTTCGGTTGTTCCCGTTCAGCGCGATGCTTGTGGAGGATGCTTCAATAAAATTCCTGCACAACGACAGTTGGATATTCGCTCGCGCAAAAAAATTATAGTGTGTGAATATTGTGGCCGCATTCTGGTCGATCCCGAATTGGCCGGAATTGTTCCTCCGACTTCAGAAAGCTAAAAGCAAAAAATATTTTTTGAAATTTTTTAATTGCCTGAGTGATGTACTTCATTCAGGCTTTTTTATGTGCTGAAATTCCATTATTTCTTATTCCACATAAGGAAAAGTACAAATATTGAAATCTCAGAGAACAAAAATGATTGTATATTGCTCTAAATGATATTTTTAAATTGTATTTTTCTAACTGAAAAGAATGACAATTTTATTTCAAAGTTCAAGAATAGGAGCCTTGAGCTATATTATCCCATTTTCTTCCCCTCTCTTTCTTAATTTTTACATTGTTCTTTTAGTTTTTCATTTTTCATTCAAAGTGTCTATATCCATCCATGAGTAGATCATAGCAAAGAAATTTTTAAATCATCTTTTTTCAACTTGAGGAATCTATACATTTGTATATTTCACAAATATATTTTACCTATTTACAAATGTAATTACCTGATTTAAATAAATATTTTCACTTTGGTAAACTTAATAATTTATATAAAACAATTCTATACATTCATATTTGTAAAAATTATTTTGAACAAAAAAATTACTAATAATTTACATTAAACCAGATAATTATATTATAATATCTATATTTTGACTTTAATAAAATTTTTACTTCCATAAATATATTGTGTCATAATATCGAAATTTACATGTTTTCATAATCCATTTAATTGTAAACCAATTATTTACTATATATAACTTTGTTTTTCGATATAACTTAAACTATTCCATTAATAAACCATTTTAATGTATTGTAGCCTTATTAAATACGACTGATTTTTATACGCTGATTTTTCATTTTTGTAAATCGATAAATTCACTTTTGTAATTTACAAAATTGATATTACTTTTGTAATGAAATTTGTTTTTGTGAAATTAATGATTTATCTTTGTAATTTCAATCAATCTCATCAATTCTCTTTAAAATTTTATTGAATCATGGATCTAAAAGACAGAATTGAAAAAATTATGCAAAATGAAGCTATGAATGCTGTTCAGTTTGCATCCGAAATTGGAATACAAGGTTCCACTTTGTCGCACATCCTTAATGGACGCAACAAACCAAGCTTGGAAGTGATGATGAAAATTTTGAAACGATTCGATTACATTAATTCTGACTGGCTTATTTTCGGTGAAGGGCCAATGAATCGTACAGAACGGCAATCTAAAACGCCCACTCTATTCGATTCGCAAGATTTATCTAACACAAATACAGTAAATTATACTCAAAAAACAGAGCAAAAAATTGAATCACTTCAATCGCACTTCCAGCAAAAACCCGAGCAGAAGGAAATTATATCCGAGTCGGTAAACAGTAAAATTTCTGAAGAGAATAAAATTGCTCCTGTAGTGGTTGAAAAAATTATTAAAAGAATTATTGTGTATTTTAATGACAATACTTTTCAGGAATTTACTACTACTTGAGAAAAGTTGATGTTTTTCACGGATTAATTTTTTCTTTTAATTTTGCATTATCATTGACCGAGTTTTTAGGTTTAATGTTATAACATTCTGCTTTACTTATTCTAAATGAAAAAATTGATTCTCGATTTAATTTTGAAGAAAAATATTCGCTTAAACGAACAAGTTTATTTGTTGATTTTTTCTTCTGAAAAAGGACTTCCCGAAATTTTGCCCGGCCAATTTGCTCAGGTTAAAATTAATGATTCGCCGGCTACTTTTCTCCGACGCCCTTTCTCCGTAAATTTTGTAGATTACGAAAATAATGAGTTGTGGCTGCTGATTCAAGTCGTTGGAGCCGGAACATTAAAACTGTCTGAAACTTCTCCAGGAGCCTCTGTAAATATGATTTTACCGCTTGGAAATTCGTTTTCTTTTCCCGACGAAAAAAAAGATGAAAAAATTTTGCTGATCGGTGGTGGAAGTGGTATAGCTCCTTTACTTTTTTTTGGATCTTGGCTTTTCGATGCCGGTTTTTCCCCAGAATTTCTTATTGGCGCACGTAGTAGTATTCATTTGGTGGAGGTGGACGAATTTAAAAAATATGGAAACGTCTATATTACTACAGAAGATGGCACTGAAGGCGAGAAAGGATTTGTAACAGATCATTCGATATTAAAAAAGAGGAATTATGACAGAATTTACTCTTGTGGACCCACTCCCATGATGAAAGCTGTAGGTGCTTATGCCGAGAATAATAATATCTTTTGTGAAGTTTCACTTGAAAATACTATGGGTTGTGGCATTGGAGCATGTTTATGTTGTGTAACCGACACTACTCAAGGTCGAGTTTGTGTTTGTACAGAGGGAACGGTGTTTAATATTGAAAAATTAAAATGGTAGATTTAAAAGTTGACGTTGGAAAATTACATTTGAAAAATCCTGTAATGACTGCATCAGGAACTTTCGGCTATGGAATGGAGTATTCAGACTTTATTGATATATCACGAATAGGTGGTATTATTGTAAAAGGAACAACACTTCGCAAACGTGAAGGAAACCCTTATCCTCGCATGAAAGAAACTGCTTCAGGCATGTTAAATGCTGTGGGACTGCAAAATAAGGGTGTTGATCATTTTATTGAACATATCTATCCTCAATTAACAAATGTCGATACAAATATAATTGTGAATGTGTCGGGTTCTACCATTGAAGAATATGTAGAAACTGCCGAAAAATTGAATATTCTCGAAAAAATACCCGCCATCGAGCTCAATATTTCATGTCCAAACGTAAAAGAAGGCGGAATGCTCTTTGGAACCTCATGTACAGCAGCTAAGGAGGTTGTTGCTAAAGTGCGAAGGGCATATAAAAACGTATTAATTGTTAAGCTTTCGCCAAATGTTACCAACATTTCCGAAATTGCGCAAGCCGTCGAAGAAGCCGGTGCAGACGCTATTTCGCTAATTAATACGGTGCTCGGTATGGCTATTGATGCCGAAACTCGAAAACCTTGCCTTTCAACGGTTACGGGGGGATTATCCGGACCTGCCATCAAGCCATTGGCATTGAGAATGGTTTGGGAAACAGCTCGAGACGTTAAAATTCCAGTTATTGGCATAGGTGGTATCATGAATGCTGCCGATGCCATAGAATTTATGCTTGCCGGAGCTTCAGCCGTTCAAGTTGGAACAGCAAATTTTATTGATCCTACGGTAACCATAAAAATTATTGAAGGAATAGAAGATTATCTCAACCGTCATGGTTATACTTCGGTTTCAGATATTGTTGGAGCATTGGAAACCTGAAAGTTTTTAGAACAAGCTTTTTTCTAATTTTATTGATTCAAAAAATTCGTGTAATCGGGAATTTCCTTCAAAAATTCAAATTTTGTATGCTCCTTCATCACCCGGCAACAGTAATGCTCCAAACCGTTACTTACGATAAAATATTCAACATTTAGCCGGTAATTATAAACAGCAACCTGATCGAACACACTTTGAGTAAGGGGAACGTGGGGAGCTTTAAATTCCAAAATCATTAGAGGTTGAGCTTGCCCGTCGTATAAAACTGCATCACAGCGTTTTTTCATTCCATTGAAAACCAATTCTTTCTCAACAGCAAGATAGGCAGAAGGAAAATGCTTTTCTTCCAAAAGAAAACGTATGAAGTTTTGACGAACCCATTCTTCAGGGGTCAACTTAACATATTTTTTTCTCTGACTGTCGAAAATATAAAGGGTTTCATTCACCTTTTTTATTTTGAAATTGTAAGAAGGAAGATTTAATTGCAACATTTTTCCTAATTTTGTCCCGAATAAATTTTATTTATAGAGCAGTTTAAGCTTACGAAGTTACAAAACAAATGCTGAAATTACTATGAAAACAAAAAAAGAAATTGTAGAAAATTGGCTTCCTCGATATACCAAGCGACCGCTCGAAGAATTTACTCCATATATCTTGCTGGTTAATTTCAACATTTATGTGGAACTTTTTGCCGGTTACTACCAAGTTCCCATTGTCGGAAGAGATGGAAATATGCCCAATGCTTCTGCCAATGGCATTACCATAATTAATTTCGGATTGGGAAGCCCCAATGCAGCTTTGATTATGGATATTTTGTCGGCCATTCAACCCAAAGCAGTATTATTTTTGGGGAAATGTGGAGGATTAAGAGATAAAAACAAGGAAGGAGATTATATTTTGCCTATTGCGGCTATTCGTGGAGAAGGAACTTCAAATGATTATTTCCCTCCCGAAATTCCCTCTTTGCCTGCATTCAGCTTACAGCGCTCCGTGTCTTCTAATATTCGCGATTTGGGAAAAGATTACTGGACAGGTACTGTTTACACGACCAACAGAAGAGTATGGGAGCATGACGAGAAATTTAAGGAATATCTTCGAATGACGCGAGCTATGGCTATCGATATGGAGACAGCCACTTTGTTTTCTTCCGGTTTTTACAACGGCATTCCTACCGGTGCATTGCTGCTGGTTTCGGATATGCCTATGTACGAATCGGGGATTAAAACGGCAGAAAGCGATAAAAGAGTAACGGCCAATTTTGTGGAAGAACATTTACGAATCGGAATAGAATCGCTTACATCCATTATGCACAACAGCAGAACCATTAAGCATTTAAAATTTGAATAACAATTAGTTGCCATTATAAAACTGATAAAATATTTTTGTTAAAGTGATAAAACAGGAAGCCGCAGCTGATGAAATTTTGCAGGAAATAAAATCGAAAAATTTTCATTCCGTTTATTTTTTGATGGGTGAAGAACCTTATTATATCGACAAAATTTCAAATTACATACAGGAGAATGTGCTTTCAGAAAGTGAAAAGGACTTCGATTTAACGATTCTCTATGGAAAAGATGTTGAAATTTCGACGGTCATCAATACGGCTAAACGATTTCCGATGATTGCTCCCTATCAGGTAGTAATAGTGAAGGAAGCGCAAATGATAAGTTCATGGGATAATTTGGTATATTATCTTCAAAAACCATTAAAATCGACTATTTTGGTTTTTTGTTACAAATATGGAACACCTGATAAACGAACCAAGTGGTTTCAGGAAACAAAGAAAGCAGGAGTTGTTTTTGAATCGGGAAAACTGTATGATTATCAGGTAGGAGAATGGATACGATCGTATCTTAAAACTCGTAAAACGGGAATAACCCAGCAAGCTGAAAATATGCTGGTTGATTATTTGGGAACAGATTTGACAAAAATTGCCAATGAGCTGGATAAGTTACTTTTAACAAAGCCACAAGATACCCAACAAATAACTCCGGAATTAATTGAAAGGAATATTGGCATCAGCAAGGATTATAATGTTTTCGAACTTCAAAAAGCATTTGTCAATCGAGATATTTTAAAAGCCAACCGAATTATTCTATATTTTGCCGAAAATAAAAAGAATAATCCGTTGGTACTTGTATTGGCGCAGCTTTTCAATTTTTTTGGGAATTTGCTTTTGTTCCATTACATGAAAGATAAAACCGAAAAAAATGTTGCCTCCGAACTGAAAATCAATCCTTTTTTTGTAAAAGATTACCAGAGCGCAGTTAAAATTTATGATAGAGAAAAGACAATAAAAGTACTTTCGCTAATCAGAGAAACAGATGCAAGAAGCAAAGGGGTCGACAACGCCGGAATTGATGAAGGAGAACTATTAAAAGAACTGGTTTACAAAATTTTGCACTAAGCAAGTTTATAACATTATTTTTTTCTATTGGCAACAGGCTTGTTTTTATTTGCATTTACATTGGATGTTGACGAAATTTTTTGTTTTCTTGCCACCAGCCAAATGCCCCAAACGATAAAGGGAATGCTTAAAATTTGCCCCATATTCAATAACATACCCGATTCAAAAGCTTCCTGATCAAGCTTAATAAATTCGAGTAAAAAACGTGTTCCGAATATACCTATCAAAAAAACGCCAAAAATAAATCCGGTTCTTTTATAGGCTTCTTTTTTCCAGTACAACCACCAAATTACGCCAAATGTTATCAGGCAATAAAGCATCTCATAAATTTGAGTTGGATGCATGGGCTGCGTTTCGCCCGCTCGAACAAAAATAAAACCCCACGGAAGATTGGTCGGATTTCCATAAATTTCCGAATTCATCAAATTCCCGAGCCTTATGCACGCACCGGTAATGGCAACACCAATAGCTAAACGGTCAAATGCCCAAAGATATCCTTTTTTGGTAACATTTTTATTGTAAAAATACATGGCTATCAGAATGCCAATTGCTCCGCCATGACTTGCCAGCCCTCCATGCCACACATATAGAATTTCCCAGGGATGCGACAAATAATAATTTCCGTATTTGAAAGTAATACCTAAAAATTGTACCGGTTCGGGGAGTAATTTCCATTCATAAAACAGACAGTGCCCCAAACGTGCCCCAACAATACCGCCAATTACTGCATAAATAAAAATTTTGTCGAGCCAAACTTCTGGAAGCTTTTCATGTTTAAAAATTTTCTGACCTATCAGTAAAGCCAGCAAAATACCCACAGCCCAAAGTAATCCGTACCATCGTACAGACAATGAACCTAAACGAAATATTTCCGGATTAACGTTCCAAACTATATAATTGAGCATGCCGATTCGATTCTTTTATGGGATTAAATTTTTAAGCATTTGCTCCGTGACAGTGTTTGTATTTTTTTCCACTACCGCACGGACATGGATCATTTCTTCCCACTTTCTTTTCCACATGGACAGGTTGCGGACGCTGTTTTTCTCTGGTATCGCCGGTATCTGAATTTCCTCTTTCAGCAATTTCGTCCTTTTGCGTTTTATATTTGCTGAAATCCTGACGTGCAGGTATTTTTGCCTCTCTGACTTTTTCCGGTTCTCTTACAGGAATTTGTCCACGCATCAAAATGGAGAGAACCTTGTGGTTGATATTTTCAATCATTTCTTTGAACAATCCGAACGATTCGAGTTTATATATCAACAGAGGATCTTTTTGTTCGTAAGTTGCGTTTTGAACCGAATTTCGCAGTTCGTCCAACTGACGCAGATGTTCTTTCCATTCGTCGTCAATTACATAAAGTAAAGTCTGTTTTTCAAAAGATTTGATTACTTCTTTGCCTTCTGTTTTGTAAGCTGTCTCCAAATGAACAACAACATTAAAAATTCTTTTTCCATCAGTTACAGGAATCAGGATGTTTTCATATTTATCTCCTTGTTGTTCATATACCTGTTTAATCACGGGGTAGGCTATGGAAGACAATTTTTCCATTTTTCGCTTGAAGGTAGTAAGTGCTGCGTTAACCACTTTGTCAGTCAAATCGCGTGTTCGGGCAGAATTGAATTCTTCTTCGGAGAAAGGAACATCCATAGCAAAAACCGTCAACAGTTGTTCTTCAAGTTCTTCATAGAATCCGTTGCTTTTGGCATTAGCCACCATATTTTCAATGGCATCATAAATCATGTTGGTGATATCCGATTCTATTCTTTCTCCCATTAAAGCATGTCGACGACGGGTATAAATAACTTCGCGCTGAGAATTCATCACATCATCGTATTCGAGTAATCGTTTACGGATGCCAAAGTTATTTTCTTCTACTTTCTTTTGTGCTCTTTCGATGGAACGGGAAATCATAGGGTGCTGAATCATTTCTCCTTCCTGAAAGCCAAGTCGGTCCATGACGCCCGAAATACGTTCAGAACCAAACAGACGCATCAAATCATCTTCCAACGAAACGTAAAAAACGGAAGAGCCCGGATCTCCTTGACGACCGGCACGTCCTCTCAACTGACGATCGACACGACGGCTTTCATGTCGTTCCGTACCAACGATGGCCAATCCTCCGGCTTCCCTAACTTCAGGAGTAAGCTTAATATCCGTACCACGACCTGCCATATTGGTAGCAATGGTTATTGTTCCCTTGCGTCCGGCTTCAGCAACAATTTCGGCTTCTCTTTGATGCTGTTTGGCATTTAACACATTGTGTTTTATTTTTCTACCGGTAAGCATTCGGCTTAATAATTCGGATACTTCTACAGATGTTGTACCGACCAAAACCGGTCTACCGGCTTCCATCAGCCGAACAATTTCTTCTATTACAGCAGCATATTTTTCACGTTTTGTCTTGTAAACGCGGTCTTCCATATCTTCGCGAATAACAGGGCGATTGGTAGGAATAACCACCACATCAAGTTTATAAATGTCCCAAAATTCACCGGCTTCAGTTTCGGCAGTTCCTGTCATACCGGCAAGTTTGTGATACATTCTGAAGTAATTTTGCAATGTAATGGTGGCAAAAGTCTGTGTGGCAGCTTCTACGGTAACGCGTTCTTTGGCTTCGAGTGCCTGATGCAATCCGTCAGAATATCGCCGTCCTTCCATGATACGTCCGGTTTGTTCATCAACTATTTTAACTTCGTTGTTGATAACCACATATTCAACATCTTTTTCAAATAAAGTATAAGCTTTCAGTAATTGATTGACGGTGTGAATACGTTCGGATTTAATGGAATAGTTTTGCAGAATTTCATCTTTTTGTGCCTGTTTTTCTTCGGGTGTCAGCGTATGATTTTTTTCCAGTTCGGCAATTTCGCTTCCGACATCCGGTAAAACGAAAAATGTGGGATCTTCAGAAGTTTCCGAAAGTAAATCAAATCCTTTATCGGTAAGTTCAATAGAATTGTTTTTTTCATCAATTACAAAATACAGGGGATCGGTAGCTATGTGCATATTCCGATTGTTTTCCTGCATATAGTATTCTTCCGTTTTCAGCAAAATGGTTTTATTTCCCGGTTCACTCAAAAATTTAATCAAAGCCTTATTTTTTGGCAAACCTTTGTAGGAGCGGAAAAGAGCCAAAGCACCTTCTTCACGTTCCTTTTCATTTTCCGATTTCAGCAAGTTACGGGCATCGGTAAGATACTTGGTAGCCAACACTTTTTGTGCATTTACCAAACGCTCTACAGTAGGGCGAAATTCTTCGAAAAGCTGATCTTCTCCTTTGGGTACGGGGCCGGAAATAATCAAAGGTGTTCTTGCATCATCAATCAATACAGAGTCCACTTCGTCGACAATGGCATAATGGTGTTTACGTTGTACCAAATCCAAAGGGCTCGTTGCCATGTTATCGCGCAAGTAATCAAACCCGAATTCATTATTGGTTCCGTAGGTTATGTCAGCGAGGTAAGCCTGACGGCGTTCTTCGGAATTTGGACGATATTTATCGATACAGTCTACAGATAATCCATGAAACATAAATAGTGGCCCCATCCATTCGGAGTCGCGTTTGGACAAATAATCGTTCACCGTAACGATATGAACACCATTACCGGTCAGAGCATTTAAAAAAACGGGCAAAGTAGCTACCAGTGTTTTTCCCTCACCTGTGGCCATTTCGGCAATTTTTCCCTGATGCAATACCACGCCACCAATAAGCTGAACGTCGTAGTGAACCATGTCCCATTTAATCATGCTGCCACCCGCCAACCATTCATTTTTGTAATGGGCTTCTTCACCTTCAATGTAAACAAAATCATGTTTGGCTGCAAGATTGCGATCAAAATCGTTGGCTTTTACAATAATTTCATCGTTTTCGGCAAAACGGCGAGCAGTTTCTTTCATTATATTGAAAGCTTCCGGAAGAATTTCGTTGAGAATTTTTTCCTGCTTGTCGGTTATTTCCTTTTCGAGCTTATCTATTTCGGTATAAATTTTTTCTCGAAGGTCGATTTCCGTTTCTTCTATGCTGTTTTTTAATTCTTGAATCCGATTAACTTCCGGAGCGACGTATTCTTGAATACGTTCTTTCAAGGAAGCTGTTCTTGCTCTGAGATCGTCATTTGAAAGAGATTTGATTTCAGGATAAACAGCTTGAATTTTTTCAACGATGGGCTCAATTTCTCTTAAGTCACGTTGTGCTTTGTTTCCCAGTATTTTTTTAAAAAAATTATTTAATGCCATTATTGTAAGTTTTTTATACGCTCTCTGATGAATAAATAAAATGACTCGTGCTTAAACATATCTGTAAGCAAAAAGTTTTGCAAAGATACATTTTTTTAAAGTTAAAACCAGATGGATAATGTATAAAAATTCTTCTTATAGTTGATAAAAAGCAAAAAACGCTTCCGTTGTGAGAAGCGTTTAAATAAATATATAAAAGGATATTTGGTTTTAAGTATTCATGCCACCACAAACATGAATAACCTGTCCACTAACATAACTCGACAAGTCAGATGCAAGGAAAAGTGTAACTTTGGCAACTTCTTCGGGAGTTCCACCACGACGTAAAGGAATATTTTCTACCCACTTGGCACGCTGCTCTTCAGTCAAGGCATGAGTCATTTCTGTTTCGATGAATCCCGGAGCAATGGCATTGGCACGAATACCGCGTGAGCCAAATTCTTTTGCGACCGATTTTGTCAATCCTATTAATCCGGCTTTGGAAGCAGAATAATTGGCTTGTCCTGCATTTCCTGAAACGCCTACTACAGAACTCATGTTGATAATACTGCCATTTCTTTGTTTCATCATTATGGGAGCGCAGGCGTGAATAAAATTAAAAGCAGATTTAAGATTTACATTAATAACCGAATCCCATTGAGATTCTGTCATGCGAATCAATAAACCGTCTCTGGTGATACCGGCGTTATTGACCAAAATGTCGATATGGCCAAATTCTTTTTGAATTTCTTCTACAACAGCATGCGTTTCTTCAAAATTGGCAGCATTGGACGCATAAGCTTTCACTTTTACACCAAGAGATTCAATTTCTTTTTGCGTATTTGACGCATTTTCGTCTATAACCAAATCGGTAAAAGCAATATCTGCTCCCTCTTCAGCCAATTTGATGGCAATGGATTTGCCTATTCCGCGTGCAGCTCCGGTTACGATAGCTACTTTTCCTTCTAATAATTTCATAAAAAATTGTTTTTGATATAATTAATTTTGTTTTTTCGAGTATTGTAAAATTTATTAACGATTCTTGAAGCGATTGTTCAAAACGAAAATTATGAAACCCACATGTGTTACATACACAAACACAAATGAATAAAATATTCAGACATGTGGGTTCCACAAGACCTTTAAAAAAATAAATTATATTCTGATGAAATATGATTATATAAAATTATCTTGCATTGATCAACTTCAATGCTTTTGAAATTTTACGGTTTGATGAAAACTGCTGAATGTTTTTCTTCATTTTTATAGCTTTCACGTTTGAAGCTACTGCTGATGAATTTTCTGTCTCATCATAAAAAATAATTGTTCCTGAATATTCACCGGCTATATGATTTCCAAAATAATCCAAGAAGTTGTAGGTAATTGTATTAGAATTTTCTTCATTGCTGAAAGTTGCAATTCCCGAATAAATTGGATAAACTGCAACAGAATTGAAAAGAAATGAACCATAAGAATAACCATCGTATATGAAAGCCGGAAGTAAAGTTAAAGGGACAATTTGTTGTAATGAATCAAAATTTTCAATCATTTCGTAAGTTCCTGACGGAATTCCATTGGTAGAAAGAGTATCGGTGTTGATTTCAATTAACAGAGTATCTTGCCTGTTGGTAAGATATAAGGAGTAATTATTGGAATTGCCTGTTTGATAATAATCACCCCAAAATGCCAATTCTGCTTTTGTAAATGAAGTTACGATTTCATCATCTACCGTAACATTGCATGTAGCCGATTTATCGCCGGCAGAAGCCGTAATAATGGCATTTCCCTTTTTTTGGGCCGATATTTCTCCGTTTTTATCTACTGAAACTACTGATGAATCGCTTGAACTCCAAGCCAAAGATGGAACAATATTACCTTCGTATTGAGATTGGGCATAGAGTGTGTCGATATCGCCAATATGCATAGTTTTGCTGGTTTCGCTAATAGTTACAGAGGTAACCTGATTATTTTCCTTTTCACAAGATGTAAACAGGGAAACGATAAGAAAAGAGACGATACCCAATCTAAATAATTTATTCATTTTTATTACAAAATTATTGGTTATAGAAATAAGATATTGAATTACAAGTTATGATAAATCAAGCATTCATTGAAACTAAAAATTCTTCGTTGTTTACGGTACGTTCCATGCGTTCCTTCAAAAATTCCATTGCTTCCAAAGAGTTCATATCGGAAAGATGGCGACGCAAAATCCACATTCTGTTCAAAGTATCCTGATCGAGCAGTAAATCTTCGCGTCGAGTGCTGGAAGCCAGAATATCTACAGCGGGGAAAATTCTTTTGTTGGCCAATTTCCGGTCGAGTTGCAATTCCATATTGCCGGTACCTTTAAATTCTTCAAAAATAACATCGTCCATTTTTGAACCTGTTTCAGTAAGGGCTGTCGCAATTATGGTGAGGCTTCCACCGTTTTCTATATTTCTTGCAGCTCCAAAAAATCGTTTTGGCTTGTGAAGAGCATTGGCATCCACGCCACCGGAAAGTATTTTTCCGGAAGCCGGGGCCACTGTATTGTAAGCACGAGCCAAACGGGTAATGGAATCGAGCAAAATGACCACATCTTGTCCACATTCTACCATGCGTTTTGCCTTTTCGTGTACCATGCTTGCCACTTTTACGTGGCGTTCGGCCGGCTCGTCGAAAGTAGATGATATTACTTCGGCTTTTACGCTGCGTGCCATGTCAGTAACTTCTTCTGGTCGCTCATCGATGAGCAAAACAATCATATAAACTTCGGGATGATTGGCGGCAATGGCATTGGCAATGTCTTTCAACAAAACTGTTTTTCCGGTTTTGGGTTGCGCAACAATTAGTCCGCGTTGACCTTTACCAATAGGAGAAAACAAATCTACAATCCGTACGGAAAGAGGATCGTTAACGCCGGTAGTCAGTTTAAATTTTTCGTTGGGGAAAAGAGGTGTCAAATGTTCAAAAGAAACACGATCGCGCACATATTCAGGCGAACGACCATTGATTTTCAGAACTTTTATTAAAGGAAAATATTTTTCCCCTTCTTTTGGAGGACGAATGGTGCCTGTAACCGTATCGCCGGTCTTCAGTCCGAAAAGTTTGATTTGAGATTGAGAAACGTAAATATCATCAGGGGAAGAAAGATAATTGTAATCGGGCGAACGCAGAAATCCATAGCCATCCTGAATAATTTCAAGTGTTCCGGTTCCTTCCAGAATTCCGTCAAAATCGAATTGTTTTTCGGTTTTGTCTTGTCGAGGTGCAATTTTTACCTTATTTTCATTATTATTCCCGTTAGCATTTTTGTTGATATTTAAAGAAAGTCCGGGACGTGGTTCGGAAGTTTCAATAATCTGAACAGGAATCAGTGTATCTTTTTCAATATCAATATCCTGTTCTTCGGTAATTTCGACTTCGGGAAGATTCGGGACTTCAAAATTATCAATTTCTTCCAAAGGAATATTTACTTCAGGTTTTTCCGACGTTTCAGCAGAAGTCTTTTTTAGCAAGGTTTTTTGGTTTGATTTGGAAGTTTTGTTGCGTTTCGATTGTCCGCCCGATTTTTTAGGTTTTACTTCAGTAGTTGAAGCTGGAGCCTCAATCGTGTTATCAGAAGTCTGATTGTTCTGTATTTCTTGTTTGGGAGAATTTTCAGTAAAGGGAACTAAAGGAGTTGGAGAAGTTGTGGAATTGGAAGGTGCGGGTGTGATAGTTGGGTTTGGTGAAGAAAAAACTTTTTGTTCAACATTTTTCTTTACCGAAACCCTCATCCGTTTTTTCCTTTCGTTTTCCTTTTTTTCATTTGATGCAACTTTTTGCTGTGCATTTGCAATGGCTTGTTGATCAAGAATTTCATAAACCAGTTTGTCTTTTGTAATGGTACCGGGTACCTTCAGGCCGAGTTCGGAGGCAATTTGTTTTAACTCGGATAATTCTTTTGCATTTAATTGCAAAATATTATAATTACTCATAAAATTGGATAAAAATAAAGTTGGGATTTTTCAAATATTCAAAATAAAATTCAGAATAAAAAAAGATTTTTTGCGTAGAAATGCAATAAAAATATTTTTGATTGTAGAGAATGAAAGCAGGAATGCTTTTTTAAATCGATTTGCTTTTACGCTGCAAAATTAATCATTTTGTGTTAAATGGACAAATTTATTAAAATATTTTTCAAGGATAATTTGTTGAGCGCTTATTTACAACATTTTAATTTCAAGAACTTCCTGCGTTGATTCGGTAATTTTAAACCGATTGTCGAGTCGAAGACCTACTACCCAAACTATTTGATTTTGCGAAAGCAACAGCCATGTTTCAGCTTTTTGCTTTAAATTCAGCTTTTGGTCGATAAAAAAATCACTTAATTTTTTTTGTCGGTTCATACCAAAAGGGAAAAACGTATCACCATTCGTCCATCTGCGCAAGGTAAGTGGATATTGAATCAAGGACGCATCTATTTGTATGATTCGATTGTCTTTTGAAATAACAAAGTTCTGTTCCTTTTTTTTCCTTGTTATGGAAAGTTGAATGGGAAAGCTGATTTCGGAATCATTTTCCGTAATGAAAAAAGTTGTTTCATTTTTCTTTATTTTATTGCTGATAATCAAATATTTTCTGTCTTTAATCAAATAATGGGTAGGAGAATAAAATATTTTGCCCGATTCGTCATGTAAATGCTTTTCAATATCTTGAACAATACTTTCGTTGAAGCCGTAAGGATGTAAAATTTCAAAAAGAATTGTTTTTGGAGAAGCTTGTTTGCACAGCAAATCAATATTGATTTTTAGCTGATCGTTGTCGACGGTAAGCAGTTGTTTTTTTATTTTTTCGATGGCATTTTCATAAAAGGTATTGATTTCCGAAAATCGTTCAATGGATTCGGAAAGAACTTTTTTCACCGACGGATTTATTTCTTCTAAAAGCGGGATTACTTGAAGTCGAATTTTATTTCTTTGAAAATCAACCGATTGATTTGTAGAATCTTCAATAAAACTTAAGTTGTTGTTTTTGATGTATTCATTAATTTCATTTCTGGTGCAACAGAGTAACGGACGAACAATCAGACCGTTTTTGGGAGAAATTCCCGTCAGGCCTTTCAATCCGGTGCCACGAACAAGATGCATTAATAATGTTTCAACGTTATCATCGGCATGGTGAGCAATGGCTATGGCTTGGGCATTGATTTTTTCTGCTAATGATGTAAACCACGAATAACGCAATTCGCGCGCAGCCATTTCTATGGAAATATTTTTTTGTTTTGCATAATTAACTGTATCAAAATCGACCGAATAATAAGGAATATTTAAGTTAAACGATAACTGTTGCACAAATTTTTCGTCTCTATCGGATTCTTCTCCGCGCAAATGAAAATTACAATGAGCAACGGTGCACCGATAACCCAATTTAATTAAAATATCGAGTAATGCTACTGAATCTCTACCACCACTCACACCAACTAAAATTTTTCCTTTTTCGGGGAAAAGTAATTTATTTTTTTCGATATATAATTCTACTTTTTTGAGTATCATTTCCTTTTATTTACATTATCTTTGCCAAATATAGAAACTTATAAAAATTTTTTCTCGAATTCAAAGATTTACAAAGATATATAATTTCCAGCAAATAGTTTTTTTCGTGTCATTGCAACAAAAGTGCCGATCAATTTAAAAAAATATGTATTATGGAATCATTTTTAGATTTGGTTAAAAGGCGTCAGAGTGCTCATTCTTTTACCAACAAGCCGGTTGAGAAAGAAAAAATCGACCGGATTCTTGAAATAGTGCGCCTTTCTCCATCGGCTTGCAATGCGCAGCCGTGGAAATTTATTGTAGTAACAGACGAAGAAAAACGACAAAAAATTGCTGATGCCACTTCAAAAAGATTTCTTCCTGTCAATCATTTTTCCAAACAAGCTCCGGTTCTTATTGTAATTGTTGAAGAAAGCACCAATTTTTTTACGAAGGTTGGCTGTTATGGGGTAAATCGTCAATTTCCACTTATAGATATTGGCATTGCCACTGCTCATTTATGTCTGGCTGCAACGAATGAAGGTTTGGATACGCATGTGATAGGTTGGTATAATGAAAAAAAAATTCAGCAAGCTCTTGAAATTCCTGAAAATAAAAAAGTTATGCTGGTTGTTGCTTTGGGATATTCCGATGAAGAAGTGCGCCCCAAAAAAAGAAAGAAAATAGAAGAATTGGTTTCCTATAATAAGTATTGATTGAAAATTCTTATTTTTTTAAAAATCTAAATAAAATAAGAATATTTATTTGTAAATTAATGAATTACGAACAAACATTAGATTATCTTTATTCGCGTTTACCTGTATTTCATCAAATTGGCAGTGCTGCATATAAACCGGGATTAGAAAATACAATCCGTATTCTTACAGCCCTGCATCAACCGCAAAATTCGTTTCGTTCTATTCATGTTGCCGGAACGAACGGAAAAGGTTCCGTATCACATTTTTTGTCTTCCATTTTGCAGTCTTCAGGTTATAAAACCGGCCTGTACACTTCGCCTCATTTGGTTGATTTTGGCGAAAGAATTCGTGTGAACGGCGAAATGATTGATAAACAATTCGTTATAGATTTTGTGGAAAATCATAAAAAATTGATTGAAGAAGTGCAGCCTTCGTTTTTTGAAATTACTATGGCAATGGCTTTCGATTATTTTGCCAGCAGCAAAGTTGATGTTGCAGTAATAGAAGTTGGTTTGGGAGGCAGGCTCGACAGTACGAACATTATTCAGCCTGAGCTTTCGGTAATTACCAATATCAGTTTTGATCACGAAGAATTTTTAGGACATACTTTGCAGGAAATTGCTACAGAAAAAGCCGGCATCATAAAACCGCATACACCGGTGGTTATTGGAGAAGCTTTGCCGGAAACGAAACCCGTTTTTTTACAGAAAGCACAGGAAATGAATGCTCCCATCTTTTTTTCAGAAAACATCAAACAGATTTTTTTTGATCGATATGAAGAAAATCGAATGATAGTGAAAACTTCAGATGAAAAATCTTATGCGGTTGGATTAACAGGCAACTATCAACTTAAAAATATTGCAACGGTTTTGACTGCTGTTGATCAGCTGCGCAAAGCTAATTTTGAAATTCCGGAAGCCTCTTTACAAGAAGGTTTGGAAAAAGTTATCGAAAAAACAGGACTTCAGGGAAGATGGCAAATTATTTCTGCATCACCTAAAATTATTGCCGATACAGGCCACAATCCCGGTGGAATTGCCTTTGTTGCCGAACAGTTAAAAACGCAACATTATCAAACACTAAGAATAATTTTCGGAATGGCAAACGATAAAGACATCGATACGGTACTTTCATTGCTGCCGAAAAACGGAGTCTATTATTTCACGCAAGCCAATATTAAAAGGGCATTTCCTTCCGACCAATTATTGAAAAAAGGACAACAAGCAGGACTTTATGGAAAATCTTTTTCAAATATCGAAGAAGCCATAAAGACCGCATTGGCTGACGCAAATAAAGAAGATTTAATTTTTATCGGCGGCAGCAATTATGTTGTTGGAGAAGCTTTAACGTTTTTCGAGAAGCACGAAGAAGTGACTTAATAAAAATTCAAAATCAGTTATTCGATCATTTTCAGGCAGTAATAATTTTATAATTGCACTGAATTTTACCTTTTGAAATATTGGTAAGTTTTGATTTGAGCAACTGACGTCGGAGTGGATTTACTCGGTCGGTGAACAGGTTGCCTTCCAAATGGTCGTATTCGTGTTGAATAACGCGTGCTTTATAATCTTCAAAAATCTCTTCGTATTCGTTGAAGTCGGTATCGAAATAATGGACTTTTATCGTTTTGGAACGAAATACCGTTTCGTGAATCCCGGGAATGCTTAAACAACCTTCTTCGCCCGGCAACAATTCAGCACTGCGTTCGAGAATAGTGGGATTAATCATGGCAATTTTAAAACTGCCCAATTCTGCATCTTCATCTTTAAATGGAGCCAAATCAATAACCAAAACTCTTATGGGTAAACCAACTTGTGGCGCTGCCAACCCGACACCGTCAGCATGATACATGGTTTCAAACATGTTGTTTACCAAAGATTTTAATTCGGGATATGAAGCATCTATTGGTTGTGCAACTTTTCGTAAAACGGGATTTCCGTATGTGTAAATAGGAAGAATCATTATTTGTTTTTTATTGTAATTCGAGTGTTATATGTTTCTTTCATTTTTGTATCTAACTGATTCCAAATAACTTTGCAAAATAATTGTTGCGGAAATTTTATCGACCAACGCTTTGTTTTGTCTGTCCTTTTTCTTTAAACCGCCTTCGAGCATGGTTTTGTGAGCCAAAACCGATGTAAAACGTTCATCTTCGTAAATAAGTTCAATTTGAGGAAATTTCTGAACCAATTTTGCAACAAATGGCCGGATAAATTTCATGGAATCAGATTCTTTGCCGTTCATTTGTCGTGGAAAACCTACAACAATGGTTTCAACATTTTCTTGCACCAAATATTTTTCAAGAAAAGGAAAAACTTCATTTACCGGCAAAGTTGTCAGTCCATTTGCTGAAATATGCATCACATCGCTTACTGCAATTCCAACTCTTTTTTGCCCATAATCTATTGCCAGTATTCTTCCCATTTTCTTCATTTGAAAATGCAAAGTTACAAAATAGTGTTCATTTTAAAAATTTTCAACTTACTCACAACCTATGGCTAAAATTATTTTTAATTGTCGTATAAAATGAATTTTTGTGTCTATTGGTTTAGGTACACGGATTTTTTGTATTTTTGTTGAATGATAAATATAATTTTCTTTTCGTTTGTAGCTTTAAAAATAAAATTATTATTAATTTATTAATTATCAGCATAATAAATGTATAGGACTCATAACTGTGGTGAACTCCGCATATCTCATGTTGGACAAATTATTACTTTAGCCGGCTGGGTACAGAGAATCCGTAAAATGGGAGGGATGGTATTTATTGATCTTCGCGATCGCTATGGTATAACTCAATTGGTTTTCAATCAGGAAATTAATTCCGATTTGTGGGAAAAAGCCAACAAGCTGGGTCGCGAATTTGTGGTACAGGTTACCGGTAAGGTTTCCGAAAGAAGCAATAAAAATCCCAATTTAAGTACGGGCGATATAGAAATTTTGGTTTCCGAACTCACCGTTTTGAATGAATCAAAAACTCCTCCTTTTACTATTGAAGATGCTACGGATGGTGGCGATGATTTGCGAATGAAGTATCGGTATCTTGATTTGCGGAGAAATGTCGTTAGAAAAAATTTGGAACTTCGACATCAAATGACCATTGAAACACGTCAATATTTGGACAATTTAGGTTTTCTCGAAGTGGAAACTCCTGTGCTGATTGCTTCTACACCTGAAGGTGCACGCGATTTCGTGGTTCCATCCCGAATGAATCCCGGAGAGTTTTATGCGCTACCTCAATCTCCCCAATTGTTCAAGCAACTTTTAATGGTTGGCGGATTCGATCGCTATTTCCAAATTGTCAAATGTTTCCGTGATGAAGATTTGCGTGCCGATCGTCAACCCGAATTTACACAGATTGATTGTGAAATGTCTTTTGTGGAACAGGAAGATGTGCTCCAAACTTTTGAAGGATTGGTAAAGCATTTGTTCAAAACCATTAAAAATATAGATTTTCCAGAGCCATTTCCACGTATGGAATGGAGCGAAGCAATGAAACGTTTTGGTTCCGATAAACCGGATATTCGCTTTGGAATGGAACTTGTCGAACTTAAAGAAATGGTAACGGGACACGATTTTTCCGTTTTCGACAATGCCGAATATGTTGGTGGAATATGTGCTCCGGCTTGCGCTTCCTATACACGCAAACAGATTGATGAGTTGACGGAATTTGTAAAACGACCTCAAATAGGAGCAAAGGGACTGATTTATATTCGCTTTGAAAATGACGGTTCCTTCAAATCTTCTATCGACAAGTTCTTTTCAGTTGATGATTTGAAAAAAATTGCTACGTTATTTTCCGCCAATCCGGGCGATTTAATTCTTATCATGTCCGGAGAAAAATTAAAAACTCAAAAAGCACTTTGCGAACTACGATTGGAAATGGGAGGAAGGTTAGGCCTTCGCAAAAAAGACGAATTTGCACCTCTTTGGGTTATCGATTTTCCATTGTTTGAATGGAATGAGGAATTAAATCGCTATCAAGCTATGCATCACCCATTTACATCTCCAAAACCTGAAGATATCCCTTTATTGGATACCCAACCCGGTGAAGTTAGAGCCAATGCCTACGATATGGTAGTGAATGGCGTTGAATTGGGTGGGGGCTCTATCCGAATTCATAACAGCAATTTGCAGAATAAAATGTTTGAATTACTGGGATTTACACCGGAAAAAGCTCAAGCTCAATTTGGTTTTCTACTGAATGCCTTTCAGTTTGGAGCGCCTCCGCATGGAGGTTTGGCTTTTGGCCTCGACCGTTTTGTTTCTTTATTGGCCGGACTTGATTCGATAAGGGACTGTATTGCTTTTCCAAAAAATAATGCTGGAAGAGATGTAATGATAAATGCTCCGTCACCACTGGATCCTTCGCAACTGGAAGAATTACATTTGATGCTCAAACTTTAAAAAACATTTGCCATGAATGAAAAACAAACCAAAAATGCTGCCGAATCGATTGTTAAGGCTTTGGTTGAACTTAGTTTGGGAAAAGAACCAAATATTTTTTCCAAATCACCATTTAGAAAATTGGCCGAACATAAAAATTATACTTTAATCAGAGATGCTTATATCGATTATTTGAAAGAATTCGATGGCAAAATTGATTCGGACGAAGACATGAAGCGTCTTTTCGATTTCCGCATAAAAATTTTGAATTATTTCAATGACGATAAATAAAAATATTTCAGTTTTAGGATAGAGTATGAAGAAAGAATTTCATCAATTCTTATTTGACATAATATAAATTATAGGAAAATTAAGCAAATTTATTTTATTCTGAAATAGTTTACAATAGTGTGATTTCAAATAATATTCCATACTAACAAATATCATATCAAAATTGCAGCAAAACAGAGTTTTTTAAATGAATGATCAATAAAATTTTGTTCAAAGAGTTTCTAAGTTATTTGCAAAATTATTTTTTGAAAAATATCGTTTGAAATTACTTAATTCATAAATAAATAGAAATTAAATAGAAATTTCATCAGAATATAATTTATTTTTTAAAGGTCTGATGGAAACCACATGTCTGAATATTATATTCATTCGTGTTTGTGTATGCAATACATGTGGGTTTCATAATTAATTGATTTTCAATAGCTCAATAAACAATTTTTAATCAGACCCTATTTCACTTCTCCTCCCCTATTTTTGATATTCTATTTAATATATTGATATTCGGTTAATTATAATAACATTTTAGTTGAATTTTAATCAAATTCGCCTTTTTAATAAATAAAAAATGAGTTTTGAATTAAAAATAAGTTATATTTGCCTTTGGAATTGCTTCTGCAACAATAAAACGAATTAATTTTTTAAAACAGAAATATTATGAAATACTTTGCTCCTTCTGAACTTCTTATCAATGATGATGGAAGTATTTTTCATC
>JAHDRA010000068.1 GCA_018433525.1 Paludibacteraceae bacterium
CAAAACGAGGCAAATTCATCTGAATCATTAAATCTTGCTGAGTGATGGCCTGTGCATCAGCTTGTCCGAAATATAAATCGGGCGTATGAGCCAGCATTTTAACGTTCCACCGGGTTAAACTTTCCGGTGCAGTGAAAGAAAGCTTCACATTGCCTGCACTGTCGGTATAAAGTTGCGGATAGAAAAAGGCCGTTTCATTAAAATTTTTCCGAATGGCTGGAGAAGTTTCAGATTGAATGATTTCATTCGTCAAATCGGTTTTTACTGTTTTTACTACCGAAAAAGCAGCAACAGTCTCTTCTTCGACCTTCTCATCCATGATCGAAATCTCTTTGGATTCAGATGCTGCACTTAAACTTTTTAAGCCTCTTACATAAATTGGCCCATTATACTTTCTACCTGCCATCAAGTCCAGACCAAACCAGTTCAACCGATCCAACCGATATTCTTCTACCGGAATATATTCAACTGGAATATCAATATTATCGGAAATTATCCTGTTGTAAGGAGCCTCCCAGCGCGGACTTTCCATAAAATTTCCACGAAAGATAGGCTGAAATGTCCATTCATTCGGCCGAATGACATCCAGCGAAGCATCGTACATGTCCATCAACAATTCTGCCTGTTTTTTGGTCTGTTTTATTTCGGGAATATTGACGGTCCATTCGGCTTTTTCGCCCGGCAAAAGTTTATTGCGAAAAACGGTTAATGTTGGCGACAGTTTCTTTTCCGAAATTTTTCGGCGAATGATTACACTTTCTGTGAAAAACAGTCCTTTTTTCATAAAGGTAAACATCACCGTGATACCGTCTCCGTATTCAGCTTTGAACGGAATCGGAAAAGTTTTGATTTCGTTGTTCATCCTGATCCATTTGCTTTCCAGAACGGTATTTCCCTGCATAATTTCATAAAGCACGGAAACATTATCAGCCGACGAACCAAAAACAACTTCGGCTGTCTCACCAACTTCACAGGTTATTTCTTCCTCAGGCAACCAGGTCATGGTTTGAATAGGCGTACGTTTGTCGTTTTTTCCGTAAAGAATAAAGTTTTTACCCAATTCCACTTTTTCGCCTGACTGATCGAGCGTAGAAAAAACAATACGATAACCACCCGATTCCCATTTACTTGCGTCCAATTTCAACCGGCTATCTTTGGTGTTGAAAGTACCTTCCAGTATCTTTTTTGCAGACTTCATGGAAATCTCTTCTTCATTTTCACCTTCTTCTTCCATTTCTGCCCATTCTTCATTGGTTGCAAAATCTTCCGAATTTTCAAATCGATAAACGGTAAATTGTACCGTACCATCCACCTTTTCACCGTTTATGGTTTCGAGCCGCAGCGGGAAATCGGCTTTTTCTTCCTTGTTCCATTTTTCGGGAACATCGGCCAGAATAAACAACGACTTGTCGCCAACCGTTACAAATTGTTCACCTTGTTGTGTTTCGCCTTTGGTATCGGTAACTTCGGCATAAACTGTGTAAACATAATAGGCATCTTTTCTGAAAAAAATGTTTTCCTTTGATTTTTCAGGAATAAACGAAAGTGTAAAATTACCGTTTGCATCAGTCTTTGTTTCTCCATTCGAAATTGCTTTTTCTTCACTTCTAATCCAACTGCAATACCAGTGTGGACGTCGAACTACACGAAAAATAACTTTTGCATCTGTAATATTATAACCTGAATAAGCCTTCACATTGCCGGTCAACGTAACTTTTTTCCCAAACTTTACTTCATCGGTCGGTTTTTGAATTTTTACTTCAAAAGTGGGACGCTTGTATTCCTCCACCCAAATAGTTTTGGAAAAATTTCCCGACTCAAGCCGGAAAGCTCCATTCAATCCATCGGCAGGCAACACAAATTCTCCTGCAAACGAACCAAATTTATTGGTAGTGAATGTTTTTGAAGCAATTTTCTGATAATGGGCATCAATAAGCGAAACATCAAATTTTAGCGATTTTGCCACTTCCTGACGCTTCGCATCGGCATAATAGGCAATTCCTTTAAAATAGACTGTTTGTCCGGGACGATACACTGCACGGTCGGTGAAAAATTCCAACTGAACCGGTTTTTCTTTATTTGTATCTCTTTCCCAATAATAAGTATTTACAGAAGAACTAAAATATCGATCTTCTCCTTTTTCGAGAAATATCCATTTCGTACCCTGATTGTTGTAAGGAAATGTGCAAAAACCGTTTTTGTCGGTAACAGCAGTTTGTAAAAGGTTCATCTGGTAAAAATTGCCTGTCCATTTTTGTTCGTAAAGGCTCACTTTCACTTCTTTTTGCTGCCAGCCGGTTTCGCTATTTAAAACATATAATGCTGTCTTTTTCGGCTCGTTCTGGCGTACCATAAAACTTAAATCGGAAACCACATAAGAACTTCTGGCAACTTCACTGGAAGTATCACCTTTTATCGTCAATTGAACTTCGTAAATTCCATACGTTCCCGAAGGAATTTTTAAAACGGTATCGACGGCTACAAAATTTGTATCAGGCTTAATTTTTATTTCCGAAGTTTGCCACAAGGTACGGTCAGGAAAATCTTTTCCTGAATTTCCCGAATTTTTCGTAAATGAAAAATAATCGAGCGATGAAGCATTGACGCGGTAAATCTGCATTTGTAAATCTTCCACGTTTTTTGTAGAAATATTTAATGAAAGTTGTGATTTTGATCGAACAACATCAGAATGCCGCAAAGAAACAGACTTCTGCGTTATTTGCTGCTGGATATTTTTCAACAATGCAATACGCGGATAATCAGGAAAACGGCGAATTCCTTCGGAACAAATATCGTAAGCCTTTTTCGCAAAATTCATATTTTCTTCCAATTCATATTCTTTGTCGAGATAATACTGTGCCATTGCAGCCATAACTTCCACTACGTTTTCGTTGTTTGCATATTGTTCCGATAAACGTGCGAGAGCCGACAAATACAGCTCATCGCTATTCGACAACTGGGAATTTTCCTTGAGATATGCCAACCGCTGAAGATCGGCATACAAAAGTGCCGGCACATTATTATTCTTCAAGTGAAAAGAAAGCAAATGCTGATAGGTTTGCAACACCAGATTTTCAACGGATTTGGAATAAGCAGTATCCAACGATAACGAAACAAAATGAGATAGGTCCGAAAACAGTTCTTCGGATTTTAACGGATTTTTTATGGATTGTGCACCTTCCAACGATTGCAAAATGTCGATTCGCCGATAGGCCAAAAAATCAAAAAGTGTAGGCTGTACCCGATAGCTGCTATCTCCTTTCTCGAGAAGGGTTTCAAATTTTTGAATATCGGTTTTTTGAAGCATTTCTGCCGGTTCCAATGAAGCAGCCAGCAACTGACTGACTTTATCGAAGAAAATATTTTTGGTCCATTCGTCGATATTCTCCGGAACATAATCGGAAATTTCCGTTCGTTGACGAATGGAATAGGCTTTTTGCTGAAAATATTTTGCATAAAGTTCCGCCGTCATAGAATAAAGCAACGATTTTTCGGCAGTGTCGGAAGTACTGGTTGCAAAAGTTTCAAATTCCTTGATGAGTTGAGGTGCCTGATCGGGATCTTTTTCCAGTGTGAAACGCATTTTGTAAAGAGTAGCTTTGATCACTTCCGGAGAATTTTTTTGCGATTTTGCATCTTTCATGATGGCATCCACTTCTTTCAGTGCCGATTCAGGCAACTGTTTCTCGGCAAGTTCTTCCACTTTTTTCCAGCGTTCGTCAAAGGAAACAGTCGGTTGCTGAAAGGCAGCAAAAGCCACCACAACAAAAACTACGGCAAGGAGTACAAAAGAAAGCTTTTTCATGAGGAAGAAATTTTAAACGGATATTTTATTTGTGAAGTGAAATGGAAGACAAATATAGTACCAAAATCGGCAGGAAGAAATTTTTTGAGTAAAATTCGACAGGGAAAAATTGTTTTTGTCAAATAGATAAGATTTTATAAATACCTCTATAAATTAAGCAAAAATTTTTATTTTGCTTAATAACAAAAAATGAAATTTTTTTGAGCATTATCAAAAATATATTATTTTTGTAAAAATAAATTATTTTATCACTTATTTATGATTATACAATGTGATTTCAAACGGGAATTAATTGTGATCAAGCAATAATAAAAAAATTTAACTTTTAGACAGTATGATTTACTTAAAACAATAAAAAAATAATAAGTATGAAATCTTTAAAATTATTACTAATTATTCTTTTCAGCGTATCAACGTTTTCTCTTTATTCACAAGAGCATATTACATTCAAAGGTATTCCACTAAAGGGTACAATTAATTCTTTTGCACAAGAACTTGTAAAAAAAGGGTGTACAATAAAAGAATCGAAAGGAAATCTTATCATTTTAAAGGGAGAATTTGTAAACGAAACTTGTGAAATAATATTAGTTGGAAGTAAAAAAACAAATACAATATGGAAAGTTGTAGCATACTTGCCAGAACAAACAAGTTGGTATAGTATAAAAAGTGATTATAACATTCTAAAAAAACAATTTCAGCAAAAATATGGAGATGGTGAGTCTTATGAATTTTTTTCAGATCCTTATTATGAAGGAGATGGTTACGAAATGCAAGCTTTAAGGTTAGAAAAATGCACTTATGCTACTTATTTTAAGACAGAAACAGGAACAATTTCGCTTGAAATATCTAAGTTCCAACAAATTTCTATCAGCTATGAAGATAAAATTAATGTTGAATTAAAGAGAAAAGAATCTGATGAAATTATTAACGATGAAATATAAAAAATTCAACCCAGTGGCTTAAACCACGTGTTAGCGGTTCGTACATTTTTACGTTAATTGCATTTCTGTGCGATTTTTAATTAATTCATACAAATCAGGTCTATTTTCTCTTACTGTTTTATCTAAAATATATTGAACAAAAGGGTCAACCCGATATTGTGAATTTTCTTCTGGTATTAAACCTAAATCAATACAGTCTCTATAATCACTTGACATCATATAATGGTCATTGAGGAAGAAAATTAAACTTAAATGTTGAAGAATAATATTATCTAAATCCTTTTCAAGGTTATCCAAGTACTTTAACCTGTTTTTAATATATATAGCATTATCATTTAAAAGCACATTGTAATAGTAGTTGTAATGAAGATTATCGTTGCATCTTTTTCTGGTTTTTTTTAGGAAATTATCTTTGTCTAATAATTCTATTATTGGTTTCAGTTTTTCAGATTTTTTCAGGTAATCATTAATTTTTCTTATGGTTGGTAGAATTTCTTTCCCTTTCAACCAATTATCAATTTGCTTTACAATTAAGTTTTCTCTACCAATATTTTCAATGAGATAAACATTTGTATATATGTTAATTATAGTTGAATCATAGTACTTTCTTAAGAGTGCATATGCGTCATTTGGTTTGACCCCCTATTCTTTGGACAGTTTTAACTAAATAGTTTGAGACAAAAGTTAGCCTCGTTTGTGTGTTTTTCTTTTTCTGACCCCAAGCAAATTTAGCTTCAACCTGTTTTCCGCATTTTTTTGCAACACCCTTATAAGTATTTGAATATCAATAATAATATTTTAATTTTGGGTGTTGCAAAATTATTATTATGTTTATCCGAAAAGTAAAAAATCGATCTGGAAGTCAATCTGTACAAGTGATACAGAAGTTTCG
>JAHDRA010000002.1 GCA_018433525.1 Paludibacteraceae bacterium
CAATATGTACAAAATTTCCGGAGAACTGTTGCCGGGCGTTTTTCATGTTTCGGCTCGTTCTATTGCCGCACAGGCTTTATCAATTTTCGGCGATCATCAGGATGTAATGGCAGTTCGACAAACCGGCTGTGCCATGTTTGCTACCGGTTCGGTTCAGGAAATCATGGATATGGCTGCTGTGGCTCATTTATCGGCTATCAAATCACGTGTTCCGTTTGTTCACTTTTTTGACGGATTCCGTACTTCACACGAAATTCAAAAAATTGAGCAACTGGATCAAGAAGATTTAATTCCATTAATTGATCAAGAAGCATTGAAAGCTTTTCGCAATCGCGCACTCAATCCTGAAAAACCTGTCATAAGAGGTACGGCTCAGAATCCCGATATTTATTTTCAGGCTCGTGAAGCTGCCAATCCTTTTTATGATGCTGTTCCGGAAATTGTAGAAGATTACCTGAACAAATTGGGAGAAATTACAGGAAGAAAACATGGTTTGTTTGATTATTACGGAGCTCCGGACGCTGAGAGAGTAGTCATTGCTATGGGATCGGCAACTGAAGCCATAAAAGAAGGAGTTGACTATTTAAATGCTAAAGGTGAGAAAGTCGGTCTGATTTCTGTGCATCTTTACCGTCCTTTTTCTGCAAAACACTTTTTGTCGGTACTACCCGAAACAGCAAAACGCATTTGTGTGTTGGATCGTACCAAAGAACCTGGAGCTTTGGGAGAACCACTTTACCTTGATGTAAAAGATGTCCTTTATGCTAAATCCAATCAACCAATTGTTGTTGGAGGTAGATATGGACTTTCTTCCAAAGATTTTACACCAGCTCAGGTTTTAGCAGTTTATGAAAATTTGGCTCTTCCCGAACCAAAAAACCATTTCACGGTCGGTATTGTTGACGATGTTACCTATACGTCTCTTCCACTGAGAGAAGAAATTTCAATGGGTGGAAAAGGGATATTTGAAGCAAAATTCTATGGTATCGGTTCGGATGGAACAGTAGGCGCAAACAAAAATTCCATTAAAATAATTGGTGACAATACCGATAAATATTGTCAAGCTTATTTCTCTTACGATTCAAAAAAATCCGGTGGTTTCACTTGTTCGCATCTTCGCTTTGGCGACAAACCCATTCGGTCTACTTATCTGGTAACAACTCCCGATTTTGTAGCTTGCCATGTTCAGGCTTATCTCAGACTTTACGATGTTACCAAAGGTCTGAAGAAAAATGGAACCTTCCTGCTAAATACAATCTGGGACGAAGAAGAAGTGAAGAAAAATCTTCCCGTGAAAGTAAAGAAATATCTGGCAGCCAACAATATTAATTTTTATATTATCAATGCTACCAAAATAGCACAGGAAATTGGCTTGGGAAATAGAACCAACACCATTCTTCAATCTGCATTTTTCAAAATTTCAAATGTTATTCCTTACGAATTGGCAGTTGAAAAAATGAAATACGCCATCAACAAGACTTACGGCAAAAAAGGTGAAGACATAGTAAACATGAACTATGCCGCAGTTGATCGCGGAGGAGAATATGTAAAAGTTGAAGTTCCAAGCAACTGGGCAAATCTGGAAGAAGAAAAGGAAATGGAAGAAAACTTTCCTCCTTTCATTCGTGAAGTGGTAATGCCAATCAATGCTCAGGCTGGTGATGATCTCCCTGTTTCTGTTTTCAAGGGACGCGAAGATGGAACTTGGGATTCCGGAACTGCAAAATATGAAAAACGTGGCGTAGCCGCATTCGTTCCCGTTTGGAATTCGGCAAATTGTATTCAGTGCAACGAATGTGCATTTGTTTGCCCTCACGCAGCTATTCGTCCTTTTGTTTTAGACGAAACCGAACAAGCAAAAGCGCCTTTCACAGATACAATAAAAGCCAATGGAAAACAGTTTGTCGGTATGACTTACCGCATTCAGGTTGATGTTCTCGATTGCATGGGATGTAAAAACTGTGCTGATATTTGCCCTGGAACAAAAGGCAATAAAGCACTTACAATGGTACCAATAGAAACGCAATATGATAATCAGAAAAACTGGGATTTCTGTATATCTGAAGTGAAATCCAAACAGCATTTGGTGGACGTAAAAATGAATGTAAAAAATTCGCAGTTGGCTACACCTTTGTTTGAATTTTCAGGTGCTTGTGCCGGTTGTGGAGAAACACCCTATGTTAAATTAATAACTCAGCTTTTTGGTGATAGAGAGTTGGTGGCCAATGCCACAGGATGTAGTTCCATTTATTCTGCTTCTGCACCTTCAACACCTTATACAACCGACGAAAATGGACACGGTCCTGCTTGGGCAAATTCGCTGTTTGAAGATAATGCCGAATTCGGTTACGGAATGGAACTTGCCACCGAAGTAATGCGCGACAGACTCGAAAGAAACATGAAAGAAGCAATAGAAGGCGATTGCTGTTCTGATGAATTGAAAGCGCTCTTTGCCGAATGGATCGAAAACAAGGAAGATGCTGAAAAAACGAAAGAATTGGCTGCCAAAATCACACCTCTTATAAATAATTGTGATTGTGAACATTGCCGGAAAATTTCTGAACTTTCACATTATCTTGTAAAAAAATCGCAGTGGATTATTGGAGGAGATGGTTGGGCTTACGACATTGGCTATGGAGGATTGGATCATGTAATAGCTTCCGGTAAAAATGTCAATATTTTAGTCTTGGATACAGAAGTTTATTCCAATACAGGTGGACAATCGTCAAAATCTACTCCAATTGGTGCGGTTGCAAAATTTGCTTCTGCCGGAAAAAGAATCCGCAAAAAAGATTTGGGTATGATGGCCATAACTTATGGTTATGTGTATGTAGCTCAAATTGCTATGGGAGCCAGCAAGGCACAAACGCTCAAAGCAATTCGCGAAGCAGAAGCTTACAATGGGCCTTCGCTGATCATTGCTTATTCACCATGTATCAGTCATGGCATTCACAACGGAATGGAAAAAGCTCAGGAGGAACAGGAACGCGCTGTTGAATGCGGTTATTGGCAACTGTATCGTTACAATCCTGATTTGGAAGCAGAAGGAAAAAATCCTTTTATACTCGATTCTAAAGAACCGCAATGGGAAAAATTCCAAGATTTCCTGAAAGGCGAAATTCGTTATACTTCCTTGATGAAACAGTTCCCTGCCGAAGCTCAGGAATTGTTTGTTGCAGCCGAAAACAATGCCAAATGGCGTTATAAAATGTATAAACAAATGGCTGACAGACAGTTTTGATAAAATTCATCCATAAATTAACGAAGGGCTGTTCATATTTTAATGAGCAGCTCTTTTTTATTTATCTGACAATGAGTGTTTTATAAGCATTTTGAAAATTAAGAGAAAAGTAGTAAATTTGCAAACCTTTTTTATAAACAGATCAGTTATCTTCAAAATATATAAAATCATTCATTTACCTTTGAATAAAAAAATCTATGGCTACTACTGCAGACATTAAAAACGGCATGTGCATCGAAATTGATGGACAGTATTATATCATTACGGAATTTCTCCACGTTAAACCCGGCAAAGGAGCTGCTTTTGTACGTACAAAATTGAAAAATGTAGTTACAGGCAGAACAATAGATAAGACTTTCAACGCGGGAGTAAAAATCGATGAAGTACGTATAGAACGCCGTCCCTATCAATATCTTTATCAGGACGATATGGGATTCAATTTTATGAATAACGAAACATTTGAACAAGTTTCCGTAAATAAGGAATTAATCAATGGAGTAGATTTTTTGAAAGAAGGAATGATTTGTGACGTGGTAACCCATGCAGAAAGCGAAACAATCCTTTATGTTGATCTTCCCACTCACGTTACCTTGCAAGTTACCTATACCGAACCGGGCTTGAAAGGCGATACCGCAACCAATGCCACCAAGCCGGCCACAGTGGAAACAGGTGCCGTAATTCGGGTTCCACTTTTTATTAACGAAGGAGAATTAATTAAAGTCGATACCCGTGATGGTTCTTATGTAGAAAGAGTAAAAACAGTGTAACGATAGAATTTAAAAGAAATTTTAAAAATATTTCCTGTAAAAAATCTGTTGAACAAATTTGTTCAACAGATTTTTTTATATTTTTGTGCTTAGTACATGACAAAAAATTGTACAAATATTTATATTATTTATTTTCAGATATTTAACAAAGGGGCTTTGCCCCGAACCCCACTTACTTTTTTGTCTTGAAACAAAAAAGTAAGCAAAAAAATTCAAGACTGTGCCCACTTCACTCGAAAAACTTACGCTCGAAAAGCTGAAATCGTCCAAACTCATTCCGACGAAATACGTCGGAACTCAAACAAGGACGATTTTTAAACGCTTTTCTCACTTGTTTTTCGGCTCACCGGACAAGGTCAACCCGAAGAGCTTGGCTTATATGTTCTGTTTTACAGATATATAAAACAAATGTTTCAATTTTTGTCATGTATTAAAATTTTTGTGAATCAGAACACATTTTTGTTAACATGAACCTGAATAAAATACTTGCCGGATTTATTTTTGCCGGAAGAGGAATTCGTACTGCATTCATTTCGGAAAGAAATTTGAAAATTCAAACCTGCTTCGTTGTGTTGGTCTTACTTTTCGGATGGTTGTTGCATATTCGGATCGTCGAATGGTTAATTTGTCTTTTGTGTTTTGGACTGGTCATCGGTATGGAACTGATAAATACTTCCTTAGAAAAACTGGTCGATTTGGTTTCACCCGAATATCATCCCTTAGCGGAAAAAGTCAAAGATATTGCTGCAGGCGCCGTATTGTTTGATTCTATTATTGCGGCAATTATTGGATTGATAATTTTTGTCCCGAAAATTTGGGAATATCTTCTTCGCTTGATTTCATCTTGAGTAAAGTCTAATTTTCGTAATGTTTTTATCCGAAATCACAGCCTTATGAAAACCAATTTTATTGTTGACTTTATCAACCTCATGTATCCGAATCTTTGCCTTATTTGTGGAGAAAATTTGATGAAAAACGAAGATTATCTTTGCATGAATTGCCTCCATCAAATTCCTAAAACAAATTATCATCTTTTGCCCGACAATCCTATTGAAAAACGTTTCTGGGGAAAAGCCGAAGTGTTCCGGGCTACTTCTTTCTTCTATTTTCAAAAAGGATCACTGTTTCAAAAACTTATACACGAACTCAAATACAACGGGAACAAGGAAATTGGCGAATCGTTGGGAAAATATGC
Source organism: Paludibacteraceae bacterium (assembly GCA_018433525.1). Taxonomy (GTDB): domain Bacteria; phylum Bacteroidota; class Bacteroidia; order Bacteroidales; family Paludibacteraceae; genus MVYY01. Next base: position 5,204 of record JAHDRA010000002.1, read on the forward strand.
CGGAGCAGATCTGATAAGTTCTGCCGATTTTTCCACAGTAGATATGATTGTACCGGTACCATTGCATCCAAAAAAATTTGCCAAAAGAGGTTACAACCAAAGCGAGTGGATTGGTAAAGGTTTGTCGAGCGTTATGCAAAAACCACAAATCACCAATAATTTGATTCGCGTAAAAGAAAATACCACCCAAACCAAAAAATCGGTTTACGAAAGATTTGAAAACACTGAAGGAATTTTTGATTTGAAAGATGGTTTGTTGTTTTCGGGAAAACACATATTGCTGATTGATGATGTATTAACTACAGGCTCAACATTGGAAGCCTGCGTCCATGCACTCGAAAAAACTGAAAACAAAAATATCAAAATCAGCATTTTTACTTTAGCAGTTGCTTAAATTTAATCACAATTATGAAAAACAGAATAGAAATCGTGAAGGGCGATATTACAAAACTGCAGGCAGATGCCATAGTAAATGCCGCCAATCGAACTTTGTTGGGTGGAGGAGGTGTGGACGGTGCCATTCATCAAGCGGC
>JAHDRA010000008.1 GCA_018433525.1 Paludibacteraceae bacterium
TACTCTCGACATATCTCATTTTATTGATTTACAGCTATAAAGATACAAAAAACAAACATTCCTGCAAATATTTTCTTCCTATTTTTATCGCAATATCCAATAAAAAAAGAGACTGTCTCTACTTTTGAGACAGCCCCTTTTTGAAATCTATCGAGTAATAAATGAGAATGTCAATCCTTGAATTTGGCTGAAAGAAATTGCCGGTTAAGGCGGGCAATGTTGGAGATTGAAATATTTTTTGGGCATTCGGCCTCGCAAGCTCCGGTATTGGTGCAATTGCCGAAACCGAGTTCGTCCATTTTTGCAACCATTGCTTTTACGCGTCTTGCAGCTTCGACTTTTCCCTGTGGCAACAAGGATAAAACAATTTCAGCCTTGATTTTTGATGTCAAATTTTTTCTCTTTTCCATCGCAGTTGTAAAAATAACTATTATTTTTTACTGCTCGGTTTTTTTTATAAGCTAATATCAGTTTAGAAATTGTCAAATTACACTCAACAGATATTGTTTCACTCATTTATTCTTCTCCCTTTCCATAATTTAACAAATTTTTAGGTTATAGTTTGCCTTAATTCAAGCAATTCTACAAAATATTTTTTAAAATTAAAATAAAATATATTTATTTGTTTTTTAAAGGTTTAAATAATAATATTTTCTCATTATAGGGGAAAAATAGGGGTATAAATTAAAAATATTTTCACCAGTGGGGTTGTTATAGGGTATAAAAATTTGCAAACGCTTTTAATTATCTCCTTCTTTGCAACGTTATTTGAAATCGAAATTTTAAAACGTTGAACCATGAAAAACTACCTTTCATCATTGGTAATTATTTCTTTCCTGCTTATGGGTTGTACTACTGCAACTCAAACTTCCACAGCTGACAAAAAAATCGATGCCAAAGTTGATTCTGTATTAAAATTGATGACTTTGGATGAGAAAATCGGACAAATGGTGCTTTATACCAGTGATTGGGATGTTACCGGTCCAACATTAAAAAGCGATTACATAGACGATATACGCAGCGGCAAATGTGGCAACATCTTCAACGCACATACGGTTGAATATGTACGCAAACTTCAAAAAATTGCCGTAGAAGAATCACGGTTAGGTATTCCGTTGTTGTTTGGTTACGATGTCATTCATGGGCACAAAACTATTTTTCCTATTTCTTTGGGTGAATCGGCTTCGTGGGATTTGCAAGCTATTGAAAAATCAGCACGTATTGCGGCCACCGAAGCTGGTGCATCCGGATTAAACTGGACTTTTGCGCCCATGGTTGACATTTCTGTAGAGCCGCGCTGGGGAAGGGTTTCTGAAGGGGCGGGCGAAGATCCTTTTCTGGGTTCTCAAATCGCTGCGGCCCGTGTCAGAGGTTTTCAGGGAAATGATTTAGCCGATACGACAACAGTTTTAGCCTGTGTAAAACATTTTGCTGCTTATGGAGCACCGTTGGCAGGACGCGATTATAACACAGTGGACATGTCGCAACGCGTATTTCTTGATGTTTATCTGCCTCCTTACAAAGCTGCCATTGATGCTGGTGCTCTGAGCGTTATGAGTTCTTTCAATGAATTTGACGGTGTTCCTGCTACGGGAAACAAATATTTGCTAACCGACATATTGAGAAATCAGCTCGGATTCAAAGGCTTTGTAGTAAGTGATTATACTTCGGTAAACGAAATGGTTCATCACGGGATTGTTGCCAATGAGGAAGAAGCTGCGTTGCTGGCCATCAAGGCTGGTCTCGATATGGATATGCAGGGAGAAGTGTATGCCAAATATTTAAAAGGACTGCTCGAAAAAGGCTTGGTAGATGAAAAAACAATTGATCAGTCAGTACGTCGAATTTTAAAGGTGAAATTCAAATTGGGTCTTTTTGATGACCCTTATCGTTATTGCAACGAAGCGCGCGAAAAACGAACGATTTATGCCCCCGAACATCTGGAAGCTGCTTTTGACGTTGCTAAACGTTCAATGGTTTTACTGAAAAATGACAACAACGTTCTTCCTCTTAAAAAAGGAGAAAAAATTGCAGTAATCGGCGAATTGGCGGCTTCAAAACGCGATTTGCTTGGTTCGTGGAAAGCTGCCGGAGATTGGAATTTCATGAAATCTGTTCTGGATGAATTGAAAGAATACAATGGAGAAAAAAATGTACTCTACGCAGAAGGCTGCAAAAAAATGGGGGACGACCGTACCGGATTTGCTCAAGCAATAGCTACAGCCCGCAGAGCCGATAAAATTGTGATGGTGATTGGCGAAGATGCCGAATGGACCGGAGAAGCTGCCAGCCGATCGAATATCAATGTGCCGGGTGTGCAAACAGAATTACTCGAGCAACTGAAATTGTTAAATAAACCTCTCGTTGTAGTATTGATGAACGGTCGTCCTCTTGTTCTCACAAAAGAAAACAAATTGGCAGATGCTATTCTGGAAGCTTGGTTTCCCGGAACGATGGGTGGAAAAGCCATAACTTATGTTCTTTACGGAGAATATAATCCTTCCGGCAAACTGACCATGACCTTTCCACAAAATTTAGGTCAAGTTCCCATATTTTATTACGAAAAAAATACCGGACGTCCCATATATTTGAGTAACGATAAATACAAATCAAAATATCTCGATTGCCCTAATGATCCACTGTTTCCTTTTGGTTTCGGATTGAGCTATACCACTTTTGAATATTCAGACATTACTTTGTCAACCAAAGAATTGCAACAAAACGGAAGTATCAAGGCAACTGTTACCGTAACCAATACCGGCAAAACAGACGGCGAAGAAGTAGTGCAATGCTATATTCGCGATATGGTGGGTAGTGTAACTCGCCCAGTAAAAGAGTTGAAAGGTTTTGAGAAAATTTTTCTGAAAGCCGGCGAAAGTAAAGAGGTTTCTTTTACCATTACGCCCGATTTGCTGGCTTTTCACAGACTGGATATGACTTACGGAACCGAACCAGGAGATTTTAAACTGTTTATTGGTGGAAATTCGAGAGACGTAAAAGAAACTTCATTCAAACTAATTGATTAGAAAATCTTTTTTCATGATAGAAAAGCAGAAATATTGCACGTTGAAAAGGAAAAGTAGAAAAGCGCTACTTTCATTATTGTTATTATTTATCGTTGAAATAACAGTGTGGGGTGGCACTCAACAAAATTTTACAGTACCTTCTACAATGAAAGCAGAAGCGTGGCCCGCACACGTTGAATTAACCTTTGAGAATTATCAGTGTTTCGATTACGAAATTTTCAGGTCGAAAGATGGAGGAAAAAATTTTATCAAATGTGGAGTAACTTCTGCAGGTCAGTATCTAGATTTTTTGGGCAAACCAGTTTCAAAGGAAGAAACTTTTATTTACAGAATTTTGCCAAAAGGAATGGATGTAAAAAATAAAAACGCATACAAATTTGAGCAGAAAGTAACCGTAAAGCATAGTGATGACGAACAATTACTGAACATGGTACAACACTACACAACAAGATATTTTTATGAATTTGCCGAACCTGTTACCGGCATGGCGCGCGAAAGAAGCAATGACCGAAATGGAGAAATTGTAACTACCGGCGGAACTGGTTTTGGTATTATGGCATTGATTGCCGGTGCAGAACGAAATTATTTCAGTCGGCAGGATGCCTGTCGTTCCATCACAAAAATTGTTTCCTTTTTGGAAAAAGCTGAGAGATTTCACGGAGCATGGGCGCATTGGTATGACGCACGAACGGGAAAACCCTTCAGCTTTTCAAAATATGATGATGGGGGCGATTTGGTAGAAACCGCATTTCTGGTACAAGGTCTGCTGGCTGCACGGGAATATTTCAACACCGAAAATGTTGAAGAACACTTGTTGTCGAATCGCATCTCACAACTTTGGGAAACAGTAGAATGGAATTGGTATACACAAGGTACCGATTCGCTTTACTGGCACTGGTCGAAAAACTACGGTTGGAAAATGAATCATCGCATCAAAGGCTTTGACGAAACGCTGATAACTTATGTACTGGCAGCTTCCTCACCCACTTATCCAATCGAAAAAAAAGTGTATGATGCCTGTTTTAAAAACTCTCCTTACTATTTCAACGGAAAAAGTTATTACGGAATAAAGTTAGATTTGGGAATGGAATATGGAGGCCCATTGTTTTTTACCCATTACAGCTTTTTGGGACTGAATCCCAATGGTTTAAGCGATGACCATACCGATTATTTTGAACGAAACAAAGCTCATACCCTGATTCACAGAGCTTATGCCATTGATAATCCAAAAAAACATACCGATTATGGGGCAAAGCTATGGGGTTTTACATCTTCTGATGATCCAATGGCAGGCTATTCTTCCCATCATCCCGGTACTGATGCCGACAACGGAACGGTTTCTCCTACGGCTGCCTTGTCTTCAATAGTTTATACTCCCGAAGAGTCGTTGGAAGTATTGAGATATTTATATTTCGAGAAAGGAAAAATGCTGTTTGGAAAATATGGATTTTATGACGCCTACAATCCTGGAATGGTTGAAGGACAGCAAACCGTCAAAAGTTATCTGGCTATCGATCAGGGACCAATTGCCGTAATGATTGAAAATTACAGAAGTGGTCTTTTGTGGAAACTTTTTATGAACAATGCCGAAATTCGGCAGGGATTACAAAAACTTGGATTTACTATCAAAACAAATCAATCAAATAAACTTAACTAAAGAACAGCACTAAAACTATCAATCCATGAGAAAAAAGAACATTTTATTATTGATGTTTTGCCTAATCGGTATGAACATCATACATGCCCAGCAATTGAGCATACAAGGGGTAATTATAGACAAGAAAACGGGAGAGCCTTTAATTGGAGCTTCTGTCCTTGAAAAAGGAACAACAAACGGCACCATCACCAATTATGACGGAAATTTTTCTATAACAGTTTCAAAAGGAGCAACTCTTGTGTTTTCATACATCGGTTATAATGAGAAAGAAATCACTGTTCAAAATCAGAATTTCCTTCGTATAGAATTGGAAGAAAGTACTAAACTGTTGGATGAAATAGTCGTTGTTGGATATGGAACTCAAAAAGCAAAAGATTTGACTGCACCTATTTCAACCGTTAAAGGAACAGATTTGAGCAAGCAAATTACTTCCAATCCAATGTCGGCACTACAAGGGAAAATGACTGGTGTACAGATTATTAATAGCGGATCACCAGGTTCTGGGCCATCAGTTAAAATACGCGGAGTCGGTTCAATTGGTGACTATGCAAACCCTCTCTACATTGTAGATGGAGTTTTTGTAGACAATGTCGACTTTTTGAGCAGCAGCGACATTGAAGATTTAACTGTTCTGAAAGATGCTTCTGCAGCAGCAATTTATGGTGTTCGAGCTGCAAATGGTGTTGTTCTTGTAACCACCAAAAAAGGGAAAATTGATCAAACCAACATCAGTTACGATGGTTATGTAGGTCTACAAATTCCTACCAATGTTTTGAAATTAGCGAATACGGAACAATATGTAGAGTTGATGAATGAAGCCAATTTCAATACTCCAGGGTATACACCCAAAGTTGCTTCTTCTTATCCTGCAAGCACTGATTGGTACAACGAATTACTCAGAAATGCAATTACTCACAATCACTCGCTGGACATTTCTGGCGCAACGGAAAAAACTAGTTATTCTCTTGGGGTAAATTATTTCTATCAACAAGGAATTATGGATGCCAAAAATGATTATGAGCGTTACAACATCAGAGCACGAGTTGATCAAAAAGTCAACAACTGGTTGAATTTTGGTATCAACACGGTTTTTTCAAATTATTCAACTTTCCTTTCAGACAATGAAGCATTTTTCAAAGCCTATGTAAGCCCACCGGTTTATCCGGTTTATGATGACACCAACATCGATGCCTATCCGGTAAAATTTGGTTCCCCGCAGGATTATGGATTTGGAGCAGTTTATGCTAATCCGGTTGCTATTGCATACTATAATAACAACAAAGAAAACGGATTGAAATCAATCTTGTCAACTTATGCAGAAGTAAGTTTAATAAAAAACAAATTGACTTTCCGCACTTCTTACAATTTAGATTATAATTCTTGGAGGTCACGTGATTATACCCCTGAACACTATGTTGGAGGTTCACAAGGACTCAATCAGTCGTCATTAAGCAAAACTTTCAGCATAAGTTATCGACATATTTTAGACAACTTATTGACTTATAATGATAAAGTTGGAAATCATTCGTTTAGTGTTTTGCTCGGAGAATCGACCAGAAATGAAAGAAAATACTCAATGATTGGAACAGCTTTAAATGTTCCATATGTCGATGAGCAATCGCTTTATTTGTCAAGAGGTTCAGCTTCGAGTTTGTTTGTTCGAGATTATATTGGCGACACCAACCCCTATGCTTATAATGGAATTTCTTTCTTTACGAGAGCAAGTTACAATTATGCTGACAAGTATTTGGCCACCTTGACTTTCCGAGCTGATGGAAGTTCAAAATACCAACAAAAATGGGGATATTTTCCCTCTATAGGAGTTGGTTGGATATTGACCAGTGAAAATTTTATGCAGAATCAGCATTTGTTTAATTTCTTAAAATTTCGTGCCAGTTGGGGAAGATTGGGAAATGACAATGTACCGGCAAATTCTGCAGTAATTTTAGGACAAACGGGAATGGCTAGTTCAGCAGTTTTCGGCAACGACATTCTTTACGAGGGTGTTGGCTCTCAAACCGTTCTTCAAAACACCTTGAAATGGGAAATTGTCGATGAATTAAATGTAGGATTTGATTTCAGCATGGTGCATCAAAATTTAAGAGGAGAAATTGATTATTACAATCGTACCACAAATAATGCCGTATTTTACGCTCCGATAGCTTCCGGTGGTGGCGTTGCCACTTTATTGGGGAATTGGGGAACTATCAGGAATCAAGGAATAGAGTTGAATTTGAATTGGAATGAAAAAGTTTCAAAAGATTTTTCCTATAACGTCGGTTTTAATATCACAACCATTGACAATAAGGTAGTCAGCTTAAATGGTAAACGCGATTTTATTCCGGATGGACTTATCAGAGGAAATTATACCACCCGCACTGCCGTTGGTCATCCCATTGGAGCCTTTTACGGATACGAAATAGATGGCGTGTTTGCCAGCGAAGGTGATGCGCTTCGCGACCCTGTAAGTCAGGATATAAAACAGGCCGGATATTTCAAATATAAAGATCAAAATGGAGATAAAGTTATTGATGAAAAGGATAAAGTTTATCTCGGCAGTGCCATACCATTATTCACCTCAGGCTTGGATTTAGGAATGAATTATAAAAAATTTGATGTCTCTGTAACTTTACAGGGTCAGTATGGAAATAAAATTCTGAATGCTAAAAGGATGAATCGAGACATTTTCACTGATGGGAACTATGATCTCGACTTTTACGAAAACCATTGGTCTGAAAACAACAAATCCAACACTTATCCATCTGCAGAGGCTTATAATAAGGCATTCATACAACAGGCCAATGATTTCTTTGTGGAAGATGGCTCCTATTTTCGCGTTCAAAATGTACAGATAGGTTATAATTTCGATACCATAAGAGGTCTAAAGAACCTTCGCCTTTATCTATCTGCACAGCGTCCTTTTACTTATTTTACTTATAAGGGTTTTACGCCTGAAGTTAGCGGTGGTCCCACCACCAGCGGTATCGACACTCAGACTTATCCCATGCAGGCTATTTATACATTTGGTTTAAAATTAAACTTATAATTGAAAAAGAATATGAAAAACAAAATATTAGTTTTATGCTTCAGCGTCTTAACGCTGGCAGGATGTTCGGATTATCTCGATATACGTCCTGAAGGAACGGTTCCATCTTTAGGAATGGATTATACAAAATTGGAAAATATATTTAAACCTGTAAGTGCAGCTTATGCTTCTTTGCGTCCTTCAGAAGTACATGCTTTCAATTACATCTGCATGTTTGAAATTCCATCTGATGATGCCGATAAAGGAAGCACACCTGATGATAATCCCGAGGCAAGGGATTTGGATTCTTTCACATTTGGTCCCTCAAACGGATTGATTGCAGGGCTTTGGAATGGATATTATAATGTGGTAAGTGCGGCCAATAATGCGATTGGTCAAATGCCATTGTTCGAAGCCAATATGATGACGGAAGCCAATAAACTTTATACCCGTCAATGTCAGGCTGAAGCTAAGGTAATTCGTGCTTATGCTTATTTTAATCTGGTACGAGCTTTTGGCTACGTTCCCATAGTGGATACTGTGATGACTTCTGAGCAGTTGGCTTCGATACATCAGTCAACTCCTGCTCAGGTTTATCAATTTATAGAAAATGATTTGCAAGAAGCCATTCCGGTATTACCGGCTTCCTATACCAAAGCCTACGCCGGACGCATTACTACTTATATGGCAATGTCATTAAAGGCAAAGGCTCACATGTACCATGCTTCAATTGAAAATGCACAGGCAAATTGGGATTCAGTGGCCTCATTAACCGATCGTATCATGGCTTCCGGCCGCTATGCTTTACTCGACGATTTTAGAAGTGTTTTTTCTGTAGATCAGGAAAACAGCAAAGAGTCGCTCTTTGAAATTCAAAGTTCAACTTTGGGAGCTTCATCCGGTGAAAATTATCCTTATGTGATTTACGCATACGTACAAGGACCACGAAACAATGAACCGAGTAACATGCAAGGTTGGGGATTTAAAACGCCAAGCACAGCATTGATTAAATTTTTTACTGATCGCGGCGAAACGGTTAGAGCTGCTACTACTTTTCTCTATCGTGGAACAAAAACTCCGGAAGGAGACAGTATCAAAACAAAATGTCCGAATCCTGTTTACAATGGAAAAGTCTATACGCCATCTTCATACAATAAATGGAATTACAATGGCTATGGATTCGACCATAATGTACGTATTCTACGTTATTCCGAAGTTTTGTTAATGTTTGCAGAAGCCAAGCTGAATGGAGCAACCACCGGAAACACCAGTGGACAAACAGCTTTGAGTGCCATAAATGAAGTTCGTAGAAGAGTTAAACTAACCGAATTAAATTCTGTAACCTTGCAGGATGTATATGATGAACGCAGGGCTGAATTGGCTCTGGAAGAAAACAGATACTTTGATTTGATAAGGACAGGAAGAGCACAAAGCATTCTCGGAAGTAAAGGATTCGTTGCACCAAAGCATAATCTATTCCCCATTCCTAATGCTCAAATGCAACTTAATTCAAATTTAATACAAAACACAGGATATTAACTATCAAAATAAACCATCATCAATTTTAATCACTCAATTAATTATGTTTAACTATTTAAAAACAAATGCCTTATGAAAAAAAATCGAATTTTTAGTGTACTTGCAATCGTAATTGCTCTTTTTATGGGCTTTACCTTTGTTACATGCAGTTCTGACGACGATGAAAAGGGGAACAATAACGGTAAAATTGATCCATCAACCATCGCTACTACCAATCTGATTGCTTATTTTCCGTTTGAAGATAACGGAGTAGATCAGATTGCGTCCCTATCACCTGCTGCTCAACCCAATGTAAGTTATGTAACGGGTCGTAGAGGGAAAGCTTATCAGGGAGCCGAAAATGCATATTTCCTGTATAATCTTTCCAGCTCAAGCAAATTGGCTACCATGACGCAAGGATTTACAGTTGCTACATGGATTAAGCCAACCAAAGTTTATGGTGATCCAGTTCCCATGATTTTCCAAATCGGAAAAACATCCGACCGTTTCTGGGGAAATCTGACTTGGATGCAGGAACGTGCCGGTAATGCTACTGATGGCGCTGCTATTGATTCCTGCTATTATAAATTCTGCTTCCAGGCAGGCGGATCAACCAAATGGCTGGCTGACGGATTCTGGAAGAAATTTATCCCGAACACATGGCAGCATATTACACTCAGCTACGATGGAGCAACTTCGCAATTCAGCGTTTATATTAATGGTGTTCTTTATCCGGAAAGATCAAAAGTTTTGGAAAATGCTGGGAATTTAACATTCTCAGAAGCTGATAAGATGGTAATTGGCGGTTGGTTGACAAAAATTCTAAACAATGCAACAGATGCTTGGATGGGATGGTTCAAGGGTAATCTGGACGAACTTCGCGTATACGACAAAGGTTTGACAGCAACAGAAGTGAAGAATCTTTACGATGCCGAAGTTACACAAATTAATTAATTTATCTCTTACTGTATTCAGGGAAGATGAAATTCATCTTCCCTGAATTTTTTAGCAATGTATTCCATGCGGAAAAAATATTTTGTTTTTATCTTAATGTCAATTATTTTTTGCAGCTGCAAAACCGAAGAGCCTCAAGTTAATACAATCAACGCATATATTCAAAATGTGAGTATTAACGGCATTTCTGTATCCTCTGGTGGAACAGTTTACAATATACCAGTAGATTCGATCGTTTTCACAATTGATTTTTCCGAAGCCATCGATAAATCTAAAATCAATCCACAACATTTGTATTTGAATAATGGTATCGATACTTCTTTTATGATATTAAACGATACATCTTCTAATAAATTGATTTTCAGGATAAAAAATCGACTTGAACATTTAACCCGCTATACGCTTTATATTGCGGAAGGAGAAAATTTGGGCGTCAATTTGATAGACAGCTATCAATTCTCATTCATTACCCAACTTGATTCTACACCTAAATTTTCTGAGATATCAGATGATAGCTTGTTAACATTGGTTCAAAAACAGACGTTCCGATACTTTTGGGATTACGGCCATCCTGTTTCAGGGCTTGCAAGAGAACGCACTGGTTCGGGTGAAACGGTAACTATTGGCGGTTCTGGTTTTGGAGTGATGGCAACGCTCGTGGGCATTGAAAGAGGTTTTATTACCCGTCAGCAGGGTTTTGAAAGACTGTCCACCATTGTAAATTTCCTGAACACAAAAGCCGATCGTTTTCACGGTGTTTTTTCTCATTGGTTGAATGGAACAACTGGAAAAGTTCAACCATTCAGCGAGAAAGATAACGGTGCCGATTTAGTAGAAACGGCTTTTTTGATGGAAGGGTTATTGACGGTTCAACAGTATTTTAAAAATGGAAATCGCGAAGAAAAAAATATGTGTGATACCATTCAAAAAATATGGGAAAATGTAGAATGGAACTGGTTCCAACAAAACGGACAGCAAAAACTTTACTGGCATTGGTCGCCAAACTATGGCTGGGCAATGAACATGCCCATCACAGGTTGGAACGAAGCTCTGATTATCTATATTCTGGCAGCTGCGTCTCCAACTCATTCAATCGAAAAAACAGTTTATGACAATGGCTGGGCACGAAACGGAGCTATACGAAACGGAAAAACTTTTTACGACATTCTGCTTCCACTGGGTGAAGATCGAGGTGGTCCGCTATTTTTTACTCACTATTCATTTTTGGGACTTGATCCAAGAATTTTATCGGATGCTTATGCCAATTATTGGACGCAGAATACAGCTCATGCTCAAATCAATTATCGCTATTGCGTAGCCAATCCGAAAAAAAATTTTGGTTACAGCCGAGATTGCTGGGGTCTGACTGCCAGCGACGCTCCAAACGGTTATACTGCTTCCTCACCGAATAACGACAATGGAACTATTGCACCTACGGCAGCTTTGTCATCCTTTCCCTACACACCTGAAGAGAGTATGCAAGCCTTACATTTCTTTTATTATATATTGGGAGATAAAATCTGGGGCGAATATGGTTTTATGGATGCGTTCAATTTGAACAAACAATGGTTTTCCAATTCCTATTTAGCCATTGACGAAGGTCCCATTATCGGAATGATTGAAAATTACCGAACCGGATTACTTTGGAATTTATTCATGCAAAATGAAGATGTACAACGAGGATTGGAAAAATTGGAGTTTGACGTTAACAGGATTTTTTGAGTAATTTTTCAACAGGGTAATTGAAATTATGAAACGTAAATTTAAGTAATTAATGCAACTTTTTCAGGGGGGAGGCAAAAGGTAAACAAAAAATTATTTTGCAAGACAAAGGAGGAAAAACATTCCCTCCTTATGTCTTGATGGAATAAAGGCTTTACTTTGGTCTCTTTCTTTTAAAAAAGTTACGAAAATAAAACAAATTTTGTAGGTGATCAGGAATTGTGGAAAAAAATCAAAAATTTAATTACGTGTCCTTTGGGATTGTCGCCACGGTTTTTCGGAATTTGCGGTTCTTTCTTTCCTTCCGGATCCTTCATTTATATTGGGATAAGTTTCCCTTTTCTTGGAATGATTGGAGAATTTCGAAGGCTTTTCTTCAAAAAATTGTTTGTTTCCTTTCACTTCACAAACGTCCATTTGAGGCTCTAAAGCAAACGCATTCATTACTTTATCTATCTGATCGGCATAGACATCGAAAAATGTAAACTTATTCGTAATTTCTATTGACCCTACATTGATGGATTTGTCTCCGACTACTTCATTGAAAATTCCCAAAAAACGGCGGGTATCAATTCCTTCGCGTCCTCCCACATTCAATTTCAGACGAATACGCTTTCCGCTTTTCTTTGAAAATTTTTCGTTTTTCGATTTGTTATTTCTATCTTCGTAAAAATGAATTTCATTCAGATCTTCCGCATCTTTGTAATAATCGAGAAAACGGTTGAATTCCAATGAAACAAAGCGTTTGATAATTTCCTCCTTACTCAGATATTCCAATTGCTTCATTATCTGAGGAAGGTAAGATTGAATTTGTTCTTCGTTTACATCCACGTGTTCCATTCGATTAATCAAATGATAAAGTTGTTTTTTGCAAACTTCCAAACCATTGGGTATTTGCTGCTGAATAAAATCTTTTTTCAGCATTTTTTCCAGTTCCTTTATTTTGTGTTTTTCCTTAGAATGAATAATGGAAATGGAAATACCTTTTTTGTTGATTCTGCCTGTTCTTCCACTTCGGTGTGTGTACACTTCGGGATCGTCCGGCAAATTGTAGTTGATGACATGCGTGAGATCGCTCACGTCCAATCCTCTGGCAGCAACGTCGGTAGCCACCAGCAGCTGAACATTGCGAATTCTGAATTTTTGCATCACATTGTCGCGTTGTGCTTGAGAAAGATCTCCATGCAAAGCATCGGCATTATAACCATCCTGCATAAGTTTTTCGGCAACTTCTTTTGTTTCCTGACGGGTTCTGCAAAACACAATGCCATAAATGTCGGGATTGAGGTCTACAATCCGTTTTAAAGTCAAATAACGATATTTGGCCGGAGTGAGGTAGTAAATATGTTCTACATTGGAAGCTCCGGAATTTTTTTGTCCCACTATTATTTCTTCATAATCTTTCATGAATTGGTGAACGATATTCGAAATTTCTTTGGGCATGGTGGCTGAAAAAAGCATGGTACGTCTGTTTTCAGGCGTTTGTTTCAGAATGGTTTCAATATCTTCTTTAAAACCCATGTTCAGCATTTCATCAGCTTCATCGAGCACCAAATAATGGATGTTTTGAAGAGAAACTTTTCCGCGTTCGGTGAGGTCGATTAATCGGCCCGGAGTAGCTACAATAATTTGAGGTGGTGTATCAAGCTGTCTTAATTGGGTACGTATATCTTCTCCACCATAAACAGCTACAACTTTGATTCCTTTCAAATATTTGGAGTAATTTTTCAGATCGTTGCTGATTTGAATACATAATTCTCTGGTAGGAGCCAAAATCAGTGCCTGAGTTTGTTTTTGAGCAGCATCCAGCATGTTGAGAATAGGAAGGCCAAAAGCAGCTGTTTTTCCTGTCCCTGTCTGCGCCAAAGCCACCAAATCGGCAGATTTTTCCTGCATAAAAGGGATGGTACGTTCCTGAATGGGCATGGGTTGCTCGAATCCGAGCTCTTCAATAGCCGAAAGAAGCTCGTCTTTTAAATTCAATTCTTTAAATGTCATTTTAATTTTTTTAATACACGTTTTTGAGCATTCATCCGATGTAAAAATTTTATTGAAAGATAAAACGTGTACTTTGAGATGCAGATTTCAAAAATCAAAAATATAATGTCTTGAATTTCGGATATTTACTCGAAACGTATAGTTGTTTTTTAATTCGGGTGCAAAGATAGTCATTTATTTTCATATTTGTATGGTATTGTCGATTTTGTTTTTGTTCTATAGTTTGTCATGAAACGCACATGTATTGCATACACAAACACGAATGAATATAATATTCAGACATGTGGGTTCCATCAGACCTTTAAAAAATAAATTACATTCTGATGAAATAGAATAATGAGTCCATAGGCAATTGCAGGATGTACCTTATGTTCCGCTGTAACAATAAATAAATAAAGTTAAATGTTTGACTACCTGTGAATTCTTTTTACAACATTTAGAAATCAGAAATTAAATGTAGAATGTAGTTTTTGAACAAATGATTGTCATGCAAAATCGGTAGATGAATATGATAGTCAGGATGTAGCAAATTTTGGGACAAAGAAAAAAGAAGAAACTATATGATGGACAACTTGTATTTTTCGACAAATAAAATACCTCGAGGCTTGCTCTAGATGATTCATTACATTGATTCCCAATTTTATTTACATAAACACTTGATACAGGATACTTTAAGGATAATCGTTATTTTGAAAAAAGTCAAGGTTAAACCGCAATTTTTTCAAAAATATGAAATTTTTTAGCTGAGAAACTTTGAGAATAAATAGAAAAGTACTATCTTTGCATTCTCAAAAATAAAAATGGTACCATAGCTCAGTTGGTAGAGCAAAGGACTGAAAATCCTTGTGTCCCCGGTTCGATTCCTGGTGGTACCACAAAAAAGCACTTTAAATTGTCAGATTTAAGTGCTTTTTTTGGTTCGCTATTTAAAATTAGGTGTTTTAAAAAAATTGGTCAATTTAATTAGAAAGAATTTGATATCGAATATTCTTATTTCATCCTCTAAATGACTTCATCATAGATTCGACCGATAAACGCCAAACACAAATAACCTGAAATTAAAAAAGTCTTTTTCTTCAGAAATTACAGATGCTCTACTTCGCCAAATAAAGTTGCCGACGAAGCCGAGTTAATTTTCACTTTCACCGTTTCGCCTATTCGCCTTCCCTGACGCGGAAAAATCACCACTTTATTTTGTGAAGTTCGTCCGAAAAATTGCTCTTTGGAACGTTTGGAATAGCCTTCCACCAGTACTTGAAAAGTTTTTCCTACGTCCCGCAGGTTGCTTTCGAGCGAAAGTTCATTCTGCAAAGCGATAATCTCATTCAAACGACGCAATTTCACTTCTTCGCTCACGTTATCGGGCAAATGACGAGCAGCATAAGTTCCCGGGCGTTCGGAATATTTAAAAGTAAAAGCCATATCGAAGGCTACTTCCCGCATCAACGAAAGTGTTTGCTTGTGATCTTCTTCCGTTTCATCATGAAACCCGCAAAAAATATCTGTTCCAATAGCAGCATCCGGTAAAATTCTTCGGATAGCGGCAATGCGTTCCAAATACCATTCCCTGGTATATTTTCGGTTCATCAGCCGTAAAATTTTGTTGCTTCCGGATTGCACGGGGAGATGAATAAACCGGCATAAATTTGGGTATCGAGCAATGGTTTCAAGTGTGCGGTCGCTCATGTCTTTGGGATGAGAAGTGGTAAAACGAAAACGCATTTCGGGTGCAGCCTGAGCTACAATTTCCAACAATTCAGGAAATCCGATTAATTTTCCATCCTGTTCCACACGGTAGGAATTAACGTTTTGTCCCAAAAGTGTAACTTCTTTAAAATTTTTCTGCTGCAAATCTTTCAATTCGTTAAGAATACTTTCCACATCACGACTTCTCTCTCTACCTCGCGTATAAGGCACAATGCAATAGGAACAAAAATTATCGCATCCACGCGTAATGGAAATAAAACCTGAGATTTGGCCCCCCAGTCGGGCAGGAATCACTTCCTGATAGGTTTCCGTACGCGAAAGTTGGATATTAATGGCTTTCTCACCTTTTTCGACGGCTCCCATCAAGTTGGGTAAATCGAGATAAGCATCAGGCCCTGCCACCAAGTCAACGCCCTGTTTTTCTATCAACTCTTCTTTCATCCGCTCGGCCATACAGCCAATCACACCCAAAATCAACTGTTTGTTTTTTCGTTTCAACGAATGAAAATATTTAAGTCGTTCGAACACTCGTTGTTCAGCATTGTCGCGAATGGAGCAGGTATTGATCAATACGGCATCGGCTTCTGAAAAATCTTCTGTCAGTACAAAGCCATCCATTTGCATGATGGAAGCCACCACTTCACTGTCAGCCACATTCATTTGACAACCGTAAGTTTCGATATAAAGTTTTTTATGTGGATTTTCCGTAACGGAAGTATGAGTATTTTCTTTTAATCCCATGATTCAAGCTTTAAAAAAATGCTTACAAAGGTACAACATTAAAGGAAATTTTATGGTTAAAAATGTTTTAGCTTTATTTAACTACATGTTAAATAGTTCATTATTTAATTGATTTCTTTTAATTTACATCAACAGATAAAAAAAGAATCGAGAAAAAAAGAATTTTTTTTTGCAATCGTTTGCAAAATTCAAAATTAAGTTTCATCTTTGCAACCGTAAACAAACAGATAAATTTTTCATAGTTAAGGTTTAGGTTAAAAGGTACAATGGGTGGCTGGGAAGTTACCCATTGTTATTTTGAGCCCCCCATCAATCAAGGCTTATCTAAATAAAAATTTTTGCGTTTATATTTTGAACCTTACTTCTTCCCATTATCTATTTTCCTATAATTTTTTGTTTTTAGTCATAATATTCGTTATTCATACTCAATTTTTAAGAAAAAACAGCTAAACCCCACCAAAATATGAAGATAATCTGTATTTTTGCTTAAAATTAATTTTAAGTTGAAAAATTTTATGGTTAAATGGATTCGGGGTTTCTTTCTGCTTGGCCTATTCATCCCTTTTTCCCTTCAAAGTCAAGTGTTAAAAGGCGAATTGGGATTAAACTATTTTTTTGACAACACCGAATTTTCTTCTTCTACCCTTACCATCGATCAGACCATGAAAGGCGTTCATTTAATTCCAGGAGTGGCTGTGGAATGGGACAAAAATAATTCCTTACACGGAGGCACTGATTTATTGAACATTTCCGGTTCTCAAAAAACCATAGAAAAAATTGATTTGGTGGCTTATTATCAATTCCAATCACGAAAAACTCTTTTCCGTGCCGGTTCTTTTCCGCGTCAAAACATACTTTCCAACTATTCCGATTTCTTTTTTAAAGATTCCATACGATATTTCCGTCCCAATTTACAGGGACTTTTCTGGCAAGTTAGCAATCCGACTTCATTTTTTAACCTTTGGCTCGATTGGACAGGACATCAAACAGCCACCCAACGGGAATCTTTTTTTATTGGAGCGTCTGCCAACAAACGACAACATCTGTTTTTTGCCGATTTTCAATCTTATATGTTTCATTATGCCAACACGGCACCACGTAATCCTGAATATCATGTTTGCGACAATTTGCTGGCCCATCTTTCCGCAGGAGTCGATCTGACCTCTCTTACACAATTGGACACGCTTATGTTTGCGGTCGGAATTTTAGAGGGTTTTGAGCGCGAACGTGGGATGGACAATATGACTTTTACGCCTTCCGGTTTAGTTGTTCGAAATGAAATTGAATATGGCAAAGTTGGCGTTTCCAATACGCTTTATTGGGGCGATGCGAGAATGAAATTGTACGAAAAACATGGCTGGAATCTTTACTGGAGCAATCCATTTTTTCGATCCGGCAGTTACTTTGAAAGCAAATGGTATTGGAACATGCTGAAAAGCAGGCAAGTGAACGGAAAATTGGCTATGGAATTCCATGTATCGGAAGGAAAAGTATTTTTTGAACAGTTGTTCACCCTTTCGGCTTCGGTGGATAAGCTGTTAAAAAAATAAGCTATACTGCAGAAATAAAATTAATTATCTGAATTACACCTAAAAATATTCCTCATGCTGGTAAAAACTTTTGGAGCTGCTGTTCAAGGCATTAATGCCACCATTATTACCATTGAAGTTAATGTAAATCAGGGAATTCGTTTCTTTCTGGTAGGACTTCCCGACAATGCGGTAAAGGAAAGTCACGAACGCATTGCTTCCGCATTGGATTATATAGGCTATAAAATGCCTCACAAACAAGTGGTTATCAACATGGCCCCGGCCGATATTCGTAAAGAAGGTTCAGCTTACGACTTACCGCTGGCTATCGGCATTTTGGCTGCCGATGGGAAAATTAATCCCGATGTGCTTCAAAATTACGTCATTATGGGCGAATTGTCGCTTGATGGAAGTTTGCAACCGATAAAAGGTGTTCTGCCTATTTCCATCAAGGCACGCGAAGAAAAATTCAAGGGATTTATCCTGCCCAAGCAAAATGCTCGCGAAGCTGCCGTAGTAAATAATTTGGAAGTTTACGGAGTTGAAAACTTAAAGGAAGTAATCGATTTTCTGAATGGCAAAAATCAACTCGAACCAACAGTAGTAAATACGAGAGAAGAATTTTTCAACAGCCTGAACCAGTCCGAAGTAGATTTTGCCGAAGTGAAAGGGCAGGAAAATGTTAAAAGAGCGCTCGAAGTGGCTGCTGCTGGCGGACACAATATAATCATGATAGGTCCGCCGGGCGCAGGAAAATCGATGCTGGCCAAAAGAATCCCCACTATTCTTCCACCTCTGACTCTTCATGAAGCATTGGAAACAACCAAAATTCATTCCGTTGCCGGCAATATCGACAGCAACACTTCGCTCATTGCTGAACGCCCGTTCCGAAGTCCACATCATACCATTTCGGATGTAGCACTGGTGGGCGGAGGTACATTTCCTCAACCCGGAGAAATTTCGCTTGCCCACAACGGTGTTCTTTTTCTGGACGAATTGCCTGAATTTAAAAGAACAGTGCTCGAAGTGTTGCGCCAACCATTGGAAGACAGGAAAATATGTATTTCGAGAGCCAAATTTACCATAGAATATCCCGCCAGCTTTATGCTGGTAGCAGCCATGAATCCCTGTCCTTGCGGCTATTACAACCATCCGGAAAAAGAATGTGTTTGCGCTCCGGGTGTGGTACAAAAATATCTGAATCGCATTTCAGGGCCTCTGCTCGACAGAATAGACATTCATATCGAAATTGTTCCTGTGCCATTTGAAAAACTTTCCGAAAAAAGAGATGCCGAAAGTAGCGCCCAAATCAGAGAACGAGTGATTAAGGCTCGTCAAATTCAGGA
This sequence comes from Paludibacteraceae bacterium, assembly GCA_018433525.1. Taxonomy (GTDB): domain Bacteria; phylum Bacteroidota; class Bacteroidia; order Bacteroidales; family Paludibacteraceae; genus MVYY01. The sequence goes on from JAHDRA010000008.1 coordinate 19,224, forward strand.
ACTGCGGTTCAGGGATATTGATGGCGTTTATTGCAATGCCCAAATGACCACAAAATTGCAACGCATGTTTGCCGTTCCCGATAAGGAAGGGCTGGAATTATTGAAAAATGCCATGCAACGACTCAATCTATCGGCACGCGCTTACGACAGAATTCTAAAAGTTTCGCGAACAATTGCCGACTTGGACGATTCGGAGAAAATTCTACCGTATCACATTGCCGAAGCCATTAATTACAGAAACCTCGACCGGGAAGGCTGGGCAGGATAAAAACTGCGCAAACAAAAAAACCACCTTTGCGGTGGTTTTGCTCTTCCTCTTGGACTTGAACCAAGGACCCTCTGATTAACAGTCAGATGCTCTAACCGACTGAGCTAAGGAAGAATTTGATATTGCTTTCAAAAAGCGAAGGCAAAAGTAATATTCTTTTTTGATATACACAAAAATTTCCGATTGAAATTTGATTTAAAATTCTTTGTCGATAGAAAAAATAAAAACAAAAATTAAAATAACAAGCTGATTCTTAAATATATGTCAAGGTTCAAATCATTGAGTTTATATGCTTCCATTGTTGCTGCCATGCTTATCTGGGCTTTCTCGTTTATCTGGACAAAAGAAGCGTTGACTTCATTTCGACCCATGTTGCTGATAACCTGTCGATTAATCATAGCTTCTGTACTAATGCTCATCGTTTCGATACTTTCAGGTCGCTTTCAGAAAATTCAGAAACAAGATTTGAAATGGTTTTTGCTGCTGGCTCTGTTTGAACCATACCTCTATTACATTGGCGAAACTTTCGGTTTGACAATGGTTTCTTCTACACTGGCATCGGTTATTATTTCAACTATTCCGGTATTTTCGCCGCTACTGGCTTTTTTGTTTTTGAAAGAACGCATCGGCTGGTTCAATGTAGCAGGAATAATTTTGTCGCTTACCGGTGTTTTTCTTGTCATTTTTGAACCAAGCGGCAATTTCCACGTCCAGCCACTCGGCATTGTTTTACTCTTTTTTGCCGTTTTTTCGGCCGTTTGTTATGCCGTAGTTTTGCAAAAAATTTCCATTCATTATTACACGCTGAACATTATTCTTTATCAAAGCCTTTTCGGATTGATGTTTTTTATTCCCACTACATTGCTGGCTGATTATCCCTATTTCTCAACTTTGCATTTTACCCTATCTTCCATCGAAGCATTGCTTATGTTGTCCATTTTTGCTTCGGTAATAGCTTATGTTCTCTTTGCAAGGGTAGTGAGAAGAATCGGAGTAGCTCGCAGCAATGTTTTTACCAATTTGATACCGGTTTTTACGGCTATTTTCTCCTGGCTATTATTAAACGAACAATTAACCATACTTAAGTGGATAGGAATTGCTACTGTTGTTGGTGGACTGTTTGTTAGTCAGGCGCGTAAAATCAAGTTCAAATAAACAATCAACCGTACTTGTTTGTTTAATCTAAAAGCTTTTTGAAATAAACGGGAAACATATATCTTTGCACCGAAAAATTTTCTTTTCTTGCTATTGATTTAATCTCGAAAAATTTTAAAAAAGTTTTATTATAAAATTCTTTGATTGATTTTTTTCTATTCCAAATAATTTCAAATCCATGAAAATCAATAATTTTTTATTCTCTGTATATCAATGGATTATATGTGTTCCCATTGTAATTGTTTTAACTTTGCTGACATCTATTTTTACCATAATTTTATCTCCAATTTTCCCGAACAGCAATATATCTTATTTGCCGGCACGATGGTGGTCGAAAGCAACCTGCGGATTATTCTTCATCAAAGTGAAAGTCAAGGGACTGGAAAAAATTGAAAGAGGAAAATCCTATGTTTTTGCTGCCAATCATCAAAGCATGTTCGATATTTTTGTAATTTATGGCTGGCTTCCCGTACGGTTCAAATGGATCATGAAAAAAGAACTGAGAAAAGTTCCTTTTGTAGGATTGGCCAGCGAAATGGCCGGACATATTTTCGTAGACCGTTCGAATGCACAAGCCGCAAAACTCAGCATCGAAAAAGCCGAAAAACAATTGAAAAAAGGAAACTCCATCGTTATTTTTCCTGAAGGGACGCGTTCAACAAACGGACAAATGAGAAAATTCAAAAAAGGCGCTTTCCAAATTGCTGCCGACCTGGCACTCCCTATTGTTCCGGTTACCATCAAAGGAAGCTTTGAAAGATTATCAAAAACGAGTTTCAAAGTCAAACCAGGCGTTATAGAAATGATTATTCATCAGCCAATTGATGTAACACCTTATCTGCCCGACCGCATTCCCGAACTGATGAAAACTTCTTGGGAAATGATTCATTCTGTTTTATAATTTTATTAAAATTTTTTACTCTTGGCTTATTGAGAAGAATATTTTTCGAAAAAACAAAATATTCAATTTTTGCATTGCTTTGAGTTATTCCAATATTTGAAACTACCTTCATTTTTTGTACCTTTGCAGGTTCAATTTAAAGGAGGCTGACTTTGTCAAACAACAACAATATAAATAACACGAATACAGATACTTCAGAAAAAATTGAAGTCATTGGAGCACGTGTCAACAACTTAAAAAATATCGATGTTTCCATTCCCCGCGATGCCCTCACCGTCATCACCGGATTGAGTGGAAGCGGAAAATCATCCCTCGCTTTCGATACCATTTATGCTGAAGGACAGCGACGCTATATCGAAACTTTTTCGGCGTATGCCAGAAATTTTTTAGGTAATCTGCAACGTCCTGATGTTGATAAAATTACAGGTCTAAGTCCTGTCATTTCGATTGAGCAAAAAACGGTCAACAAAAATCCACGTTCTACCGTTGGCACCACTACCGAAATTTACGACTTTCTCCGACTACTTTTTGCCCGTGCCGGTGAAGCTTTTTCCTATGTTACGGGAGAAAAAATGGTAAAATATTCGGAAGATCAGATTGTAGAACTGATTTTGAAACAGTACGAAGGCAAGCGCACTTACTTGCTGGCACCATTGGTGCGTGGGCGCAAGGGACATTATAAGGAATTGTTTGAACAAATCCGAAAAAAAGGATTTCTTCATGTACGTATCGACGGAGAAATGAAGGAATTGGTTCCCGGACTTCGCGTTGACCGATACAAAAACCACAATATAGAAGTTGTTATCGACCGACTGGTGGTCGCCGAAAAAGATCGTCGCCGACTCAAGGATTCCATGCAAAAAGCCATGCAGCAAGGCAATGGAATTGTGATGCTTTTGGAAAAAGAGACCGACAAGGTACGTTATTTCAGCAAAAAATTAATGTGTCCAACCAGCGGAATTTCTTACGATGACCCCGATCCGCATCATTTCTCTTTCAATTCGCCTCACGGTGCCTGTCCCACTTGCAAAGGATTGGGATTTGTCAATCAGGTTGACATGGACAAAATTATTCCCGATAAATCGGTTTCCATTTACAACGGCGGTATAGCTCCATTGGGAAAATACAGAAATACCGTGATTTTTTGGCAAATAGAAGCAATTTTGGAGAAATACGGCTGCCAACTGAAAACTCCTGTCAAAGATATTCCCGAAGAGGCTATCGACGAAATCATGAATGGCTCGGAAGAACCTTTAATGATTAAAAACCACAGTCTGGGTATCACCAATTATTCCTTGAATTATGACGGTATTTTAAAATATATCGAAATGCAGCAGGATGACAGAGCTTCTGCCACCGAACAGAAATGGGCAAATCAATATTCCAAATCGGTGAAATGTCCGGAATGCAATGGAGCCAGACTGCGAAAAGAATCCCTCCACTTCCTTATTCACGAGAAGAACATTGCCGACCTTGCCGCAATGGATATTGTCGAATTGTTGAATTGGTTAGGGAACGTTGAAAATTATCTTACCGAAAAACAAAAAGCCATAGCCACCGAAATTTTAAAGGAAATTCGTACCCGTTTGCAGTTCATGGTCGATGTAGGGTTACACTATCTTTCTCTGGGTCGAAGCTCCGAATCGCTTTCAGGTGGAGAAAGTCAGCGAATCAGGCTTGCAACGCAAATTGGTTCACAACTGGTAAATGTGTTGTATATTCTGGACGAACCCAGCATCGGACTGCATCAACGCGATAATTTTCGGCTGATCAATTCATTGAAACAACTGCGCGATTCCGGAAATTCGGTTATTGTAGTGGAACACGACAAAAGTATGATGTTGGCTGCCGATTATATAGTCGATATGGGGCCACGAGCCGGTCGCTTGGGTGGAGAAGTAGTTTTTGCCGGTAAACCGGAAGAAATGTTGAAAGCCAAAACATTGACTTCTGCCTATCTGAATGGAGAAAAACGTATAGAAATTCCTGCTCGTGTGCGCAAAGGAAACGGGAAATTTCTGACCATTATCGGGGCCAAAGGAAATAACTTGAAAAATATCGATGTGTCGTTCCCTTTGGGCGTCATGATTTGTATTACCGGAGTTTCAGGTAGCGGAAAATCTTCATTAATCACGGAAACCCTTCAACCCATATTGAGCCAGCATTTTTACCGTTCGTTACAGGATCCGCTTCCTTACGACCGGATGGAAGGATTGGAAAATATCGACAAAGTCGTGGAAGTTGATCAATCTCCTATTGGACGCACGCCCAGATCCAATCCGGCAACCTATACAAACGTTTTTTCGGATATTCGAAATTTATTTGCAACTTTGCCTGAAGCTAAAATTCGCGGCTACAAACCCGGTCGATTTTCATTCAACACTGCCGGCGGTCGTTGCGAAACATGCTCCGGAAACGGTTACAAAACTATTGAAATGAATTTTCTTCCCGATGTTTACGTGGTTTGTGAAACCTGTAACGGCAAACGCTACAACAGAGAAACACTGGAAGTCCGATTTAAGGGAAAATCCATTGCCGATGTGTTGGACATGACCATTAATCAGGCGGTAGAATTTTTTGAAAATCAGCCATCCATTCTCAATAAAATAAAAACACTTCAGGATGTAGGACTTGGCTATATTAAACTCGGACAATCCAGCACCACCCTTTCAGGAGGAGAAAGTCAACGCGTGAAGCTGGCAACCGAGCTGTCCAAACGCGATACGGGAAAAACACTTTATATTTTGGACGAACCGACCACCGGCTTGCACTTTGAAGATATACGCGCTTTGCTCGATGTTTTGAATCGGCTGGTTGATAAAGGAAATACGGTGATTATAATCGAACACAACATGGACGTTATCAAAAGTGCCGATTATATCATCGACTTGGGCCCTGAAGGCGGAAATGCCGGCGGAAAAGTTATTTGCACCGGAACTCCGGCCGAAATAACTCGCCATCCCGAAAGCGAAACGGGGAAATATCTTAAAATGGAACTGGACGAAAATTTTATGGAAGATTTGATCGATTGAAAAATTAAACTCATAAATTATGAACAAACCAACACTGAAATCGCTGTTGAAAACGCTTCTTTACGGACTTGGAGTATTTGGAGTATATATTGTAATTATTGTTTTACTCCGACTTTTCAGTGGTCGCGTTCCGGATGAAGCTGTGATATTCAACTTTTTTACCAAAAACGATTTGTTGATTGGTCTTTTATTGGCCTGTATCCTGACTTTCACCCATCAAAGAAACAAGAAAATATAATTTTTTGACATGAGTTGAAGTTCTTATTTCTTGCGAAAATTAAACCGATGATTTGCAAATAAAATATTAAAAATCCATTTAAAACTGTTATGAAAAACCAACGTTACGATTTACGCGGAGTTTCAGCATCAAAAGAAGATGTCCACAATGCGATCCGGAATTTGGATAAGGGAATTTTTCCAAAGGCTTTTTGCAAAATCATTCCCGATATTCTGGGAAACAATCCCGATTATTGCAACATCATGCATGCTGACGGAGCAGGCACAAAATCTTCGTTGGCTTATGCCTACTGGAAAGAAACAGGCGATTTGTCGGTATGGAAAGGTATCGCTCAGGATGCGCTAATCATGAATACCGACGATTTGTTGTGTATAGGAGCAGTGGATAACATTTTGGTTTCCTCCACCATTGGAAGAAACAAAAACCTGATTCCCGGCGAAGTTGTTTCGGCTATCATCAACGGAACGGACGAACTGATTCAACAACTTGGCGAAATGGGCGTAAAACTGTATTTCACAGGAGGAGAAACTGCCGATGTGGGCGACTTGGTTCGAACCATTATTGTGGACAGCACTGTAACTTGCCGAATGAAAAGAGCCGATGTAATAGACAATGCCAATATTCGTCCCGGCGATGTAATTGTGGGGCTTTCCTCAAGTGGTCAGGCCAGTTACGAAAAGGAGTACAACGGCGGCATGGGCAGCAATGGTTTGACATCCGCCCGACATGACGTTTTTGCACATTATTTGGCCGAAAAATATCCCGAATGCTACGATGACAAAATTCCTTCCGAACTGGTTTTTTCAGGTTCTTACCATTTAACCGACAAAATTGAAAACCTCGGTATCGATGTCGGAAAACTGGTGCTTTCACCTACCCGAACGTATGCTCCGATTGTAAACAAAATGCTGGAAAAACTTCGTCCACAAATTCATGGAATGGTTCATTGTACGGGAGGAGGTCAGACCAAAATTTTACATTTCATTGAAAATCTGCGAGTAATAAAAAATAACCTTTTCCCCTTGCCGCCACTTTTTCAAATCATACAGCAAGAATCCCAAACCGATTGGAAAGAAATGTATAAGGTTTTCAATATGGGACATCGCATGGAAATTTATCTGCCCGAAGCTTATGCAGAAGAAGTCATTGACATTTCCCGCTCATTCAACGTTGAAGCAAAAATTATCGGGCATTGCGAACCATCCGACAAAAAAGAATTAATCATAGAAAGCGAATTCGGGAAATTTGAATATTGATAGCAGCAAGATAATTTCTACCAATATATTTTATTCCAAAAAATGCCGAAAAAACGCACCAACTACAGCAAAAATCTAATGTTGGTAGTAAATAGTTTTACTGACACGGCGAGCAAAATAATGCCGAAAAATTTCCTTAAAATATAAATTCCTCCTTTCCCCATCCATTTTTCTATTTTGGATGTGAACCGTAACACGAAGAAAACAAAACAAATGTTCAGCACGAGCGCTATTATAATGTTTTCGATGGCATATTCTGCGCGTAAGGAAAGTAATGTGGTAAACGAACCTGGCCCCGCTATCAATGGAAAAGCGATCGGCACTACCGAAGAAGCTCCTTCCGGCCCTTTGTTCCTGAAAATTTCCACATCGAGAATCATTTCCAGCGAAAAAATAAAAATCACAAAAGATCCCGCAACAGCAAAAGATTCGATATCGACATTGAAAAGTTTAAGAATCCAGTCGCCGGCAAATAAAAAAACCACCAGAATGACCAAAGCCACCACGCTGGTTTTTCCGGCATGAACATTTTCACCTTTACTTTTGATAGCCAAAATAATAGGCACCGAACCCAAAATATCAATAATGGCAAACAGTACCATAAAGGCACTGGCAATTTGTATTAAACTGAAGTCCATAGTTTTAATTGTTTGTTGAGTTCTATTTCTTAAAGAAACAGTTTCAATTTAAAGTCGAATGAATTTTTCCCCTATTTGAATAAAAAGTCCATGTTAAATCTTCTGTCCCGCTCATCGGGTGCAAGTTCTACTTTTACAGGTAGTATATTTTGAAGTTGTCCATAAATCGTTTAACTTTGGGTTACATAACCATCATAAATTCTGTCAATTACCTGTTGCATCATGTAATCGATGGAATCCTGTTCGGTTATTTAGGCAACTTCTGCATGGATCACTTCAGTTATCTAAATAAAAGCTTTTTCCCAAGTTCAATAATATATTCTTTTGACCCGAGATTATCGAAATAATATTCACGCCATTCTTCCAAATTTTTTTGGTGTACATTTTCGAATCGACTCGGATGAGCTCCAACATTTTTTAAGAAATTTAATTGGAATCGATTCATTGCGCTATTGAATATGCTTTCTTTATCATTTATAGATCCGAAATACAGCACTATAAGTTAATGAACTTTTTCAATCAAGTTCGTTCTCTTTATTCGCAATTCATCTGCGAATATAACACAGAATTCTCAATTTAGAAATTTATTGCATAAAAAATTCCTGAATTCCAATCCAGACCACTACAAAAGTCAACAATGCTGCAAATATTTATTGCAACATTGTTGACCAGTATTTGAGGTGATTTTACTTATTGAGTTCTTTACTCCAGCTATCCTTGAGAGAGACAGTACGATTGAATATCAACTTGTCCGGAGTTGAGTCCAAATCGACTGTAAAATATCCAATGCGCTGAAACTGGAAATGTTCGAGAGGTTTGGCATATTTAAGTGAATTTTCCAGTTTGCAACCGGTAAGTATTTGTAAGGAATCGGGATTGAGTAATTCGCGAAAATCGCGTTCGTCGGCAGAAGGGTTTTCAACGTTAAATAAGCGGTCGTAGAGGCGTACTTCAGCTTCCACACAATGAGCAGCCGAAACCCAGTGAAGCGTTCCCTTCACCTTGCGATTGCTTTCAGGCATGCCGCTTTTTGTCATGGGGTCATATTCGCAATAAACTTCGGTAACAACACCATTTTCATCTTTTTTGCAACCCGTACATTTAACAATATAAGCACTTTTCAGCCGAACTTCCTGACCGGGCGTCAGGCGAAAATAATTTTTTGGAGGATTTTCCATAAAATCGTCTCTTTCAATAAAAAGCTCTCTCGAAAAGACAACTTCTCTGGTTCCAGCTTCAGGGTCTTCAGGATTATTTTGCGTTGTCATCATTTCTACTTTTCCTTCAGGATAATTGGTAACAATCAGCTTGACGGGATGAAGTACGGCATTAACACGCATTGCCGTTTTGTTGAGACTTTCGCGGGCCGCATGTTCAAGCAATCCAATATCGTTCAGCGCTTCAAATTTTGTATAGCCTATTTTATCAATAAAATTATGTATGGATTCAGGTGTAAAACCACGTCGACGCAAACCACAAAGTGTCGGCATGCGGGGATCGTCCCAGCCACTGACAAACTTTTCCTGAACAAGTTGCAAAAGTTTACGCTTGCTCATGACGGTATAAGTAAGATTGAGACGATTGAATTCTATTTGTCGCGGTCGGTAATCGGTATCCTGATACTGATCGATAAACCAGTCGTAAAGTGGCCGATGAACTTCAAACTCAAGCGTACACAAAGAATGAGTAACTCCTTCAAAATAATCGCACTGACCATGAGCAAAATCATACATCGGATAAACTTTCCATTGCCAACCCGTACGATGATGCGGATGGGAAGTAATAATCCTGTACATGATGGGATCGCGAAAGTGCATATTGGGAGAAGCCATATCGATTTTTGCCCTCAACACCATGCCGCCTTCGGGAATTTCACCATTCGTCATTTTTTGAAAAAGCGCAAGATTTTCTTCTATCGGACGATTCCGATAAGGACTTTCTATTCCGGGAACAGTAGGTGTACCTTTTTGTTTGGCTATGGTTTCGGCACTTTGTTCGTCTACATAAGCCAACCCCTTTTTGATAAACAGAACTGCTAAATCCCAAAGTTTCTGAAAATAATCGGAAGCGTAGTAAACATTTTTCCACTGATAACCCAACCATTGAATGTCTTCCATTATGGAATCAACGTATTCAACATCTTCTTTTACCGGATTGGTATCATCAAAACGAAGATTACAAATTCCTCCGTATCTTTTTGCAATATCGAAATTCAGACAAATAGCCTTAGCATGTCCGATATGCAAATAACCGTTCGGTTCGGGAGGAAACCTTGTCTGAACACGTCCGCCATTTTTCCCTTCCTTAACGTCCTGATCAACAATAGCTTCAATGAAATTCAGATTTTTTTTTGGAGTTTCTTCTTCGTTAATTTTCATAGCTTCTGAATGATATAAAAAATTTTTTCTCAAAAACAGAGAAATGAAATCAAGTTTATTCCAGAAAACTTTTGATAATCCCTCTTTGCGAATTTTTTATGAAAAGAAGAATGTCATCACGTTCTTTGGTAGCGGGCAATTCGGCTTCGATACGATCTATGGCATTGCTCACATTCATTTTCGACAAAAAGATATAGCGATAAATTTCCTGAATAAAACCAATTTGTTCATTGGTAAATCCGCGTCGCCGCAAACCCACCGAATTGATTCCTTCAAATGACAGCGGCTCACGCCCTGCTTTCACGTAAGGTGGTACATCCTTATTCACTTTTGTTCCACCCTGAATAATTACATGCGACCCAATATGGGTAAATTGATGCACCAAGACGCCTCCACTGATCACCGCGTAATCATCAATGAATACTTCGCCGGCAAGCTGCGTGGCATTGGACATAATGACATTGCTGCCAACAAAGCAATCATGTGCAATGTGGCAATAAGCCATGATCAGGCAATTGTCGCCAATTTGGGTTTTTCCTTTTGAAGCTGTGCCTCTGTTTACGGTAACACATTCGCGAATGGTGGTATTATCGCCAATAATGGCCAAAGTATCTTCACCTTTGAATTTCAAATCCTGTGGAATAGCTGCAATTACGGCACCGGGAAAAATAGTACAGTTTTTCCCGATTCGGGCTCCTTCCAAAATGGTAACATTCGGACCGATACGCGTTCCTTCGCCTATCTCCACATTTTTATCTATGGTAACAAATGGTTCAATGACTACCGACGGTGCAATTTTTGCATCCGGATGAATATATGCCAGCGGTTGTTTCATTGTATGGGTGTAAATCTTTTAGTTTTATTTGTTTTTGATGATTTGTGCCATAAACTGGGCTTCAGCAACAATTTTTCCGCCTACAAAAGCGTAACCTTTCATATCGGTGCATCCATGACGAATTTCATCCATCATTTCTAATCGAAAAATAACTGTATCGCCCGGTACAACTTTCTGACGGAATTTTACATTGTCTATTTTCATAAAATAAGTAGAATATTTTTCGGGTTCCTCCACTTTGTTCAACACCAAAATTCCGGCAGTCTGCGCCATAGCTTCTACCAGAAGAACTCCGGGCATAACAGGTTCGTTGGGAAAATGTCCCATAAAAAACGTTTCGTTGCCGGATACATTTTTCACACCCACAATCACTCTTTCGTTGATATCGATAATTTTATCGACCAGCAGAAAAGGCCAGCGATGCGGCAAAAGTTTTCTAATAGCATTAATGTCCAATACGGGCGGAACCGAATCGTCGTACACAGGAGCCGAAACTTCCTGCTTTTTTATTTCCTTGCGAATGATTTTGGCCAGATTGGTATTTATTTTATGACCGGGATACTGCACAATAACTTTTGCTTTCAGTGGTTTCCCAATCAGGGAAAGGTCTCCGATAACATCCAGTAATTTATGTCGAGCAGGCTCATTGGGATAATTCAGTTCACCGTTGATATATCCAAGTTTGGTTGCATCAATACGTGGCTGATGAAGTTTGTCGGTGAGTCTGTCCATCGTATCCTGCGACAATTCCTTATCGTAAATGACAAGTGCATTTTTCAAATCGCCACCTTTGATGAGATTCATGCTCAAGAGCGGTTCAATTTCGTGAACAAACACAAAAGTACGAGCAGAAGCAATTTCATCGGCAAATTTATCGAGTGAATCCAAACTTGCATACTGATTGGCAAGTACGGCAGAATCGAATCCTATGTGAACATCTACACTGAAAACATCATCGGGCAACAAAGTGATTTTGGAGTTGGAATCGGGAAGTGAATATTCAATTTTTTTTCTTACCACATAAAAATCTTTTTCCGCTTTCTGTTCAATAATTCCGACCTCTTTAATTTTTTCTGCATAAAAGCGGGCACTTCCATCCAAAATGGGGAATTCAGGTGCATTGACTTCTATCAGGCAATTGTCGATACCAAAAGCATAAAGCGCAGCCAACGCATGTTCTACCGTGCTTACTTGAACGTCGCCTTTTTGTAGAACAGTTCCACGTACCGTGTGGGTAACATTTTCTGCCAATGCTTCAATGATAACGGGTTCTTCCAGATCAATACGTTTTAACTTTATTCCATGATTTTCTGGAGCCGGCAAAAAGGTAATCACAATATCCAAACCTGTGTGTAAGCCTTTTCCTTCTAATGTAAAAGATTCCTTTAATGTTCTTTGTCTCGTCATTTGTTTTTGATTAACAATTTTTATGCATTTGAGGCAGTCAAAAAAAAATTTCAGAAAAAATTATTTTTCTGAAGTTTTAGTTTTTTCCAGCTCTTCTACCTTATTTTGTAATTCTATCACCATTTTTTGTAAATCGGAGAGATTTTTAAATACAATGGAAGAACGGCGAAAATTCTGAATGGGAATAGCAGGAGAACCGATAATAATCTGACCGGGAGTTTTTACCGAATTGGCAACACCCGACTGTGCCCCGATTTGGGTATTGTCAGCAATCTGCAAATGTCCAACTATACCGACCTGTCCGCCTATCACACAATTTTTCCCTATTTTGGTTGAACCGGCAATGCCTGTTTGCGCTACAATTACTGTGTTTTCACCAATTTCGTCGTTATGGGCTATTTGCACCAGATTATCAATTTTCACACCTTTGTGAACAATGGTGCTTCCCAACGTAGCGCGATCAATGGTGGTGTTGGCTCCAACTTCTATATCGTCTTCCAACACGACATTCCCTATTTGGGTAATTTTTTTGTAAGTACCATCTTCCGACTGGGCAAAACCAAAACCATCGGCACCAATTACCACACCGGAATGCAGAATGCAATTGTTGCCAATGCTACAATCGGGATAAACATGTACACCTGAAAACAATATGGTATTTTCGCCTACCGAAGAATTGTCTTCGATATTGCTATGAGAATGAATTTGCGTGTTTTTTCCTATTTTTACATTTTCACCCACATAAACAAAGGGAGCAATGTAAACATCTTCACCAATTTGGGCAGTAGAAGCTATGAAAGCCAATGGAGAAATGCCCTTTTTTTTGGGTTTGCTCTGTTCGACCAGCGAAAAAAGCTGCGCCAAACATTCATACGCATTGTTGACACGAATAAGCGTCGCTGGAATTTCTTTCTCAGGCTTGAAATCCTTGTTTACCAATACAATGCTTGCATTACAATCGTAAATATAATGACTGTATTTTGGATTGGACAAAAATGTTATGGTTCCTGGTTTTCCTTCCTCTATTTTAGAAAAATTACTTACCTTTACTGATGGGTCTCCTTCCACCTGGCCACCTAAAAAATCTGCAATTTGCTGAGCTGTAAACTCCATAGTTTTTAAAAATTTTGGGTACAAAAGTACGAAAGAATTTTTAATTATTCACTTTGTAACACTTGTTATTTTTATTCTACAATTTTATTTTACAGAAAAATATCTTGCTGTCGGCTAAATTCGGCAATAACAGAAATAATTCTTGTAAACTTTCTTGGTCAAAACATTTATATTAAGCATATCGGACGCGTCGGCAATATCTTTCACCGTTCCATCTTTGTATAGAATGTTAATTTTCTCATCAACAGGGTCATACGTATCTGTGCTGACGATTTCCTCTCCCATGAAATATTCGGCTTCCTGCTGCGAAACATCAAAATACCGGCTGTATTTTTTCAATAATTCCTCTTTTTTTGTTTCGTCCAAAGGCTCCTGCAGCATTTCTACCTTAAACAATTTTCTGTTGATAAAAGCATTGCAAAGAAAAGAAAGAACTTTATCGGGATGGTGAGCCCAAACTTTGATGGCACAAATCACATCCGAATCATCAAGCTGAACAAAATAATCCAATGCTTCGGTTGAACGAACAAAATTCTGCTTGTCCAGATGATGATAGAGAAAATAATGCAAAGCAGGAGAAGCAAATAATGTTTCACCAACGGAAGCAAGTTCCTTGGCACGCTTGAGAATATTTGTCAACATTTTTTCGGTAGCAACCAGCGTTTTGTGCAAATACACCTGCCAGTACATCAAACGACGTGCCACCAGAAATTTTTCAATGGAATAAATTCCTTTCAACTCAACGACCAATTCTCCGTGAAAAACATTCAACATTTTGATAATACGCGCCGAACCAATGATACCTTCACTGACTCCGCAAAAAAAGCTGTCTCTGCTCAAGTAATCCATTCGATCCATGTCGAGTTGTCCCGAAACCAACTGATGAAGAAATTTTTTAGGATAATGGCCACTAAATATTTCCAGCGCCAAAGCCAAATTATTATTCATTTCTTTATTCAATTGCTGCATGAGCATTATTGAAATTTCTTCATGGTGAATTCCTTTTACCAAGCTGTTTTCCAAAGCATGAGAAAACGGGCCGTGTCCAATGTCGTGCAGCAACATGCACGCCCGGGCAGCCTGCTCTTCTTCGCCGGAAATCACATGACCTTTCTGACGCAACTCTTCAATGGCTTCACCCATTAAGTGCATGGCCCCCAACGAATGTTGCAAACGGGTATGTTGCGCTCCCGGATAAACATAGAACGAAACACCCAATTGCTTGATGCGGTTTAATCTTTGAAAATAAGGATGCTGAATAATTTCATATAAAAAATCATCCGGTATGTTGATAAAACCAAAAACCGGATCATTGATAATTTTGAGTTTGTTGGGTTGTATCCGACTTTCTCCGAGCGAGTTGTTTCCCGAGATATTTGTCATTTCAGCTTTTTTCGAGAATTTTAAGCAACCATTGCCAACATTTCCGGGTAGAAGAGATACTTAACCGCTCATTGGGAGAATGAACTCCATACATTTGCGGTCCAATGGAAATCATGTCGAGATAAGGATATTTTTTCAGAAAAAGTCCGCATTCCAGTCCGGCATGAATAGCCCGAACTTTCGGTTCTTCACACGTGATATTTTTGTAACAAACTTTGGCTTTCTGCAATATTTCGGAATTCAAATTGGGTTTCCAGCCCGGATATCCTTCACCATGCGTTGCTTGAGCTTGTGCAAGTGTAAAGACAGATTCAACCTGATGGGCAATGTCGAACTTGGCCGATTCAACGGAACTGCGCTGGCTGGTTATGATAAGAAAAGAATTATTTTCCTGCATTCGGACAGAAGCCAGATTGGTGGAAGTTTCCACCAGATTGGGCATATCTCTGCTAAAAGCCTTTACTCCATGTGGACAGGCATAAAGTGCATTTAAAAGCTTATCGGAAGATTTCTTGTCGAGTACCTGATCGGGAATTTCTTCTGAAGAAATAAGGATTTGCAAAGCCGGTTCATCTTCTTTGAGTTCACCCTCTATTTCCGCAATAAATTCGTTGAGTAACACACGAAGTTTTTCCTTATCCTCAAAAGGTACGGAAGCTACGACTTCGGCTTCGCGTGGAATGGCATTGTGCAAATTTCCTCCCCGAAAAGTATGGATTCTCAAATCAAGTTTTTTGTTTACATTCCACAGAAAACGATTCAGAATTTTTATGGCATTTCCGTGTCTTTTGTCAATGTCGTCGCCGGAATGTCCACCTTTCAATCCTTTCACGGTCAGCGAGAAGGAAAAGTAATTATTCGGAGATTTTTCAGCTATAAAAGGAAAATTTATTGTCGTATCGATACCTCCGGCACAACCGATAAAAATAACACCATCATCTTCCGAATCCAGATTGATAAGAATTTGTCCGCTGAGGAAATGATCTTCAATAGCCGAAGCTCCGGTCAGTCCTGTTTCTTCATCAACAGTAAAAAGGCACTCGAGCGCCGGATGTGAAATGTTGTCGGAAGTAAGCACAGCAAGCATCATAGCCATGCCTATGCCGTTGTCGGCTCCTAAAGTTGTACCTTCCGCCTTTATCCAATCACCATCAATAAACGTTTGAATGGGGTCGGAGTCAAAATTGTGCTGCACATCGCCATCTTTTTCACAAACCATATCCATGTGCGACTGAAGAATGATTTTTTTGTGATTTTCGTAACCGAATGTTGCCGGTTTACAAATCAGCACATTCCCTGCCTGGTCTGTTTTTGCCTCAAGTCGGTATTGTTGGGCAACATCCAGCAAATATTCCCTTATTTTTTCTTCTTTTTTTGAAGGTCGGGGAATTTGGGTGATTTCCCCGAAAAATTTCCAAACAACTGAAGGCTCGAGATTTTCCATAAATTGATTGTTGTACGTTGAGGAAAATTAAACTCACAAAGATATTTAAAATTTTTGTAACAACAGAAAGACCGACAGTAATTTTGAATTTTTATGCAGGTTTCCAAAGCTTATGGAAGAAGGGTCTGATTATTTCAACTCAGCTGCTCCGCGAATTTCGGCCGAAACTTCGTTCACCCAGCCGGCACGCTGAAAAACAGCCGTTTGAATTTTGATAAAGCGAATTTTTTCCAGATAAACAGCCTTACCTGAAGAATCGACGGCATTGGAAATGTCCAGTTTATTGGAATGATGATGGGTATCATAATCGGTTCCAAAATTATTTTCGGCATAACCCCATATAAAACGATCAGTTGGAACAATCCAACTTTGTGCACTTTCAGAAGATTTGTTGTTATAAGCATCCGGCAAACGTGAACCTTCAAAAGTAATACTGTCTTCCATACAGGTTGCCCACCACCAGGAGGAAGTGTTGGGAGCTCCAAATCCCGAAATCAATTCTCCGTTCTCTCCTTCACTGTCTTTCCACTGAATGTTGTCATTGGATGTCGCTGGCTTGTAGTAACGAACCCAATAATTTCTTTTTTCATTTTCAAACTGATTTCCCTTTAACTCATACCAGGTATCGTTGGGCTTACCATCACCATTGTCGTCGGGCATTACATAAACAATTGCCGGTTCCGGCGAAGCTCCGGGCAAAGCAAATATTTCCAAATCGTATCCATCTTTGTTTTGAATATCGTGGTCGAACCCGGCAATTACATATCCGCCAAAACCGCCCAAATACAAAAATCCCTTTTCATCCGAAGGCTCACCAATAAAATGCTCGATATCGGCAGGTTTTGCCAGTTGGGCATGTTGGCCGGGTGCATAAACATATTCAAAAACCTGCGTAACATAAATAGAATTGGTAATATCCGGCTCATTTTCTTCCTTTTCGCCACACGAGAAAAACGACACTGATAAAATAAGACTGAAAACAAAAAGAAAATACCGTTTAATAAAAAATTTGTCTATCATGCTAAATTTGTTTAAGTAAATATTTTTTAATGAAATGAAGATTTGAATTTGGAGTTAGGAGTTTTTAGTAAAGAGTTAGGAGTAAAGAGTTAGGAGTTAAGTGTTTTATTAATAAATTGATTATAAGTCTGTTAAACTTTATTGTTTTGAAAACAGACAGAAAATCTGTTATTTAAAAAAATCAATGGTTTTGAGAAGAAAGTTGAAACCTGATAATGATTGGACAGATCGAAATTTTAAATATTCCGATAACCTAAAACAAAAGTATCGAATGATTAACGGATAGTAACCATTGTGGCTCCAAAGCCATATTGTTGAAAGGAAGCATCTTGAAAATAATAACTTTTATACTTGGTACGAAGCAATTTTTCAATTTCCTTTCGCAGCACTCCTTCTCCTTTTCCGTGTATGAAGACAATTTTTTGTCCTTTTCGATTTTTGTAATCATTCAAAACGGATTCAAATTTTTCCAGTTGGAGTTCCAGCATATCGGCATTATTCATACCGACCGTAGTATCCACAAGCTGATTGATATGCAGATCGACTTCAACAATTTCCGGATTTTTTGCAGGTTTGCTGATGCGTGGTCGCCGTTCGGGCTTTTCCTTTTGGGAAATGGCTTGTTTAATTTCTTCCGCTGAAATGTCGTGCAATTGATGCGTTTCAATTTCTTCCAAAGGATTCAACATCATGGCAGGCACATCGAAATACTCATTTTCACCGAAACTGTGAAGCTTGTAAAACTTCATCAGGTTCAATTTGAGATCGATATCAATAACCGGTTGCGGCCGATAAGTTTTATGTTTTTTAAAGGGTATGATTTGAACTCGAATCTTTTCCCAAGCATTCAGCTCTTCTTTTTTAATCTCTGCCATCCATTCCTGCATATTGGGTTCAATCAACCCGTTGGCCACACTTTTGCAGCATTCGTTTTCAAACAATGCAAGGTTGTAAAACAGAAAATAATTGCTGTCGTTCACCAAATAAAAGTCGTTCGAGGTGGTCTGCAACTGCTTGATATCTTCAGGCACAAAAGCCAGAAAAACTCTCAGGTTTTCTCCTTCAGGCGTTTCAAAGATTTCTTCCTCTATAATTTCAGGTTTTGGTGGTAAGTTGATGGACTTAGCGGCCGGCGATTCGTTCTCATTCATAAAAGCTGCTGAAGCCGATTTAAAATCCTTTTTGGGAAAATTGGTATTTTCATTCACTTCCGGAATGACCACACATTCACGTTCCAGCATTGGAATTTCAAATCCGTCAGCATCGGAAACGTACACGATTTTTTCCCTTTCATCTATTCTGGTAACAATTCCCCCACCAGTAGAATTGAGAAAACGTACTTTATCTCCTACTTTTATCATGTTGTTCGGTTTTTCAAAAAAACATTCTTACATCTTTATCTTCCAAACTGCTTTTGTGCAGTGAGATACGAACGGATCGGAAATTTTTTCGATTTTTCGTATCTTTGCACAAAATTACAACAATATTTTTGTATCTCCCGTGAACGAATTAAAAGAAAAAACGAACTTTTCCATTGATGATTTCGATTACGTCTTACCCGAAGAACGCATTGCCAAGTATCCGTTAAAAAAGCGCGATGCTTCGAAGTTGCTGATTTACAGAGATGGAACAATCACCGAAAATGTTTTTAGCAATATTGCTTCTTTTTTGCCCGAGAAGGCATTGCTGGTTTACAACAATACAAAAGTTATCCAAGCCCGTATTCATTTCAGGAAAGAAACTGGCGCGTTGATAGAAGTCTTTTGCCTGGAGCCAGCTCAGCCGGCCGATTACGCATTATCTCTCTCGGCAACCAAAGAATGTGTTTGGAAATGTTTTGTCGGAAATCAAAAAAAATGGAAAAACGGCACTTTGTCCAAAGAACTCGACATAAACGGAACGCAATTTGAGTTCTCCGCCGAATTGCTCGAAAGAAAGGGGAATGTAAATTTTGTTCGTTTTAGCTGGAACAATGAAAATATTCACTTTGCCGAAATCCTGGAAAAGGCAGGCGAATTGCCTATTCCTCCCTACTTGCACAGGCCTACGGAAGAAAGCGATTTGATAACCTATCAAACGGTTTATGCAAAAATCAAAGGTTCGGTGGCTGCTCCTACGGCAGGATTGCATTTTACCCCGGAAGTTTTTGAAAGTTTGAAATCCCGCAATATAGAGACTGCCGAATTGACTTTACATGTTGGCGCCGGAACTTTTCAACCGGTAAAAACAAAACAAATTTCCGATCACCAAATGCACACGGAAGTCATTGAAATTCAAAAAAAAACAATAGAAAAGCTGTTAAAAAATATCGGAAAAATCATTGCCGTGGGAACCACTTCCGTACGAACACTGGAAAGTTTGTACCACATTGGTTTACTTATCGAGAAGCAACAATTTCCCGACGAAAAGCATCCTTACTTTTTTATCCCGCAATGGATGCCTTACCAGACTGAATGTGTTCTGACTCCGGAAGCATCATTGCAATTAATATTGAACGAAATGGAGAAAAGAAATCTCTCCGTACTTCATGCTCAAACGCAACTGATTATTCAACCCGGTTACACATTCCGACTGACCAACGGAATGATTACCAACTTTCACCAACCAAAAAGTACTTTGCTACTGCTGGTTTCTGCCTTTGTTGATGGCAACTGGCGAAAAATTTACGATTATGCCCTTTCTCACGATTTTCGTTTTCTGAGCTACGGAGACAGTTCTCTGTTAATGAAATAGTTTTTTGTAATTTTCAATAGCAATAATCATTTTACTTAGAGAATATTAAACCCACATGTTTTACATACACAAGCACGAATGAATATAATATTCAGACATGTGGGTTCCATCAGACCATTAAAAAATAAATTATATTCTGATGAAATTTTAAAAAAATTTTTAGGGTGACGCATTGTCGAAGTCAGGAGGAAAATTTCTTATCAACCAAAAAAAATTAGATTGAAGTGCTTTTAACCTTTATAAATCAGGAAAATACATGGTTTCTTATCAATATCCGGAGTGATTGTTTTCCACTCTGCAACACTTCGAGTAACGATGGATTCATCCGGCAAAGTAACATTGGCTGCAATACAAAGCAAAGTGGAAGGACGGCAATTTTGCAAAATTTGTTCAAAAAGTTTTAAATTACGATAGGGTGTCTCAATAAAAATCTGCGTTTGATTTTCGGAATAGGCTCTTGATTCAAGTTTTCGAATCGCTTTAATTTTTTCTGCAGGCGATACGGGCAAATATCCGACAAAAGCAAAATTCTGCCCGTTGAAACCGGAAGCCATTAGCGCCAGCAAAATTGAAGAAGGCCCAACTAAAGGCACAACGCGAAAAGCATTTTTCTGGGCGATAGCTACCATATCGGCGCCGGGATCGGCTACAGCAGGGCATCCGGCTTCGGAGAGAAGTCCCATGTCTTCGCCTTCCCGTAAAGGCTGTAAAAATCCGTCAACTTCAGTGGGAGAAGTATGTTCATTCAGCGTATAAAAAAATAATTTATCAATATCAATTTCGCCATCGACTTGTTTTAAAAACCTACGAGCAGTACGAATATCCTCAACAATAAAGTAGCGTAAATTTCTTATAATTTCCAGATTGACAGGAGGAAAAATTCTATCGAAAGAAGTATTGCCAAGTGGAGTGGGAATTAAATACAACGTTTTCATAAAAATTGGCTTTAATACATTGATTGAAATTTAAAAACGAATTACCGACAATGGAACGAAAAGAGATTTATTGTCCTTGCCATTCTTTTCTAATTTTTTCCAACTCTTCACTCAAAATTTCCCACTCATACATTTTTCTTTCCAACTCGGCACGCTTTTTCTGAAGAGTTGAAACAAATTCGGGATCAGAAGCCTTTTCGGGAATTTGCAAATCCGTGTTCATTTGTTGAATTTCATTGTCCAAATCTGTTATCAGGCCTTCGGTTGTTTCCACATCTTTTTCCAATTTTCTAATTTTTCGATTCAGCTCTTTGCGACTTTCATAATTCAATTTGTTTTCACTTTCCGGTTTTGCTTCACCTTCATTTTTCACTTCAGAAGATACATTTCTTTCAAGTTCATGTAAACTTTCCATTTTTTTTGCCTGAAGGAAATCGTAAATACCGCCCAAATGTTCCTTCACTTTTTTATTGCCGAACTCATACACTTTTGTTACCAAACCATCCAGAAATTCACGGTCGTGCGAAACAATAATTGCCGTACCGTCAAATGCCTTTATGGCTTCTTTAAGAACTTCTTTCGACGGAATATCCAGGTGATTGGTGGGCTCGTCCAAAATCAAAAAATTCACAGGTTCGAGTAAAAGCTTTATCATGGCTAATCTGCTGCGTTCACCACCGGAAAGTACCTTGACCTTTTTTTCGGAATTTTCGCCACCAAACATAAAAGCGCCCAAAATATCCCGGATTTTTGTACGAATTTCTCCAACGGCTACGCGGTCGATGGTTTCAAAAACCGTCAAATTTTCTTCTAGCAAAGAAGCCTGATTTTGAGCAAAATAGCCGATTTTTACATTGTATCCCAATTTTAAAGTTCCCGAATATTCTATCTCATTCATGATACACTTTACCAATGTACTTTTCCCTTCTCCATTTTTTCCGACAAATGCCACTTTCTCTCCTCGATGCATCATCAAATTTACATCGTCCAGCACCAAATGTTCCTTGTAAGCTTTGGAAAGATGTTCTATTTCGAGAGGAATTTTTCCGGAATGTATTGCCGGCGGAAATTTCAAGTGCATATTGGCATTGTCCTCCAAATCCACTTCGATACGTTGCAATTTTTCGAGCTGCTTGATACGCGATTGAACCTGAACGGCTTTGGTAGCTTTGTATCGAAAACGTTCAATAAAATCCTCCGTATCCTGAATTAATTTCTGTTGGTTTTCGTAAGCTCTTAATTGTTGTTCGTGTCGCTCTTTGCGCAACTGAATATATTTTGAATAATTCACATCGTAATCATACAGTTTTCCCAACGAAATTTCCAAAGTACGTGTTGTAACTGCATCTATAAAAGCTTTATCGTGAGAAACAAGTAAAAGAGAGCTGCCCGAAGTCAACAAAAAATTTTCGAGCCATTGAATGGATTCAATATCCAAATGATTGGTAGGCTCATCGAGTAGCAACACATCGGGATGGGAAAGCAAAATTTTGGCAAGTTCAATTCTCATGCGCCAACCTCCGCTGAATTCTGAACACTGTCGGTAAAAATCGGAACGCAGAAAACCAAGTCCCAACAAAGTTTTTTCCATTTCGGCCTGATAATTGCCATTCCCGGAAATTTGAAGATATTCGGTCAGTTGAGAGAGTTTATCCAGCAAGGAATGATATGCTGAACTTTCATAATCGGTACGTTCAACTAATTGCTGCTGAATGTCTTCCAATTGCTGTCGAAGTTGCACAATGTTCCCAAAAGCCTTTTCCGTCTCCTGCCAGAGGGTTGTTCCCTCACTATGAATCATGTGTTGAGGTAGATAGCCAATGGTAATGTCTTTTTGATAAGATATGTTTCCGCGTGTGGGTTGCTGTTTGCCTGCCAATATACGCAACAAAGTAGTTTTACCAGCACCATTTTTCCCTACCAACGCAATTTTTTCTTTGGGATGAATCAGAAAAGTAATGTTATCAAAAAGTGTGGTTCCGCCAAATTCGACACAAAGTTGCTCAACTGAAATCATAAATATTCAAAAAGTAAAAAATAGAAAATGTAAGAATAAACTTGCAAGCAGTTATTTTCTTTGCATTTTTCTGTTTATAACTCGCCATAACCAAAAAATCATACCCGTAGCCAACAAAAAGGCAATAAACGCCAACACCAAGTTTGACCATTGACGAGCTAACAGTGCGAAAGCCGTAAAAAAGGCGGTAATAGCTAATAAAACGAATGTAACCTGTCGGTGAGAAAATCCAATTTTCAGCAATAAATGATGTATATGTTTTTTATCGGCCTTAAATGGAGAAACCCCTTTCTTTAAACGAGTAATAACAACCCGCAAAGTGTCATATAACGGAACAATCAGCACACAAATAGCTACAGCCGGAGCAGCAGCCATATACATACTTTGAGGAACACTCTGATAAGCATTCATTTCACAGAATTCAAAGAGATAGAAAGTCAGCATAAATCCCAAAAACAGGGAACCGGTATCTCCCATAAAAATTTTGTTTTTCTTGCTGAATACGTTGTAAATAAAAAATACGGCCAACGAACCCGTAAGCGTATAAGCAATCATGGCCAGTGACAAATTGCCGGTCAGATGAAAATAAATGCCGAAAAAAAGATTGTAAAAAATTCCGAGTCCGGAAGCCAAACCATCTACCCCATCAATTAAATTAATGGAATTGATAATCAGTAAAAAAACCAAAAAAGAAAAAATATAACTAATCGACAAAGGAAGTTCATGAATACCGAAAACACCAAAAAAATTAGTTATTCTGATGTCGGAAAACACAATAAGAAAAACTCCTGCAACAAATTCTCCCAATAATTTGGATGTGGGTTTAATATTCAGCAAGTCATCAATAAAACCGGTCATCAAAATAATGAAAATACCAATGGGGATATATTGTAATTTCTCCATCAAAGGGAAACAAAAAATTAAAATTGTAAAGATAAAAGAAATAAAAATATCAAAACCGCCCGTATAGGGTATCAAACCTTTATGAGTTGTTCGTTTGTTGGGTTTTACCACAAAATTATGTTTCTTGGCAATTCTAACAACGGAAGGCATGAAAGCTTTTCCCAAAAGAAAAGAAAAAAGAATCAGCAAATAAGGATTTTGTTGAATAAAATTATATAAATAATTCATTTTGTGTTGTTAAGTATATTTATTTCTCTGTTTCTGCGAAAAAAAAAAATCAATAAAAAATCGTCTGAAAATAATGAAAAAAGAAATTAATTATTTTCAAACGCTTACAACCAAAAGATCTGCTTAAACTTGTGTCTTAATTACTGATATCCAATAATTCGTATTGAGAATTATTACTTTTGAACTCCGGGACAATCTGCTTCATCATGGATACAACCAGAAAATCCTTGCAGAGATAGCTGTATTTAATCAAGTTATCTATATCAACGGAGATTTTATCAAAATCGTATTCTGCAACCGAAGCAACCATAATTTTTGGATGTTGGGTAGATCTCACTTTTTCTTTATGACTTAAAAGTTCTTCGTATAATTTTTCACCCGGACGCAGGCCGGTGTAAGCTATCTGAATATCCACACCGGGAATTAATCCGGCCATTTGAATCATTTTCTTTGCCAGATGACTGATATTTACCGGATTTCCCATATCAAATACATAAATTTCTCCGCCTTCGCCCATTACACCCGCTTCCAACACCAAGCTGCTTGCTTCGGGAACAGTCATGAAATAACGAATAATATCAGGATGTGTTACTGTAACGGGTCCTCCTTTTTCGATTTGTTTTTGAAAAAACGGAACCACTGACCCATTCGATCCCAATACGTTTCCAAAACGCGTAGTAATAAATTTTGTGGTTTCAGTTCCGGTTTTCTGCATTTTTCTGGCCAATGATTGCACGTAAATTTCGGCGATACGTTTGGAAGCTCCCATCACATTGGTCGGATTCACTGCTTTATCGGTAGAAACCATGACAAACCGTGAAACTCTATACTTCAATGCCAAATCGGCCATAATTTTGGTGCCCAGCACATTCACCTGAACACTTTCACAGGGAAAATCTTCCATCATTGGAACATGTTTGTAGGCTGCAGCATGAAATACAAAATCGGGACGATATAAATCCATAATATACTCCATCCGCTCTTTATTCCGAACATCACCCAATACAAAATTAAAATGTTGAGATGTAGAAAAGGCTTGCAATTCGATTTTCAGGTTATGAATGGCCGTTTCTCCATTATCTACCAACACAATTAACTTTGGAGTAAAATTACACAACTGACGGACAATTTCACTGCCAATGGAACCTGCTGCTCCGGTAACCATCACAGTTTTCGATTTCAATTCGGCAGCAATATTGTCAAAAGAAATCTGAATCGGTTCTCTCTCCAATAAATCTTCTATTTTCAACGGTTTGATTTGTCTCACGGAAGGCATTTCTCCTTCCCAAATATCCATCGGCTGAGATGTTAGCAATGAAATATGATGCTGAATAAATATATCCAAATCCACATCCGGATTAATTTCCTTCATTTTTATGGGAGAAACAATAACGGTATTAACTTTACTGGCAACTTTAGTTTTAATAGTATGATCATCATGTTTATACACTCTCAATCCCATTACCATTTTGTTGACAATATTTTCATTGCCATCAATGAAACCAACCAATTTATATTGTTTTTTAGAATTCACACTGGAAAGAATCATTCGGGCGATACCCAAACCAGCCTCATCAATACCATAAATCATCACCGGAATGATCTGAGCCGAGGTTTCAACAAAGTAATTGAAAATATTTCTTACGGTGAGCCTGAGACCGAATAACAGAATAAAACTAATAACACTATAAATCAGAATGGATGCATAATAAAAAAGTGGTGCAGGAAAATAAAGAGAACAAACAAAGTTCAACGCTGAGAGGAAAATACAATTACCAAATATTGCCAAAAAAAGTTTGGCAGCATCTGTCATTGTAGAATATCTGAGGATGCCAGAATAAGTATGAAAAAGCCAGAAAAAAACACTTTGTGTAAAAAGCAATAAAATCAAACGTGGAAAAAGAGGTAAAAGAAGTTGGTCAGGCAAGTGTTTTATGAAAGATGAAGCAACGAGATAAGCTGCTAAAAAAGATATGGCAGATATTGTAATATCTATAAATAAAACGGCCCAGCGAGGTAAATATTTTAAAGAAGCCAGGTGAGAGAACGTATCTGTATTGTTTAAAAATTTGAATTTCTCTTTCATAGAAAACCAAAAGGATAAATTTTTGTAAGGTTATTTCTTGTGCACAGTCAAAAGCAATGCAAAGATAAGTTTAAAAATTTAAAAATATAAAGTTCTTGTCAATAAATTTCGAAAAAAATCGAAGGGAGTGAGTTCAAGCTGAATTATTAACAGTATACAGTTAAAATTGTTTCAATTTTAAAAAACTAATTCCATAGATTGGCAAAAAGGCTTGATAAAAAAATTTTTTTACAATAAGTTCAGACAAAATACAGAAAGTGGGTTAAGAAAATTTATTTTTTCTTAAAAGGAAGCAGTTCTTTTCGGAAAATATAGAAAGAGTTAAGTTTATAATTGCACATCGTCATAAAATGATGTAATTTTACGACAATTTTTAAAACAAACCCATTAATATTTTTTAATTTCTAATTGATTCAAAAAACTATATGACCAAATTAACCAAAGAAGATGCGCTCCTTTATCATTCGCAAGGAAAACCGGGAAAAATCGAAGTTGTTCCTACCAAGCCTCACAGTTCTCAAAGAGATTTATCGCTTGCCTATTCGCCGGGTGTAGCGGAGCCTTGTTTGGAAATAGAAAAAGATCCCGCCACTGTTTACGATTACACAAACAAAGGTAATTTGGTAGCAGTAATTTCCAACGGTACAGCCGTATTGGGGCTGGGCGACATTGGCGCGATGGCAGGGAAACCGGTTATGGAAGGAAAAGCTTTGCTGTTTAAAATTTTCGCCGGTATTGATGTTTTCGACATTGAAGTA
>JAHDRA010000023.1 GCA_018433525.1 Paludibacteraceae bacterium
AAACTATATCGGATTTGAACTTGATAAAAGTTATTATGAAACTTCACAAAATCGTATTTATTCTTTGTACGGTGGGCTTTTTTCTAATTCTTTTTCAACCGAAAGTTCAATTGAAACGGAATGATAGCAATTACACATAACTCGTTTATATACGCTACATTATATCGCTATATATCCAATTTTGAATGTATATGCGCTATAAAATAGCACTTTATTTCTAAAAGCAAATATAAAAAAAATATTATAAATCATCAAATGGACTTTTAATTTTTTGTAAACTTTTTTGCGAAACATGAGTATATATCTCTGTTGTTTTCGAATTTTTGTGTCCTAATAGTTCCTGTATGTATCGTAAATCGGTACCAGCTTCCAGCAAATGTGTTGCATACGAATGTCGTAACCAATGCAATGTAACAGGTTTTGATATATTGGCTTTTTCTAATGCATGCTTTAAAACTTGTTCTAAGCTTCTTTCACTATATTTTTTGCCCACTGTTTGTCCCTCAAATAACCATATTCGCGGTTTATAGGATTTGTAATACTCGCGAAGCATTCCGATGGTTTTATCTGAAATAGGTACTTGTCTGTCTTTGTATCCTTTTGAATTTCTAATTAGTAGTACACGACGTTTAGAATCAACATCACTTATTTTTAAGTTTAGCAATTCACTGCGTCTAAGTCCGCAGGCATAAATCAGGCTTAGCATAGCGCGATGCTTTAAATTTTTTGGAGCTTCAAGTATTGCTTTTACCTCTTCTTTGCTCAATACATTTGGTAATTTATGTTGCCTACGCGGTCTCTCTAATTTGTTTATTTGTATTAGGGTATTTTCTACATGCCCAAAATATAACTTCAAACCATTGACCAGCTGATTCTGATACGAAAAACTTAAGCCTTTTTTTACTATTTTTTTGTTTATATAATCCAAAACATCCTCATTACTCAAAAGTTTAAAGTCTTTATCCTTGTAATAAAATAAAAATTGCTTTACAGAATCAATATAACTTTTAATAGTATTGTTGCTATATCTTTTACATTCTAGCCACTTACGAAACTCTTCAATCTTTTTGTTTATACTATTTTCTAAAAGTTCTTCGCAGGCTTCTGAATTGTTTTTATTTGGAAATATATGTTTTTTTTCAGAATTTTTATAGTCGTTCCAATTTAAAGTAATTTTTGCAATACCTGTGAGATTTTCTGAAAACTCCTGTAGTTTAAAATTTTCTTTATGAATATACCACATCTTTCTGGTTGCACTCCAGAATACCTGAAATTTTTCCCTGATTTTTGAAATTATTTTATCATTTCTTGCAAATTCCAGAAAAACAACATCGCGTCCTTTGTGAGAGGCAACAATTATTTTTATTTCAGAAATCATTCTGATTTTTATTATTGAATAATTTTAAATTCTGTGTTTTTTATTTCAATTCTAACATAAATACCATTTATTCCGCTTTCGACAAAAAAATAGTTTTTATTCTTTTTTGTTCTTACAATTCCGGTTATTCCTTTTAATACTCCGGAGGTTATTAAAATCTTTGTGCCTGCTTCGGGGACAGAGGAAATTTCCGGGTCGAATTCGCATAATTTCTTTAATCTTAGAATCTCCGATTGAGATATTTTTTGAGGAATATTATTTATTCTCAGAAAATCAATGCTTCCGGGTAAAAATCTTAACCCTTCTGTTTGTCGTTCAGTACATTTTACAAATACATATCCCGAAATCAGAGGCTTTTTTATTTTTCTAATTATGTTTTTCGTGCTTATAAGTTTTGTTGTTAATGGTAATTCTGTTTCAAAGCCTTTTTGAACTAGGTTTTCTTGAACCAAAAACTCTTTTCTAATTTTAGTGCGCAAAACAAACCATTCTTCAACTTTCTCCATAACAATTACACAAAGCTCCGCTTCTTGAAGAATATCTTTTTCTCCAAAAAACTTAAAATTTAACACTGCAACAAACTTAAACAAAACATCAATAATTCCTTATGCAAGTTTAAGAAAAATATTTAAAAAGTCCAAATAATTATATGAAAATTGTTGTGTTGGTTACTAAGGCTTCGCTACTGTTGCGGATTACTGCCTGATAACTCATTTTTTCGGGACTTTGTGCCCAAACTGGGGCTGTTAATAATACAGCTGCTAAAATTGTAAATAATTTTTTCATTGTTGTGTCCTCCTTAATTTTTAATGATTTTAAATGTTTTTACTTCTTTGTTTGCTTGAATAACTTTCACAAAATAGTTGGCAGGTACAAGATTGCTCATAACAATGCTTGTTTGGTTGCCTGTAATTTTTTCGCTTTGCAAAAGTTTTCCATTCATGTCATACAGTTGATACGACATTGATTGGATGCTGAGCGTAGTCGAAGCATCTACTTTCAACTGTAAAAAATCCGTAGTTGGGTTGGGGTAAGCCGTAACCGAAAGATTTATGCCTTTGGCTTCCTCAATTGCCGTTACTACCGAGATTTCGAAAGGTTGCTGTACGCCTTGTGCCACAGAACCATTTGCTCCTATGTTGGTGGTGTAAACAACCTGTCCAAGGGAATAGCTCGCCGAGCCTCCGCTACCCGAAGCATTGCCGCCCGTGGCGTTAACGCTTGTTTGTGCTTGTAATCCTGTTAGTCCAAGTCCTAACAAGAGTACTGCACTTAATTTTAACTTTTTGTGTCTCATTTGTGTCCTCCTTTTTTAATTGTGAATATTCATTTTTATTTATCTGTTTTTGTTACTGTTTCAATGCTGTTGCTGGGTTTTCTTCCACTGAATGCTAACGGTTTCGGTGTTTGTGAAGTCCGCCGAAGGCGGATTTAGGCCAGTGAAGCGATACACAAACACCGTGTTATTTGAAGTGGGCTCATTTAACAGCATAAAGATTGCCATCAAAACTTCCGAAATAGACTACCCCATCGGCTATGGCCGGCGAAGAGAGCACCCAATATTTTGTTTTGAACTTCCACTTTTCCTGTCCTGTCTTAATATCAACAGCATAA
>JAHDRA010000026.1 GCA_018433525.1 Paludibacteraceae bacterium
CCAGCCTTTGGCTGGATGCGCTAACCTTGTAAATCTTTTAAATATCGTTCTTCTATTGTGTCGGGGTAGCGGGATTTGAACCCACGACCCCCTGCTCCCAAAGCAGGTGCGCTAACCGGACTGCGCTACACCCCGTACTGATTTTTTTAAAAACGACTGCAAAGTTAAAATCTTTTGCCGAAAATACCAACTTTTTGCTGTATTTTTGTATAAAAGAATTCTTGAATTGTTCCTAATTTCTTTCCCGCTTTAAAAATGGCCGGTATTTACCTTCATATTCCTTTTTGCATCCAGCGATGTTCCTATTGCAATTTTTTTTCCGTAGTCTCTATTAATCTTGTTAATGAAGTTATGAATGCAATAATTAAAGAATTGTCGATCAGAAAAGACTATTTGAAAAATGAACCGGTACAGACGATTTATTTTGGCGGAGGAACACCCAGTCTGTTGACGATTCAACAAATTGAAAAATTACTGAATACTATTTATACAAATTTCTCGGTAGAAAAAAACGCAGAAATAACGTTTGAAGCCAATCCTGATGATTTAACAAAAAATTATTTGTTCGACCTGAAAAAAGTAGGCATCAATCGGTTAAGTATTGGAATTCAATCATTTGATGACGATAAACTTAAAATACTCAATAGAAGACACAATGCGACACAGGCTCATGAAGCAGTTCGTGAAGCTCAAAAGGCAGGTTTTAACAATATCAGCATAGACTTAATATATGGATTACCCTTCCAAAGCCTCGATGAATGGGAAACTGATTTGGATAAAGCTTTTTCACTGTCAATTCAACATCTTTCTGCCTATGGCCTAACCTTTGAAGAAAAAACACTTTTATCGAAACAAAAAGAAAAAAAAATCATAGAACCGGCAGACGAAGAATTGATGATTAAAATGTATGAACTTTTGTTGGAAGAAAGCAGCAAAAAGGGGTTTGATGCTTACGAAATATCCAATTTTTCCTTACCGGGATTTTATTCACGACATAATTCTTCCTATTGGAATCAAACTCCATATTTGGGCGTAGGACCTTCCGCACATTCCTATAATGGTATTTCTCGGCAGTGGAATGTTGCTTCTATTCATAAATATACAGAAGGAATTTTGAAAAACAGTTCTTTTTACGACCAGGAAATTCTCAGTTTGGAAGATCGTTATAATGAATATGTTTTACTCGGATTGAGAACAAAAAACGGTATAAATATTGATGAATTGGAACAAAATTTTGGTACCGAATTGAAAGACTTTTGTTTAGAAAACATAAAAACATTTATCGATAATGAAAAGGCATATAGGTGTGGCAGTTTTTTACGTTTAAACACAAAAGGAAAACTAATATCCGACACCATTATCGCTCAATTAATGAAGGTTTAAGTTATGGAAAATTATTACTAATTTTGTAACTTATTCGTTAGATTAAAAAATATGGAGAATCAGAACAACGACAAGCGTACTAAATTTAAAAAAATTTTCTGGAAATTATTTGGATTTGGCATCCTTTGCTTGGTTTTGCTCTTTGCTTTCATTAGTTTTGGCTGGATTGGTTACTTGCCTCCACTCGAAGAATTACAAAATCCTCAAAACAAATATGCTTCGGAAATTTACTCTTCAGACATGCAATTGCTGGGTAGATTTTTTAAAAACAAGGAAAATCGTGTAGAAGTACATTTCAACGACATTTCTAAAAATGTTATTAATGCTTTGATTGCTACTGAAGACAAAAGATTTTACAAGCATTCCGGCATCGACGGCAAAGCGCTTGCCCGAGCTATTTTACTTACCGGTATTTTGCAGCAAAAAAGCGCCGGAGGAGGAAGCACCATTACCCAACAATTGGCCAAGCAACTTTATTCACCTCAAGCCGACAACATTTTTGAACGAATGCTTCAAAAACCCATTGAATGGGTAATATCTGTCAAACTGGAACG
>JAHDRA010000056.1 GCA_018433525.1 Paludibacteraceae bacterium
GCCATGGAATCCATTGGAAATAACTGGTACACAAAAACTTTTACCTTTACAAACGAAACGGTAGATATTATTTTTAATGAAGGCAGCAGCAGTCATCAAACTACCGATATTACCGGAGTTTCCTCCAGTACCTGCTATGAATACGATGCATGGACTGGTGGCAAATGGACTACAAAAATTGCAAGCTGTCCGGGAACATCATCATATTATTATCGCTCCAAAGGTAATGGAAGTTGGGTTGATACGGATAGCTGGGAGCAGTCATCCGATGGGACGACTTGGACAGATGCAACGTCTATTCCGTCTTCCGATGCATCGGGTATCACCATTCAAACGGGTCATACCATTTCGGTTTCGTCTGCGGTTAATTCGTCCAATTGTACGGTAAACGGTACGCTGGAAATACAAAGTGGCGGCAGTGTGAGCCAAGCTCCCACTTTTGCCTCGGGTTCTATCTTAAAATACAATCCCGGCGTCGGTACAAGTATAGTGCCGGGTGCAGAATGGAAGCCCAACGTTACCTCCGGATCCGGTTACCCTTACAATATTCAAATTGCTTCCGGCACCTTGCAAATGTCCGTTGCCTCCTTTGCCAACAAGTATTATGCAGCTGGCAATGTTACGGTAGCCAGCGGTGCCACGCTCGATTTCAATATGGCCTACGACAGCAATGTAGCCGAACATCAAGGAAAAGCGGTGGTCATTGTAAACGGGGATATTACCAACAATGGTACCATTTATTTTGCCAATAGTAAGGGAGGTGGAAATCTTGCTTTTCAATGCAAAACCATGACCAATGCCGGCACCCTGAGTTTGTCGGAGAACACGTCTGCTCCATTACAAGCCATCGGTGGCGAAATGATATTGACCGGCGACTTTATCAACAACGGAACTTTCAACTGCAACGGCAGAGCCATTGTCTTTACCGGTTCCGCCGACCAAAAAATTGATGGCAACACGGACGGCACTTATGCCATCGATTTTATGGTGTTGGATAAGTCCGGAGGACAAGTAACGCTCTATAAAGATGTAACCTGCAAAGGGTATTCTGCTAATGGTGGCGGTTACTGGGCTTTGAGCCTGTCGGGTGGAACACTTGTTTTGAATGGGAAAACTTTGGAAATCAGTGCTACAGACTCTGATTTGGCAACCAATAAGGGAAGAGCCGGTGTGCAATGTGTCAACGGAGGAAAAATTAAGGGAGACAAAGATGCCACCGTCAGGTTGCTGGGAAACTACACCCGGTGGACAGCAAGTTCGGGGCAATCTTTAATTTTCGATCAGACTACAAACGGGGTTACCAATGTACTGAAAGATTTAACCATTAACAGAATAGACTCCGCCGGTTTGAGCGATAAAATAACCATTAACAACATTATTATCGATCATTTGTTGGATATTCAGGCCGGGAAAGTTGAAGTAAGCAACCATTTGGGTTTGGATACTGCAGCAGTAGGGCGGTTGTCATCCACCTATACCAATGCTTCGCTGAAAGTAAAAAAACTGATACTCGGCAAATCGCCTCTTCATGCAGCAGAATTTTATCGAAATGGCCGAACGTTGACCATCGATGATAAAGTAATGGTAAAAGTACATTTCTATCATACAGCCCAATGGAACTTTTTTGCTTTTCCGTTTCCTATTACCCAAATTTTAAAAGCCGACACGACGACCACTGCCACCTGGAATACCGATTACAGTGTAGGCATTTATGATCCGGTAAGACGGGCAAACAGAACATCGGGCTGGAAAACGCTGACCAATGTTACTACCTTAAAAGCTGATACGGGATATATTATCAACAAGAAAGGGAGCGTTGCAGATTTGTTCTTCGTAACCAATGCCAAAAGCGACGACGAGTCTTTTGGCAATCCCTCATCGAGCTCACCGGTCAATACGGCGGTAAGTTATACCACTGTGTCCGGAGGTCTGACGTGCAATTTCGGATGGAATTTTGTATCTCAACCTTTGGTGACAAAAGCTACTTCTTCCCTTTCGGATGGACAGTTTGCTTATAGTTACAATCCTACAAACGATGCTTATAAATTGTATTATGGTTCCGATAATCCGGGCTATACTTATGGGGGCTCGGCTTCGTTGGTTCCCTATGAAGCTTTCTTTGTAAAAACGGCTGCAGCCGGAAATATGGGTTCTTACATAACATCTCCACAAGGCGTACGTCGCAGGACGGATGCCCAACCGGAAGATGTGGTGCAGCTCAATCTGGCTGCCAATGGTACGAATTATGAAACGCTGGTGCGCATGCTGCCGCAAGCAACGGCCGGATATGATGAGCTGTATGATGCTCCCTATTCTGAGCCTATGAATACCACCACGCCTCGAGTTTATACGTTGAGCAGCGGAAACAATTATGCACTGGCACTGAATACAGTTCCGGAAGAAACAACTGTACCGGTTTACGTAAAAGTGCCTCAAGCAGGGGATTATTCCTTTAACTGGACCACACAATTGACTAATTTGCCGGTAACCCTCACTGACCAGCAAACGGGTGAAACAGTAGATTTGATATCGGAAACGGAATACGGTTTTCAGACTTCTACCACCGAAATAAAAAATCGCTTTTACCTGAATGTTCCCAAAAGAGTAATTACAGACAATGTAAATATTGAAAATGCAGATCATTTCCTGAGAATTTATCCACTGGGAGGTAATATTGAAATTAATGGGTTAAAAGGAACTTCGCAAATTTATTTAGCCGACATGGCCGGTCATATTTTGCAGGCAAAAACAACGGTCGATGCTCACTGTACGCTGAATGTTCCGGTGGCAGGCCTCTATGTCCTTATCATAAAAGATGAACAGCATCCCTATTTCCATACCAAAATGTTGGTTTGGTAAAAAGCTGAATCATTAGTTTAAATGAGAAGTATTTTTATGTTTTTGTTTGGTAGTCATTAATATGAAGTTTTGATTATTTGCGAAAAGGCACAGGCTTCGGTCTGTGCTTTATTCGTTTTATTATTTTGTCCTGTCGGATTTGCAATCCGACAAATTTTTATCTGTTGGCTTAAAATCCGTAAAATGAATAGCCCTGCGACGTAGCCTGAAGGCTACACCGAACAGGAGATTTTAAATCCGCCATTCACTTACCAAAGGATTAGAAATCTTTTGTGACTGATTCGGTATATGAATATTTTTTAAGCAATTATAAATAATCTAATAAAATTTATGCAAAGAAATTATTCACATGTTACAAAGGTTAGTCGTCTCTAAATAAGGTCTTTATATTCAAAAACGAACCTTTTTTAAAATAAAACCTTAGTAACGGAATCAACAATCAACAATCAAAAATCAAAAATAGGAATAGACCTTATTACCTTATTAATTATCAACTTTTTATATGATTTAAGATTGTAATCGTTATATCAAACTCACGTTTGTTTTATAATTTCATATTGGTTTTTTTGTCAAAATGAAGTGTAAAACAAACACTTACTTTCGGTGGTTTCAAACGTTTGCGTAATTTTTTCTTTACTTTTTCTGTGAAAAAGATTTTTTCTACCTGTACGTTGACTAAATTTGGATGCAAATAATGATTTTACAAATACCCATAACTAATAAACCATGAAAAAATCGTTTTATTTTCTTGTTACTTTTTTTGTTTTATCTGCATTTTCTGTAAAGTCTCAGGCTCCATCTCAATGTACGGATGTGATGTTGCAGGCTTTTTATTGGAATTCCTATGCCGACTCGAAATGGACTAACTTGACTTTACAGGCCAATGAATTAGCCGAAAGTTTTGATCTTATCTGGTTACCTCCAAGTGGTAATGCGGGTCCTAGTAGTACAATGGGTTACTTACCCATTTATTATTTTAATCAAAATAGTAGTTTTGGAACTCAATCGGAATTGAAAACATTAATTTCTACTTTGAAGAATGCTGGTGCGCGTTGTGTAGCAGATGTTGTCATTAATCATCGCAATGGCGTAACTAACTGGACTGATTTTCCTTCTGAAACTTATAATGGTGTTACCTATGCCTGGGGAAGTTGGGCAATTTGTTGCACAGATGAATGTGTATCACGTGGTTATGAGGCTACTGGTGGTCCAGACGAAGGAGATAACTATGAGGCGGCTAGAGATATTGATCATCGAAATCAGACGGTTCAAAATACTATTAAAGCATACCTGCAATTTCTGAAAAATGATATGGGTTATGCCGGCTGGCGTTATGACATGACAAAGGGATTTCCCGGTTCGTATATTGCCATGTATAATGATGCTGCTGGAGCAGATTTTTCTGTTGGTGAATATTGGGACGGGAATAATAATACATTATGGAATTGGGTTAAAGCTGCTAATTATAAATCTACGACATTTGATTTTGCTTTTAAATATGCTTTAAATAATTTTGCTAATAGTGGTGGCGATTTCACTAAACTGGTATGGCTTTATAATGGGGCAAATCAACCTGCAGGATTAATTTATAATCCTGATTCAAGACGTTATGCCACTACTTTTATAGATAATCATGATACCTATCGTGACAACAACAAATATCAAGGG
The DNA here is from genome assembly GCA_018433525.1 of Paludibacteraceae bacterium. GTDB lineage: Bacteria > Bacteroidota > Bacteroidia > Bacteroidales > Paludibacteraceae > MVYY01. Next base: position 4,528 of record JAHDRA010000056.1, read on the forward strand.
AATGTACTGGTAGCCAATGCTTTTATGTTGTGTTCACCAGGAGTTCCTTGTGTCTTTTTACCTCACTGGCAACAATATAAAAATGAAATTAAAGCGATGATTGCTGCCCGTCATTCGGTGGGTGTTAATAGCGAGAGTAGTGTGACGGTTAACCAAGTAACTTCCAATTCGTATGTAGCTACGGTGACAGGTAAAACTGGTTCATTAATGGTAAAATTAGGTAGCGGAAGTTATTCTATCCCGGCTGATTATAACTTAGCTACATCAGGTACCAATTATGCAATTTATACAAAAAGCAATTCTACCACTACGCTTAGTGTGACACCTACAGGTGGTTATTATGAAGGTGATGTGACCGTAACATTAACAGCCACGGGCGAAAATGAACCGGTTTATATTTATTATACATTGGATGGGAGTACTCCTACGATTAATTCCACTAGAGTTTCTTCAGGAAGTACTATAACCATCACACAAAACAAAACAACGTTAAAAGCAATTGCTATTGACAGTGAAGGGATTGAATCATCCATAGTTTCGTATGTATATTATACGGAGGCACCGACAGGGATTACGGTAAAATTTAAGAAGCCAGATGAATGGAACACCGTTTATTTTTATGCATGGAATGCCAATTCAACGACTTTACTAGGAGCATGGCCAGGTACACAAGTAACCACAGGAACCGATAATTGGTGTTCTTATGTTTTCCCAGACGAAATTACAACACTAAATCTTGTTTTTAGTAATGGAAGTGGCAATCAGACAGTAGATGTGAACAATGTAACAGACGATACTTGTTTTGAGACGAATGGAACAAATTCAGATGGGAAATACATTGTTGCTACTGTAGATTGTACAAATGGAGGCGAGAATCCACCTTCATCAGGAGATATTGTGTTGCAAGCAGGCGAGCAGGCTATTTTCTTTGAAAAACCTGCAGATTGGGGGAGCAATATTCATGTTTATATTTATGGAACATCAGGTGAAATCACAAGTGGATGGCCGGGTGATGCCGCCACAGCTTTAACAGACAATGTGTTTAAGCTTAATTTAACGGGTGAAATTAATAATTGGAAGGTTTTATTTAACGATGGGGGAAGTCATCAAACCCCTGGAGCAGGTCAGCCAGGTTTTGACGTTGTAAATGGAGGTTATTATAAAGCCACAGGATTAAATCATGTAGTTTCAGTAAGCAGTGCTACACCTACAATTGCTAAAGAGTTGCCTTTGAAATTTTACAGTAAGGATAATGCTTTATATGTTTATAGCGAAATCGAAGGTAATTATCCTCTGTATAGTATTAATGGGGTATTAATTTGTAATCTTAACATAAAACAAGGACAAAATGCTTTTTGTAACATTCCAAAAGGAGTATATGTAATTAATCACCAAAAAGTGGTAATATACTAAATCATCAGTTCAAATAATAATGTATAATTTAAAATTAGATTTCATGAAAGACATCAATTTAAGAAAAAGGAATTTTTTTAAAAAATTTCTTTTAAAAAGAAGGGAATGGTTTTTATTTTTCTCGTTCTTAACGTGTTTTTTGGTTCCTTTTACCTTAAGAAGTGGAAATAATTTTGTTCGCACAGATTTCCGTGATGAGACCATTTATTTTGTTATCACCACTCGATTTTATGATGGCGATCCAAGTAATAATGTACAATGCTGGGATGGACAAAGTTTAAATCAGGGCGATCCTGCCTGGCGAGGGGATTTTAAGGGTTTAATTGAAAAATTAGATTATATTAAAGCTCTCGGCTTTACTGCTATATGGATCACACCAGTAGTAGAGAACGCCAGTGGTTATGATTATCATGGATATCATGCTTTTAATTTTAAAAAAGTGGATCCGCGTTATGAGTCAACAGACGTAAATTTTCAGACCTTAATTAATGCAGTTCATGCTAAAGGAATGAAAATTATTCTGGATATTGTGTTAAACCATACAGGAAATTTTGGTGAAGCAACTTTATGTCCTATGTTTGAAAAAGATTATTCTGCTGATTTATCAGACATAAATGCTTCTATGAAACGTATTAAAAATGGAATTTTACCTGATAACTATGAAAATTTATTACCAGGTGATCAATATCAGGCTCGGTTGGCACGTATGAAAAATACAGATGGACAAAATCATGATGTTAATAACTACTGGCATCATTTTGGAAATTTCAACTGGGATGATATTACCTGTCAATGGGCACAAATAGCAGGTGATTGCGTGGACTTGAATACCGAAAATCCACTGGTTTACAACTATCTGATTGATGCTTATGGACAATTTATTCGTATGGGCGTTGATGGTTTCCGTATCGATACAGGTCGACATATCAACAGGCTTGTTTTTAATAAGGTTTTTATTCCGGCTTTTCAACGAATTGCGAATGAATGCGGAAACGACAATTTTTTTATTTTCAGTGAGATATGCACGCGCGATAGAAATTATTGGTACCGAAACACGGCTGCCATGTCAACACCTTTCTATACATGGAAAGATTCCAGAAATTATGACTGGACAGAGGATGCTTCCTATTTTCAAACCACATGGATTAAAGGAACTAGTGATGAATTTTTGAACAACACCAATCAACGTTCTTGTGTACAAAATTATAATGACAATGTTGATACTTCTATTCAGCCATCATCCAATAATGCTTTTTTGAATGGAAATGATTATCACACTCCTGATCATTCGATGCATTCAGGAATGAATGTAATTGATTTTCCGATGCACTGGAATTTTGAAAGTGCTAAGAGTGCTTTTCGTATAGCTTGTGAAGGTGACCATGCTTACAATGATCCTACTTATAATGTAGTTTATGTTGATTCACATGATTATGCACCTGATGGTGCACCTGAAAGTCAACGTTTTGCTAAGCCACAAGATGTTTGGGCGGAAAATTTATGTTTGATGTACACTTTCCGAGGAATACCGTGTGTTTATTATGGTAGTGAAATTGAATTTAAAAAGGGATGCCCTATTGATAAAGGTCCAACTATTCCTTTAAAGGAATCGGGTCGTGCTTACTACGGCGGATATATCTCTGGGACACTTAATGTAAATGATTTTGCAAGTTATACCAATGCCACAGGTAATGTAGCAGTTACCCTAAAACATCCACTGGCTCGTCATATTCAGCGATTGAGTCAAATCAGGATGGCTATTCCTGCTCTGCGTAAGGGAGAATATTCTACAGAAGGACAGCAAAATAACCTCGCATTTAAACGTCGCTATGTGGATGCCACTACTGACAGTTATGTGTGCGTAGCTATTTCCGAAAGTTTTACGTTTAACAATGTATTGAATGGCACTTATGTCGATGCCATAACAGGAGACACAAAAGTGGTATCCAACAATAAACTTACGGTGAATGTTTCAGGCAAAGGCAATATGCGGGTATATGTTTTGAATACTGATAAAACTCCGGCTCCCGGAAAGATTGGCGTTGATGGCAAATATTTGTATGGAACTACACCTGTAATAGAAGATCAGGGAACTTATCCCGACGAGACTGAACCATTGATAGGTTCGTCTGAAGAGCCTGAAACTCCTCAGGAACCGGTTTTGAATATCGGAGAAAAGGCTATATTTTTTGAAAAACCGTCGAATTGGGGCAGTAACATTAATGTATATATTTATTATGACAACAACGGTACGGTCGTAAAGATTACTAAAAGTTGGCCGGGTGATGCTGCAACAAAGCTTGGAAACAACGTTTATAAATATAATTTTGAAGGTGAGATTACCAATTGGAAGGTACTTTTCAACGATGGGAGCAATCAGGCACCATCAAGTATAGGTTTTGATGTAGTCAATGGTGGATATTATACAGTAAATGGATTGCATCACGTTATTCAACCATCTGCAAACGCTGTGGACAATATATTTTCAAGGGGAAAATTTACTGTTTCGAGTGGTCAAAATATGTTGAATATAAACAGTACAGTAGAAGGCGTTTATCCTCTCTATTCTGTCAGTGGAACAGTTATCAAAATGCTCGACATCAAACGGGGTCAAAATGCTTATTATGATATTCCGAAAGGAATTTATCTGATTGATCATCAAAAAGTGATAATATATTAAAAAATATTTTATAACTTATTAACAATTGAAGAGGATACAAATCAATTTTCAAATTTTAATTTTAACTTATGTAATCATGAAAAAATCATTTTTAGTTGTTCTTTTTTTCACCATCGTACAGGCCGGTTTATTGGCTGTTAATCCACCTATTTACATTGCTTTTCAGTGGCATATGCATCAACCCATTTATCAACCAGGAGAAACAGTAATTGAAACCCAGAATTCTGGAGTGTTATCGTATAATTTATATGATGTTTTTACTTCCAGGACAGGACCTTACACTACGTGGCCGTCTAATGCAGTTAATAAAATGTTGTCGTTTGATCATGCAGGAGCTCAGGTGAGTTTTTCGGGCTCATTGATAGAAAATCTGAATGTTCTGGAAGCAAATGGTATTGGTTTTTCTAATTGGAAATCAGCATGGCAAAGTATGATTCCTAAAAAAACGAGCTTAGGAAATCAGCGATTAGATATGGTTGCTTTTGGTTATTATCATCCCATTATGCCTTTAATTGATAAAGAAGATATTGAAAAACAAATTCAGAAACATAAAGAGGCTTTTGCAGCAAATTTTCCTGGTTTACCCTATTCAAAAGGTATATTTCCTCCAGAAAATGCTTTTGAAGAGCATATCATACCTGCTTTAAAAAATTCTGGATTGGATTGGGTAATGGTAGATAATATTCATTTTGATCGGACTTGTAACAGTTATCCCTGGGGGAATGGAGGTTCTATTGTTGAGGTAAACAAAGCAGATATAGTTAATCCAGATCCTAATGACTGGCAAAAATTAAATGGATTATGGGCTCCACTTCCAGTTTCAGCTGCATGGGGACATCGTCCGCATTGGATGAAATATGTTGATCCGGCTACAGGAACGGAGTACAAAATGATAGTTGTGCCAACTTCTACTTTTTTTGGAAATGAAGATGGTCGTGGCGGTTTTGGCGCTTTGAATTATGAAGCTACAATGAGCCAAATAGAAAGTTATAATACAGATTCTGAACATCCTATTTTGATTGTTTTACATCATGATGGTGACAACCATGGAGGGGGTAGTGAGAGTTACTATGGGTCTAATTTTGATAACTTTGTTAGTTGGTTACAAGCAAATCCAGATCGTTTTGTTTGTACCACTATTCAGGATTACTTACAACAATTTCCTCCAGCCGCTGATGATATCATTCATGTTGAATCAGGTAGCTGGTATGGTGCAGGTGCTGATCCAGAATTTTTGAAATGGAATGGTGATCCTGTAAATGGTTATAGTCCTGATCGGAATAGCTGGTCAGTTATAACGGCGGCGTCTAATATTGTCAAGACAGCAGAGCAAATCAATTCTTCTTCACCAGATACAAAAGCAGCATGGGATTATTTATTAGTTGGGGAAACCAGTTGTTACTGGTACTGGGATGGCACCGAAGATTGGGATAATAAACCTACCCGAGCTGCCAATCTGGCTACAACAGCCGCTATGAAAGTAGTAAATACAAGCTCGGACCTTACTCCTCCTTCTATTTATCATCCTCAACGTGACCCTTATAATCCTGGTGAAACAGAATGGGGAGTTGTTCAATCTTCAGATTTTACGGTTTGGTCTTATGTTTATGATGTGAGCGGACTTTCTTCTGTAAAATTGAAGTATCGGCTCGATAAGGATGGAAAAAATCCTCTTTCAAGCAATCAAAATGAAACTTATGCAGGTGGTGATGAAGTGGGACAATGGATAGAAATTCCTATGAACTCAAAAAGTATTGCTTCAAAAGGTTTAACACCAAATTACAAAGCAGATGAATATTCAGCTCAAATTACCGGCATTCGCAACAAGCTGGTGGATTATTATATCGAAGCTACAGACAGCAAAGGAAATGTAGCACGTTCCATGATTTTGCATACATGGGTAGGCTCAGGAGGAGGAGCATCTACCACTACTCTTTCTGTTTCACCGGCAGGCGGTTACTACGAAGGAGGAACAACCGTAACATTAACAGCTACTGGCGAAAATGAACCGGTTTATATTTATTATACATTAGATGGAACGACTCCTACGATTAATTCCACCAGAGTTTCTTCAGGAAGTACTATAACCATCACACAAAATAAAACAACGTTAAAAGCAATTGCTATTGACAGTGAAGGGATTGAATCATCCATAGTTTCGTATGTATATTATACGGAGGCACCGACGGGGATTACGGTAAGATTTAAGAAGCCAGATGAATGGAATGCAGTTTATTTTTATGCTTGGAATGATGTTTCGACTACTATATTAGGTCCCTGGCCAGGGACACAAATTACATCTGATGCCAGTGGTTGGTATTCTTATCTTTTTGAAGGTATGCAGAGTGTTAATTTAGTATTTAATAATGGTAGTGGCAGTCAGACGGTAGATGTAACCGGTATCAGTTCTGATATTTGTTATAAAACCAATGGCACATCCAATGGAAAATATCTTGTTGTTTCGACCGATTGTTCTTCTACAGGTGTAGAAAATATTGAAAAATACTCGTTAATTCTTTCTCCTAATCCTGTGAAGAATCGACTGAGCGTGCTGTCAGAAAAACCTTTTACAAAAGTTGAGTTAATATCGGCAAGTGGAAGAGTAATGAAAATTTTTGAAAACAAGCAAACGCTGGAAATGTCTAATGTTCCGGCGGGCATGTATTTTATAAAAGTTTATTTTTTGGATCATACTTTTGCAGTTAAAAAAATTATAAAATTATAAACCTAATAATCTTAACTATAGCAATGGCTTGCCGGTGTATCTCACTGGCAGGCCTTTTTCAATTTTTCTTAAAAACAAATTAATCCTGAAGTACAAAATTAGTTCTGAAAAATTTTACGCAGTTGATTCAAATTAACAGAAGGATAAACATTGAAATCGAATAGGAGATCTTAACAGTTTTCTTTTACTTCACATTACTCGCTAGCAGGTATTTTTTGTAAAAAAGTTTAGTACATGACAAAAATTGAGACACTTATTTCAAGAAAAAAAAGTAAGTGGGGTTTGGGGCAAAGCCCTGTTATTAAATATCTGAAAATATAGAATATAAATGTTTCTACAATTTTTTTGTCATGTACTAAAGTAAAAAAGTATTTTGTGAAAAATGGAAGTTCTGTTTTTCTTCTTATTGTTCCGGTTCGCAGGTCTGGTACGTGAAATTATGTTACTCTTGCCTTTTGGGGAAAGTACACGTAAAATGTGAACCGGCAAATACAGATTAATTTTTGATTCTTTGTTTTGAATGAATAAAATTGTTGTGTATATTTGTGAAATTATTAAAAAAATAGCAGGCAGGTAGAGAAAGAAAAAGAAGGAATAAGATTTTGCTGAAATAGCTGATTCAGAAAATGAATGCGAAATGACATTCCAACCTCACAATTGAGTAAGGTCAATACCTATTCGTAAATGTAATTTTTTTGAATAAACTATCCTATTGATATCATGCTTTTTACCATTAATAATAAGCAAAAACTTAAAAGTGGTTTATGCATGTTTTAAATTTTGTATTTACGAATGTTGTATATTTATTGCGTAAATAAGACGTTGTGGTGCATTTTAAAAGACGAAACCGACACAACACGATTTAAAAATGGAAGTAAAAATAGACACCAAAAAGATTCAAATTCTTGAAGAAATTTCAGGGACTAAAACTACTTACTTTCGACTTTTAAAAGAAGACGAGCAACAGGACTTAATAAAGATATATGAAAAGGAAGGAGATAAAATCACATATTTCTTTTATGGTGGAAACTCAATAAAAGAAATAATTCTAATCGGCTACACAAAACTTCCTAACATATTAAATTTGTTTGGTTTTGGTTTCGAAGAGAAATCAATGACCAATTTTTTTAAATACAAATTTGAAAATCAAGGATATGATAAAATTCAAATTTCAGACACACTTCCCCGTAGAAAAGCGAAAAACACCTTATATTTTAAATTAGACGAATTAGAAGATTTAAAATCAAGGATTTTTCAAGAACAAAGAGCTTGTAATGACACAAAAACCATACTTGTAAAAAACTTTTTAATCGAAAGATATCCAAACCTTAGTTTTGACTTTCAGGAGACAAACAATAATAAAGAGTTAGTTTTAAGAAACTTAAATTCAAAATTAATCGATAAACTAACAGCGGAGGAAGTAGAAAAGATTGGGGAATTTTACGTGCAAGCAGCTAAAAAGTATAGCCGTCCGGATGTTGTTAAAAGAATGACTAGGGGGCTACAAAAGAACGCTCAACTTCTTACACTTCAAGAAATAATTAACAAGTATGAAAAACTATTAAAAGATAATCCCAAAGAAAGCATTTGGCAAGAGTTTTTTGATGAATACATTACTTTGTTTGACAATAGATATTACAAAAAATTAGATTACAAAAACATAGCAACAGGGATAACCAAATACCCTGACCTTGTCCTTGTCGATATTTATGGCTATGTTGATTTTTATGAATTGAAGAAAAGTAGCACTCCAATTCTACAATACGACAAAAGCCATAAGACTTTTTATTGGTCAAAAGACTTTTCAATGGTAATAGCACAAGTTGCAGATTATCTGCAAAAAGCTAAAGAAAATAGTTTGAGCTATTCAAAATCTATCAAAGAACAAACAGAAGATGAAAATAATGATGGTTTTGAAATTAATATAATCAACCCACGGGCAATCATTGTTGCAGGAACAACTAAGGAATTAAATACCAAAACAAAGAGAAATCATTTTAAAAATTTAAGAGAAAGCCTAAAGGACATTGAATTTGTGCTTTATGACGAATTACTTGAAAGACTTAAAAACTTACTTGAAACAGTGAAACTTGAATAAAAAAACGCATCATAACAGCCGTTTGCCGCAAGTGGCGGTGACGTGGTTAAGTGAAAGTTTGTGCTACTATTCAGCTTCAGTGCAGGTTGACAGTATAGTACTTCTAAATCGCTACCTGCGTCAAGCCGCAAAACGTTAGCGAAAATGCGTTGTGCACAAATTCAGATATAACATTGAGTAATACAACACAATTACCTAAAGTTTCAAATGCAATTAATAGCATTCAAACAGCTGGTTTGGTTACTGTAAAACAAATAATAGTATTAATTTTGAAGCAGGTCAAGGGATACAATTAAATGCTGGATTTGAAGTTCAACAAGGAGGTCAACTTGATGTAAATATTGTAACGTGTGGTCAATAATCTAAATCTAAAAAAAACATGAAAAGAATTCTTATTATATTAGTCGTTAACCTATTGTTTTCACATTTTCTTTTTGCTCAGGAAAACAGTAGAATAACAACATTTTTCAATGACACTTTGAAGGGTAAATGGATTTTAGAAAGTAATTGCCTTTTAGAATATCAACGATGTGATTCTATTGGAAAAGGAATTGAGTATATAATATTCACTTCAATAAATTCACAGGATTTTGTAAAAGTTGTAACAAATGGCTCATGGAGCTTTGAGAATGGAGATTCTGCAAAATTATATCTTCCTGAAAAAACAATTTTTGGCGAAACATGGGTTATGGACGATTATATATTTTATTCCTATAATAAAATATGTGTTATCAATGAGAATATTGACAAATTATTTTTGTCTACTAACAGTTTTATAGGGAAAGCAAAATCGTATATTCGTGATAAATCCTATTCTGGTATTCACAATGTAATAAATGAGCCGGTAACAATTTATCCCAATCCATTTGTTGATAATATTTCATTGTCGTACGAAATTCCGAATTCAATAAAAGAAGCTGCATTCAAATTGTATTCTGTAACTGGGCAATTGCTGAAAAGCATTGAAATTGCCGAAAGAGGACAGATTACCAAAGCCTTCAATTTAAAAGAATTGAATTCGGGTATTTATATTGGAGTAGTAACATTCAATAATAAAGCTATAAAAGCGATTAGACTTTTTAAAGAGTAAATTTAAAACAAATCATTTACCAAAAACAAAACGAACAAGAAAGTTGCACGTTTGGAAACATATCAATTAAAAGGAATACCAAACGTGCTTTTTTTTTTTGAAAGTATATACAATTTGGGTAGTCGAAAGTTTGAATATTACAAAGAAAATGAAAACAATGAAAACAACTTCTTCACAACCAATGCACGTTTGGTAACACACGCCTATGAAAAATGGCTACAATACTGCGTTTTCGAGGTTTTGCAGCCCGCACGAACTGTGTGCTAGTACGACAGGAAAGTCCCCCGCAATGTAGCCACTTCTCATAGCCTCGGTCGTTAGCAACCAAGCGACACCACACTAAAATTAAACCAAAAACGTAAAACAAGTAATGACAAGTCAGTTGAATGACATACCAACAGTAACCGAAAACAAGAAATTGGAAGAATTATTTCTTGCGATTTATTTCAACGACTTAGAAAAGGTTATTGAGTTCAAAAATCAGTTTCCCGAATTCTATACAAAAAAGGACAAATTTCAAGTTGTTGAAAACACAACTTTTGACTTGACAAACTTGACATTTTTCAACGAGACAATTTGGTTTAGCGGAGATTGGATTGACAACATTAAGACATTAGTTGTAAAGCACAGACAACGAACTATGCAAATGTTAGACTTTTGGCTTAAAGAACTTGGACAACAAGAAATTCATAGAAAAATTGAATACCATCAATATCACGAGCATTTTTATTGTGATGACCCGAATGACTATGACGAAATAATTATGGAACCAATAACAACATACTTGAAAAAGGGGTTTCGTGAAATTGATTTAAGATTATACAACCGTGCCCAATGTTTTGACTTTAAGGAAGTAAAAAAACTATTAAAACTGGGAGCTAAGTCTGACATTCACTTTGAAAATGACGGTGACAGTAGTGCATATACACGAATTTCACAAGAAGTTTCATATTTAGCAACTTTCAATGTTATTCCTGAATTTGAAGCGTTTGAAAGAAAAGGTTATAATCAAAATTTTGACACAACAAAAATGTTCGGCGACCTGCTTGGCTTAGCAGCTCACATAGAAATGTGTCACTTGTTAGACAAATATGACAGTAACCAATGAAAAAATTGGCTATCTGTAACATGGGTTTTCCTTCAGGCGGGGTGATCCCGCTAAGGCGGGACAGGCAGTGCAAACTTGAAGCTTTGTGTCACGCCCTGCGTGATTCAGTGCAGCTTGACAGTTTTGTGCTCTGTGAACCCGCCACTGCGCCAAGCGCCAGCCGTTAACAACAAGTGTAAAAAAGACAGATGATATTCAGATAAGAAAGCGATAAATAAAAACGAAAGAAAAGATTTGGTTTTTGGTAGGACTGTGCAAATTTGATGGAAAATTATTTTGTTTTTCTTCCTTCTGCAAAAAAGAAGAAGGAAATCTCTCGCACGTTGCAGTACATTTGTAAGCCCGCACGAACAGACTCACATGAAAAATGCTTACAAAAAAGCTGCAATTTTGTTTACCATCCGTACTAAATTGTTACTTTTGAGTGCTAATTGAAATTTGTTGAATTTTTAAAAAGAAAAAATATAAATGACAAAGAAAAACGGAAACGGCACAGAAGCATCTTTAGAAAAACAATCGCTCGGCAAGCTCGAGGCAACGCTCTGGAAAGCGGCAGACAAACTGAGAAAGAATATTGACGCCGCCGAATATAAACATGTTGTGTTGGGATTGATTTTTCTGAAATATATCTCCGATGCTTTTGAAGAATTATATGCCCGACTGAAAGCCGAAGAAGAGCTGGGAGCCGATCCTGAAGACAGAGACGAATACAAAGCGGAAAACGTTTTCTTTGTACCGCAGGAAGCACGTTGGAGTTTTTTATTATCCAAAGCAAAACAACCTGACATTGGAAAGTTTGTAGACCATGCAATGGATGCCATCGAAAAGGAAAATCCTTCACTAAAAGGTGTTTTGCCCAAAGTATATGCCCGACAA
>JAHDRA010000119.1 GCA_018433525.1 Paludibacteraceae bacterium
CTACCATAATTTCGCTGCAATGCAGCTTTCTCTTAAGTCCCATCGGGACGATATTATGGTAGTCAATAAGTTACAAATATCATTAGAGCTCCGTAGGAGCGACACTATTTGCTCCTTTATTTTTATCGGACAACATTAATTTTTTTTAAAAAAATGCAGATTACTTGCTGTTTAACAATTGACTATTTCACCCAACTTTGCAAACATGAATAACATAACGTTAAAGTTTAGTAAAAAAAGACTGATTTTGGTTAGTTTGGTAGTCAAATTCAGTCGATTGAAATTGTAATATTTTGGATTTCAATAGTTTTTGTTTCTGAGAACACATTTGTAGTATCCCGGGATTTTGGTGGTTGTTTAATTTGCATTACAGAACATTGCGGAATGCATTTCGATTTATCAGTTCGCTGCAGTCCCGATAGAAAAATGCTCGAGAGCTATTTTCGTATCAAGGAAAACTACCGCGACATAGCGGGAGTAGTTCGCAGTTATATTCTGTTGGTTCCGGGCTCCATTCTCGAATTGGACCCCAACCAACGAAAGCAGGTTGCAATTATCGGCAATTGAACAAGCAGATGGGAAAAAATACGCTTACCGAATTTAACCAAGCGGCTAAAACGTTAATAGAACGTGGCTTGGAAAAACTGCCTGTTCACAACGGAATGGTAAATCGTGGAATGGATTATAAAGCAAAAAGAATTTGAACGAATATTTGGCGGAGATATGGTTCAACAAAACCGATTTATATCTTCAAGCAAGGATGTTAATGTTGCTTTGGATTTTGCCATAAGAAATCAAAGCCTTATGAAAAAGAATGAAATACAAGTAGTATTTGAGATAACGAGTAAAAACGGTCGCAACATATCTGACATTTCAAAATTAGAAATAATGTTTACCAGTAACACATCGTTTCGCATTGAAAAAACGGAAACAACCGATAATGATGTTTGAGGTAAATTGACAGAATTATGAAATTTCAAGATATGCTAAGAATACTTTTGGAAAAGCAACGTCAATGGGATTCGCTTACGCCGGAACAACAAGAAGCCGAAAAAGAGAAACATGTAGCGTATGATGAATGCATACTTTCCGAATCGGGTTACTATGATTATGAACTTGATGAAGATGAAAACGACTAAATCGAGTAGGGCGGGGGAGTAATCCCCCTACCTGCTCAATTAGAGTTCAATTTTTTCGAGAAAGTTTTTCAATAATTGTCTTCTTTCAGTTGCATGAAGGCTTTGGGGTGCAAGCAAACCGGACAAACTTCCAGCGCTTCTTCCGATTCGTAAATGTAGCCACAATTTCTGCATTGCCACAGCACTTTGCCGTCTTTTTTGAAAACCTTGTCTTCGGAAATATTCTGTAAAAGTTTCAGATAACGACGTTCGTGTTCCACTTCTACTTTAGCCACCATTTTGAATGCTACGGAAATTTCAGGAAATCCTTCTTCTTTGGCAACCTCAGCAAATGTTGGATATAAACTTGACCATTCTTCATACTCTCCTTCAGCTGCAGCTTTCAGATTTTGTTTGGTTGTTCCGATAATTCCTGCAGGATAGGAAGCGGTGATTTCTACCATGCCACCTTCCAGAAATTTGAAGAATCTTTTGGCGTGTTCCTTTTCCTGACTGGCAGTTTCCATAAAGATGGCAGCAATTTGTTCGTAACCTTCCTTCTTGGCAACGCTGGCAAAAAATTCGTACCGGTTACGTGCTTGCGATTCGCCGGCAAAGGCTTTCAGCAAGTTTTGTTCTGTTCTTGTCCCTTTTAACGATTTATCCATAATTTTGTTTTTTAATGAGTTACTGAATGATTTATTTAAGAAATCTCTATAAACTCCGATTTTTCTGAACCACAAACCGGGCAAACCCAATCATCGGGGAGATCGGAAAATTTTACTTTTTCTTCGGCCTCATCGTAAATGTAGCCGCAAATTGGACATTTGAATTTTTTCGACATAGCATTTTCAGTTTTAGTTTCTATTTTTGATTGATCTATATACGTTGGAGCATTTTTGGGTGAAAATCCTTTTTTTACCTCCCGATAATACGCATAAGTCAAAGGTTGACCGGTATCGTCGACAATTTCGGCACTAACCAGTTCGCCAATAAAAATCCAATGTGTTCCCACATCAAAAACATCAACCAGCTTACATTCAAAAAAAGCAAGGCTGCCATCGAGTACAATAGGGACATTGGTTTCCTTAAAAATAACTTTTACGTCCGTCATTTTATTCATCTCCCTTCCGCTTTTATATCCAAACTTGCCAATAAGTTCGGCGGAAGTATCCTGTGCCAGTATGGAAACGGCAAAAGCCTTGAACTGCTGAATAAACGAAGCGGAATAATTATCCTTGTTACAGCAAACGGCAAAACGCTGAGGCTGAGAAGTAACTTGAAATACCGTATTTGAAACAAAACCATTTCCCTGGTTTCTATCTCCAGAAGTTACAATATATAACCCATAAGATATTTTATAAAGTGCTTCTAACTGTATCACAGAGTAAGAATTAAAAAAGATATTTGAAAAAACAACTAAAAAAATCTATGACAAAAATAGTTTTAAATTTCAAATTATAACGATATTGAAACAAAAATAAATTTTCTCATCTCATTTTTCCGGAGATATTTCATGCAGTAATAAATTAGGATAAAGAACATCATGTGTTTTTTCCACCATTATTTTTTTTGGCAAAGAAAAATCACCGGTAGCGCGAATATCTTCCGATGAGGCTCCTACATGTATTTTGTATTTGCCTTCGTCAGCAATCCAAGCACTGACACCACTCCAGAAAGAAGCCAAAGAACGGGCATCCAGCTTAAAAGTTATCACTTCACTCTCGTTGGGTTTTAGCAATTGAGTTTTGGCAAAAGCTTTCAGTTCCTTTACAGGTTTGTCGATGGCTTGTTTGGGAGCTTCCCGGTAAAGTTGAACAACTTCTTTGCCGGCTGTTTTTCCGATATTGGTAATTTTTACCGAAACGCTTATTTCGTTATCAAACAAAGTATTGCTCAACTTCAAATCGGAATATTTGAAACTGGTATAGGAAAGTCCATAACCAAAAGGATAAGCTGTCGGCACTTTGAAAGTTTCATAATACCGATAACCGACATATATACCTTCTGTATAAAAAGCATTGACGGGGTTATCTTTGGGTTCGCCGGGAAAAGTTGCAGCCGAAGGAACTTCAGCATATTTCATCGGAAAGCTGACAGCCAGTTTGCCGGAAGGATTTTCTGTACCTTTCAACAAATCAACCACCGCATGAGCACCTTGTTGCCCGGGTTGCCATGCAAGCAAAACAGCATCAGGCCAATCTCTCCAATCGGCAGTTTCGATAACGCCTCCAATATTGAGCACCACAACAACTTTCTTTTTGGCAGCATGGAAAGAGG
Source organism: Paludibacteraceae bacterium (assembly GCA_018433525.1). Lineage (GTDB taxonomy): Bacteria > Bacteroidota > Bacteroidia > Bacteroidales > Paludibacteraceae > MVYY01. Next base: position 3,399 of record JAHDRA010000119.1, read on the forward strand.
TACAGACATTTTTTATCAGATTTTTCTCAACTTCGCTCAATGAAAAAGTCGATTCAGGACGATCCCAACCTTCACCGGCCTGACGTCCAATAGTAATAACCGCAATATCGGAATTTTTTACCTGCGATTGAATAAAGTCTTTGGTTAAATTTAATTCCGGTGCAAAATCAACAGCAAATTTTTGATTTTCTTTCTTCTCATGTTGTCTTACCGAATCGATAAATTGTCTGTACCGATCGGTCAAAGTTTTCGACAATTGAAATTTTGCAGTACCAAAAGCCTCATCCAAAGCTGCAGCATGATCATAATTCACTTCGCCACTTCCGGTTCCGCCAGTCATAAATTGATAGGAAGTTTTTCCAAACAAAGCTATTTTTTTTACTTTTTTGAATGGCAAAGTGGAATTTTCGTTTTTCAATAAAACCATACCTTCAACTGCTGCCTTGCGAGCAATAACGGCATGAGCTTCCAAATCGGGATGATACGACGGTTGATAACCTTTGAAATGAGGAGTTTTCTGAATGAAATCCAGAATTCGCATCAAATTTCTGTCAAGCGTTTTTTCGCTTAAAGTTTTGTTTTTCAGTGCTTCCCTGAGTACTTCTCGCTGTGTAGCTCCAGGTTCCAACAAGTCGTTTCCTGCTTTCATTTGAGCTACCGCGTCATCGCCACCCCACCAATCGGACATTACCATTCCTTTGAATCCCCATTCTTTACGTAAAATGGTAGTCAGCAAATCGGGATTTTGAGAAGTATAAAATCCATTCAAGCGGTTGTAGGAAGACATTACCGTCCAAGGATTTCCTTCTTTAACAGCAATTTCAAAACCTCTCAGATAAATTTCTCGCAGTGCACGCTGACTGACAATTGCATTAATTGTGGTGCGTTTGGTTTCTATATTGTTGGCAGCAAAATGCTTAACGGAAGTGCCGACGCCATTGGATTGCAATCCAACAACCATTGCAGCGGCCATTTTACCGGCAATGAGCGGATCTTCGGAATAATACTCAAAATTTCGCCCACAAAGCGGATTTCGCTGAATGTTCAATGCCGGAGCCAATAATACATCCGAACCATACTCCAAAACCTCGTTACCCATAGCTTTTCCTACTTCTTCTACCAGTGGAGTATTCCAAGTAGAAGCCAGCACTGTTGCCGTTGGGAATGCCGTACAATAAAAAGGATGAGAAAAGCCTTCTTGCTTTGGTTCAATTCGTAAACCGGCAGGGCCATCAGTGAGAATAGCAGGTGTAATGCCCAATCGAGGAATGTCCCATGTACGACCGGCAGCACCGGCAAGCAATACGGTTTTAGGCCCTGTAGCGGGATTTTTCCATGTATCTTCTCCCAAACCCATGACCATATAAATTTTGTCTTCCAAAGTCATAGCTTTGATGACTTCTTTTAAGCTGTCTTTTCCCAATTGCGGCGTTGCAGGCTTATTTTGAGCATTTACAACTGCAACCAAAGACAACACGATAAAAAGCAAATTGATTTTTTTCATACCATTATGTTTTTTTTGTTATTGAGAAAAAAGCATATCCCTATTTTATTATCCTTTTAAATGAGAAAGGAATGGATTTTCTGAAAAAATACCGAATATATCAAATCGTTCCTGTTGAAAGGTTAAAAAACTGTACACAATAACTGTTCGATAAAAATTTTACCGTACTTTTTACGTCTTTCTACCAAGTTCTATATCTACCGTTATCATTTCAAAATACAACTGACATTAAAATTGCTCATGACAAATAAATTAGAACAGGCCTTTGTTCGCCTTAAAGGTTCAGCTTCTTGATTCAAATTTTTTCGGTCTAAAAATTCGTCAGTTGGTGCAAATTTTGATTATCTTTGCATTTCAAAAAATAAGACAAAGACTTTCACTATCAATTTGATAGACAAATAATTAAATTTTCACAACTTATCGAGCATCATCACTTTGAAATTGTAAAAGTATAAAAAATGGAACTACCGAGCAAATACAATCCCGAAGGAATTGAATCAAAATGGTATCAATATTGGTTGAAAAATGGTTTTTTTCATTCAACACCCGATCAACGTCAACCTTACACAATTGTAATCCCGCCTCCCAATGTAACAGGAGTACTTCACATGGGACACATGCTCAACAATACCATTCAGGATATTTTGGTACGTCGGGCTCGCATGCAGGGAAAAAATGCCTGTTGGGTGCCGGGAACTGATCATGCATCCATAGCCACCGAAGCTAAAGTTGTGGAAAAGCTTGCAGCCGAAGGAATTAAAAAAACCGACCTTTCACGTGAAGAGTTTTTGAATCATGCTTGGGAATGGACGCGGAAACATGGCGGCATTATTCTGGAACAGCTAAAAAAACTGGGAGCTTCATGCGATTGGGATCGTACAGCTTTTACAATGGACGAAATCCGTTCACAAAGTGTAATCAAAGTTTTTGTGGATTTATACGAAAAGGGAAAGATTTATCGCGGCATTAGAATGATAAATTGGGACCCGAAAGCAAAAACGGCTTTGTCGGACGAAGAAGTAATTTTTAAAGAACAGGAAGGAAAACTTTATTACTTGAAATATAAACTTTGTCCGACTACCGAAAACGACAACAGTGATGAATATCTGATTGTTGCAACCACACGCCCTGAAACCATCATGGGAGATACGGCAGTTTGCATCCATCCTGCCGATCCCCGCTACCAACATCTGAAAGGTAGAAAATGTATTGTTCCATTGGTAAACCGGGAAATTCCAATTATTGAAGACGAATATGTTGACATGGAATTTGGAACTGGATGTCTCAAAATTACACCCGCTCACGACGTAAACGACTACATGCTGGGCGAAAAACATCACTTGCCTTCCATTGATATTTTCAATGATGATGGCACACTCAATGAAAATGGTGGTAGCTACGCCGGCATGGATCGTTTTGAAGTCCGCAAAAAAATTGTAAAAGACCTTGAAGTAGCCCATTTACTCGAAAAAACGGAAAACTACATCAATAAAGTTGGTTTTTCTGAACGTACGGATGTTCCCATAGAACCAAAATTATCCATGCAATGGTTCCTGAAAATGGAAGAACTTGCCAAACCTGCACTGGAAGCCGTAATGACTGATAAAATAAAATTGTATCCTCCAAAATACAAAAATACTTATCGCCATTGGATGGAAAACGTAAAAGACTGGTGTATTTCCCGACAACTTTGGTGGGGGCATCGCATCCCTGCCTATTACTTTTCGAATGGTGGTTGGGTAGTTGCTGAAACAAAAGAAGAAGCTTATCAAAAAGCACTCAAAATAGCGAACGAACCATTTCCGATTGAAGATTTAAGACAGGACGAAGACTGTCTGGATACATGGTTTTCTTCGTGGTTGTGGCCAATATCGGTTTTCAATGGTATTCTCGAACCCGACAATGAAGAAATTAACTATTATTATCCTACTGATGATTTGGTTACGGCTCCGGAAATTTTATTTTTCTGGGTTGCCCGCATGATCATAGCCGGATATGAATACAGAGGCGAAAAACCTTTTAAAAACGTTTATCTGACCGGTATTGTAAGAGACAAATTGGGAAGGAAAATGTCCAAATCGCTGGGAAATTCACCCGATCCGCTGCTTTTGATAGAACAATACGGAGCTGATGCCGTCCGTATGGGAATGTTGTTGACTTCCCCGGCCGGAAACGATTTACTTTTTGACGAAAGTTTGTGCGAACAAGGAAGAAATTTCAACAACAAAATTTGGAATGCATTCAGACTGGTAAAAGGCTGGCAAACCGCCGAAATTGAACAACCTGAAGCCTCACGGCTTGCAGTGGAATGGTTCCGGCATCAACTCAACAAATCGTTGTATGAAATGGAAGATTTGTTCGGCAAATATCGTTTGTCGGAAGCATTAATGACGGTTTACAAGCTTTTCTGGGACGAATTTGCTTCATGGTATTTGGAAATTGTAAAACCGGGATACGGGCAACCTGTTGACCTCAAAACTTACAATGCTACGTTGGAATTTTTTGATGTTTTATTAAAAATATTGCATCCCTTCATGCCTTTTATCACGGAAGAGTTGTGGCAACAGCTGTCCAAAAGAAAGGATGGCGAAAGTATTATGATGCAGCCCCATCCTCAACCTGAAAACTTTGATGAGAATATAATAAAGGAATTTGAAACCGTTAAGGAAATTGTGGCCGGAATTCGCAGTGTACGTTTACAAAAAAATATCCCCAACAAAGAAGTTTTAAAGTTACTAGTTAACGGAAAAGACAATACAAATTTTTATTCGGTCGTAAAAAAGCTCGGGAATATCAAATCGATAGAAAAAACAGCGGAAAAAGCACCCGGCTCTGTTTCTTACATGGTTGGAACGACCGAATACATTATCCCGACAGGCAACAAAGTAGATATAGCTTCCGAAATAAAGAAGTTGGAAGAAGAATTGGCTTATCTCGAAGGCTTTCTGGCTTCGGTGATGAAAAAACTGAACAACGAAAAGTTTGTTGCCAATGCTCAACCTCAAGTTGTTGAGAATGAGCGCAAGAAAAAAGCCGATGCTGAAAGCAAAATTGCTTCTTTGAGGGAATCAATTGAGGCTTTACGAAAAATTTCTTGATCAGACTTTGTCACCATTCAATTTCAGCTATTAAAAAATTTATTAGCAAATTTTGAGATGGATTCCACATCGATTTTATAAATTTTGAGATATTTCTTATTTTCATCGAAGATGCGCTTCGACGTTTTTTAAAATTATTGGTTCAAGAGGTATAAAAAAGAAGTTCGACTTTTAGAAAACTTATTACTTGTTTATGATTCGATAGAACAGTAATATTTTTAACATTTCAAGCCACAATCAATTTAAGTGTCTTTAAATTAATAGATTAAAATCAGAAAATGTAATTATCTGAAAATTGTTAAAAGTCGAATTGCTCCAAAAATAGGTTGTAAAACATAAATTTTGACTTGCAGGTTTTATTTTTTAATGCGTATTTTGCAAGCGTTAACTAAACAACACAATCTTTTTTATACCTTTAAAACTAATACCTATTAAAAAACGCGAGGCCTTGTGAAATGTCTCGCGCTTTTTATTGAATAAAGGCCTCAAATTTTATATTAGAGACAACAAATTGCAACTTCAATAAAAACGACTAATTTTGCAAATCAAAAAAAATCGGATACAAAATTCTTCAGCTTTGCTGTAACAAAAAACTTTTCGCAGTTGAAGAAGAAAGACTTAATATTAATTACAATAATTTAATGATAAAATGAGTTTCAATATCGTAGTTTTAGCCAAACAGGTGCCTGATACCCGAAATGTGGGAAAAGATGCCATGAAAGCCGATGGAACAGTGAACCGTGCTGCGCTGCCGGCTATTTTCAATCCGGAAGATTTGAATGCTCTTGAGCAGGCACTTCGCATCAAAGAAAAGGTTCCCGGCACAGTTGTTCATTTGCTGACAATGGGTCCGGTTCGTGCTGCTGAAATCATTCGTGAAAGTCTCTATCGCGGGGCTGACGACGGATTTCTTTTAAGTGGAAGAGAATTTGCCGGCTCTGATACGTTGGCAACTTCCTATGCTTTATCCTGCGCCATTCGCAAGTTGGGAAAAATCGATCTGATCCTTTGCGGCCGTCAAGCCATAGATGGAGATACGGCGCAAGTGGGGCCTCAGGTTGCCGAAAAACTGGGCTTACCACAAATCACATACGCCGAAGACATTATTGAAATTACCAAGAAAAATATCACCGTTAAACGCCGACTGGAAAGAGGTGTGGAAATTGTCAAAGGGCCACTGCCCATATTGGTTACCGTTAACGGAACAGCAGCTCCATGCCGCCCAAGAAACGCCAAGTTAACACTTAAATACAAACATGCTGCAACCCCATCCGAAAAACAGGAATCGGGTTCTGATTATACCGATCTGTACGATGCACATCCCTATTTGAACATTACCGAATGGGGTGCCAATGACATTGAACACGATCCAAAGTGGCTTGGATTGAGCGGTTCACCTACTAAAGTTAAGAAAATCGACAATATCGTTTTCACGGCAAAAGAAAGTAAACGACTCACAGGCAGCGACTTTGAAATTGAAAGTTTAATGAAAGAACTCATTGCTAACCATACTATCGGTTAATTTTGAGTATCTCTAAAAAATTTTTCTAATCTAATTTATTGGCAAAAAAAATAGAAAATTTCCTGTCAGGAAAAAAGAATTAAATATATATGAACAACTTATTTGTATATCTTGAAATAGAAGATGGAATAGTGAAAGACGTAAGCCTCGAATTGCTTACAAAGGGACGTTCGTTGGCAAAACAGCTCAATTGCAAGCTGGAAGCTGTAGCAATTGGTTATCAGCTTGAAAATATACCTAAACAGGTATTTCCTTATGGAGTAGAGGTATTGCATTTGGCTGACGATAAAAGATTTGTTCCTTACACCACACAACCTCATGCATCGGTGCTAATTCATCTTTTTAAGGAAGAAAAACCACAAATTGCACTTCTTGGTGCTACTTCACTTGGGCGCGATTTGGGTCCAAGAGTATCTTCTGCTCTTTTCAGCGGATTGACCGCCGACTGTACTTCTCTCGAAATTGGCGACTATGAAGACAAAAAAGCCGGTAAAGTGTATAAGAATTTACTTTATCAGATTCGTCCGGCTTTTGGTGGCAATATAGTGGCTACTATTGTGAACCCCGATTGCAGGCCACAGATGGCAACCGTACGCGAAGGCGTAATGAAAAAGGAGATTTTTGATCCAAAACATACTGGCGAAATTCGTCGATTGGAAGTTTCAAAATACGTTTCGGACCAAGACTTTGTAATTGAGGTGATCGAACGACATATCGAAAAAACTAAAATTGATATTAAGTCGGCTCCAATTATTGTTTCCGGAGGATATGGAGTAGGAAGTGCCGAAAACTTCAAATTGCTTTACGAGCTGGCAGAAGTTTTGGGAGGAGAAGTTGGGGCTTCTCGTGCTGCTGTTGATGCAGGTTTTGCTGAACACGAACGTCAAATAGGACAAACCGGAACGACCGTACGTCCGAAACTCTATATTGCCTGTGGCATTTCGGGACAGATTCAGCACATTGCCGGAATGCAGGAAAGTGCCATGATTATTGCCATCAACAGTGATCCCAATGCACCTATCAATAAAATTGCCGATTACATAATCACCGGAAGAGTGGAAGATGTGCTTCCGAAAATGATAAAATATTATAAGAAAAACACAAAATAAGAAACAAACTCAGCGAATGAAAAAATTTCAGAAAATCGAATCAATAAAATTTATTTAAACGTTTCCTGTTATTATTCGCGCTTCAATTGTTTTCTTAATTTAATAACCGTAAAATTATGAACTTTTATAACGATAATCCCGCACTAAAATTCCAACTTTCGCATCCCCTGATGCAGAAAATTGTTACACTTAAGGAAAGAAATTTTGCCGACAAGGACAAATATGATTATGCTTCACGCGATTTTGAAGATGCCATTGATAATTATGAAAAAATTTTGGAAATTATCGGCGAAATTTGTGGAGAAGTGATAGCTCCCAATGCCGAAGAAGTAGATCATACAGGGCCTCAGGTTGTCAACAACCGTGTTGTTTATGCTCCCGGGACACAACAAAACCATGAAGTTCTGACGCAAGCCAGCCTTTACGGAATTGGATTGCCACGTCAGTATGGAGGATTAAATTTTTCGATGGTGCCGTACGTAATGGCTGCTGAAATGGTTTCGCGTGCCGATGCCGGTTTTGCCAATATTTGGGGTTTGCAGGACTGCGCTGAAACTATCAACGAATTTGCAGACGAAGACTTAAAACGGGAATTTCTTCCGAGAGTATGTCAGGGACAAACCTGTTCAATGGATTTGACCGAACCTGATGCTGGTTCCGATTTGCAGGCTGTGCAACTGAAAGCTACTTTTAACGAAAAGGACGGAATTTGGTATCTTAATGGAGTTAAGCGTTTTATTACCAATGGCGATGCTCACATTAAACTGGTGCTGGCCCGTTCCGAAGAAGGGACTACCGATGGTCGTGGATTGTCGCTTTTCCTTGTGGACAACAAACACGATGATACTGTAAAAGTTCGCCGTATCGAAAACAAACTGGGCATCAAGGGCTCTCCAACCTGCGAACTGGTTTTTAGCAATACGCCTGCAAAACTCATAGGTTCCAGACGCTTGGGATTGATAAAATACGTTATGTCGCTCATGAACAGTGCCCGACTTGGCGTAGGAGCCCAATCGGTGGGACTTTCGGCTTCAGCATATAATGAAGCTTTGAAATATGCCAAAGAACGTCAGCAGTTTGGAAAAGCCATTATTGAATTTCCCGCAGTTTTTGAGATGATTTCACTTATAAAGGCTAAGCTCGATGCTTCACGTGCCTTGTTGTACGAAACTACCCGTTTTGTCGATATGTACAAAGCGTACGAAGCCATTGAAAAAGAGCGCCGTCTCGAACCTGAAGAAAAAGCCGAATACAAGGAATTTCAGCGTCTGGCCGATGCTTTTACTCCACTTTTGAAAATGTTTGCCAGCGAATATGCTAACCAGAATGCTTTCGACTGTGTGCAGATTCATGGCGGTTCGGGATTTATGAAAGACTATGCCTGCGAACGACTTTATCGCGATGCACGTATTCTGACCATATATGAAGGAACTTCCCAATTACAGGTTGTAGCTGCCATCCGCCACGTTACTACCGGAACTTATCTTCAGCAAATACGTGAATATGAAAAATTGCCCATCAATCCCGAATTTCATTCTTTCAGAAAAAGATTGATGATTATGACCAACTTGTATGAAAATTCGGTGAGCCGTGTTATCGAAACTAAAAATCAGGAATATATCGATTTTCAGGCTCGACGACTGGTAGAAATGGCAGGGCACATCATCATGGGTTATTTGCTGATTCTCGACGCTACCCGAAACGATATGTTCCGCAAATCGGCTGAAGTCTATATCAATTATGGTGAAGTTGAAACCAGAAAACATGCTACTTTCATCAAAACTTTCGACATGGAAAACATTGATATTTACAAAGTAGTTTGAGTTTATCATTACATTTTTAGCAAACGCTCAGGGTTAAAAAACTTTGGGCGTTTGTATTTTGAAATAGCTTTGACTTATTTTAAAATGATTAAAAAAGTTTCTATATAATTGGTAATTAAATAGTTACATTGATAAAAAGTATTTTTAAAAATTAAAATCTGAATTTAAGAATGAGATTGCCAAATTCAGTTTATTTTTTTATTAAGCCGGTTATTTCTAAAAAATATCCTTATTAACTCCTGAGTCAACAAATATTTTCTTATTTTTGAAATTCTTAATTTCTGATGTTCCTGCAAGAATTTACCGATTGATTTTGTCGAAAAAATCATTTTATAATCTTATGAACTTTTTGACCAGAACTCCGGTTAATACCTTGAAAAATTGACATGTACACCTTTATGAAAAAAATCCATCTGCTTTTCATTATTTTCTGTGCTTGCGCAGCAAATGCTCAGGAATTTATTCCGCTCGTAACTCAATTTTCAAAAAACGATTATCGCGCTGCCAATCAAAATTGGGCGGTAGCACAAGGTTTGGACGGCATCCTGTATTTTGGGAACAACGAAGGACTGCTCGAATTTGACGGGTCTCTGTGGAAATTGCACAAAATTCCCGGAAATGGTCTGGTGCGTTCTGTTATGATCGACAAAAAAAACAGAATTTACATTGGCGCTTTTGAAGAATTTGGCTATTTTGAGAGAGACCGTTTTGGACAATTAAATTATACTTCCCTGTCTGCCTTGCTAAAAAATTACAAAATGCAGAACGATGAAGTTTGGAATATCTTTGACGATCAGGGCACCATTTTTTTTCAATCCTTTACTTCATATTTTACATTTAAAAACGGAGAAGTAAAAGGATTCAGAACCGATTTCTCCTTCTTGTTCTTTAACCTCTATCAAAATACTTTATACACACATACTTTTCAGAAAGATTTTTGCTACTTCGACCGGCAACAAAATACTTTTGTTCCAGTTCCCAACAATATCATGAAAAGTCCGGTAATCAAAATTCTGCCTTTTGACGATAAACATGCTTTAATGGTTACGATTTCCGATGGTCTTTATCTTTATGATGGAGATAAGTTTACCCGCTTTGCCTCTGAAGTGGACGATGTACTGAAAAAAGCACAAATCAACAGAGCTGTCATTTCGCTAAACGGATTGATTGTGATCGGTACCATTTTAAATGGAGCTGTGGCTATAGACAAGTCGGGACGAAAGATCTGGGCAATCAGTTCTTCAAATGTCCTTCAAAACAATACCGTTCTGGGAATTACTTTCGACCGCGACAACAATATTTGGCTGGCGTTGGATAAAGGAATTGCTTTTATTCATCAAAACTCATCCTTTCGCTGCATTCAATCCTTTTACCCGGCAATTGGCGCCATTTATTCGGTAAGTTATGATCCTCCACATATTTATATTGCAACCAATCAGGGATTATACAGAGCCTTGTTGGAACATCACTCCATTCGTAACCTTTCCATCGACCCAAAAATAAAAGGACAAGTTTGGGATGTAAGTTCCTTTGATGGTCAGCAATTTTGTGGCAACAATGAAGAAACCTTTGAAGTTACACCCACAAGGTCCATTCCTGTTTCACCCGTAAAAGGAGGCATGTGTTTTGCTCATGGAAACATTCATGGTGTGGAGGTATTGGTTCAGGGAACCTATACGCAACTGTGTATTTACAAAAAAGAGAATGGGAAATGGAAATTCAGCCATGCAGTGGAAGATTTTCTTCATCCCATTCGCTACATCGAAATAGATTACACCGGAACCATTTGGGCAAGTCATTTGCATCGCGGGCTTTTTGCCATTCAACTTACGCCCGACTTACGGAAAATTGAACACATAAACATATACAAATCTCTTGATCAGCAACATTTAAACACCATCAACGTCTTTTCTGTAAACAACAGAGTAGTATTTACAGACTATAATTTATTTTATACTTTCGACGATATACGTAAAAAAATTGTGCCTTTCGACGAATTAAATAAAGCGCTCGGAAATTTTTCCAATTCCTATCGGATATGCTATTTCAAAGGAAATCTGTATTGGTTCATTCGCCCGGGCGAAGCTGCACTGGTTGAAATCAAACCCGGTCAAATCAAATTGGTGGATATGGTCCAATATGCCGATTTTCTTCATCAAACCGTTGACGATTATCAAAATATCATTCCTATCTCAGAAAATGAATGTATTTTCACTTTAGAGAATGGACTGGCACTTTATAACTACACACAAAAACTCATTCCACAGTACAGCATACAGTTAAAACTGAAAAGCATTCAAATTTCGGATGCAGCCAACAAGAAATTGAACTTTTTACCGCTCGAAGCCACCAGTTTGCCGACTATTCCTTATTCCAGAAACAATGTTGTTTTTTCGGTCTTTTACCCCGAATATGCTCAAAGAAACAATGTGATGTATCGTTTTAAACTCGAAGGATTGGACGTGGTTTGGAGAGATCCATCTTCATCGCCCAGTATCGAATATAAATATTTGCCCTATCGGAAATATGTATTCAAAGCCGAAGCAATATCCGAAAGTGGACAAATTCTCTCAGAAACAAATTTTGCATTTGAAGTGCAACCACCCTTTTATTTGAGTAGGCCTGCAAAAATTATCTACACTTTGGCGGTGCTATTTTTACTTTGGGGAATCTACTGGTATGTTCAACGAATTATTCACAGGAAAAAGGAAAAGGTCAGAATCGAACAGGAAGATATCAGGAGAAAAGAAATAGAAAAAAGAGAACAACAAATCATAACACTGGAAAAAGAAAAGCTGGAATCGGAATTGACGCTGAAGAGCAAGGAATTGGCAACTTCGACCATAACGCTAATCAGAAAAAATGAAGTGTTGGCCACCATAAAAGAAGAAATCATGCAACAAAAAGCAGCTTTAGGATCACAATACCCCAACAAGTATTATGAAAAAATCATTCGGCTGCTCGACGAAAATCTTTCTTCAGAAGATGATTGGGCAATTTTTCAGGCCAATTTCGACCGAATTCACGAAAACTTTTTCCGACATCTACACGAACGATATCCCGAACTCACACCCAACGATTTAAGATTTTGTGCTTACCTTCGCCTCAATCTATCGAGCAAGGACATTGCCCATTTAATGAATATTTCGCTCAAAGGCGTAGAAATGGGAAGAGCCCGCATCCGCAAAAAAATTGGACTCCCTTCAACAAAAAGTCTCACCGAATTTATGATTGAATTTAAATAATAACTGTCAATTTTCACAAAAAGGTACCTTGTTATTATGCGGTTTACCAGCCGTTCGGCGTAGCCTCAAAGCTACTTCGAGTTAAAAATAAAATCTCCAGATTTTCAATAAGCGAATAAGGTTTTGGATGGTAGGAGGATTTGCCTGTTATGAAGGTTTTTTTGAAAAATAAGGTTTAAAAAATCGACTTTGTTCGGTGAACCGAAGAAATATACTTTTGAGTTCTGAGTTTGAGAATCGAATGTTAGACAATAAAAAAGGAATTGACCTTGTCCGGTGAGCCGAAAAATCATTGAAGTTGGCGTTAAAAATCTTTTCTGTTTGAGCGACGGAGGAGCGAGTTTAGAAGATTTTAGCCAACGAATGTCCATTTTTCTTGTAGAGACGTGCATGCAACGTATTCTATGGTTAATTCCAAATTATTTTAGTTAAAAAAAGGCTAATTTTGGTTAGTTTGGTAGTCAAATCCAGTCGATTAAAATTGTAACATATTGGATTTCAATAGTCTTTGTTTTTGAGAAAACATTTGTAGTACCTAAACTCATTATCCACACAGTATATTTACTTGTTTAGCAATATGTTCCGCCTAATGAATGGAAAGTTAAGCTAAGAATTGACCATATAAAAAAGGTGTTTACTCTCTAAAACTGAACTTTGATATGAGAATAAACACCTCTTTAATTTTTTATTAATTTATCACATTTTTATTCTTGATCTTTTTATTGAATATTTATTTTCTTTGAAAAACTCTCCTTGTCATAAATAATTCTCAACAGATACTGACCGGCAGGCAAGTTGTTCGCCGGCAGTTCGATACCGTTTCTGATTTGGAGCGTGTGGAAATTTCCCATAAAGTACCGTTGACCGTTCAAACTGAACAGTTCGATAATGAAATTGTCCACGAAAGGAGCATTGGACAGTTGGATATGCAACATATCACGAACAGGATTGGGATATACAAGCCAGTTTTCTTTTTCGGCTTGCGTTCCTTTTACCGCAGTGTACAACAACTGAGCATCAAAATCGCCCGGTGCATTTTCCCTGTAACCTACGCTATCCATGCAAGTGCTGTAAAATTTGTAGGTTGAACCTTTTTCGGCAGCAGTAAATTCTGCATTGGTAGCGATGGTATCAAGCATCCACGGTTTGATTTCTTCGTCGTCTTTCTGTACAAAAATACTGTAGTGTTTGATGCCGGAACTGTTATCAACACCCGACCATTCTACCAAAATTTTTCCTCCCATTTTAGGAGTAAGCATTGTAATCTGACTTTCGGGAACATCTTTATCCAGCATGTTTTCATACAGATTGGTCAGAATAGAAGCATTTTCGTCAAATTTTATAGTTGCCTGATTGGCAATGCGATGATGGGAAGCCAGCGTTGGTTTCAAACCGACGGAGAAACTGACAAAACCTTCTCCTTCCGGTGAATTGACATTGGGAGGAAGGAATCCGAGAAATGGATCTTCTTCTTCCTGCAAGGTTTCCGGAGTCAAGGACAGGAATTCCCATTTCACAACACCTGTCAGTGTATCTACTTTGGCAGCAACACGGGCAATCAAATTTTTACCGGGTCGAAGGTCAATGTCTCTTGAAAATTCTTTCAAATTGTTGCCAATGGGCGAGAAAATGGAATCGCCCCAGCCAAAATTGCCAAAACTGAAATTTTTCAGGTCGAAGGTATTCAAATCCAGCGTGTCGGTTACAATAACCGTGTGTGCCGGAGCAGAAGCCGTACTTTTATTTTCAAACAAAACAGTATAAGGAACTTCATTCAAGTTTTGTATCCAGTTTTCTTTTCCTACACCATTGGGACCAATCATTTCATTGGGGTCAAATGAAGAAACAGCATTTATATTTCTGTCCCGTTCACTGTCTCTCCTAAAATGGTTGCAATCGGCGAAATCTTTCGCATAACCTCTCATATTGGCTAAAAATACGCCCATACCCTTTACAATTCCACCAATTCCACTCAAGTTAATGCCACAATCTACAAAAGTAACGGCACCATTCCAGAGCGTATTGCCAATTGCCCATTTATCCTTGTAGGAAGATTTGTCGGTTAAACTGTAAGCATATTTTCCAGCCGACCAAACACAACCTACGCCCGGTATGGCTGAAGTACCAATATCGATGACACCTGTTCCCAGCACTTTCACCATACATTCGGCAGCAGCCAAACCATCGGAAGTAAAGGCCGGCGCATTTTGTCTTTCTTTATTTACAAGTGAAATAGCATAATGTTTTTCTGGTACCTTTTCCAGCCAGCTGGGATTCATCCAGACTTTTGTATCGAAGGTTTTTGGCGATTTTACCCGAATGTGAATGGCACCCGAAGAATTTGCTTTAATAACAGGAAGCATGAATGGATAAACACGGGCCATAGCGTGATTTTTAAAGACGGTATCGGTGGTAAAGTATTCGCCAATGTTTCTGATTTCTGTTGCAATGCCTTTATCTATTGCCATTTGCGAAACGTCCATTTTGAAATCGATAAATTCAATTTCCAGATTCGGATCATCCGTAATGGCAAACCAAACCGGAACACTGTACGTATCTACATTGCCTTTGTTGCCAAAGTTCAGGGTGTAAGTTTGCCAGCGATTGAACAGGATGGCGCCTCTTCCGTCAAACGAAACCCAGGGTTCGGGACTGAATGTTGGTTGAACTACAAACGGATCAGGAAATTTTTGTTCTGTTACACCTTTCTTTACAATCACTTCCCAATTACCGGTTTCAACGCTGTCAACCGGAATGCGGGTACGTAAAACACCCGGTGCAACTTCAAAAACCGAATCACTAACCAAATCTGGATTTCCGGATTTTCTTAAAAGAATTTGTGTCCCTTTAGCCGATAGACCGCCACCATATATTTGCAGTGTAACCCAACCGCTATTGCCTGCTGCTTTGGGCTCAAAATGATCCAGTCCTTGAATGCTGACATTTTGAGACCATGATGTTACGCTGTTTTCGTTTTTACCGGTCAGTGTGATTTGAAATTCTCCGGCAGAAGGATAAGTGTATTTCGGATTTATTACGTTACTGCTTTGTCCATTCCCAAAATCCCATTTGAATTCTTTTCCATTCACGGTTTTGTTGTTCAACGAGACTTCATTGAGCACTTTGTAAAGTTCAAAGTTGGTCAGTGGCGGATTAAAATCGGAAGGCAGTAAATCGGCAAATGCCATCGGAATGCCGTCATTTTCATTGCCGGACAAATCTTTAAATGTGCCGTTGAAGTTCAAATACATTTTCAAATGATTTTCTCCTTCAAAATTGGTTCGTGTCATGTTTTGCTGAAGCTGACTTTGTGTAAGTGCCGTATTCCAAAGGCGAACCTCATCAATGTTATATGCCAAATCATGATAATAATTGTTACTTATATATGGCCCGAGTTTTAACATTCCTTCGCCGGCATCGATTTTTCCCGTAACAGTTTGTTTGGCTTTTACTACACCATCCACATACGTTATAAAATTGTTCAGTCCGGCGTTGGCATCGTAGGTAAATACAACATGATGCCAGAGCGTATCCTTAATTTCGGAAGGACACCAATTGACAAAACGACCTTTGTCGGTTTGAAGTCCGCTATTGATTGCAATAGTGCCATTATTATTTCGGTAAGCAATATCATAACCCATTGGTTCATAATCCCAGAACCACGCCTCTTTCAGTTTTAATAAAAGGGGAGCATCATACGTAATTTGCGGATAAAATTTCACCCACATTTCGGCCGTCATGGCAGAATCGAAATTCAAAGAAGGAGAATGACCGACACCCAATGAAATTTTATTGTAATTACCTGTAGGTTCTATCACGCTAAAGTATTGATTTTCGTTACCGGGAGCAGGTTCGTTGCCGGTTTGCCGATAGTAGATATCCGTATCGGTTCCGCTATAAGGACTATGTATTAAAAACCAGTGTTTAACATTAAATTGATCAATCAGCACTTGCGTTCCCATCGAAAAGTTGTTAAAACAATTGGTGTAATTGATTAGTTTACTGAAAGTTTGACCACCATCATACGAAGTTGCAAGAAAATGTGTATTTCCTACAAAATGAACGGTTTGACCACTTTGATCATTAGGATCAATCATTAAGTAAAATAACCAGGGTTTATAAATATCCTGATAAAATCCGGTCGTAAAATAATCTCTTGCCGGTGAAAACGTATTACCACCATCATCAGAAACTTTCAAAAACGCAACATTGTTTTTTTTCGTTGCAATATACACGTAACTTCCTTTGGCTTCCACGGTTGAGCCGCAAGTACCGGGTGAATTTGTATCTTCTAATCGAACAGGGGGATTGAACGTTTGTCCGTTATCATTGGAGCTCACTAAAACGGTGCACGAATTTCCCTCTTTTTCTTCTTCAAAAACGATATAAATATTATTCCCAGATTTGGCTATTTTTTTTCGGTAATGTTGAAAATTATCCGATTCATCCTGTGGTGTAAAATGTGATTTTTCATACGTATAGTTTCCACTCGTATATGGTTGTGAGATTTTAGTTGTAGAAAAAGTTTCACCATTATCAAATGTAGTGGTCATGTACATTCTACCATTAGCAAATCCATAGTAATAATATACATATTCATGAAGGATAAGTGCCTGATTGCCATCATATTCAAAATCCACAATACTCGTATTGTATTCGGTACTCTTCAAAATCAACGTATCTCTGAAATGGTCGCCATTATCGGTAGAATAAGAAAAATGAATACCATCCACATCATTATTGTAAACAATCCCAATACGATTGTGGGCAGCCTTTATAAAACTTGTATAGATTCTTTTGTACGAACCACTGTAAGTTGAAGCAATTTCTTTAGGAGTATCAAAAGTGTTGCCGTTATCGGTAGAACGAATGTAATAAAGGCGTGCTGTCCCATTTTCATAATAAGCATAATTAGGTACGCAAATATGAATATTATTCCCTTCTACGGATAGTTTTTTGACATAATTACCATTTCGAACATAACTCCCATCATTAATGCTTAAAATGAGTTTGGGTTCTTCCCAAGTTTTTCCTAAGTCTAACGATCGCCGATAATATATTTTGTTGATACCATTGAAATTATATTCCAGCCATACCAGATGAATGGTATTGCCATTGATAGCTACTTCAGGAACAACGTCATTTAGGTCTGCCGTATTGATCTCTCCGGATAAATTTTTAAAGTACGGAGAAAATACCGGATTGACAGCTTCTGCCGAGAAACAAAACAAAAAAGAAAAAATAACAAATAGGCAAAGTGCTTGTTTTTTGAAGAGGTGTAAAAAATTTTTCATGGTAGTGATTTTTTGAAAATGATTTTTATCTAAATTTTCTTAGTACATGACAAAAAATTGTAAAAACATTTATATTTTTTATTTTCAGATATTTAATAAAGGGGCTTTGCTCCAAACCCTACTCACTTTTTTGTCTTGAAACAAAAAAGTAAGCAAAAAAAATTAACTTAGTTGAAGCAGCTACGCTCAACATAAATCAAATAAATTTGATTTTTTTTTTCGCTTAAACGCTGCTTTCAAGACTGTGCCCACTTCACTCGAAAAACTTACGCTCGAAAAGCAGAAATCGTCCAAACTCATTCCGACGAAATACGTCGGAACTCAAACAAGGACGATTTTTAAACGCTTTTCTCACTTGTTTTTCGGCTCACCGGACAAGGTCAACTCCATGAGCTTGGTTTATATGTCCTGTTTTACACATATATAAAACAAATGTCTCAATTTTTGTCATGTACTAAACTAAATTTTATTCTTTGACTATTTTTCCGGACAGCCAACCTTTATCGGTTTTTACTACGATAATGTAAGTTCCCGCTTGTAGATTCCCAATAGGCAATACTGCTTTTTCAGAATTTTCAGTCAAAAACTCTTTCATTACTTTTCCGTTCAATGAAATGATTTGGACGGATTTCATTGGCAAAGAAGGACATTCGATTGTCAGATAATTTTTAGCAGGAATTGGATACATTTTTAATGAATAAACTTCAGGAGAAAGCAAACCGGTAGAAGTAACCGTAATGTATTTGATTTCTTCGTAAGGAATGCCTTCGTTTGTTCCCTTATGCCAAACTGTAGCCATAACATCGAATTTTCCAATCGAATCGTATTTGTGTTCCGGTTCAAAATTTACTTCGGTCATTCCATCGCCAAAACTCCAGACAATGCTGTCGATAAAAAGCTTGGTCGACGGAGTAAATTTGATGGTTTCTCCCTGTATGATTTCGAGTTTATCGGCAACAAAACTGAAAAGGGCATGATCCGGCTTGTCGATACTGTCGGTTATCACCGGCGACCATACGCCGCGAGCATCTTTGAGTTGATAGGCAATTTGATGCCTTCCTTTTGGTAAATAGGTAAGTGGTACCGAATCGTTTATTGCAACAACATTCTCCATTGCTATTACCGGAATATTTTCAAAATAATCGGGTTCTTCCGAAAACCAAAGCCGGTAGCCGACAATTTTATTTTCTCCAATTTGGGCAAATTTTTTCTCATCTTTAAAGAAGAACTGAGTATGCACCATCGTCCATATTCCTTTGTCGTCTTTCCAGCGAACGTTGAAAGTATGCAAACCGTTGGGTACGTCATCTGTAGGAATAAGCTCTTCCCATAGATATGGATTACTTGGAGTGAATGTTTTGCTTATTCTGTTTGTCGAGTTTGCGTCCATCCAATATTCAAGAGTTGTTAATTTCTTGTTTCCTTCACCCGAAATTGCTGATTGTTTGACAAAAAATCGGGTTTCAATGGGCGACCAAACACCATACTCATCCTTGAAATGGGCATTGAACGTGTTGACGCCATCGGGAATTCCGGCAACATCAATCAACTCTTCCCAAGTGAAAGAGGTTTGTCCGTTCAAGGTTCGCTGTGTTCTGTTGGCAGAATTTCCATTCATCCAATATTCAAGAGCAGCAATATTTTTCAAAACGCCCTGTCCCGCAGCATTGGTTTGCTTGAGAAAAAATCGGGTTTCAATGGGCGACCAAACGCCGTACTCGTCCTTGAAACGGGCATTGAACGTGTTGGCACCATCGGGAATCCCGGCAACATCAATCAACTCTTCCCAAGTGAAAGAGGTTTGCCCGTTCAAGGTTCGCTGTGTTCTGTTGGCAGAATTTCCATTCATCCAATATTCAAGAGCGACAATTTTTTTCAAAACGCCCTGTCCGGCAGCATTGGTTTGCTTGAGAAAAAATCGGGTTTCAATGGGCGACCAAACACCATATTCGTCCTTGAAACGGGCATTGAACGTGTTGGCACCATCGGGAATACCGGCAACATCAATCAACTCTTCCCAAGTGAAAGAAGTTTGTCCGTTCAAAACTCGCTGTGTTCTGTTGGCAGAATTTCCATTCATCCAATATTCAAGAGCGGCAATTTTTTTCAATACGCCCTGTCCGGCAGCATTGGTTTGCTTGAGGAAAAATAGGGTTTCAACTTGCGACCAAACTCCTTTGCTGTCCTGAATGCGCATGTTGAAAGTATGCAATCCATCCACAAGTGCAGCCAAATTGATTTCATCTTGCCAAATAAAAGTATTTGAAGAGGAAATTGGCTGACGATTGCGATTTTCACCGTTGCCATCCGTCCAAAATTCGACCGATTTGATTGAATTTTGTGAAAAAAAAGGAGGTGAAATGGTAAGAAACACGACAAGTATTGCTGTAATTCTTATTGTATTTTTCATTTTGTGATTTGTTTTGAAAAATCATTTTAATAGATTGATTTTCAAACGAATAATAATGTCGGATAATTTCTGAACTTTGCATTGCTGTCCTTATCTGTTTCGTGCCTCTACGGTCATTTTTACCGATAGCTTTCCATTGACGGTACTTTCGGCATTGTTAATGGAAATAAATCGTGGCGCAAACGTTGGAACCAGGAATGGATTGTCCGTGCCATAAATTCCCACTTCCTTTCCATCGGTAGCCAGTGTCAGTGCCTGTGTGCAGGTCGGTTTGATATGATAGTTCCCATTTGCTGAATCTACAAATATATCACTTTCAGGCACCCCAAATATATTTCCCGTCATAACATAAGTATTATTAGAAAAGGCAGGACGTACAAATAAATTGTTAGTAAACGTAAGAGAAGAACTACCAGCTGTAAACATATAGTTATTGGTGTTTAAAATTATCGAATTTTGATATATAATGTTGCTGATACTATATAAAAAATAATTACCATTATACGTTAAAACACAATTTTTTATCACTAAATTATTGGTTTTGTTTCCACCTCCCAAATTTCCGTTGAGAATGCAGCGTTCTATCAATACATTGGTAACCACATCATTTGCTCCTTCAATGTTATTTCGAATAATACAATCGCCCACATATACAAATCCAATCGGATTACTGCCGTTTTGAATTTCAAGCGATTCCAGATTACTTCGCGTAATGGTAATCAAGGAATCACGCACGTAAACGCGCCCTTCCGTACGAACACCGGTAATGGAAGAGCCTTTGCTGTTTTTCGCAAAATAAACTCTGCCGGTAATTTTTGTTATTCCGGTGGCCGCAGCACTGTCGGGGTCATAGCCGGCACCGATAATGGTAACCTTTTTTGCAAAAGTATAATCTCCATCTAACGGTTTCCCCGGCAAATAGAGTGTATCTCCATCCTGAATGTTGCTGATGGCAGTGGACAAAGTAGTATAAAACTGGGTTCTGCTTCCATTTTGAAGCGCAAAAACGGTTTGGGCACTGGAAGAGAATGTGAAAGCGAGCATCATAGCCCATACACAAATAAGGAGAATAGTTAACTTTTTCATAAGCTGAGTTTTAATAGTAATAATTATGGTTTAATTTAATTTTACAAATTTTTTTGTTCAATAAAAGATATTATATAATGCTGGGAATCGTGTTTTTTTTAAAAATAAGGAGAATAAAAACTAAATTATATCTATTGATATTCAATTGTTTAACTTTGTGATATTTTAATAATAGATATTGAAATCAAGCAATTTTCCAGTTTTACACCTTTTATTTTTTTAAGGAATTCCTTTTTATACAAATGTATTTAGTAATTGACGACATTGGTCTGCAAAAGGTAAAAAAAAATAAGCAAAAGGTAAAAAAGTGATAAATATTGCTTTTTTCAATGGATGGAAAAGAGGGAAAATAAAAAAAGCTTACCAAAGATAAGCTTTTCGAGTGGAGATTACCGGAGTCGAACCGGTTACCTCGACACTGCCAGTGTCGCGCTCTAGCCAAATGAGCTAAACCCCCAAAATGTATATTTTTTCACTGCAAAGTTAAAGAACTTTTTCAAATTATGCTTACTTTTGTTCAAATTATTCCATAAAAAATTACAAATGCTGATTTTTAATACAACTTATTTGGTTGAAAACGAATTTTATCCTCAGTGGATAAATTGGGTTCAAGAATCATTGATTCCATTTATGATGAGCACTGCCGGTTTCTCGGAGCCTCAAATTGCCAAAGTGCTTTCCGGTGAAAGCGTGAAGGAGACTTCCTATTCGGTTCAGTTTAAAATTTCCGATAAAAATGCTTTAAACGATTGGATGAGGCAATACGGAGAAGATTTTGCAAGATTATGTTCAGTTAACTTTGGAAACCATGTTCTTTTCTTTTCAACCATGCTCGAATTGATTAATGATGATAAATGACCAGATTATATTGGGTATTGATCCGGGAACTACCATTATGGGATATGGAGTGCTGAATATCAGGGCTCATCAACCCGAATTAATCGCTATGGGAATTCTGGATTTAAAAAAGTATGCCAATCATTATGTAAAATTGCAACGTATTTTTGCTCGAACATTGTCGCTCATAGATGAATTTCATCCGGCCTGTATGGCCATAGAAGCTCCTTTTTTCGGGAAAAATGTGCAGTCGATGCTGAAACTTGGAAGGGCGCAGGGCGTAGCCATGTCGGCTGCTCTGTATCGTGATATTCCCATAACGGAATATGCACCGTTGAAAATAAAGATGGCTATAACGGGCAACGGAAATGCTTCAAAAGAACAGGTCGCCGATATGTTGCGCAGGTTTTTGCATATTCCTCAGGAAAACATGCTTCCTCAGCTGGATGCTACTGATGGCTTGGCAGCAGCCTACTGTCATTTTTTACAGTTGGGAAAACCCGAATCTCAGAAAGTTTATTCCGGCTGGAAAGATTATATTTCAAAAAATCAGGAAAAAGTGAAAAATCCCATACAGAAAAAAAGAGAAAAATAGATTTTTTAGTCAAGAAAAAAAACGTTTCGAGCTTTGAAACATATTTATATAAGATATTGATTAACAATATCCTAATTTAAAAATATTCATTATGAAAAAGTCATTTTTATTGGTTTTGTGTTTGTTGTTCCTTTTTCAGTCGGCAGAAGGAAAAATATATCGTTTTTTGATCGGAACTTACACGCAGAACACTGTGAGCGAAGGAATTTATTCTTTAAGTTTTGATGCTGAAAGTGGAGTTTGTAAGATTCAACTTGCTGCAACTAATGTGGATAATCCAAGTTTTTTGGCATTTTCGCCCGACAAAAATTTTGTTTATGCCGTCAATGAGTCGGGTACTGAGAGTAAAATCGCTTCTTTTCGTTTTGATGCCACTTCAGGCAAACTGTCTTTTATTAACCGTGTGGAAGCAATTGGCTCGGATCCCTGTTTTATTACTACTTCAAAACGACATATTATTACAGCCAATTATTCAAGTGGCAATGCTTGCGTTTTTAAGAGAAACTCAGATGGTTCGATAGGTGAAACGGTTCAAAAAATTCAGTTCAATGGACACAGCATTGATTCCATGCGTCAGACAAGTTCTCATGTACATCAAACGATATTTTCACCAAACGGACATTTTTTATTGATCAACGATTTGGGAACCGATTTGATACATTCTTTTCGTTATGTTCCCAATAGATCAGAGAATTGTCTTCTACCTTATGACAGTTTAAAAGTTAAGCCGGGTAGTGGACCTCGACATTTGACTTTCTCCAAAGACGGAAAATTTGTTTATTTGCTTCACGAATTGGATGGAACAATTTCCATTATCGGATTTAATAAAGGAAAATTGTTGTTTTATGGCGAAAATTCTGTAGTAACGAATAAAAAATTGAAAACCGGAGCGGCCGACATTCATATTTCTCCCGATGGTAAGTTTCTGTATGCCACCAATCGTGGAGAAGCCAACAATATTACCTGTTTTAAAATACTGAAAAACGGTTTGTTGGAATTTGTTGAGCAAAATTCAACTCAGGGCAAAGGACCGCGTAATTTTGCAATTACCAAAGACGGCCATTTTTTGTTGGTTGGCCATCAGTATTCCGACGAAATTGTGGTTTTTAAAAGGGACAGGGAAAACGGGAAACTGATGGATACGAAAATACGGATAAAAATTGGAGCGCCTGTTTGCCTGCTCGAATATTGAGAGGTTTTATTAGGTTTTTTGTTCCTGAGGTTGCAGGTTGGTTTGTTCGATTCGTTGAACAGACTGAACTTCGGGAATTTTGGTCAGATTTTCGCACATGTTGTTGAGTTCTTCGGTGTCGTGTACCAACACTTGAAATTTGCCGATAAAAATTCCACTTTCCGTTTCGATATTTATTTTGCTGATGTTGACGCCGTAAGCTTCAGAAATTACTTTTAAAATTTCGATCAGAATTCCTTTGCGGTCAATTCCTTTTATTTCGATAGTTTCTTCGAAAGATAGAATTTTATGTGTGGCCCATTCGGCAGAAAGAATTCTTTCGCCAAAGTTACTTTTTAATTTCAATGCCACCGGACATTGTCGTTTGTGAATGTAGATAATGCCGTTTTCGTCGAGATAGCCCAACACATCATCACCCGGAATGGGATGACAGCATTCTGCCAGTTTGAATATTTTTCCCGTGTTTTCTTCGGTCAGTTTCAGGGTAGCCTTTCTGTCTATTTGCTGAGTGGGAATAATAATTTCCTTGTTTTCGGAAGAAGAGCTTCCAATAAAGGGAATCTTTAAATATTTGGAAAAAACATTTTGCGTTTTTGGCTTAAAGATAACTTTTTTAATATCGTCAAGATTTAATGCTCCTTTACCTGCCTGAACATAAAGTTCATTTCGTTGGGTAAGGTTATAGTGCTGAAGAATTTTCATGATATTTTCGTTGCTGGCGGGCAGGTTTATTTCGGCCAAAGCATTTTCTATCATTTTTTGACCTTCCGCCGCAATGTTTTTTTCTTCTTTTTTCAGGAGTTCGAGGATTTTGCTTCTCGCTTTGGCTGTAGTAACGTAATTCAACCATTCTTCCTGAGGAGTTTGTTTCTGAGAAGTTAAAATTTCAACCTGATCGCCGCTCTGCAAACGGTGGTTCAAGGGCACAAGTTTGTGATTCACTTTGGCTCCAATGCAGTGCATACCCAAATCAGAATGAATCATAAAGGCAAAGTCGAGAGCGGTAGCTCCCTGAGCAATGGTTTTGATTTCTCCTTTTGGTGTAAAAACAAAAATTTCGGATGCAAATAAGGTTAATTTGAAAGTTTCGAGGAAATTTATGGCATCCGTATCCGGGTGTTCAAGTACTTCTTTAATGGTTTTCAGCCAATTGTCCAATTCAGATTCATCGTTTTCTCCCAGTTTGTATTTCCAGTGGGCAGCCAACCCTTTTTCGGCGATTTCGTTCATTCTTTCCGTACGAATTTGTACTTCCACCCAACGACCGTTTGGCCCCATTACCGTTACGTGAAGTGCTTCATATCCGTTGGCTTTGGGTGTACTCAGCCAGTCTCTGATGCGCTCGGGATGGGGTTTGTAAAGTGCAGTAATGGCGGAATAAATCATCCAGCACTGATCTTTTTCAGGCATACCTTCTTTGGGCTTGAAAATAATGCGAAGTGCCAGAATATCATATACTTCTTCGAAAGGGATATTGCGGGTTGACATTTTGTGCCAAATGGAATAGACTGATTTTACACGTTCTTTCAGGGTAAATTCATATCCCATTTCAGTCAATTTTTCCCTGATAGGAGCAGAAAATTCCTTATAGAAAGCATTTCTTGCTTCTTCGTCCATCAACAGCTTGTTTTCGATGGATTTGTAAATATCTGGATGTTCGTATTTGAAACTGAGATTTTCGAGTTCGGTTTTAATGCGAAAAAGGCCAAGTCTGTGGGCGAGTGGAGCATAAATGTATTGGGTTTCGCCCGAAATTTTGTATTGTTTGGCCGGAGGAAGTGATCCCAAAGTGCGCATATTGTGCAGTCTGTCGGCAATTTTAATCAGGATGACGCGAATATCGTCCGACATGGTGAGAAGAAGTTTTCTGAAATTTTCGGCTTGTTCAGAAGCTTTTTCGGCAAAAACGCCCCCGGAAATTTTGGTAAGTCCTTCTACAATTTGTGCAATTTTGTCACCAAAATGATGGCGAATATCTTCAACAGTATATTCGGTATCTTCTACCACATCGTGCAACAAGGCGGCACAAATGGAAGTAGAGCCCAAGCCTATTTCTTTTACTACAATTCGTGCCACAGCCAGTGGATGCATGATGTATGGCTCGCCGGAACGTCGTTTCATGCCTTTATGAGCAGTATTGGCAAAATTAAAGGCTTTTGTAATGATTTCGACTTTCTGCCGGTGATTGGAATTTCGATAGTCTTCGAGCAAACCCTCAAATTCCTGTTGAATCATTCTTTCTTCTTCTCTTTCCTGTTCTTGAATACTCTTTTCGTCGGCCATAAACTTGCATCCTATTTTATGCAAATATAAATAATTTATTCAATTTCGATTTGTTTTTTTACAACAAAAACTCATTTCAATCCATTATTGAAAACAATTTTCAGATTGAAAGAGTTCGACAAAGTCAATCAGAATGAATTTTATTCTAATAACCTGCTAACGGAAATGTATATGCGTAGTTGCGGGATTTCAAGGCAGTATCCTTTCAAGTTTGCATAAAGGTTTATTGCTTGCAGAATGTTCAATTTACCACGAAACCCCGCAATTATCGCATATACAATGTTATGGGCTGGTTTTATTCCTTTTTTTTACATTTACATTAATAGAGTATGATGTCACAATTCCAATAGTCAAACCACTTATTAAGACATCTCCAAAATTTAACATTGTAACAACTTCACAGTTCCAGTCTCCATGTGTATTTACATTTGTTCTACCCACAGATAATATTCCCCAGAAAAGCCAAAACTGCTTTCCTTTTGCACAAGTGTAACACTTCATTGTGTTTCCTTATATGCAACTACACTTGTTTTAGTTGTCATACAGGAAGTCAAAAAAACTGAAACTGTCAACGCTAAAATTGCGATTAGCGTTATTTATTTTCTTTTTTCATTTTTTAATATACCTGGGTAGAAATATTGTTAAACTATTTTTACCCAGGCAATTTTAATTAATATGTTCTTCTGAACGAGCCATTAACATACTCTTCAATACGATTTTGTGCATTAGTTGCAGAAACAGTATCACCAGATATTTGAACACTTGTAATATTGTTACCAAATGTTCGTCGAAATGAGCCATCTACGTATTCTTCAATACGTCCTTGATTGTTGACCGCAACCACTGTCTTATCGCTTATTGCAGCCTGTTTAATATTGCTGCCATAAGTTCTTCGAAGAGAACCATTTTCATATTCTTCAATTCTTCCATTGTTTACTTTGATTGTTCTTGCCATTTGTTTCTCCTTTTAAAATTAATTTTCCTACTCGTTTGGCTTTTCGGTCTCGCCCCGTTTTTTTTAGTGGGTTCTGGTCTCCACTTTTTTTATTTTTCTTTTTGTCACATTGGGTGGTAAGCCCTTTGGCTCTCGCAGACCGTGTTGGTTTTTATTTTGTTTAACTTGCCAATAACGGCTGGCAATATGACCAGTGGCGGAATGCGGGCGACTTCCCTGTCTGCCGTTACAAAACTTGATGCGGGCACGAAACTTTCAAGTTACAACTGTGCCCGACATTGGTTATATTGCGTGTTAACTGCTGGTGTTTCTTTATTTCCTGTGTTTTTCAAAAACTGTTTCTAAAGTTCTTTCAAGAAATCGAAACAAAGTTTATCCTTTTTCTCTTTTAGCACATCAGCTTGTTTCTCATAATATTCCCAACATCTTAAATAGTCTTTGTTTATCAACTCTTTGATAATTTTTTCTTTATAATAATCCTGCATAATATCATCATTTTCGCCGAACTTCAGATAATCTGAAACTTCTTCGGGTATATTATAATCATTAGTGCTAATATTTATTCCGTCTTTACGAATATGAGTAACATCAATGTATAAATTGTAATCTCTTAAAAATGTTTCAACTGTATGACCTGAAAATAATTTTCTATCAGAATAGTCAACTTCCCAATATCTTATTGTTGGAGTAAAAAATGGAGTAGTAGAACGACAACGGTGTTTCTCATAATACTTGCTATCTTCATGTATTTTAGCTTGATAACCGTAAGTGAACACTATTTGCTCTATTGCTCCTTGTAGTGGAGTTAGTCTAAAACCTAAATCTACATCTCGAATATCATAAGAATAAGAATAATATTCTTTGTCAATCTTTGCCAACTCAACTTTTACATATTTATCCAAAGAATTTTCATCTAAATATTTTTTCCAATAGTTTATGACAGAATCTGCTTTTGGTAAATAAACTCCATACTCTCTTTCCCATTCTTCGTTCCATTTTTCATATAAAGGATTCCAATAAGTCGTATCCTGCAAAAACTTTACATATTGAAACAATCTTCGGTAAGTAACATCATTGTATGTTGCTTTTTTTATGTCGCTCATATCATCAACTTCTTTTCTGATTTCTTCATAAAAATCGGCAAATAGGGTGTCGCTTTTTATTGCTTTGGATAGTTCGTCCGTACTTAATTTTTCAGAAACAGGTTTGTCTGAAATTTTGTTACAACTTGCTATCAAAAAAGAAATTACAAAAAAGAATAACCATACTTTCTTCATAAAGCCTCCTTTTATTTCTTACGTTTAAAAACAAAGTTGATTTCAGCCGTTCTTACATTTGGTTGAAGACCTGAAACATATTCTTCGTTGCCAAAATTTGGGTGTGCTGTTTCAGTTTTTTCGTAAATGCCGACTAACTCCCAACCTTCATTTCCAAACAAGTTTAACGATTCATCAGAAACATCAAATGTATTGGTCTTAAATTTCCCCATTGTTTCCTGTTCTTCTCCTTTAACGGAGACTGTCTTATACTCCCATTTAGAAGTACACGAATAGGACAAGAGTCCTATTACTGCAATTAAAAGTAACTTTTTCATATACAACTGATTATTTGGTTTTTAATTCGTCAATTTTATTTTTTGCATTTGTAAATGCTGTTTCTATTATTTCACCATCGGTAACAAACAAAGTTTTATCAGAGCCATATTTTTCAAGTCGGATATACCAAGTTGCTTTCCCTTTGGAAATATAGTAACCTACTTGAAAACCATCGACCGTAGTAAATTTGTTTTCCATATAATCAGGATTGCTTGCAATATCTGTCTCGACTTCACTTTTTAAAGTTTTTACTGCTTTAATTACTTCAAGCAAATCCGAATATTCAATAGAAGCAGTTGAAGAACCATATTTGCCCTCTTTTTCAATTTGGTAAAAATAAGTTTCGGTGTTTCCACTTTTTACTTTTCTAATTCGAGTTTCGGCACTTGTGTACAAAGCACTTAAATTAGGAAGTTGAGTATCAATAAATTTTGTTATGACACCTGTTTTGGAAGAAAAAAGTTCCATTTTTGTTTTGGCGGCGTTCTCTGCTTCTTTCTGTGTGTCCTGCGCCTGCAACTGAAAACACATTGACATCACAATTAAACTTGGTAAAAAAATTACTCTCTTCATTTTTTAATCCCTTATTCGTGTCGGGCGCAACTTTTATTTTCCTACTCTAACGGCTTTGCAGGTCTTGCCTCTTGTTATTGCAAATGCTTTTTATCCGTTTTCTGCTGACGATAGCTCACTCTACACTTGCAGTTAACGGATTGCGATATGGTTAGTTGCCGATTTCGAAGCACTTTCCTATCAAGGTACAACTACTTTTGATACGTGCTGTGCCGCTCCAATTCCCACTGCACCGGCAATTAACTATACCGCGTGTTAGCAAACGTTAATTCTTTGTCAATCTTATCGTTGCCTTTTTATTTTCCGAATAAATTGTCAATAAATAAATGCCTGGCTGAGCATTTAAATTAAGCTCAATCATTTTAGTGTTTTTGTAGCTTGTCTGATTAATTAATTTTCCATTTACATCAGTTAGCGAAACACTAAATTCAGACAGCGTTTCACCTAAGTCAATTTTCACTATACCGTCAGTTGGGTTTGGATAAACAATTATGTCATTACTAAAAGTATTTTCCAAAATTCCAACAGTTGTAACTGTATAGCAAGCTGAAGTATCCGTACAACCGTTTTGAGTTATTTTAACAGCGAAGCTTCCGTTTTGGGTTGCAGTAAACGACTGATTAGTTTCTCCATTTATTATAGAATTACCATTGTTACAATCCACCCATTGATAGAAATCGGCAGTTGCATTTGCAGAGAGAATTATTCCGTTATGAGTTACCGAAGCATCAACCGTATTAATTGTAAGATTAATGGTAATTGTGCTATCGCAACCTACTGCATTTGGTATAATAGCCGTTTTTATTCCCGATGTTGTATATATCTGACCATCGGGAGCAGTATAGCTAACACAAGCCGTTTCGGTTATTGTTGATGAAGTATGTAACGAATTGATTACAACAGGTATTACAATGGTGCTGTCTGTCCCCAGAGTAATATCGGTTACTGTTAGACTAACCTGGTATGTATCTGGCGTGTAATAGGTATGTGTTGGATTGGCCAAGTCGCTTGTGTTTCCATCTCCAAAATCCCACAAATATTCATCTCCATCGATGCTGTTGTCTGTAAAAGTAACCACAGTGGAATCGCAATGCTGCATAGCTGAATAAGAAAAATCAGCAATTGGCAAAGCTATTTTTTCAATTATATCAGTTAAAACAACACTCCATCTGCCGAGCGTATCTTTAAATTGGAAATTGACTTCGTGAATACCTTTTGGAACTTGTGTTAAATCCAAATTATCGACCAAATTAATCTGCTGATTAGGCGTTAGCGATAAATTCACAGCATTGGCAAAATCATTGTTGAACCAATAACGGTATTCGGTTATAGAATTTTGTGTTACAATTTGTTCTGGTGTTTTGTAAAAGAAATGACTTACTACACTGCTCCATAATCCGGCATCATCTTTAAATCGAATATGGAAATTATGTACACCATTATTTAAAGTAGTCATAGACATTAGTTCATTGATATTCAATTGTTGTTGAACGGGAGTGTTCACAATAACAGCATTTGCATAATCATTATCAATCCAATATTCATAAGCAACTATTTCAGGAGCTTGATTGCTTTCTGTTACAGATGTTTTGTAAAAGAAATGACTTATTATACTACTGTATTTTCCTGAATTATCGAACGAGCGAAAATTGATTGTATTTATTCCCTGCATAAGTCCAGTAGTTGGTATAGTTTGGTTAATCATCAATTGTTGCGTTGAAGTTACCATTGTGGTAGTCTTATTTGCAAAATCATTATTAAACCAGTATTCATAACCAACAATTTTGGGTATTGAAGTATATTTTATCTGTAAATCATCCATAATTATTTCGCTAGCTTTAGTGATGTCATTTACCACAAACTTAATGGTTGTAACGGTTTGGTTTATACTTATATTTTTTAACTGAGGTGTTGCATCAGGCACTCCGCTATTTACGGGCATAGCCCCTAGTGTTGCACCGCTATATACGACATCATCAAGTAATATTTGACCCTGCGAACCCCAGTTGCCACCAATTTCCATCTCCTTCCATTTGATAGAATCGACTAATGTAGGCGAAGGAAAAGTTACGATTAAGGTAGTTTTATAATTATCGAAGCAACTAGAACCACAAGTAGATTTACCAAAACTAAAAACCTTAGTGCTTCCAAAATTTGTATTATTTATTATACCTGGAGACGAAGAGAAGGATCCTGTCGATTGGAATGATATTGCAGGATTCAAAATGCCTGATTCAAATCCCTCATTTATAATTGTTTGGGAATTTATTTCAAAGACAATAAATAAAAATGTGATTAATAGAATATATATTTTTTTCATAGTTAATCGTTTTGAGCTTCAACTTGTATCTGAATTTGCAAATTTCCATTTGTATCAGTCGTTGCAGCATTGTTAATAATTTGAATGTGTGGATTTTGTGGCACAGCCCCTTCTTTACACGGATATAATCCTCCGAAAATCCCTACTTGGGTTCCGTCTGTTCCCAAATACGTTGTCGGGTTTTGCAGGTGGTAATCCAATGTGAAATAAGTAATCGGGTTTGACCATGAAAAGGTATTGAAAAAAGCAAATGGAGTAATATTCTCATAATTATTCTCCCACGTATTTTGAGTTCCGCCTATGGTTGTGCTTAGTACATTGTTTTTGAAAGTGTTGTTTTGTGCCGTTGCTGCGGTTATTGGCTGACCAGCATCTATAGTAAAAATAACATTGTTCTCAATCAAGCAATCAGTCATAGATGATATTGGATAGTACGATGAAAGACCATAAGATTTAAGAATCACATTGTTTACAATCCATGAATTTCCGTAAAATCCTCTTATTGGATAGTAACCTTCTGATAATATGTTATTTTTAACTACCGCATTGGTAGAATTAGTACCGTTTAACCCCTGTCTGATAACGTTTCCGTCTATGATAATCCCCTTGCCATTCACAGTAAGAGAACCATGAATGTAACAGCGTTTTACCGTTATGGAATCATTTGTTCCCGTGTTTGATACATTACCGTCAATATACAAACCCTCCAAATGGCTTTTTGCCGCCCCTGCTGTCATGGTAAATTGTGAAACAACCGTATTTCCTGTTGCGGTAGTTGAATCGGGGTGGAAACCTGAGCCAATAATCGTTAATTGCTTGGCAATGTTAATTCCCGCAAACGTTCCACCGGGCAGATAAATGGTGTCGCCATTCACAGCGGTATTGTAGGCATCTTGGTACATGGTTGCACCTCCAAACATGGTTGCCTTGCCGTTGTGGTGTAAGGCTACTTTTCTTTGTGCATGGGCTGTTAAACTAACGAATACTGCAACAGCGAATAAAACTATTTTTGTTTTCATGATATTTTGTTTTTTTCGATTAGTTATTAGTTGTCCTGTGCTTTTACTTGGATTTGTATTTGCAAATCGCCGTTGGCATCAGTTGTAGGAGCAATATTTTTTAGTTGAATGTGCGGGTTTAACGGAACAGCTCCTTCTTTGTAAGGGAAAGTACCACCATAAATGCCCACTTGCGAACCATCAGTCCCTAAATAAGTTGTGGGTGCTTGTAAATGGTAGTTGTGGGTGTAATCAAACGCATGACCGGTTTGATTCACAAAAATAGCTGTTTGAGCAATACCAGTATAGTTACCGATAGCTGTCGGAGTTGTTCCATAAATGGGACTTGCAGCGACAAAAAGATTATTATTATAACTATTGCCCGTACTAGGAGAAATATTAGGAAGTAAAAATATATTGTTATTTATCTCATTGTTATCGCCATAAATGTAATAGGAAGTGCTCATATTAAAAAAAATATTATTAGAAATTTGATTGCCATTTGAGGGGAAAAATCCATTTTGAATTATATTATTTGCAATTAATACAGATGTTGCATTACTTAAATTTATAGCACCTATAAACACGTTTCCAATAAGAGCTAAATTTGTACTTGGATTACTTAATCCCCCTAACACATCTGTATTTCCATTTATTTTACAGCGTTTAATAGTAACATTATTTATCGATTGATTTGTTGCAAGATTAAAATTACCAGTGATTTCAACACCTTCTAAATAAAACAGGTCAGCATTTTGGTTAAGGGTAACAGAACCATTAATAAAAGTTTTTCCTGTTGCGAGAGTCGAATCAACATAATGTCCTGCGCCAAATATGGTTAATTGTTTATCAAAAGCTCCGGGCGGTGTAAAGGTGTGCCCTGATAAGTAAAGTGTATCTCCATTTTGGGCAGCAGTATATGCTAATGCAAGAGCGTTATTTCCTTTAATTATTTGAACCCCTGTTGAAGAATGTAATGCAATGGTTTGTGCTTTAACGGTTATTGTTGTTGCTACTGCAATAATCAATGTAAGGAATGTTTGTTTTTTCATATTTTTATCTTTTTTAATGTTATACGATTTCTTTTCTTTTAATGTTTGCTAACGGTTGGCGGTATGAAAAGTTGCCGATTGCGGGCGATTTCCTGTCAAGTTACACAAAAGTTGAAGCGGGCTATAACCCTTGAATAACCTAATGTCCCGGCAATTTTTTATACCGCGTGTTGGGTGCTGGTGTTAATTTCATTAGGTATACCAATTAAAAACTTTTCATCAAGATTTGTACAATACCAACTCCTTTTACTTTTTGTCTCGACTGCAATTTCAACAATCCAAAATAAAAATTGTCTGTTTGTTGCTAACCTTGTATTTAATCGCTTTTTTAGTTCAATTATTGTTTCATTTATATTGTTCAATTTTAATTCGTTAGATAATCTTTTGTCGCGATAAATGATTGAAAATGAAATAGCTTGTTGTAATAAATTATTCTTATCCATCAATTTCATATAATCAAAAACAATGGATTGAAAATTCCAGCTTTTATTACACTTAAATTCTATGCCTATTTGAGGATTATAATAATCACTTAACGCAAAGTCAATATAACCAGAAGTTCCATTGTCATTAATCTCATATTTATTGTCATTTTTCTTATACTTCCCTCCTTTCAAACGATATTGGTTTGAAGTTGCCCATTCAGGGTGTAGTTTACTTTTATGCAAATCATCAAAAATAATTGGAAATTCTTTTTGAATTGTTTTTGTGAAATAATGGTGTAAGTATCGTTCATTTAAACAAGGATTTTTTATATCCAAGTTGTAAATACTAGTAAGGAGTTCGATAATTTGCGGTATTGGCATTTTTTCCATTATCGATAAATATCTGTTAATTTATTGTTGGTAAAAACTATCATTTGCGGAGGTTTTGGCCCGCCTAATTGCTCCGAAAGTCCCATTAAAAATATCGCTGCAAGTGCAGCTTCACCACCTCCGCTATCTTTATGTTTTGCTCCTTCATTAATTATTGCCATTTGCATTTTGTCTTTACTAAACTCCCAGATTTCGATTGATTCCCCACTTCTTACAGACTTGCTTATAACAAAGAACTCTTTATTCCATACCTCATTAACCATTAACTGAGACATTCCAACATCCAATTCTCCTTCACTTATAAGTGTTCCATAATGAGTTCCATATTTTGCAATGAGTGCTTGTTTTTTCTTTTGTTCAGCTATTTTCTTTTTTTCTTCCGCTTTTTGTTTAGCTATTTTTTCCGCTTGTAACTTTTGTTGTTGCTCTTCGTAAAGTTGAATCGCTAAATTGTGTTTCTCTGTCATTGTTTTTGCACTTGAAAGTGCATCAGAGGTAACATTATATTTTTTTAACCAATCTCCATTTTCAGTACTACCATCGTTAAACTTCCACTCTCCATCTGTCCATATTATTGAATATCTATCCAACTTACCAATAAACGTCTCTCCATTAAAAAAAACATATTCGCCTTCATTTGCGATATATTTTTTGTCGTAAGTTTCAACCTTTCCAACAAAAACATCTCCATTTTTGTAGATTAATTTAACATTTTTGGAATTTTTGATATAATCATCAAATTTTAAGGACACTCTATATTGGATAACGGAAGATTTTGTCTCTCTGAATAAATTGTCAACAGTGGGGAAAAATATTTTTTTTAAGTAATCAGCAGTAAGACTAGCCTCTAAAGTTCTATCATCAAATTCTATTCTATAATCATAATCATCTTTGTTTGATTTTCTGGATAAAGTTATAGGATATTTATTATCGTAATAAAATCCCGAACATTTTATAATGTCTTCTGTTTTAATACTTAGTTCTTTTGCCTCGCTTGGTTGCGTCGTTATTCCTTTGTCGTTAAAAGCATTACTAATTCTAAAAATTCCATCAATGGAAATTTCTTTTGAATTCCAGCCTCCTTTTTGTTTAACAGTACTTTCTAAATAGGAAATTCCATCTTTCAAAAAATAAGTTCCACTGATAATGAGATTAGTTAGTTTTGTATTACTAATGGGGACAGGGATAATATAAATAGGGATTACATTAGTCTCTGTGTTTGTGCTGTGAAAATTCAATTCTTGTCCATTAACAAATTGCTTTTCAAATATGTATCCAGTGATAGCATAATCATAAGATTTATATTTTACTGTTTTTAATTTTGCTTTTTTCGGTAAGTTCGTCTCTGAATAATATGATTGCCATTCAGTTTGGCAATAAATTGTGTTTGCTGTTCCAAGCATAATACAGATTAGGACAATTCTTTGGATTAATTTTGACATCATTGAATAAATTTGTTTTTACACCTCCACTTTATCGGCTTTCGGCTACTCCGTTTTTTTACACTTGCACCCAATGTTTAGCGGCTATGCGCCGTTTTAATGGCGTATAGCCGCTGTTAGCGGTAGTGGCTTAATATGTATCCTTAAGTCTTTGTATTTCTGCTTTTATTTCATCAATTACTTCTTTATTTTTTATTTCTTTTCGTTCTCCTA
>JAHDRA010000131.1 GCA_018433525.1 Paludibacteraceae bacterium
CTTTTTCTCGAACACTTTCAAGATAGCGAATATTTAAAATATTTCCTATAGCATTCATGTTTGTTCGATTATTCATGTTAAAATTCAAATTTCCGCTGTAAACAATGCAGTTTGAAACCTTTTTGACTTGCATTTCTCTTGTAAAATGGTTGATGGCTCTTCCAACTGGAAGTCTTACATTATCATCAGTAAACGATTCTTTTTTGCCTTTCGATTTAATTCCGCCAATGAAAGTATTAATTGCATTGACTACCGTTTTATCATTTG
The DNA here is from genome assembly GCA_018433525.1 of Paludibacteraceae bacterium. GTDB lineage: Bacteria > Bacteroidota > Bacteroidia > Bacteroidales > Paludibacteraceae > MVYY01. The sequence continues at coordinate 268 of JAHDRA010000131.1, forward strand.
GATCAACATTCCCTGTGAACACAAATGTAAAGTCGGCCGGGTCTGAAAATCGCTCAGCAAATATTTCCAATGCTTTATCCTGGTTCACTTTTTCCAATGTTTTCATATTTAAAAGCACCGTACGGGGACTGTGGTTGGAAAGCATTAATTGAACAGAATCGGAAAAAGCCTTGTCGGGATTATTCTCGCTGTTTGCCAGGAAGGCTTTATAATTGTTCATCAGAGCCGTAAAGGCGTTATCATCTTTCCTTAAAGCAGTAAAATGTAAATATAGAAGTTGTAACATTGTTTCAAAATCCGCTACGGAAGAATTTCCTGAGAAGCCTTCTTCATAATTATCGATATATGGACTGACCGAAGCAATTTTTCCCGAAAGTAATTTTTTCAACTCTATTTGATTGAAATTGGACAAGCCGTTGTTGTTTACAACTTCTGTTGCAAATTCAGCCGAAGGTAAATTCTCAATATTTTCAACTTTAGAAAGGCCTCCTGTGCTGTAGGCATTGAATAATATTTCATCTTTTTTGAATGTGGTTGGTTTTAGTATAACTTTTGCACCATTACTCAATGTCCATTCTGTTGTTCCCAGAATATCATTTTTTGATACTTTTTTTATTTTACCGGGTTTTGGCATTTTTTCAATTAAAGGTTTATCTATTTTTTCGTCCAATTTGGCAGTTAGTTCCGTTTTTTTGACTTCTTCAATCATTTGCCTGATTTCTTCTTTACTTGGAAGGACTACCGTAGGTTTTTGTGGCGCCAATATCGAAACAATCATATTTGTGTCGGTTACGTAAGATTTTGCAAGTTGATTCACCATATCGGCATTTATTTGTGGCAAAATCATTTTAATTGTTTCGTATTCCCATTCTATGCCCGGTATGGGATTTTGATTCAGAAAATGATTCATATATTCTCTCACATAACTTTCATTTTTCTGATTTTCTTTTTCATTATATTGTTTTTCTATCATTTTTGCCAAATCGGCTTTTGCTCTTTCCAATTCCGAATGATTGAATCCAAAACGTTTAACTTTTTCTGCTTCAATTAAAACGCTTTTAATTCCTTCAGTTTCTGAGCCTTCTTTTGGTACTACTACCAGATAGAATGCATCTTTTGATTTGACCAGTTCTCCATACGTTGCATATCCGGCTACAAAAGGTGCATCGGGCTGCATGGTTATTTCTTCAAATCTGTTTTGCATCATATTTGAAATTAACGAATTTATCACATTCACCAGATAGCCGTTTATGGATAGTTTAATTTCTGCCGGTAACTTGTCGTGTTTATAAATTAATTCCACTCTTGTCATTCTGGCTTCCGGGTCAGTAACTATAGAGATTATTGGTTCCTTGTTGTCGTATATTGGATAAATTGGTCTTTCAGGTGTGTTTTCCGGTTTTTTGATATTGGAAAACAATTCGATAATTTTTTCTTCAATTTTGTTTACATCTACGTCTCCTACCACAATGATTGCCTGCTGATCAGGTCGATACCATTTTTTATAATAATCCCGTAATGCTTCCGGCGTAAAATGTTTTATAACCGCAGTATCTCCAATTACATCACGTTTGGCATATTGTGAGCCGGGGAATTTTTGTTTGTTTGATTCTTTCCACATTCTTCGATCCGCACTTGCTCCCTGTCTCCACTCCTCGAGAATAACTCCTCTTTCCGCTTCAATTTCACTTTCTTCCAGCGAAATTGCATTTGACCAATCGTGCAACACAAGTAAAGCACTGTCTATTATACTTTCCCTGTTGGTTGGAACATTCGATAAATGATAAACCGTTTCATCCAGAGACGTGTAGGCATTGATGTTAGCTCCAAATTTTACTCCTACACTTTCGAAGTATTCAATAATTTTTTTCCCGGGGAAATTTTTTGTGCCATTAAATGCCATGTGCTCCAAAAAGTGCGCTAATCCATTTTGATCATCGTTTTCGAGTATTGCACCCACATTTTGAACGATATAAAAATCTGCTCTGTTTTTTGGTTGTTGATTTGAACGAATGTAATAAGTTAATCCGTTTTCCAATTTTCCATATTTGACTTTTGGGTCTATCGGCAAAGGTTGGAACTGCACTTGTTGTGCAAAAATTGATGTATTCAGACAAATCA
>JAHDRA010000055.1 GCA_018433525.1 Paludibacteraceae bacterium
AATTTAATGATATTCATAAGATATATTAATTTTATAAAGTAAAGATAATGAATATCAGTGAATTATACAAATTTTATAACTATTTTCTGAAAAATATACCATTTTATCCTTTTAATTTAGGATACTTTGCGGATTATCATATAATTTATTTTTAAAGGTCTGATGGAACCCACATGTCTGAATAATATATTCATTCTTGTTTGTGTATGCAACACATGTGGGTTTCATAATCACATATAATTTACATTCTACAAAATTACGTTTATTTTGTTTATTTTCAAATGAGATTTGTTCAATTTTTCTGTTTGGAATGCCATAACAATGTCGTTTCTCGAGATAAATATATTTATGCTAAAATAATTAAAGAAATTTTTCACTAATCATTTTAATTTGTAATTTTGCAATGCTTTTCTCGGATTAATAATTTAAATTAAAATAGTATGTCAAAAGTAAGTGTGATAGGCGCCGGGAATGTTGGCGCAACATGTGTAAATGTTCTTTCTTTCTATCAAATAGCCGATGAGGTTGTAATGCTTGATGTTAAACAAGGAATAGCTGAGGGTAAAGCTTTAGATATAAATCAAACAGCTACTTTGCTTCATTTTAACACCAGGATATCCGGTTGTACCAACGATTATGAAAAAACCGCCAATTCGGATGTAGTAGTCATCACTTCGGGAGTTCCTCGCAAACCGGGTATGACACGTGAAGAATTGGTAGATGTTAATGCCGGCATTATTAAAAGTGTAGTTGAGAATGTTTTAAAATATTCTCCCAATGCTATTTTGGTAATAGTAAGTAATCCGATGGACACCATGACTTACCTTACTTATAAAATTGCAGGTCTCCCTCGCAATAGAGTAATCGGAATGGGAGGAACACTCGACACAGCTCGTTTTAAATGTTATTTAGGTAAAGCTTTGAATGCTAATCAAAATGAAATTGAAGGTTTTGTCATTGGAGCTCATGGCGATACCTCAATGATTCCACTGGTACGTTATGCTGCTTATAAATGTCGTCCGGTTACCGATTTGCTCGATAAAGAAACATTGGACAAAGTAGTTTCGGATACTATGCTGGGTGGGGCTACTATTACAAGTTTGTTGGGTACTTCGGCTTGGTATGCGCCTGGAGCAGCTGCTGCGTTTCTGGTAGAAGCTATTATTCATGATGAAAAGAAAATTATACCCTGCTCTGTTTACTTGGAAGGAGAGTATGGACAAAACGATATTTGTATCGGCGTTCCTGTGTTGATAGGTAGAAATGGGGTTGAAGAAATTTTAGATTATCACCTAAATTCTGAAGAAAAGGAATTATTCATAAAAAGTTCTGAAAGTTTGCGCGCAACCAATGCTATGCTCAAGGATTTGGGTGTAATATAATTTTTTTCTTTTCTTTGCTTTTTAAGGTTATGATGCGACATGCTCATAACCTTTTAAATTTTTTAAACAGTAGGCCGAATGGGAAGTATAAATTTAAATTTAATTCAAGTTTGAAATCTTGTCAGTGTCAATAGTATATTGTATCTTTGCCCAGCAAAAATAAGAAACCATTATGTATTATTCTATAGCCTATTCACAACAATATCTTATTCAGCATTCCATAAAACCATCGGTTCAACGGACAGCAGTTATGGATTATCTGTTGAATAACAGAACGCATCCTACAGTTGATGAAATTTTTTCGGTTTTAAGCCCTTCTATGCCGACACTTTCGAAAACTACAGTTTACAATACGCTCAAAATTTTCATTGAAAGGGGAGCTGCGCGAATGTTGACCATCGACGAGAAGAATGCACGTTATGATGTCGATACTACCCCGCATGCTCATTTTATTTGCCAGCAATGTGGGAAGGTTTCTGATGTTTTTGATGTTCGTCCGGAAGTTTTTCAATTGCCACTGAATGATACTTTCAAAGTCAATTCAGTTGAAATATTTTATTATGGTGTATGCAATAATTGTTCAAGCAAATAAGAATTTTATCTGCTTTGGATGAATTTGGATAAGAAATTTTACGGATAAGACCATTCGGTTAAATTTTAAATCTGCTTTTGATATGTTTTGATTTTTTGAAAGCAGATTTTTTATGTTTTATGCTATTTTTTCCTTAACTCAACACCAAAGGTTGTTGCTTGCAATCCTGCAATATGAATCACATCCTTTTTCTAAATCTGTTTAACTTTTCGAGCAAATAATCAGTGTTGGACTAGTTGATAACGCTGCGAATTTGTAATACTTTTCCTCGAAGCGTGTAAATTAAAAATTTGGTTTAAAAATTAAAATTTTACTCTTTCGACAAAGAAATGCCCTGTTTTTGAATGGGGATTGTCCATTTTTTAGTGGCTTTCCTGAGGGAAAAAAGATAGAGATTTTACAACTGCATCATCGGAAGGCAACGATATTTTTTTTCTTTTCTTTTCCGGTAGTCAATAGAGTATCTTTTTGTTTCAATCCTTGTTGTAATACTGTTCAAATTTCGTACCTTTCCTCTACAGTTAAATGTTTCATCTTTGTAGCTTTTTAATGGGAAGAGCCCGAAGTAAAGCATTTATTTTATCAGGACAAAGGAATGGAATGTTTTACCTCCTTTGACTTGAAAAAATATTTTTTCTTACCGTTTATTCCATCTTAAAAAGTTGCATTAATTACTTGAATTTACGCGGAACAACAATAATCAAATGGAGAGTTTGTCTTTTCCTTTGATGGTGTTGGTAAGTTTAACGATAAAAATGTAAGTAATGGGAAAAAGAGAAAGTCCATTTGCCCAAATTAATGGGCCGTCTTTTAACATGATCCCATAAACCAGCCATAATGTGATACATACTACCACAATGCAATACATGGTTAGTGAAATACTGTGGGTGTCCTTTGTCTTAAAAACTTTTATGGCTTGCGGAAATTGGTTTAATATCGACAAAAGAGAAGCAAGAGAACCTACAATTTGAAGAGAATTCATACGAATAAGTTTAATAAATATTTAGATACAAATTTTTTAGCACATGACAAAAATTGAAACATTTGTTTTATATATCTGTAAAACAGCACATATAAGCCAAACACTTCGGGTTGACCTTGTCCGGTGAGCCGAAAAAAGTGAGAAAAGCCTTTATAAATCGTCCTTGTTTGAGTTCCGACGTATTTCGTCGGAATGAGTTCGGGCGATTTCAGCTTTTCGAGCATAAGTTTTTCGAGTGAAGTGGACACAGTCTTGAAAACAGCGTTTAAGCGAAAACAAAATCAAATTTATTTGATTTATGTTAAGCGTAGCTGCTTCAACTAAGTTTATTTTTTTGCTAGCTTTTTTGTTTCAAGACAAAAAAGTAAGTGGGTTTTGAGACAAAGCCCCGTTATTAAATATCTGAAAATAAAAAACATAAATGTTTATACAATTTTTTCTCATATACTAAGTACAAATTTAGTAAAAACAAAGAATTTTGATTAATTTTGCACAGAATTTATTTATAAGTGGAAAGATTTGGCTGCTTGCAACCACGTAAAAAAAATGCTAAAATGATTCAATTTTCTTTCTCCTTTTTTAACTGCCTTCTCTTCAACTTACAAAGTAAATTCAGACATTTGATTTTTAAGTAATTTAATAATTTAATGATATGGCTTATTTATTTTCGTCTGAATCGGTGTCAGAAGGTCATCCCGATAAAATAGCCGATCAGATTTCAGATGCTTTGTTGGATAATTTTTTGGCTTTAGATCGTGATTCCAAAGTGGCTTGTGAAACATTGGTTACTACCGGTCAGGTAATTATAGCTGGAGAAGTAAATACCACAGCTTATGTTGATGTACAATCGGTTGCGCGTCGTGTAATTAATCGGATTGGTTATACAAAGAGCGATTATATGTTTGATGGAAATGCTTGTGGCATTTTATCTGCACTACACGATCAATCGCCTGATATTCAGAGAGGAGTAGAACGAGAAGACCCCATAGAACAAGGAGCTGGTGATCAGGGTATGATGTTTGGATATGCATGCAATGAAACTTCCAATTACATGCCTGTTGCACTTGACTTAGCACATGCTTTGGTGGGAGAGCTGGCTAAAATACGCAAGGAAGGTAAGCAAATGACTTATCTTCGTCCCGATGCCAAGTCACAAGTAACTATTGAGTACGACGACAGCAACCGCCCTTTGAGGGTTCATACAATTGTTATTTCTACTCAACACGATGAGTTTATACAACCTTCGCTGACCAAAAGTCAAGACGAAGCCGACAGGGAAATGTTGTTGATTATCCGTCAGGATGTGCAAAACATTCTTATTCCTCGCGTTAAACTGCTTGATAAACAGTTTGCCGAATTATTTAAGGATAATTTTACATTACTGGTCAATCCGACGGGAAAATTTGTTATCGGAGGTCCTCATGGCGACACTGGATTGACAGGAAGAAAAATAATTGTAGATACCTATGGAGGTAAAGGAGCACATGGTGGTGGCGCTTTTTCGGGTAAAGATCCATCTAAAGTGGATCGCTCAGCAGCTTATGCCGCTCGACACATAGCTAAAAACATGGTAGCTGCCGGCGTCGCCGACGAAGTTCTGGTACAGGTAGCTTATGCCATTGGTGTTGCTGATCCGATAAATCTTTACATTGATACTTTTGGCACTTCAAAAGTAAAATTTTCTGATAGTGAAATTGCCGAAAAAATAAATAATATTTTTGATATGCGACCTAAAGCCATCGAGGAACGATTAAAATTGAGATATCCAATTTATGAAGAAACAGCTTCGTATGGACACATGGGCAGAACACCAATGGAAGTGAGAAAGGTTTTTAAAGATGGAAATGGAAACCAAATTACAAAAACAGTTGAATTATTTACATGGGAAAAACTTGACAAGGTGAAAGAAATAAAGTCGATTTTTCAGCTTTAAAAAGTATAATGGAGAATATTTCATAAACTGTGTAAATTTTTAAGATTCAAAATCATTGTTGTCCGGTAAACATTTATAAAAATTAGTGAAAACCAATATAGAAAATGTCTTACTATAATATCGCCCCTAATGGGGCTTAGATTTTGTGGGTTGAATTTTTCTACCATAATTTCGCTGCAATGCAGCTTTCTCTTAAGTCCCATCGGGACGATATTATGGTAGTCAATAA
>JAHDRA010000070.1 GCA_018433525.1 Paludibacteraceae bacterium
CTGCTCTGTTTTTTGGTTGTTGATTTGAACGAATGTAATAAGTTAATCCGTTTTCCAATTTTCCATATTTGACTTTTGGGTCTATCGGCAAAGGTTGGAACTGCACTTGTTGTGCAAAAATTGATGTATTCAGACAAATCAATAATACAAAAGGAAAAAATTTTAACTCTAATTTTCTCATAATTTTTGTTGTTTATATTTCAAAAATAATTTTTTTAATTTATGACTGTCTCTGTTTTTATTTGTTAGCAAAGTAATTGATAATTTTTTAGAAAAGAAAATTATTTTGAAATTTTTAAATAAGAATGTTAAACGATGGTTTTCTTTTTTTGTTAGATTCTTTCCTAACTCATAAAAATGATTTTTTTAGCGTAATTTTGCAAAAAAAATTTTTTGTGATGTCTGAAAATTTCATTATTAGTTCTTCTCTGGATAAAAAATCCATTTACGAGAGTTTATTACTGCAGATTCCCGCTCTTATAGCTGATGAACCGGATATTGTAGCAAATCTTGCTAATTTATCGGCCGTTTTTCATCAGACTTTTAAATGGTGGTGGGTTGGCTTTTATTTGGTTAAGGAAGATTTTCTTGTGCTTGGGCCGTTTCAAGGTCCTGTTGCCTGTACTCGAATTGCCTTTGGTAAAGGTGTTTGCGGAACTGCATGGAAGGAAAAACGCAGTCTTCTTGTTCCTGACGTTAATGATTTTTCTGGACATATAGCGTGTAGCAGTATTTCGGTTTCCGAAATAGTTGTTCCTTTGTACAATTCTTCTTCAGAAGTGGTTGGCGTTCTTGATATAGATAGCGAAAAATTTGGTCTTCTTGATGAAGCTGATATTTATTATCTGGAGCAAATTTCCACCATAATTGGCAAAGCTTTATTTGCCTGATATTTTTTTTATCCTATTTTTTGAACTAATACTTTATTCTTTTGTTATTTTTTGCTCGGATATTATTTTAATTACTCGATATGGATTTTAAATATGATATAATTGTAATTGGTGGCGGTCATGCAGGAAATGAAGCTGCTTGTGCCGCTGCCAATATGGGATCTAAAACGCTGCTCATCACTATGGATATGAATAAAATTGGTCAGATGAGTTGTAATCCTGCAGTAGGCGGCATAGCAAAAGGTCAGATTGTTAGAGAGATAGACGCGCTTGGCGGTCAAATGGGAGTTGTTACCGATCGCTCTGCCATTCAATTTCGTATGCTTAATCGTTCTAAAGGTCCGGCAATGTGGAGTCCTCGCTCCCAAAGTGATAGACATCAATTTATTCTTCAGTGGATTAAGACGCTAACCAATACCCCTAATCTTTATATTTGGCAAGATACAGTAAAGCAAATTCTTATCGAAAATGGGCAAGTTACAGGTGTTTTAACTGCTTTGGGAATAGAAATCTCAGCTAAATGTGTTGTATTAACAGCCGGTACATTTTTGAGCGGCCTTATTCATATCGGTAAAAATCAACTGATCGGGGGTAGAATTTCTGAACCTGCTTCTTTTGGTATTACAGAACAGTTAAAATCGTTAGGTTTCACTACCGGCCGAATGAAAACAGGAACTCCCGCACGTATCGATGGAAGAACAATCGATTTTTCTGTGTTAAAAGAACAACCGGGAGAAAACGATTTTCATAAATTTTCTTTTCTTGCCGAAGTAACACGAGAATTGAAACAGATGAGTTGTTGGATAACTTATACGAATGAATTCACTCATAACATTTTACGAAAAGGGTTGCCCGAGTCTCCACTTTATAACGGTCAAATAAAAAGTATTGGTCCGAGATATTGTCCAAGTATTGAAACTAAAATTGTTACTTTTGCCGATAAATCTTCTCATCAGCTGTTTTTAGAACCAGAGGGAGTTGATTCACAAGAGTACTATTTAAACGGTTTTTCTTCTTCTCTTCCTGTTCAAGTTCAAATTCAAGCTATACATACGATTCCGGGTCTTGAAAAAGCCGAACTTTATCGTCCCGGCTATGCAATTGAATACGATTTTTTTGATCCTACGCAATTAAAGCATACACTCGAAACCAAACGCATCAAAAATTTGTTTTTTGCCGGACAGGTCAATGGAACTACCGGTTACGAAGAAGCTGCCGGACAAGGATTAATTGCGGGCATCAATGCGCATATAAATTGTCATGGAGGGAAGGAATTTTTATTGGATCGTGATGAAGCCTATATTGGAGTTTTAATTGACGATTTGGTTACTAAGGGAGTTGACGAACCTTATCGTATGTTTACTTCACGTGCTGAATATCGTATCCTTTTACGTCAAGATGATGCAGACTTACGGTTAACACCCAAGGGTTATGAAATTGGATTAGTTACAAAGAATCGAATAAATCAATATTCTTTCAAATACGAGGCTATAGAATCTTTAAAAACTTTTGTTGAAAATTTCTCAATCAAACCTGCACAAGTGAATGGTTTTTTAGTGTCAAAAAATTCTTCAGAGTTAACTCATGGTTGTAAACTTGTTGATTTGATTCTTCGTCCTCAGATTTCTATTATGGAATTATCTGAAATTGTACCTGCTTTAAAATCAAAAATTCAATCAATAGGAGATAGAGTTGAAGAAATAGTCGAAGCAGCAGAAATTTCTTTGAAATATAAAGGATATATAGATCGCGAAAAATCTATTGCAGAAAAGTTTCACAGGTTAGAGCACATCAATATTAAAGGAAAATTTGATTATCATACTATTTCATCCTTATCAACGGAGGCACGACAAAAATTGTCAAAAATTGATCCTGAAACTATTGGTCAAGCTAGTAGGATACCAGGAATTTCTCCAAGTGACATTAATATACTTTTAGTTCTAATGGGACGATAATTTTATAGTTCCACGTGGAACAATCGGGAAATTAAAGAATTTTTTCTAACTTTGTTTCACGTGAAACATTCAAAAGTATTATGAATTTGCATCCTCAATTAAAGCAGCAAATTGATGCTCTCCCCGAAAAGCCGGGTGTTTACCAATACTTCAATGAAAAGGAGGAGATTATTTATGTTGGGAAGGCTAAAAATTTAAAGAAGCGTGTTTCCTCCTATTTTACCAAAACGCACGAATCACGTAAAACGGCAGTATTGGTAAAAAATATCTCATCTCTTAAATATATCGTGGTTGACACGGAAGAAGATGCCTTGTTGTTGGAAAACAATTTAATAAAAAAATTTCAACCGCGTTACAATGTTTTATTGAAGGATGGAAAAACCTATCCAAGCATTTGTATAACGAATGAAGAATTTCCCAGAGTATTCAAAACAAGAAATATTATTAAAAATGGTTCCTTATATTTTGGACCCTATAGTTCGAGTTACACGATCAATTCTCTTTTAGAGATAATACATGATCTTTATCCCATCCGAACTTGCAAACTTCAGTTGACCGATGAAAACATCAAAGCTGGAAAATTTAAAGTTTGCCTTCAATATCATATCCATAAGTGTAATGGGCCGTGTGAAGGAAAAGAATCTGCTGAAATTTATCGGAAATACATAAACGAAATTAAGCAAATTATTGAGGGTAATGCGAACGAAATAAGCAAAATGCTTTGGGAAGAAATGCAAAAGCTTTCTGCTGCTTACAAATTTGAGGAAGCATATCAAATCAAACAAAAATATGATTTGATTGAAAATTACAAATCAAAGTCGATCATTGCCAATTCAGTGGTAGAAAACACAGATGTGTTTGGTTATGAAGAAACAGAAAATGCTGCTTATATTAATATCTTGAGAATTTCAAAAGGTTCAATAATTCAGGGATATACCATCGAGTACCAAAAACATGTTGACGAGGAAAAGGAAGATTTACTTGCTATGGCCATAGTAGAATTAAGAGAGAGATTAAAAAGTAACTCCAAAGAAATTGTCGTACCTTTTGAAATCAATTATAAGCCGAATGGCGTTAGCATTGTTATTCCGCAAAGAGGAGACCGGAAAAAACTCTTGGATTTGGCTCAGCAAAATGTGCTGCAATATAAGTTTGAGAAACTTAAGCAAGCTGAAAAATTAAATCCTGATCAAAGAAGTATGCAGCTATTAAAAGAAATTCAGGAGAAATTGCATCTTGAGAAATTACCAATAACTATTGAATGTTTTGATAATTCCAATATTCAGGGGAAAGATGCAGTAGCAGCCTGCGTGGTTTTCAAAAAGGGGAGACCTTCAAAAAAAGATTATCGAAAATACAACATTAAGACAGTTGTAGGTCCCGATGACTATGCTTCCATGAAAGAAGTAGTAAAAAGACGTTACTCTCGGATGATAGCAGAAAACGGAGAATTGCCCGATCTCATCATAGCTGATGGTGGAATTGGACAAATGGAAGTGATCAGGGAAGTTGTCGAAGATGAGCTTAATTTAAGAATTCCCATTATTGGACTTGCCAAAGACAGTAAACACCATACTCGCGAAATTCTTTTCGGCTTTCCTCCAAAAAATATTGGCATGACACCCAATGAACCTCTTTTCAAATTGTTGGCTACAATGCAAGAAGAAGTGCATCGCTTTGCCATTAAATTTCATCGCGAGAAAAGAAGTAAAAATCAAACCACATCTGAACTAGATAATATTAAAGGAATAGGGGATAAGACCAAAAGAGAACTGATAAATCATTTTAAAAGTATAAAAAGACTCCAGAATGCAAATCTGGAAGATATTCAAAAAGTTGTCGGAAATCACAGAGCATCAATAGTTTATGGGTATTTTCACAAAGATTTGAGTGCTCCAGAATCGCAAATTTCAAAATGAGTGTATTTTGGTCAATAAATTTTTATTTGTAATAACTTTAAAGATTAAAAATTGAACATGACAGAAATATTTGACTTGAATAATATTCAGCAGCCAGCGCGAAAATTTATTAATTTATTTGATAGATACTCGGTTTTTGCTTTTTATGGAAGTATGGGAGCCGGTAAGACGACCTTTATTAAAGCTGTTTGTGAAATTCTTGGAGTGAAAGATACAGTGAATAGTCCTACTTTTTCCATTATTAATGAATATGAAGCAGCAGATGGACGAGTTTTGTACCATTTTGATTGCTACCGTATTAATAAGTTACAGGAAGCCATCGACTTAGGAGCTGAAGATTATTTTTATAGCGGAAAAATTTGTTTCATCGAATGGCCTGAAAAAATTGAAGCTCTTTTACCAGACTCTACAGTGAAAGTAAATATACAAGAAGTAGAAAATGGAATAAGGGAAATAGAAATGATATTGCCTACAATTTAATAGGAAATTGGCAATTTTGAGCTTGAAAATAGTAAAGAAATGATATTTTTAAAAGAGTACAGTATTTTTTATTGATTATTGCAATAAAATTTGAATATATAGTTAATAGCCACAAAAGTTTATAAAGTTCATGCATTACTATTATTGTAAAGCAAGCATAAAAAATGATAGTTATAAAATGTATCAGCCCGTATCAACCCTGAAACGATATTTAGCAGAAAAAATCCTGTTTTTTAAAAATTGAAACGCAGCAGAAATTTCACATCCGTTATTTTGTTGCCTAAAATTTTCTCGTTTCCGCTACTGATTTCTTCACGATCGTCGGCATATACGGTTTGAGCTATTTTGAACCATAAAGTAAACTGCCGGTTCAGCTCATATTTCAGATTAAGATAATAACGACTGCCTATTCCATAATACATGGGGATGGAAAAAGCATACAAAACATCTTTTTCATAGGCATACAAGCGGTTTTCGTAGGCAACCGCATCGAAAAACTGGTATCTGAAATCAAGCTTCAACGGTAAGGAAGAAAACTCATAAGTCAAATCCTGATAGGCAGTCAATCCGTAAGTATAATCGGCATTTTCTCCCTTCTGTACCATGTTTCCTTCTGCCGCAGTTCTGAAACTGAAATTTCCCTGCGAATACATCAACTGATAACGCAATGAATTTTTCTTGACCGCTTTTACAACAGGCATAACTGAATTCTCCTGTGAAATATTGGCCGGTTTGTTGCTGTGTCTGAATCGCCAAAACATGGATAAACGCCGATGGGCAGAAAAATCGGTCTGAAAAAGATAATCTTTTCCCGCCGATGGAGCATCGATTCCATATTTTGGCCAAGGGAACCGATAACTGTCGGCATAAGCAGAAATTTTCCATTTTTTTGCCGGATTTATTTCGGCTCCAAGATACAAACCACTTTCATTGTTTGTGCGTGAAGTTTCGGAAAGCGCCAAAGCATAAAAAGTATCGTATTCAGGAGAATAATATCGGTAAACAGCTACCAAATTGACTAGTGAAAGAGGAGACAGCGTGAATCCACTCAACAAGGCAGGATGAAAGTTGCCTGTAACTGCTGCTTCACCAAAAAGATTGAGTTTCTGCCAATGGACACGATAATTCCATCCGGCTGTGTTTTGGGCTTTCCCAGAAAAATAAAAACGATTGTAGGTGGTTTTTTCAGGAACAAGCGCCTGATCAAAATTGGTGTGAACAAAAGTTATTCCGGTTTGCAGCCAAAGCAACCGCCATGAAATATTTCCGCCTGCTACCTGTTGGCAAATGGTATGTTTTTTATTCAATTCGTTTTCGGTACGATGATAACCTGTTTTATAAATGCTCGAAAAGACGCCCCCGACAGTATCGGCATCTATCATTTTGTTGGAATAAAAAACGGAAGTTTCCCAATTTCTGGGTAGCCGAATTGTGGCTCCACCTCCTCTGAAAAAATTGTATTCGTCGGTAGAACTGAATTTTTTCAGTCCTTCATTGCGCGATACAACATTAAGGACATAGGAGGATTTTCCCATACTGAAATCGGACTTCATCACCAAACCTTGACCAAAATTGGCTCTGAAATCACCCAAAACAATGGTTTTGAAAATTCCCAAACGATTTATTTGAAGATAACCCGAATAGGAATCGTAACCTTTGTGGGCAGAACCAAAAAAAGATTCACCGGCATCTTTCTCGAAAGTCATTCCGGCCAAAATTCTATCCTTAAAATGAAAACGATATTTGGCAGAATGGTACCAGGGCGAACCTACATATTTTTTCCCCTGATTTGTTGAATCTCCAATTGATGAAACGGATGCCTGATAGCCTTGTCTGGTTTCCGCATCTCTGTTGAACATCATGTACAACTCGTTTTTCCCGTAATTCAAAACGTCATAACGATAGATTTTTTCAGAAACCGCTTTTTCTTTTTTCACCATTACAAAAGGCAACATTCGTCTGATGTCCGTCATATCCAGCCCATCTATCAGCTGTAGTTCGTAAATATTTTCCATTGGCCCATACTGATAAAGATAAGCAAGAATGTTCTCGACTTGCACATCGGACAGAAAAAGCATTTTACTTAATTCTTCTCTCGACGTATGATTCAGATTAATGGGATTTTCGGCAAGAAATTCCAATTCCTCGTAAAATGTTTGATAATCGGGAACTTCTTCCGATTCTGCAGACCACTGTTCAAAAATATCGGCTATTGTCTGATCGATAGTAGTAGACGCATCTTGTGCATAGGCTGCATTTATGAGAAGGAAAAGCAAACAGCATAATACGACAATTCGCTTCATGATAGGGACGTTAAACTAAAAAATTAACGAGAAAATATATATCGAAGTCCGGCATAGGAGTTCAATCCCAATAAAGGATGCAATTCGCAATTAATATCCAGCAAAAAACGGTTCCACTTCAGTCCACATCCTCCGCAGGGAACCAGATAACCGGCATCGTAAACGCCCAACTTTAGAGAAACTTGCTGAAGCATTTGGTATTCGAAACCTGTTGCCAAACGATAATTGCTGCTGATTTCTCTGTCGATTTGAGCCAGCCACACCAGTTCGGGAGAAAAATAATATTCCGTCCCCAAACTGAAAATGGAAGGAATTCTTTTTTGTGTAAAATCGGTTTTTATGTTTGTCTGAAAGGGATTAAAAGTACTGAAGCCCAAACTGAATAACGACGAAAACCTGTATGACAAACCAATTTGGGGAAACAATGCTCCACGATACGAATTGGATGCAGAAAAATATGCCATGTAATAATTGAACCGCACACCCAATGCAAATTTGTCGGAAAAGTTTCTTCCGAAACCCAAACCGGTCATCATTTCGTGGTACAATGAATAACCAAAATAAGAAAACGACAAATCGGCGTTAATGGCATTGGTACTCAAAAGAGCTTGAAAGCTGTTGGTTGACAACTCGGAAAGTGCGTATCGGTTTTCATGTTGCATACCAATTTCACTGTTCTTGGCATAACCCAACATGGCCGGATTTTGAAATTCGGATCTCAGGCCGGTATTGGCTACGGAGGTTCCGGCAATAGAAGAAGAAACCGGAATAATTGAAGAAATTTGAGGAAAAATTTGGGATACTGTGCTTGCAATCAACAACAGACAAAGCATTTTCTTCATGTTGCAAAAAGACTTAAGGTTTCAAAATGGAAGAAATTTCCAACAATTTGATTCCAAATATAAATAATATTTTTTAATATTTGGATGTGTGTTTATTAATGTTTATAAAAATTTCCATTTTCATCGAAATTTTTATATTAGTGTGTTGAATTTGAAATTAAATGCATTATTAATTTAACGTAACTCCGATATAACGATTACATGTTTTGTTAATCCGAAAAAAAGCCAAAGGTTTAAAAACAAATTGTTATTTTTGCGTTTATGAAAAATGAGCAAGTTAATTCTGTATGGAAGGGGATCAATTGTTACTCAAAATCCGTTCTAACAGTAAGCACTTGAATGCGATATTAAAAATAAGGTAAAAAATATTGAAAGAAAGATGGAGTATTGAATTTTCTTTTATAAATTTGCAAAAAGTTAATAGCGTAGCGTTATTCTCCATAAAATAAGTATTTTAAAAAACAATTGAATCTTTCAATTATGAAAACAGTCATTAAAATTTTGCTTTCTCTTTCTATTGTTTTACTTTCGTATCTTTGTGTAGCTAGTATCATTACTCCTATTCGTTTCGAAAGGATTAAGAATCAGAGAGAAAAAGATGTTATTCAGTGTTTGGTAGATATTCGTAAAGCGGAAATAGAATTTAAAGATCAAAACAAACGTTACACAGCGAGCTTTGACACCTTGTTTCATTTTTTGAAAACAGCCAAAAAGAAAATTGTGATGAAAGAAGGTTTTCTTACGGATAAGCAATTGGAAGCAGGGTTAACCGAAGCAAAAGCAGCTGAAATTGTTCGCAAGGGAAATCAAAAAGAAATTGCAGAATATGGTCTTCAAAATTTTAGGCGTGATACCATTCTGACCGATTTGTTGGAAGAAGTTTTCCCAAACTACAATAGAGACAACATTGACAAAATGCGTATTATTCCATATTCAAAAAATGAGGAGTTTACTTTAAAAGTTAACAACAACTACACAAATATATCAGGAATTCGCATTCCATTGTTTGAAGCCAGTGCTCTCTATGAAAGTTATCTTTACGATCTGAATCGTCAGGAATTACTTAATTTGATAGATCGAACCTTAAAGATGGGTAAATTTCCAGGTCTGAAAGTCGGTTCTATTGAAGAACCCAATAATAATGCAGGAAACTGGGAATAAATCCTGTAAGTCTTTCAGAGATAAATGAAAAAATGTATTCATCCCGCGGCGACTTAGAATCTACAAATACCTATATACAACCTTATAGTTTGTCCATCCGGTTTTCACCGGGTGGACTTTCTTTGTCTATTCTAGAGAGAGACAACACAAAACTTGTTTCTGCAAAAAGATTGAATATGCCGCTTTTCTCCATGACAAAGGAACAAATTATTCCTTTGCTGCTGCAAGAACCCGAAACCCAACTGCTTTACGACAAAATTCATTTGATTGCCGAAACCAAAACGTACACCATTGTACCCAAAGAAATTTTTAAGGAAGAAGAAATGGACAAACTTCTTTACTTTTCTCATCAAAAGGAAAAAAATGCTTCCATATTATACAATGAAATCTCCGCTTTTGATGCCATCAACATTTTTTCTTTGCCTGAGGACATTTCGGAAGTTTTCAAACAGCTTTTCCCTGCTTGCAAAATAGAGCATTCCATTTCTCATTTTATTGAAAATCACATCCGCAAACATTCGCTGCAAGAATGCATTTGTATATGGGTACGGCAGAAAATCATGGACGTGGTAGCTTTTCAACACAACCGACTTTTGTTGGTAAACAGTTTCGACTATCAAACGCAGGAAGATTTTGTGTATTATCTTTTGAGAATCATAGAAGAATTGAATCTGGACTTCCAAAATTGTAAGGTTTATCTTTACAACATGGAACAGCATTCAAAACTGCAAGGATTTGTTAGAAAATTCGTAAAACAATGTGAAACAATTGATTAAGTAATATATAATGAGAATTATCAGCGGTAGACTCAAAGGAAGAAATATTTATGCGCCGGTTGACATTTCGGCACGTCCAACTACCGACTTTGCAAAAGAAGGTTTGTTTGATGTATTGAACAACAGAATTGATTTTGAAGACATTGAAGTACTCGATTTGTTTGCCGGAACAGGCAGCATTGGTTTTGAATTTGTGTCAAGAGGTTGTCGTCAGGTCGTCAGCATTGAAAACAATCCAAAACAATGCCTTTTTATAAAAAAAATTTCAGAAAAATTTGAAATTGACAACCTGATTTTGTTGAAAACCGACGTTTTCAAATACATTACACATACAGCCTCACGATTTGACTTGATTTTTGCCGATCCTCCCTACCAGCTGGAAAATCTGAAAGAAATTCCGGATATGATTTTTTCACAGCAATTGTTGAAAACGGAAGGAATTTTCATTCTCGAACATTCATCCAAATACAACTTTTCGCAACATCCCCATTTCATGGAAACGCGAAAATATGGAAGAGTTCATTTCACTTTTTTCAAAGCCTGAAAAGAGCCAATCTTTCAGAAATTACCATTTTTTGTTTTTTCTTCGGGACGCTTTTCCAGTGATAAAAATACTGAGCGAAAGGATGGGAAGAACAAGGTCAAAAATCGGTAAAAGCAGAAAAAACCTGCGTTCGTTAAAATGCTTTGCTGTACGATTGACAATATAAAGTTGTGTGAAATAACGAATTAAAAAAATGGCAGCCACCACCAGAGAAATTATCATGTCACCCTGCAACAACAAAACAAGGCAAAAAACATAAAACAAGCCGCGTGTGAAAGGTTCCATAAAAAGCATCAGTTTACTTTGCCAAGTATAGAAAGGCGAAACGGACAAATGTCGGGCTTTCTGCAAATACCAGCTTTTCCATGTGGTTTTTGGTTCGGAAAAAGTGATGCTTTCGGGCGAAATTTCAACCCGTGTATTGTTCCCATTGGCAGTTTTGTTCACAAATAAATCATCATCCCCCGAAATTAATCCTAAAATCTCCGAAAAACCATTGTGGTGTAAAAAAGTGGTTTTACGATAAGCCAAATTTCTTCCCACACCCATGTAAGGTTTACCTGCTATGGCCATTCCCATGTACTGCAAGGCAATGAAAAAAGTATCGTAATTTATAAGCCTGTTCAACAAGCCTTTTCGGTGAAAATAAGCTCCATATCCGAGAACAAACTCAACTTTTGGAACAAAATTTCTTGCCATTAACGAAATCCAGTCTTTACTTTTAGGCTGACAATCGGCATCGGTAAAAAGAAGAAAATCATTTTTTGCTGCCTTGATGCCCAAGGATATCCCTAATTTTTTCGTACTCAAATTGGTTGCTTCCATTGGCACAAAAGTTGTCCGCAAACGAGGATATTTTTTCAACAAATCGATCAACAACATGTCGGTTTCGTCGGTTGAGCCATCGTTCACCACAATCACCTCAAAATCGGGATAATCCTGTTCAAGAATGGACGGCAGAAATTCTTTCAGTTTGTTGGCTTCGTTTTTTGAACAAATAATAACGGAGACACCGGGTTTTTCGTCCAGAAAGGCAACTTTCCCCTTTCTGATTTTATTCCGGTAACGAATCACCCCATTGATATAACGACAATAAAAATAGATCTGATAACAAAAAACCAAAAACAGTCCGCACAATAAAACAAGTGTCAACAAAGAAAGTGAAAATCCGAATATTTCTGTCATTTGGGTAAGCGTATTTTTCAAAATTGATTGCCGATTTTTTCCTAAAGTTCAGTAAATGGTTTTTTTCACTAAAATTTTTCTTTAAAAAAGAAAAACATCAAATCGGCTGTTTTTACAATGCAGCAATTTCATCCGATGTATAAGCTTTCGGCAAAGAGCGTAAATTATACTGTGAAGCCATTATTTCACCATAGGCGCCGGCAGAACGCAACGCAACCAAATCGCCTCTGCGTGTTCCATTCAAAGAATAATTCTTGGCAAAAGTATCGGAAGATTCACAAATTGGCCCGACCACGTCATATTCTTCTTCCGGCAAATCGGAAGTCAAATTTTCGATACGATGATAAGCCTGATACAAAGCCGGACGTATAAGATCCGTGAAACCGGCATCCAAGATGACAAATTTTTTGGTAGCTCCCTGTTTGACATAAAGCACCCTCGAAATCAAACTCCCGCAATGCGCTACAATGGCACGTCCCAGCTCGAAATGTAGTGTTTGATACGGCTGAAGATTCAAATGTTCGGCAAATACATTGAAATAACTCTCAAAATCGGGAATCGGAAAATGATTGGGATGTTCGTAATTAATACCCAGACCTCCACCTACATTAATATGCTCCAAAATGATGTGGCGCTGAAAAAAATAATTCTGAATTTCGTTGATTCTCACGCACAAACTCTGAAAGGATGTCATATCGGTGATTTGTGAGCCAATATGGGCATGAATACCGATTAATTTTAAATTTTTCAACTGTGGGAGCAAGTCCAAAACCGTATCCAAATCGGAAAGGTTAATTCCAAATTTGTTTTCGTTGAGGCCGGTCGTAATATATTGGTGAGTATGGGCATTTACATTGGGATTGATACGCAAGGCAATAGAAGCTGTTTTACTTTTGGCGGCAGCCAATTGATTAATAACTTCCATTTCGGGAATCGACTCAACATTAAAACAAAAAATGTTTTGATCCAGCGCAAGATTGATCTCCCAGTCGGCTTTTCCAACTCCGGCAAAAACTATTTTTTCTTTCGGAAATCCTGCTTTAATGGCAGCATTTATTTCACCTCCGCTCACACAATCGGCCCCCAAACCGGCATTTTTTATTTCATGAAGCAATACGGGATTTGCATTGGCTTTCACCGCATAATGAACCACATAGTTTCTTTTCTGAATCTGTCGATTCACTTCCTGAAGCGTTTGCCGCAGGATGTCCATGTCGTAATAATAAAACGGCGTTTGCAGTTTTAAAAATTTTTCAACAGGATATTTTGCTTTTATCATACAAATAAAAATATAAAAAACGTTCTCTTTTCGGTTTCGGGAATTGTTATTCTTCACTGAAAAGAGCCTGACTCAAAGCGTTTAAAGCACGTTTTTTGTCTTCAGCTTTTATCAAAAATGAAATATTGTAATTGCTGCCGCCATACGAAATCATTCGAAGAGGTATATCTTTCAATGCACCAACAACCTTTGCCTGAAAACCGACATTTTCGAAAGGAAGATCGCCTACTACACAAACGATAACCATATCGTGATCAACAGTTACGGTGCCAAGTTTTTTCAAATCATTGACAATTTCGTCCAATTTTTTCGTGTTGTCAATTGTAACCGAAACGCCCACTTCCGATGTAGTAATCATATCGATAGGCGTTTTATAGGATTCAAAAATTTCAAACACCTTGCGAAGAAAACCATAAGCCAACAGCATTCGTCCCGACTGAATTTTTATTGCCGTAATTCCATCCTTTGCAGCCACAGCTTCTATTTTTCCCTTATTCATCCGTGTAGAAATAAGCGTTCCGGCAGCTTCAGGTTCCATTGTATTAAGCAACCGAACGGGAATATTAGCCAACTTAGCAGGCAAAATACAGGTAGGATGAAGAATTTTTGCACCAAAGTAAGCCAATTCGGCTGCTTCTTCAAAATGAAGCATGGGAATGGGTTTGGTACTTTCCACAAAACGCGGATCGTTATTGTGCATGCCATCAATATCTGTCCAGATTTGAATTTCTTCAGCATTTACAGCAGCACCAATCAAAGAAGCCGTATAGTCGCTTCCTCCTCTTTGCAGGTTGTCGATTTCGCCATAAGCATTGCGGCAAATAAATCCTTGCGTAAGATATATTTCATGACCGGGATGCGCTTCGAGCAAATCGTTCAAATGCTGTTTGATATAGGCATTGTCCGGTTCTGCGTTTTTGTCGATACGCATAAATTCGAGCGCCGGCAGAAGTATGGAATTTTCACCAATTTCTTCGAGATAAAGTTGAAAAAGTGCGGTTGAAAGCAATTCTCCCTGAGCTACAATGGCTTTTTCTTCGAAAATGGTAAAAACCGATTTGGCAAACGACCGCAGATAATCGAAATGAGACGAAAGAATAGAACGGGCTTCCTGCCGTTTTTCTTCGGTTGTCAACAATTCTTCCACCACATCGCTGTATTTGTTTTCCAGCGTAATGATATGTTCCAAAGCTCCGTCAAGATTACTTTTGTAAAAATAATCCGCAATTTCAAGCAAGCTGTTGGTGGTTCCAGACATAGCTGACAAAACCACAATTTTTTTCTCGCCATTGCAAATCAGTTTTGCAACGTTTTTCATGCGCTGTGCCGAACCTACCGAAGTCCCGCCAAATTTCAATACTTTCATAATTGTCTGGTTTTATATTGTAATTGTTGGTAAAGCCGAAAAATGATTCAAAAAAATAAATTTTTCGTTTCCCTTACCTACTTAATGTTCTTAAAATAGTTTTAAAAATCAGTTATTTTTAATGGAATGAAGCCATTCCTATTTATTTCTGAAATTTTCCACAAAAATAATACAATTTTCTGACATTTTTGTATGCAGGGATTCAACTTCCAAGCTACCAATGTGCTTTATGCAAAGGAAAATAAATTTCAATGCGGGAAACATTTTTGAAATTGATTTGTTAAAAAAGAAAGTTATCTTTGTAAGATGTAATTCTCCTGAAAGAAAACAAAATTATGAAACCCACATGTATTGCATACACAAACACGAATGAATATAATATTCAGACATGTGGGTTCCATCAGACCTTTAAAAAATAAATTATATTCTGATGAAATCATTGCATATCGGTTATATTCCGGATTTAGACAAAGCAGACATAACAACAGCGAGCGTAATACTGGAAAAAAACGGAACAAAAGCCGCCATTGAATCCCAAAACTGGGCAAAAGAGTTTCCTTACAAACCCATTGCTTATTTCCACATTGCGCAGTCGAAAGAAGCTTTATTTATCAAATTCTTTGTTTTGTGCAATGCGCTGCGTGCCGTTTATTCGCGCGACCAGGAACCGGTTTACGAAGACAGTTGCGTAGAATTTTTCTGCAAAACTATCGAGAGTGAGAAATATATTAATTTTGAATTCAATTGCATTGGGACTTGCTCGGCTTCCCGGCGTAAAGGCCGAAACGATCAAGTTGAACCTCTTTCGGAAACAGAAATGAAATCCATTGAAAGATTCCCTTCCATCGTGCCACAGCCTTTTGAGGAAATAAAAGGAAATTTCGATTGGGAGTTGACAGTAAAAATTCCCTTTAAACTGATAGGCATTGACCCGAATAATTTACCCGAAAAAATTCTGGGAAATTTTTACAAATGCGCTGATGGAACAGAATCGCCACATTATTTAAGTTGGAATCCCATAAAAACCGAAAAACCCGATTTCCATCGTCCGGAGTTTTTTGGCGAACTTTTTTTGAAATAAACACTGTAAACTATTCTCAGTCGCAGAGTGCATACAAATCGCTTCGCGGATTAACCAGTAAAAGCGGCACGGGAGATTTCCGTATCAAGTGCAATTCTTTGGGCCCAAAAAGAATATCATCCAGCCCGTAATCTCGCGAAGCAGAAATGATGACTAACCCTGCTCCCATTTCAACTGCTTTTTCTATTGCTTCTTTGTCGATTTTGAAACTGTCCGATTGTGCTTTCTCAACCGTGTAGGGCAATTGAAACTTGTCGAGGATAGTTTTCATTTTATCGGTTGTCGTTGCAGCTTTAGACCCATAATCGTTGGCAGGCAGCAAAATGATTTCAGCATTGCTAAATCGCCCAAAAGCAGATGCAAACTGCGCTTTTTCTATTTCTTCTTCCAAAAAACCTATCGGAACTACAACTTTCTCCAAATTAAGCACCGAAAAGGAATTTTTGAAAAACAAATACGGTATGCGCAAATCACGACAAAAATTTAATGCCCGACGAAGATATCGGTGGGATGCATCATGCAACTGAAAAAAAAGAAAAGAAGCTTCCAGTTGTTCACAAAATTCTGCAAGTTGCTCACAACGAGCTTGTCTCACAAATATGGATACTTCCGGAAATCCGTTTGTTTTTAAAAATTCTCCATATTGATTTTCGTAAACTGAAACCAAATCGGCATTTTCCGTCAAACAAAGTATGCCCCATTCCTTTTTCAATTGGACAGACAATGTGGCAACACTTTGCAGAAGTGCAACCGGCGGGGTTGTATTTTGTACAAAAATAAGGATCATCTAATTTTTTAAATAAAACTCAACTTAAATACCAAAACAGACTGAATTTATTCTTGAAAATAAACTCTTTTCACTCGTTTGGAAACACTGGTGAGCACTTCGTAGGGAATGGTTTTCAATTTGTCGGCAACTTCGATGACAGACAGGTTGTTGCCGAATATTTCCACCGAATCTCCCTCTTTTGCTTCAATACCGGTAATATCAACCATTGTCAAATCCATACATACATTACCCATCACTTTGGCGCGTTTTCCGTTAATCAAAACTTCGCCGACACCATTTCCCAATTTTCTGTCGAAGCCATCGGCATAACCCACCGGAATAACGGCAATTCGTTTGTCTTCGTTGGCAATTCCTTTGCGACTATACCCGACCGTTTCTCCTTTTTTTACATTTTTAATCTGTAAAATAATGGATTTCAGTGCACAAACAGGTTCCAGTTTAACGTTGGGCAACGCACTGACACCATAGTGCCCGATTCCCAAACGCACCATGTCAAATTGAAATTCGGGAAAACGTTCTATGCCGGCAGAGTTGAGAATATGCCTTATAATGGGATGCTCAAACGACTGAGCAAACAAATCGGCACATTCAGTGAAAACTTTTACCTGTTGCCGCGTAAAATCATCGAAACGTTTTTCGTCGGCACCGGCCAAATGAGAAAATACCGACCGCACTTTCAGGTTGTTTTGTGCTTTCAGCCGTTGTATCAAAGGAACAATTTCGTGGGGTTCAAATCCCAATCGATGCATGCCACTGTCAATTTTTATGTGAACCGGATAATCGGTTACACCCAATTTTTCGGCTGCCGACAGAAATGATTCCAAAATTCTGAAACTGTAAATTTCAGGCTCAAGTTGATGCTCGAAAATCATTCCGAAACTTCCTTTTTCGGGATTCATAACCACTATCGGGATACGAATTCCTTCCCGGCGCAATTCGGCTCCTTCGTCGGCTACTGCTACAGCCAAATAATCGCAATGATGGAGTTGCAAGGTTCGTGCAACTTCTACCGATCCGCTCCCATAGGCAAAAGCTTTTACCATAGACATAACTTTGGTTTCGGGACGGAGTTTGGAACGAAAATAGTTGAAGTTGTTGATCAAAGCATTCAAATTTACTTCCAATGTGGTTTCGTAAGCAATCAGTTCCAACTTTTCGGAAATTTTTTCAAAATGAAATTTCCGTGAACCTTTCAATAATATGATTTCTTTCTGCAATTCGTGGATAAGTGGCGACTTCAAAAAATCTTCCGTAAATTCGAAAAAATTTTGTTGCTCTACCTCAAATTTATCGGCATGTTTGACAATTTCTGGGCCTATACCAACAAACCGCTGTATGCTTTTACTTTTAACCAACTGAGCTACGGCATTATATAAATCATCCGACTGTTTCCCACTTTCCAAAATGTCGGAAAGAATCAACGTTCGCGGCAA
This sequence comes from Paludibacteraceae bacterium, assembly GCA_018433525.1. Classification (GTDB taxonomy): domain Bacteria; phylum Bacteroidota; class Bacteroidia; order Bacteroidales; family Paludibacteraceae; genus MVYY01. The sequence goes on from JAHDRA010000070.1 coordinate 18,005, forward strand.
ATTTTTGGTTGCAGCCTGCTGATTGAGAAAATCCAACGCAATTGCCAACGAATTCAAATCGGAATTATAACTGTCGTTAATCAAAAGGCATCCGTGAATCCCCTCCTTCAATTCAAGGCGCATTTCTACACTTTCGAGTTTCGCTATGCGTTGACGAATTTTTTCCGAATCGATTCCGAGATGTAACATCAATGCTACGCAATGCATGGCATTTTCTATAGAAGCATCGTCGGAAAAAGGAATGGAAACAGCCGATTCTTTTCCTGAAAATTTATAAACTACTTCCGTCGAATCGGATAGTTTTTTTGTTTTAACAAGTTGTAAAATAGCATTTTCATTTCTTCCCCAAGAAAATAATTTGCCTTTGAAATTCGACTGAGCAACCGTAATATCCACCAATCTATTATCCGAACAATAAATCAAAACTTGAGCATGGGCAAAAAGTTTAAGCTTTTCTTCGCATTTTTGTTTCAAGCTGGAAAAATTCTCCTGATGTGCATCGCCGAGATTGGTAAAAATTCCGATGGTCGGTCGAATAATTGGTTCCAAACGTTCCATTTCGTGCGGTTGAGAAATACCGGCTTCAAAAATTCCAAGCTCGGTATTGTTGTTCAATCCCCAAACCGATAGCGGCACACCGATTTGAGAATTGTAACTTCGTGGCGATCGGGTAATGTTGAAATCGGAATGAAGCAGTTGATACAACCATTCCTTGACAATTGTTTTACCATTGCTCCCCGTTATTCCCACAATTGGAATTTGAAAAGCATTTCTGTGAACTGCGGCCAAATGCTGCAAAGCTTCCAGCGTATCACTTACCCGAATGAAAATGGCATCGTGCATTTTTTCAAATTCTGGAAGCGTTTCACTGACCACAAAATATCTTAAATGCTGGTCATAAAGTTCCTGTATGTAACGATGTCCGTCGTTTCGCCGGGTACGCAAAGCAAAAAACAAACTTCTTGTTGGAAACGAAAGAGCTCGGCTATCGGTCAATAACCAATTTATTTCAACTTCAGGAACTTTTAAATGTGAATTCCCAAGTATTTGGGCAATTTCTTTTAATTTCATTTTGCGGGAAATTTTTAAGTCGCTTCCATAAAGAAGCATTCATTTGAACTCACAAAATTACTCCATAATTTTTTAAATAACGCTCCAGAATTAAAATAATATCTCCGGACTTTGGATAATCTTTTTTCCCCGACGAAAAAATAAAGTCCGACTCTATAAAAAGTAGGAAAAGCATCTTTGATCACACCTAATAAAATTGAACGAATGCAATAGGAATTTATAGGTAAATTTACCCTTTTAAAAATTGCCGGCGCAAACCTTCATCAAATTTTTCGATGGCATACCGAAGCATGGTTCTGGGCATTTGCCGATAATGCTTTAGTAAAAAGTTGATTTCTGCTTCCTTATCTCTGTTCCCCACTTCTCTAAGCATCCATCCAACGGCTTTATGAATCAAGTCGTGAGGATGATGAAGCAGCATTTCGGAAATTTTGAAAGTGTCCACAAACTCACCACAACGAATAAAATAAAACGTAGCGATGATGGCTATGCGCTGTTTCCAAAGATCGTTACTTTGAACAAAGTCGTAAAGCAAGTCTCTTTTTTTGTCCATCAAGTAACAACCCAAAATATTTGCAGCAGAAGCATCTACCAGATCCCAATTATTTACAAAAGATAGGTTATTGAGGTATAAGTCCGCCATCAAAGTTCTTTCCGCTTCACCGGCTTTGTCAAATTTGTAACAAAGCATAAAAAGAGCTGTAGAACGGCATTCGTGAATTTCATTCGTTAATAAAACTTCCAGCTCATTCAAATTAATTTCTCTGAAATATTTTTTGGCAATTTTTCGCTGATCGGGAACATTCACACCAATAAATTTGTCTCCTTCGCCATATTCGCCCGGAGCAGTTTTGAAAAACCGGAGGTGATGCTGAGCTTTTTCTGCACACGCCTGTTCATTTAATGCTGCAATTATAACTTGAGATAAATTTATTTTATTCATTATCAGCAATTTAATTATAGTTGAAAAATTTCTGCTTTTGCTGAATTTAAAATTGAATCCCGAGTTGCACACCCAATTGCCTCATGTTTGTTGTACCTTCGTAATAATAAGTGCCTGAAGAAATAGTTTCGGAAAGCTTTCCACCAAATTGCTGAATACCGGCATAAATTCCACAGAAAAGTTTTGTTTTATAACTTAAACGTGAACTGATACCGGCAGCCGCTTTAACCAATGCACCTCCATCCCAGCCGGAAGTCATAGAAAAAGCGTATCCTGCATCCATGCGAACAAAAGGCGAAATCCGATTGTTAGTAAAAGTATTTTGCAAGCGAAGAAAAACGGGGAGAAAATTCAGTGACGAATTACTCTTTAAATAAGAAGAATTGTACCCGACACCCAAACCCACGAAAAAATTTTCCGAAAAAACCTTATCTTTCCCCAAAACAAATGCTACTTGAGTATTAGAAGAAACATCAAAACTGTTTTTGGCACTCGAGATTCCTCCACACGCATCCAACACTGCAAAAAAGTTCTGTATTTCATCAGACTGACCTTCCTGTTGCATTTTTTCTAACTCATCAGAACCATCTACCGTTTCTTTGTAAATGGCTTTCACTTCCGCAATAGAAAACTGATATCGAACTCCTTCGTCTGTTTGCAAAATAAGCATTTCGTCATTTCGAAAAACAACTTCTCCGTAATAAATTTCACCGGTTTTCATCACGACTTTATCCCGTTCTTTTGAAACAGACTGAGAGAAAACAGTCCAACTATTTACAAAAAAAAGGATAAACAAAAGGGCTATCGGTTTTTTCATGAAACTAAGAGAAATTACAAAATTATTTTATCACTTCAGCAAAATGATCAAGGAAAAGTTCTGCATCCTGCATAGTCAGACAAAGAGGCGGCAACAAACGGATAATATTGGAACCACTCACACCTGTAAATATTTTTTTCTCAAACAATAAACGTTCTCTCAATTTTTTTACCGGTTCGTCAAATTCAATCCCTATCATCAAACCTTTTCCTCTGACTTCTTTCAATCGGGAAAATTTTTGGAGTTCGTTTATCAAATAATTTCCCACCCGCAAGGCATTTTCCATAAGATGTTCCTGTTCAATAACATCCAATACAGCAATGGCAGCGGTACAGGCAAGATGATTTCCTCCAAAAGTGGTTCCCAACATTCCGTAAGTAGGCTTAAACATTGGGCTGATAATTACTCCACCTATCGGAACTCCGTTTCCCATGCCTTTCGCAGTGGTAATAATATCGGGGCGAATATCGGCATATTGATGAGCGAAAAATTTTCCACTTCGCCCATAACCCGATTGAATCTCGTCCAGAATAAGTACGGTTCCGGTCTCCTTGCAGGCTGCGCTAATCGCTTCAAGAAACGCCGGTTGTGGAATCTGAATCCCTCCTACTCCTTGAATGCCTTCAATAATCACCGCACAAACATCTCTGTTTTTCAAAGATTGAAGAACTGCCTCTATATCGTTCAACGGTAGAAATTCTACCTCAAAATTTCGATTAATAGGCGCCTGAATGGCTGGATTGTCAGTAACTCCGACCGCAGCCGAAGTTCTGCCATGAAAACTTTTTCCGAAAGCAATCACCTTGCTGCGTCCATTGTGAAACGAAGCCAGTTTCAACGCATTCTCGTTTGCTTCTGCGCCCGAATTAATAAGAAACAGGGAATAATCATCGTAACCAGCTATTTTTCCCAGCTTTTCGGCCAATTCAACCTGTAAACTGTTTTTCACAGAATTGGAATAAAAAACCAGTTTCTGAATCTGATCCGCCAGCTTTTTTACAAAATAGGGATGCGAATGCCCAATGGAAATGACGGCATGACCTCCATAAAAATCCAGATATTCCGTATCGTTTTTGTCGTAAATACGACATCCCTGTCCTTTAACAATTTCTATATCAAAAAGCGGATACACATCAAAAAGATTCATAACGAGGAGTTGTTAAATAATTTTTTAAGGATACTTTAAATTAAAAAATTTTGAAAATTGCGTACATTAGATATATGAAAATCAGCAATAAACCTTGCCATTTTTTTATGCTGTGGGACTTACTTCCAAAAACAAAAACAAAAACCATCACACTGCCAAGTGCACCCATAGTCAAGTCTATTCCTATGCCCCTATAGATGGGTAATGGGCGAATAACACTGCTCACACCCAAAATCAGGAAAATATTAAAAATATTTGAGCCAATAATATTCCCAAGTGCAATATCGGAATTCTTTTTGATAGCAGCAACTACAGAGGTGGCCAACTCAGGGAGCGATGTTCCCAATGCAACGATGGTCAATCCAATGACTGCTTGACTGATACCCAAATTTTCTGCTATACGAATGGCGCTGGGTACAATAATTTCAGCCCCACCTATAAGGGCTGCCAATCCACAAGAAATCATCAAAATCGAAATTCCCGTTTTACGAATTTTGATGTTTTCTTCCAAAGGTATCAATGGATGTTTTATCGACCTGCGGGTGGTAAAATATATGAAAGCGATAAAAAAACCAAGCATAACAAGTCCATCGGTTCTTGATAAAATCCTATCTCCCGTAAAAGCAAGAAGATATGTAACAACAATGGCAAAAAAGCTTAAGGGTATATCAAATAAAGTTGTAGTTTTCTCCGACTTAATGGGATGAAACAGAGCTGAAAATCCAAGAATGATAAAGATATTAACAATATTGCTCCCAATAACATTGGAAATTGCTATATCTGTTGCATTAGGTTTCACAGAAGCTATTACATTTACCACCAGTTCAGGGGCGGAAGTCCCAAAAGCCACCACAGTAAGTCCGATGATCAAATCGGATATCTTTAATTTCTTGGCCAAGCTGCTTGCACCATCAACTAATAAGTTAGCACCCAAAACCAAAACAGCAAAACCCGAAATAATCAATATGTAATCCATTTTAAATGAGAGTAGTGTTAGACGATAATTTTTTTCGTTCGACTTTTCAAGTTATTGATATAAAAAAGAAAGAGTTGAAAAACTTGTCAATTTCAAAAGCAAAATTACGGCTTTTTTATGAAAAGAAATTTTGTGCGAGGCAGAAAAATGGATAACATTACTTTTGGTGGATCGGCAGAGATGGAAACGGATTAAACATGGAATTTGATTCCTTTCGTCATTTATTTGGAAGCTTCGTAAAGTGCTTCAACTATATTTACGATATAATCTCCAAGTTTTTCGCATTCTTCAAGCATATCCATGTATGTAACGCTTGCCTGATAATCGTATTTGTTTTCTTTAACGTCATCAATATTTTTATTTTTGAGTTGATTCCTGAAATTATTGATTTCGTTTTCCAAATTTTCAGCGCGATTCAATTCTTCTTTTGATACATGGTTGTTGTCGATAGCTGCTCGCATTTGTAAGAGGGCATCTTCTACCAAATTCATCATTTCATTCAAATTATCATCCATTTCTTTGGTATATTCAGCTTTGTCGTCTTTTTTTCGCTTGATAGTTCTGGCCAAGTTGTAACAACTATCACCAATACTCTCAATTTCCGAAATTACTTTCAACATGGTTTGTATCTGAAATTTCCCCTTTTCACTTAATTTGCCTTCGGCCACTTTCGTAAGGTAGTGGGCTATTTCAACTTCCATTCGGTCGCTTATATTTTCATATTTCTGAACTCGACTAAATTTTTTTATAAAATCATTTTCATTTTTTTCTTGAAGCAATTCTCTTACCAATGAAAACATACGGTGGGAACGTTCAGCATAAACCTTAATCTCTTTCCATGCCTGTATAAGTGAAAGTTCTGAAGTAGAAAGCAATCCGGTAGAAATAAATTGAAGCTGAAATTCTTCATCCGTATCTTTCTTTTTTATTAGCAAGGTTGAAATTTTCTCTATAATTTTAGCAAACCATATCAAAACCAAAGTATTGGTTATGTTGAATAAGGTATGAAATAATGACAAGCCGTATGAGGTTGCTATTTGATAATTTTCTAGTTGATTCCTGACTGCAATTTGTTCGGGTGAAAGATTTTCACTTCCCGAAGAAATAACTTTTAGCGTATCTGGGTCAAGGCTATTGGAGAAAGCAGTTAATTGAGTAGGGTCGCCCGGTCCAAATTGAGTTATCAACATTGTAACCAAATTGATGAATGGCCTGAAAGCGATCAACATCCAAATAACACCAAAAATGTTGAAGATTAAATGAGATAAGGCGGCTCTTTTAGCTGAAACATTTGTAGGAATAGCTGCCAGATTGGCCGTAATAGTTGTTCCTATATTTTCACCCAATACCATGGCAGCTCCAAGTTCATAAGAAATCCACCCTTTGCTGCATATGATTAATGTTATAGCCATAGTAGCACTCGATGATTGAACTATAATGGTCAGCATGGTGCCTATGAGTAAAAACAGTAATATCGAACCAAACCCAAAATTTGTATATTTTGCAAGAAAATTTAAGACTTCCGGATTGCCCTGAATATCGGGGACTGAATTTTTCAATAACTCCAAACCCATAAACAATAAGGCAAATCCAATTAAAAATTCGCCTATGGATTTATTGCGACTTTTAGAGGAGAAAATAAGCGGGATGGAAATGCCTATCAATGGAATAGAAAAAGCAGCGATACTAACTTTAAATCCAAAAATCGAAATCATCCATGCCGTTATGGTTGTTCCTATGTTTGCTCCCATAATGACGGTTATTGCTTGATAAAGAGACAATAATCCCGCATTTACAAAACTAACCACCATTACAGTAGTGGCAGAAGAAGACTGAATAAGTGAGGTAATAAGCAACCCGGTAAGAATCCCCGTGAAACGATTTCTTGTCATTGCAGCCATTATCGAACGGAGCGTGTCGCCGGTAGCTTTTTGCAGTCCTTCGCTCATGGTTTTCATTCCATAAAGAAACAACCCCAATGAACCAATTAATGTAAGTAAATCATAAAATGTGTAATGCATTTTATTTCTAATTACAGATTTTTTTTGCAAAAGTACTTTAAAAAATTTTTTCTTGAAAGAAATGCAAAAAAAAATATATAATTTTACCGACATATTTTAAATTGGATTGAAAACAATTTTTTTATCTTACTCATGGGAAAAACCGTAACCATTTATTGCAAAAATACCCGTTCATATCACGATTTCCCCTTGGGAACTTCACTAATTGAAATTTACCGGTCGTTAAACATTCAATTGAAATATCAGGTTGTCGCAGCCCGCGTAAATTATAAGGTCGAAGATCTAAATTTTTTGATTTATAAGCCCAAAGACATTGAGTTCATTGATTTAAGCACCTCTTCGGGCATGCGCGTTTATGTTCGCACGCTGACAATGGTAGTTGCCAAAGCCGTTTCTGAATTATTCCCCAAAGGCAACATTCGCATCGAACATCCTTTATCGAAAGGTTATTATTGCGTACTGAACAACATCGATGAACCTCTCACACAAAGCTTGGTCGATAAAATTAAAGAACGAATTAATTTAATTATCTCTCAAGGTAAAACCATAATTTGTGAAGAAAAACAAACCTCTGAAGTAATCAAGCTATTTGCTGACCAAAAAGATAAAATTGTTCTCTTCCAGACTTTAGGTAATCCGTATTGCCGATATTTCAGAATCGATGATTATATCGATTATTACAACGGCGTCCTGCTGCCTTCGACAGATTATTTGAACCTGTATGATTTGATTCCTTATTACGACGGACTGCTGTTGCGTGTTCCGAATCGGGAGAATCCAACAGAATTGGAAGAAATTGTTCCACAGCCAAAACTTTATGATATATTTAAAGAATATGTGGAATGGAACAAAATCATGAATCTGAGCAATGTAGGTGAATTCAACGTTGCTTGTCGTAATAAGCAGGCTTTTTCACTGATAAAAATTTCCGAAGCTTTACACGAAAAAAAGGTGGCTACTATTGCCGACACCATTGCCCAACGGAAAGACAAAGTAAAATTTATACTTATTTCGGGGCCTTCCTCTTCGGGAAAAACTACTTTCAGTAAGCGACTTTCGGTTCAGTTGGCCGTTTGTAGAATCAAACCGGTAGCAATTTCGCTGGACAATTATTTTGTTGACCGCGACAAAACACCTCGTGATGAAAATGGAGAGTTAGATTTCGAGCATCTGCATGCACTTGATTTAGAGTTGTTAAATCAACAACTTCGAGAACTGATTGAAGGTAAAGAAATTGAACTTCCCAGTTTCAATTTTGAAGAGGGTCGGCGCTATTATCGTGGAGATAAACTGAAACTTGCTGAAGACAGTCTGGTGATTTTAGAAGGGATTCATGCACTGAATCCGAAACTTCTTCCCGAAATTCCAGCAGAAGCTACATTCAAAATATACGTTTCGGCTCTGACCACCATCTCCATCGACAATCACAATTGGATACCTACAACCGACACTCGATTGTTGCGAAGGATTATTCGCGATTCAAGGTACAGAAATTATTCCGCAAGGGAAACCATTGCGCGTTGGGAAAGCGTCAGAAAAGGTGAAGAAAAATGGATTTTCCCGTTTCAGGAAAATGCCGATGTCATGTTCAACTCTGCCTTGCTTTTTGAGTTTGCCGTGTTAAAACGCTATGCTGAACCTTTGCTTGCCGAAGTCCCAAAATATTGCGACGAATACACCGAAGCTCATCGGCTCATTAAATTTTTAAATTATTTTGTACCTATTCCCGACAGGGAAATTCCTCCTACTTCACTTTTGCGTGAGTTTGTTGGGGGAAGCAGTTTCAGGTATTAAGAAAATACTAAGAAAACACTAAAAAAATTGTTTTTAATGTTTCATACTAAAAAAATTTTTAATTTTGCAACCAATCCATTGCCAACACACCCATGAAAAAAGTTTTGATCATAATATTGCTTTTTGGTGTACAAATTTCATTTTTCGTGGTCCATGCACAGAAAAATGGATTAATAGGTAAAAGTGTAATTCCCAACTCAAAATCAATTTTTTTTGCTGCTGCCGGGCCTGCTTATTGCTTTGGAGACGTTGGTGGTTCGCATTATGAGCAGTTTTTAAACGGTATTAACGATTGGGATGTGTTGAATACCCGATTTTTGTTTTCGCTTGGCTACGGTCAGACATTTAAACATAATATTGGTTATAAACTGATTTTTAATTACGGGAACTTTACCGGTAACGATAAAAATTCCAGAAACGAAGCCAGACAATATTCCTTTAATTCTGAAGTTTCAAGCTTGTCGTTGCAAGCGGAATATACTTTTTTGGGAGGCATACATTCAAATTACTACGATTATTATTCGCTTTATCTTTTTGGGGGCATAGGTGTGATGAACAGTAATGCTGAAGTAAAGAAAAATGGAGTGGCTATTTCTCAACCTCCGCCAGACAGGATATACGATAAGATAAAACTCAATGAAACAGCAGCTTTTATTCCATTTGGAATAGGATATAAATATTCAATCACACCTAAATTTTCTATTGGTGCCGAACTATCCTGGAATTATGCTTTTACAGATTTTATAGATGGTATTTCTACTGTTACTTCCAAAGAGAATGATCTTTTGGCTAATCTCAGCATTACTTTCAGTTATAAATTCTTTGACAGTCTGACACCTGCTTGTCGTTGTCTTCCTTACAATCAATAATTTTTTTATTTCGAGTAAATTCCGTTTAAAACATTTGCCAGCTGAATGCCCCCTAAATAAAGCATTTCATCCAGTTTATCCGAGAAAAGGTAAATGTACTTGTAGTTATTCGTTTCTGTTGTCAAATCGTAAGCATAAATCTGGTTGCGAAGCCCATATACAGCTTCTGCCGACTGCAACAAACTGAATTTTTGATACGTGGCTCTTTGTGGTTCAAACTTGTTTTGCAGATAAATACTGTATTCAGAATAGGAATACTTGGAACTTTCCAGCAACTGACTATCCCACACGCGATGCAGATTGGATTTGGTTCCAAACCACTTTAACATGATTTTGTTTCCTCCCAAATCGTCAACACGTCCCAAATGCATGGGTTGATGCAAATCGCCGACAAAATGAATGATAAATTTTAAAGCTTCCGCATTGTTGGGATTCTTTTTAAGCTCACCGGACAACGAATCGAGCGCAAAAAACAAATGTTTGCCTTCGACTTTGGGATGTTCCAGCAAAAACTTTAAATCTTTCGATGTAAGGCTGTCTTTCAAGTTCTGATAATGCCACTGGTAAGAATAGGCATAATTATCGTCGCTTCTTATTTCGTCAGCCCAACCCGCTTCGTAAACAATTCCCTGCTTACCAAGCAATTTGTCCACCCGATTGCGTGTAGCTGCATTGAGATTCTGATAGGCAATGCTGGCAATAATGCGATGCCCTGTTACATCATAAGCTGAAAGAGCAAAATTAATGGCACAAAATAAAATGACAAATAAAGTTTTTACTTTACACAGCATATTGATTTTTAGTATATTGATTAAACAATCGAAAAGATGGAACAAGTTGGAGGACAAAATTAGAAAAACTTTTAAGATGTTTGACAAAATGGAGAAAAATTAAATATTTTGCATAAAAATGTAGTTTTAACTTTCCTACAAAAGTTCCTTCGAGATTTTGTATCTTTGCAACGGTTTTAAAAATTGTCTATGAACTCCTTACTCACCGATTATCATTATTATCTGAAGTTTGAAAAAGCACTTTCCGAAAATACCATTCAGGCTTACGAAAGAGATTTGGAAAAACTCAACAGCTATCTGTCCGATTTTCATGTATTGTTGCAAGATGCAACCATCGAGCTTTTGCGTGATTTCATAATCGAAATTGGTAGTCTGGGAATTCATCCGCGTTCACAAGCCCGCATCATATCGAGCATCAGTTCGTTTTATCGTTTTTTGGTTTACAAAAATATAATTTCTACTGACCCGAGCGAATTGCTCGAAAGTCCTAAAATCGGACTTCGGTTGCCACAAATATTGTCGGTAGAAGAAATTGATGCCATGATTTCAGCCATCGACCTTTCAAAACCTGAAGGTCAACGCAACAAAGCCATCATTGAAGTTCTCTACGGTTCGGGCGTGCGCGTTTCCGAATTGATTAACGTCAAACTTTCGCAGCTTTATCTTAACGAAGGGTACATGATGGTAGAGGGAAAAGGGAGTAAACAGCGGCTTGTTCCGCTTTCGCCCAATTCGATAAAGCAAATCGAACTTTGGAAAATCGACCGCAATCATTTGGAAATCAAAAAAGGACATGAAGATTTTCTTTTTCTGAATCGAAGAGGCGAAAAACTGACCAGAGCCATGATTTTCAAAATTGTGAAGGATTTGGCAACTATGGCAGGCATTCAAAAAAACATCAGTCCGCATACTTTTCGTCATTCTTTTGCTACCCACTTGCTGGAAAATGGAGCCAACCTGCGCGCCATTCAACAGTTGTTGGGGCACGAATCCATTACTACAACCGAGCTTTATACCCATATCGACGTGCAGTTCCTTAGAGAAACCATTTTAAAATATCATCCCTTGAACCAATCGAAAAATGAGGAAAATAAAAATCTGTCGGATTTCTGAAAAAAGTTTGTTGCTTTTCCGTTTTATGATGGGAATTCTCTTGACAGAAGTTCTATTCGTTGCCGGTTTGCAGGCTCAAGAAACAATTGTGGTAGGTCAGGTTATCGACAAATACGACAAGCACCCGCTTTCATCGGTCAGCATTTACTTCAAAGGAACATCCGTTGGAACAACAAGCAACGAAGAAGGTTATTTTCTTCTCAGACACACGGGAAAGGAAAATATACTCGTATTTTCGGCTATCGGATACAAAAAGACGGAAATCAAAATAAAACCGGGTTCAAATATTGGCCTGACTGTTGAGATGGAAGAATCGAACACACTGCTTCAGGAAGTTTTTATTTTGCCCGGCGCTAATCCGGCTCTCGATTTAATGAGAAAAGTCCGACTGTTGAGAAAAGTAAATGATGAGACCAAACTGCCTCATTACGAAGTTTTGGCAACCGAACAAAATGCTATTTTTCTCTCTCGTTCGCAACACCGCTCCATCAGCAAACAGATTTTCCGCCAGCTTCAGGAAGGAAATCTGCTCTCTTCCGATTCTTCTTTGCTTGTTCCGCTTTACATGGACGAAATAAAATATCAATTGACTTCCACTGCAAAAACAGAGCTTTCAAAAAAAATCTTTTCCTCCTCTGAAGAAGGCAACAAAATTTTGGAACAGCTTTTTGGTGAACTCAATCCATCACTGAATTTTTACGAAAATTCCATTCCTATTTTCAATAAAAACATTATCAGCCCACTGGCAAGCATTGGCAATATGTATTACAATTATTACCTTGCCGACAGCATGGTTACATCTTCGGGAAAACAATACGAAATACATTTCAGAAGCCGAAATCCGAGAAATCCGGCTTTCAATGGAAAATTCTGTCTCGATTCGGCTTCGCTGGCACTTACCTACATTGAAGCAGAACTCCCTTCGGAAGCCAACATCAACTTTATTCGACACCTGAGCATAAAGCAGGAATTTGTGCCCTTTGCTTCAAAACGCTGGGTGCGTAACAAAGATCAGCTTTCACTGGTATTGAACCTTGACATTTTAACCGACAGTGTTCCGGCCGGTTCTCAGATTTTCTTTAAAAGAAGTACAATTTACAATACCGGAAGTATCCAAATTCCCGAAAGTTTTGCTCAAAGCGGGTACAGCGAAGAAACTCTCAATCAGAAGCTTCAACAATTAGGAAAAACACCCCTGATGAATGCAGCTAAATGGTTGGCCGACATTATTTTTACAGGTTACATTCCTGTAGGAAAAATTGATATAGGAAAAATTCAATATCTTGCCCGCACTACCGATGTGGAAGGACTGAGACTGACATTGCCCTTCAGAACCAACGAAAAAATGTGGAAAAACTTTACTGTTGGCGGTTTTGTGGGTTACGGATTCAAAAACGAAGCCATAAAATATTCAGGTTTCACACAATATAAATTGCCAGCGGAAAAAAGACGCATTATCGGTTTGAATTACACGAACGATTACCGTCGTATAGATTATAATTACAATAATTTTCTGTATCTCGAAAATCCGCTTGTAAGTGGCGATGAAGATATTGCCGGCACCATTTTTGCCCTTCGCAGTGCCGGTCGATTGAACGAAAGAAAAGAATGGACGCTTTCTTTCTCCGGCGACTGGAACAGGAATATAGAATCCGGATTGTATTTCAGGTCTTTGCAGCAGCTTCCATCCGATGCTTTACCGTTAAAAAAGGACGGAGTCGATATTGGCAATTTCCAACAACAATCTTTTACCTTTTCAACACGTTTTTCGTTCAACGAAAAAAAATACGAAGACCATTTACAGCGAATTTATATCAATAACCGCAACCCAATAATTTACGGCATTTTGGAAGTGGGGAAATATGAACTTGGAAATACTGAAAAATACTACGGAAAAGTTTCGGGTATTCTTAAACAAAATGTCCAGTTCGATTTGGGACAAGTCAATTATTGGATGGAAGCCGGAAGTATTTTTGGAAGCGTTCCTTATCCACTGTTGGCATATCAACCCGGAGCCGAAGGCGGATACGGATTTTACCGTTTCAGCATGATGAATTTTATGCAATTTGCAGCCGACAAATATTTTGATTTTCAGGGAGAACTGATTATGAACGGGCTGATATTAAATCATATTCCGCTCCTCAAGTACCTGAACATGCGCGAAATGTTTTCCGTTAAGTTCGGTTACGGAAAAATGAGTAACGACCACTTGTCGGTCATGGATTTTCCGGCTTAC
>JAHDRA010000088.1 GCA_018433525.1 Paludibacteraceae bacterium
GACTATAAAAAACCAGATAAAGAGGATTTGAATTTATATTTCAATTCCTTTTGGTGCGATTAAAAGATTGAAACATTAAAAAGATCGCCTGAAGATGATAAATTTCAATTCCTTTTGGTGCGATTAAAAGCACAAAACCATAGCCGAAAACTTAAACATTATACATTTCAATTCCTTTTGGTGCGATTAAAAGTCCAACAGAAGAAAATCAGCAGGAAGCTGAAGCGTATTTCAATTCCTTTTGGTGCGATTAAAAGATTACATACCGGGAAATGCTGGTATATTGATTTCAATTTCAATTCCTTTTGGTGCGATTAAAAGCCGGTACGGCAATGGAAGCTGCAGACGGTTATTTCATTTCAATTCCTTTTGGTGCGATTAAAAGACGATATGTGGTACGATATGAAAAACTACTTATTAAATTTCAATTCCTTTTGGTGCGATTAAAAGATTCTGCCTTTTTATTCTTTAAATCAGCTACATTAATTTCAATTCCTTTTGGTGCGATTAAAAGAAAGAAAAATCCAAGTCCATGTACCAGATCGGTAATTTCAATTCCTTTTGGTGCGATTAAAAGACTTGCTCCATAAAGTGTTACATCCCCTCTTAAAATATTTCAATTCCTTTTGGTGCGATTAAAAGCAAATGTTAAAAATTTCATCAAACGTTAAATATTCATTTCAATTCCTTTTGGTGCGATTAAAAGAATTTACAAAATTCTAAATAACTTGTTTTAAATTTTTGATTTCAATTCCTTTTGGTGCGATTAAAAGTCAATTGCAAGGAAGTAAAAAGCTCACTCGAAAATACTCATTTCAATTCCTTTTGGTGCGATTAAAAGTTTTATTAAAAAATTATTCGTCGGTACCTTGTATATTTCAATTCCTTTTGGTGCGATTAAAAGATAATTGATTCCGTCGAAATAGAAATGTTTTTCGGATATTTCAATTCCTTTTGGTGCGATTAAAAGAGAGCTTGAGACAATCATGTTTCGAAATAAAGTAGATTTCAATTCCTTTTGGTGCGATTAAAAGAGATGGAGAAAGGAAACGAAAAAAAGTATAAAACACATTTCAATTCCTTTTGGTGCGATTAAAAGACCGCTAAACTGCTCTATCGAGACCCGACCTTTAAAAAATTTCAATTCCTTTTGGTGCGATTAAAAGAGCATGACTTGCTACATTCTCAACTGACATATATAATTTCAATTCCTTTTGGTGCGATTAAAAGCGGCGGGCACAATGACTTGTCAGAAGCTGATATTTATTTCAATTCCTTTTGGTGCGATTAAAAGAATGGGATAATATAAGCAAATCCAAGCGATTTTGTTATATTTCAATTCCTTTTGGTGCGATTAAAAGCCACGAGCCGTGCCGTGTCCACCTGTACATTGTCATTTCAATTCCTTTTGGTGCGATTAAAAGAAAAAAACAACGTGATGCCATTATGGCTACTACGCATTTCAATTCCTTTTGGTGCGATTAAAAGATAACGCTTTTTTTCTGATGCTGCAGGATCTTTATCATTTCAATTCCTTTTGGTGCGATTAAAAGATATTGTAATGGGTTTTTGAATTGAAAAAATACTTTTATTTCAATTCCTTTTGGTGCGATTAAAAGTTTTTTGACGTCAAGCCCGGCAAGTTTCGCAAACTATTTCAATTCCTTTTGGTGCGATTAAAAGCGCAAATACTGAATCCGTCAATTTCTCCATGTCCAAATTTCAATTCCTTTTGGTGCGATTAAAAGGATTCTTTGCATATGCCGCGTTTAATATATTTTGTTATTTCAATTCCTTTTGGTGCGATTAAAAGTGTAGTACGTTCCCGCTACTTCAA
Source organism: Paludibacteraceae bacterium (assembly GCA_018433525.1). Classification (GTDB taxonomy): domain Bacteria; phylum Bacteroidota; class Bacteroidia; order Bacteroidales; family Paludibacteraceae; genus MVYY01. The sequence continues at coordinate 1,838 of JAHDRA010000088.1, forward strand.
ACTCAAACGAAATGAATTTCAATTCCTTTTGGTGCGATTAAAAGTATCGTATTTTTCAAGAACTAAATCACGAATTTTATATTTCAATTCCTTTTGGTGCGATTAAAAGTTGTAAATCTGGTTCCCGGTATAATCTTTTCGATTATTTCAATTCCTTTTGGTGCGATTAAAAGCTTTCGAGCGAAACCATGATCGGCATAAGCAGACGTGATTTCAATTCCTTTTGGTGCGATTAAAAGACCGCTCTCATTTCCTTCCCTGAATCGTAAAGGTATATTTCAATTCCTTTTGGTGCGATTAAAAGTCCCGCATCTTTTTGCGAGATATTTCACTGCTTCATTTCAATTCCTTTTGGTGCGATTAAAAGTTACCTCCGAAAATTTCGTCTTTTGTGAAATAGGTATTTCAATTCCTTTTGGTGCGATTAAAAGATTTATGAATGCATCCGAGTAATTTCGTAAAATAATATTTCAATTCCTTTTGGTGCGATTAAAAGTATTCATGAAATTAGCCGTTTTCGAAAATGCAGATATTTCAATTCCTTTTGGTGCGATTAAAAGCCTGCTTCAGATTTTAATCGTCCTATTTTTATTGAATTTCAATTCCTTTTGGTGCGATTAAAAATTGCCATGTCATTCTCTCTGCTGCGGTCCTACTACTTTATTTCAATTCCTTTTGGTGCGATTAAAAGTATAAACAAGCAAATAGGAAATACTATAGACATTGTATTTCAATTCCTTTTGGTGCGATTAAAAGTTAACAATAAAAGTAGACGAACCAAGTTATATTAATTTCAATTCCTTTTGGTGCGATTAAAAGTGTAGTAAAGTTGAATGAAAAATTCATAATTACGATATTTCAATTCCTTTTGGTGCGATTAAAAGACGAGCAAGGGATTAAAAACATGAAGATTAAAAAATAATTTCAATTCCTTTTGGTGCGATTAAAAGCCGAAAACGAAATAATTGCTGTAACATGGTATTATAAATTTCAATTCCTTTTGGTGCGATTAAAAGGGAATTCGATAAGAGGAATCATAAGAAGGCTGGCAAATTTCAATTCCTTTTGGTGCGATTAAAAGAAAGAAAAGTACGAAGGATTAGATGAGGATACAAAAATTTCAATTCCTTTTGGTGCGATTAAAAGAGGTTTTCCTTTTGCAGACGCATCAGGTCGTAGCGCAATTTCAATTCCTTTTGGTGCGATTAAAAGATACAACATAAAAAACAATAACCTGCAGGCACAATATTTCAATTCCTTTTGGTGCGATTAAAAGCTGTTATCTGCTGCATTATTGTTTTATAAGACCAAATTTCAATTCCTTTTGGTGCGATTAAAAGTTCTTCGGCTTGTTCTTCGGATATATTTAAAAATTATTTCAATTCCTTTTGGTGCGATTAAAAGAAAATATATGGCAGAGTCTACCTTCTTTTATAAATTAATTTCAATTCCTTTTGGTGCGATTAAAAGCGCTAAACTGCTTTATCGAGACCCGACGTTTAAAAGATTTCAATTCCTTTTGGTGCGATTAAAAGTTGTGATTGAATATCTTCTGGTGCAGGTGTCCAATCGGATTTCAATTCCTTTTGGTGCGATTAAAAGAAAAACAATAAATTTTGAATCAAACGCTTATGGTACATTTCAATTCCTTTTGGTGCGATTAAAAGTTACAATTTTCACCATATCACCGGCAGCAAATGTGAATTTCAATTCCTTTTGGTGCGATTAAAAGCGCCTTTTTCATTCAATGCACGTAATACTTGCTTTAATTTCAATTCCTTTTGGTGCGATTAAAAGTTTTCATACACTCCTACCATTTTGCCAATGTTTTTTAATTTCAATTCCTTTTGGTGCGATTAAAAGACACTTATACCATTTATGAATCTAGTTGCTTTACCATTTCAATTCCTTTTGGTGCGATTAAAAGTCCATACTACGAAGTAGATGCACCTGAAGCAAACTTATTTCAATTCCTTTTGGTGCGATTAAAAGTCGCATGTGGGTGGATTATAGTTGTTTTTTTTAGATTTCAATTCCTTTTGGTGCGATTAAAAGCATTTGCTAGTACAGAACTAACAGCCCAAAATTTTATTTCAATTCCTTTTGGTGCGATTAAAAGAATAGCAGTAAGCGGGGGAACATATGATGACTGGGATTTCAATTCCTTTTGGTGCGATTAAAAGCGAAGATTACCGCACTCCCGCTGAAATGTTTCCTCATTTCAATTCCTTTTGGTGCGATTAAAAGTTAGCAGATAAAATTATTAAATCAGCTTGTCAGGGATTTCAATTCCTTTTGGTGCGATTAAAAGCCCTTAACCCTCCTGCATTTACCGTCCTTGAAAATATTTCAATTCCTTTTGGTGCGATTAAAAGAAAGCAATAACAGGTAAAGAAGATGATAGATTGGTAATTTCAATTCCTTTTGGTGCGATTAAAAGATCTGTCTCCTGCATTCTATGCATTTTCCACATTTGATATTTCAATTCCTTTTGGTGCGATTAAAAGCTGTGAAGTCTGTAATGCTACATTTTTAACATTTTTATATTTCAATTCCTTTTGGTGCGATTAAAAGTTTTTACCAGGCATTGCTGCAGCAGCTCTCACATTGTATTTCAATTCCTTTTGGTGCGATTAAAAGTGGCTGAAACTTAAATTTTGAATATCTTGTTTTGTCAGATTTCAATTCCTTTTGGTGCGATTAAAAGTAAGGTTGGTAAAGAGATTTTAGTGTTGTTAATGCATCATTTCAATTCCTTTTGGTGCGATTAAAAGTTTAAAAAATCTTTCACCGACATTGCCGGCACAAGTATTTCAATTCCTTTTGGTGCGATTAAAAGTAAGTTCTTTTTCATTGCTGCATTGAGATTATTTATTTCAATTCCTTTTGGTGCGATTAAAAGAACATTAATGATTTTTAAAATTCAATTAAGTTTGAATTTCAATTCCTTTTGGTGCGATTAAAAGCGAGGTTATAAATAGAAGCGAAACACCAGTTTATCAAATTTCAATTCCTTTTGGTGCGATTAAAAGCATTTGCTAGTACAGAACTAACAGCACAAAATTTTATTTCAATTCCTTTTGGTGCGATTAAAAGAAAGAAATAGAAAAGAAAGCGCAAGATATAGCAATATTTCAATTCCTTTTGGTGCGATTAAAAGCCTATTACACAACAACAAATTAGGAATAGGACTAAATAATTTCAATTCCTTTTGGTGCGATTAAAAGCACAACCCCCCGACACGGGGGGTGTTTTCTTAGCTGTATTTCAATTCCTTTTGGTGCGATTAAAAGCAAAAGGCGGAGCAGGAGGTACGACAGCAGCAGCAACATTTCAATTCCTTTTGGTGGGATTAAAAGAATAATTTGACATGAAATATAAAATCACATTTCGTAATTTCAATTCCTTTTGGTGCGATTAAAAGTTTACCAGCTTTTCTACCATACTGCAAAGTTTCAATATTTCAATTCCTTTTGGTGCGATTAAAAGACCAAAGCGTTTAAGTTTTCAATCTCTTCTTTTGTATTTCAATTCCTTTTGGTGCGATTAAAAGCGACTTTAGGAAAGATGCAGCAGATGCTTGTTGCGCATTTCAATTCCTTTTGGTGCGATTAAAAGTACGAAAGCAATGTGCAGGCAAGCGAAAAAATGGCATTTCAATTCCTTTTGGTGCGATTAAAAGATTTAAGTCCATTTTTTAAATAATTTTAAATTTCATTTCAATTCCTTTTGGTGCGATTAAAAGAATGGTGTTATGATTTATTTTAAATCTTTACATTGTCATTTCAATTCCTTTTGGTGCGATTAAAAGATTTTTCGATTTTTGCTCATGCCGACTTTTTCACATTATTTCAATTCCTTTTGGTGCGATTAAAAGCTGAAATTGCTGAATTTGCAAACAAAAGTGAAAAATATTTCAATTCCTTTTGGTGCGATTAAAAGCTATACCCGACAAAATAATTGCTATTACCGCAACTGGATTTCAATTCCTTTTGGTGCGATTAAAAGTTAACATTATTTAACTTTTAAGGTATCAACTTAGTTATTTCAATTCCTTTTGGTTCGATGAAAAGCCAACTACAAGTTGAAAATTTAATTAAGGACTTATATTTCAATTCCTTTTGGTGCGATTAAAAGCAAAAAGGCTCGCGTTTCATTCGATTACGACAACTATTTCAACTCCTTTTGGTGCGATTAAAAGTATTTGTCCAGCTTTTATCCATGCCTTTACCATTTTATTTCAATTCCTTTTGGTGCGATTAAAAGTTAACATTTCAGGAAATATGGGTTTTGAAACTTACATTTCAATTCCTTTTGGTGCGATTAAAAGACCCGCACCGTGCTGTTTACACGACTAAAGAAGTTCTATTTCAATTCCTTTTGGTGCGATTAAAAGTGACACCGTTGAAGAGAAGTACAAAGTAATTAAACAATTTCAATTCCTTTTGGTGCGATTAAAAGCTGCAAGGTCGATAGCTTGGGTCATCAAAACGAAATTTCAATTCCTTTTGGTGCGATTAAAAGAACGCTTGTGCATATTCCTCAGGTGTCATCCCGAGATTTCAATTCCTTTTGGTGCGATTAAAAGAAACATGCACCCATGAAAAATTACTTTCATTGATAAGCATTTCAATTCCTTTTGGTGCGATTAAAAGTGAAGTGAAACATCCCATCGCAAATTGTCATTATCAGGATTTCAATTCCTTTTGGTGCGATTAAAAGCGTTATCAGATGCTTACGGTAATCAAATTTTATTATATTTCAATTCCTTTTGGTGCGATTAAAAGCAGGAAAATCGACGAGAACTGAACTGAATGAACGAAATTTCAATTCCTTTTGGTGCGATTAAAAGGACCTTGCAGCTCTTTCTATCGTTTCTCCATCTCTATTTCAATTCCTTTTGGTGCGATTAAAAGCGGGCATAACCCTGATGACACTGTCTTTATAATTTATTTCAATTCCTTTTGGTGCGATTAAAAGCATTCATACGGAATAAGTACGTCTTCTGAAACCTTATTTCAATTCCTTTTGGTGCGATTAAAAGACGTGATTTTTCGATTTATGATTTCAATACATGGAATTTCAATTCCTTTTGGTGCGATTAAAAGAATCACCTAAAACAATGTCGGTTTCTATTTCGTCATTTCAATTCCTTTTGGTGCGATTAAAAGAAATGTGAAGCAAAAAGTTGTAATTTCAGAAAACGCATTTCAATTCCTTTTGGTGCGATTAAAAGTGATGGAACTGCAGAATACTTTGCAGGAGTTAATTTTATTTCAATTCCTTTTGGTGCGATTAAAAGTTTTTTAGACTAAAATCATTAAAGAAAGAAAACAATTTCAATTCCTTTTGGTGCGATTAAAAGCCAGCTTTTCCACCCAAATTTTGAGTTCTACCAGCATTTCAATTCCTTTTGGTGCGATTAAAAGATGTGTCCGCCTCGTTGAAGATTAAGTCCATGCCCACATTTCAATTCCTTTTGGTGCGATTAAAAGAGGCTATCCATCGTTTGACCCTTATTATTGACTA
>JAHDRA010000076.1 GCA_018433525.1 Paludibacteraceae bacterium
AATTAGAGTTTTTCATCCCAAAAAATATAATGTACTATAGTCTGAAGCGTTCGCAAACGGGCTTGGATAAGTTGTTTTTTACCTAGATACTTTTTTACAAGCAAGTGCTTTTTGCAGGTGAGCCATTTCTATTTCTATTTCAATATCCAATAAAAAGAGACTGTCCCAACTTTTGAGACAGCCCCATTTTTTGAGCGGCAAACGGGACTCGAACCCGCGACCTTTAGCTTGGGAAGCTAAAGCTCTACCAACTGAGCTACTGCCGCAAATAGAAATACAAAAGTAAATTAAATTTTATAAACGACAAGAAGTTTTCAAAAAATCCCTTAGATATGGATTATAATTCTTTTGTTGTGTTAATAACATATTCCCCGAAAAAATTTATTTTACGATACCGGAGAAACCCATAAATGCCAAAGCCAGCAAACCGGCAGTAAGTAATGCTATGGGTGCTCCTTCCATTTTTTTCGGAACTTTTATCATGCTCAATTGTTCTCTAATGCCCGAAAAAAGAATTAATGCCAAACCGAAACCAATGGATGTTGATATGGCAAACACTACACTTTCAAGCAAATTGAAGTTTTTCTGAACCACCAAAATAGCTACGCCAAGAATCGCGCAATTGGTAGTAATTAAAGGAAGAAAAACTCCTAAAGCCTGATATAGCGCCGGGGAAATTTTTTTTAAGATAATTTCAACCAGTTGTACCAAAGCTGCAATAACCAGAATGAAGGTAATAGTTTGTAAAAAAGCGATATTGTAAGCTTCCAGAATGGATTTTTGAATGATATATGTGAAAATAGTAGCAATAGTCATTACAAAAACTACTGCTCCACTCATTCCCAAAGCCGTATTAATTTTTTTGGATACCCCCAAGAATGGACAGATTCCTAAAAATTGAGAAAGAACAATGTTGTTTACAAAGACGGCACTGATGAAAATTAAAATATAAGTCATGGCATTGTAAATATTTAATCAGTTCAACAATTTAATATGTTTCAAAAATAAATCTATCAGGTTTTATGCTTTTCTAATCTTGTTCATAATTGCAATCAGATAAGCGAGAGCGATAAAAGCTCCCGGAGCCAGAACAAATACCAGCATTCCGTATTTTTCGGGTAATACACTCAGACTGAAAATTTTTCCTGTTCCAAGCAATTCTCTTACTACGCCCAACAATGTCAATGCAAAAGTAAATCCCAATCCAATGCCAATGCCATCAAGGGACGAATCGATAACTGAGTTTTTTGATGCGAAAGCTTCAGCCCTGCCTAATACGATACAATTGACAACTATTAAGGGAATAAAAATACCGAGGCTTTCAAAAAGTGCTGGTAAATATGCCTGCATAAGCATTTCCACAACTGTTACAAATGTGGCAATAACAACCACATAAGCAGGGATGCGCACTTTGTCGGGAATAAGATTTTTTAACAGAGAAATGGCCACATTGGACCCAATTAGTACAAATGAAGTGGCCAAACCCATACTAAAACCGTTGATTGCAGAAGATGTGGTAGCCAGCGTTGGACACATTCCCAATATCAATACAAAAATAGGATTTTCGGTGATTAAACCATTGAGTATGATTTTAACTTTTGAATTACTCATTGTTTTATTTTTTGCGGATAATAATCGTAATAAATATATAAAAATATGTAATTACTTAATTTATATTTGATGCTCCCGATGAAACATCATGGGTTTTTGGTGCTTTGGGATTGTTGGCATAAGCCTGATACGCTTTGTTCACGGCTTCCAAAAAAGCTCTTGAGCTAATGGTTGCTGCAGTGATGGCGTCAATTTCTCCTCCATCCTTGCTGACCAAAAGACGATGTTTAGCAGGATTTTTTCCACGAATATCGTGTTTGGTGTTGGACATTTTAAACCAATCTACCATTTTTGTCCCCAAACCGGGAGTTTCTTTTTGTTCCAATACCGAATAATTTATGATATTTCCTTCCTTGTCGAAACCAATCATAATTTTTATTTCTCCTCCGAATCCATTTTTTGAGTTGGCTTCTACCGCAGCACCTACAAAAACGTTATTTTTGTCATAGGCCTTGTACACATTCAGTGTATCGACATTATTTACTGGAACTTTGATGGCAGTATCCAAATGTTCAAAAGCCGGCAATACTTCTTTCAGTGCTTTTTGTAATTTGGCAGTCTTTGACTTTTCTATTGGTTCTTTGGTGAGTGTATATACTGAGCCGAGTGTTAAAGCCGAAAAAACTGTTATCGACAAAAGTGAAATCACCATATTTTTAAAAGAAGATGTTAATTTAGCCATTCTTACGTACCTCCCCAAAACGTTTAGGTTTAATATATGTATTAATTAGTGGGGTAAACGCATTCATGATAAGGATAGCAAAAGATACTCCTTCGGGATAGGAACCAAACATTCTGATAACAACAGTGATAATACCAATGCCAATGCCGTAAATTGTCATTCCCGTTTTTGTCATGGGAGAAGTAACAAAGTCGGTGGCCATAAAGATAGCTCCCAGCATTAATCCGCCCGACAATAAATGTATAATTGGGGAAACATAAGTCTGAGGATTAACAAGATAGAAAATGCCTGTCATGATAAATACAGTTAGTAAAATACTCACAGGAATATGCCAGGTAATGGTACGTTTAAAGAGTAAGTAAACAAATCCTAACAGCAAAGCCAAAGCAGAAACTTCTCCCATAGATCCTCCCATATTTCCTACAAACATATCGAACAAAGAGGGTATGTTTCCCAAATGTTCTTTCAAAGCACTTAAGGCTGTAGCTGAGGTTTCTGCGTCAAGGTAAGCAGTATTCCAAGCTATAGGGCGAGGCCAAGATGTCATTTGTACGGGAAAGGAAATCAATAAAAAAACACGACCCACCAGGGCGGGATTGAAAGGATTGTTTCCCAGTCCCCCAAAACTCATTTTGCCTACGCCAATTGCTACCAAAGCTCCGATAACAACAATCCATACGGGCAGATTAGAAGGAAGATTAAAAGATAGCAATAGTCCGGTTAAAACAGCTGAATAGTCGGAAACAGTATTTTCTCCTTTGATTAAAAATTTTTGAATTAAGTATTCAAAAATTACACATGAAATCACCGAGGTTACACTTACAATGATAGCGCCAACTCCAAAATAATACAGAGCCACCAGATATGCAGGAATGAGTGCGATCAGTACACTGACCATTTCTTTTCTGATGGAATTGCCACTGTGTACGTGTGGGGCAGGCGAAACGATTAATTTATTCATATTTTTAATTTTTCTGTCTTATGATTTTTGTGTTTTCCTGTTTCGAATCATCGTTCCGACGGTAGATTTTCCATAACGAATGTAATCGACCAAAGGTCTGTTGGAAGGGCAAATAAAACTGCATGAACCACATTCTATACAATCCATTACACGATTTTCTTCCATATTTTCCCACATCTGTTTTTCTCCCTGATTCATAAGAAGATACGGTTCTAAGCCCATCGGGCAGTGAAAAACACATTTAGCACAGCGAATGCAATTAAATACTTTTCCTCTTTTCGATTCCGAGGAAGGGATAAACAATATGGAAGATGTCCCTTTAGCCACTGACAGGTCGAGACTTGGCAATGCACGTCCCATCATAGGGCCTCCGGCTACAACTTTTCCGGTATCCTGAGGCATTCCTCCCGTTTCTTCTATAATATGTGTAAAGGGAGTTCCTATACGAACCCAATAGTTACCTGGTTCGGGTACTGATTTGCCAGTTACCGTAATGATTCGCTCAATAAGCGGTTTATTTTTTTGGACGGCTTCATACACGGCAAAAGTTGTGGCTACGTTTTGAACTACTGCGCCGACTTCAATAGGTAAAGCTCCACTGGGAACTTCTCGTCCCGTTAATGCCTGAATCAATTGTTTTTCACTTCCCTGTGGGTACTTGACTTTGAGAGGAACTACTTCTATGCCTTCCATTGTTTTCGCCCATTTTTCCAAGTTGAGCACAGCATCCATTTTATTGCTTTCGATTCCAATAATTGCTTTTTTTACTCGAATTGCTTTCATGAGTATGCTGATGCCGATGATAATCTCTTCTCCTTTTTCCAGCATTAGCTGATGGTCGCAGGTGAGATAAGGTTCACATTCTGCTCCGTTGATAATAAGTACTTCAGCTTTTTTCCCCTGAGGAATAGATAATTTTACGTGCGTTGGGAAAGTTGCTCCTCCTAATCCAACTATTCCGGCTTCTGCAACTTTTTTAATTATTTCGTGAGGCTCAAGGTTACATACTCTTTTTACTTCAGGCGACAAATCAACTTCATCGAGCCAATCGTCACCTATTACATCAATAAATACTGCCGGAAATTTATATCCGAATGCATCCATTGCATTATCAATTTTTGATACTTTTCCCGATACTGAGGAATGAACATTGGCAGAAATAAATCCATTTGCTCGTCCAATCAATTGACCAACTTTTACTATTTCACCTCTGGATACTTCTGCTACGCTCGGATTGCCTGAATAATGACGAAGTGGTATAATCACCTGCTGGGGCAACGAGATTATTTTTGTTTTTTTTCCAGCTGAAAATTTATTTTCCGGGGGGTGGACACCGCCCATTTTAAATGTCTTCATTAAAAGTTTATGATTTTTTCTTATCTATTTAAATCAAATAAAAATTGTGTTGAAAAAACTTATTTCTCAGTTCCTGTTGTAGAAGGTTCCTCTATTTTTGTTTTACGTGGTGGAAAATTCAACTCCACGATAGCATTAGTTGGGCAAACTTCAACGCATTTGCGGCATAATTTACACTTTTCGGAATCGATATAAGCCAAATTGTTCCCCATTTCAATGGCTTCGTAGGGGCACACGTTGAAGCATTTGGAGCAGCCAATACAAGCCACTTTGCAAACTTTTTTATTTACAGCTCCCTTATCCTTGTTTACGCAATTCACGTAAATTCTTCTCGATTTAGGACCTTTTCGTCTTAGTTCAATGATGTTTTTGGGACATGCTTTTACGCAAGCGCCACAGGCTGTGCATTTATCTTCATCAACTTCGGGCAACATTGTTTCGGGATTAATATGGATAGCATCGAAAGTGCAAGAAACTTCGCAATCTCCTAGTCCCAAACAACCCCAGGAACAACCGGTTTCACCTCCATATAAATTGTGTACAATCGTGCATGATTTTACACCATCGTAACTATTGGTTTTTTCGCGCATTTCGCAAGTTCCTCCGCAGCGAACCACAGCTATGGTAGGAACTACTGCCGCTGCTTTTTTTCCCAAAATATCGGCCACTTTTTCCATAGTAGCCGTACCTCCTACCGGACAAGATAAATTATCTAGTGTATCGGCTGTTACACATGCTGCTGCAAATGCCCGGCAACCAGGGAACCCGCAACCACCACAGTTGGCAGCCGGTAATACCGCTTCCACTTCGTCGATGCGTGCATCTTCTTCTACATGAAATTTTTGGGCAATAAAATATAAAATAACTGCCGATAAAGCGCCGATTCCTCCAAGTGAAACTACTGATGCTAATATTAAATTCATTGCTGATTTATTTGTGATTTGATTTTACTAAAGAATTTTTTAGGTAAGTGATTCTTTTTTGACGTGAAATTCAAATTTTCTTTTTAATTTATGGTTGAATAATGAAAGTATCCCATAATATGGAAATATGGAGCATAGTGCTATGATGCCGGAAATTGTTTCGTTTTGCTGAAAATAATTCGAAATTATTAAGGTAAGAACAATCAGCAACAACGGGAAAATAAAAGCCAGCAAAACGGCTTGAAGTCCCATTGAATTTCGTCCAAAAATTACTACTTGATCACCTTCTTTTATTGAAGAATCGGTTACGACTACATCAACAATTTTTTTTTCCTCTTCCATTACAGTACAGGCACTTTTGGCATGACACGCACTGCATGCCGACTGCTGGATGATAAGTATTTGAGCTTTACTCCCTTCAATATGTTGAACTATGCCGATGTGTTCTATTTGTTGCATTCAATTTTTTTTTGCAATGTTGACATTACAATTTGTCGGCAAAAATACGGATTATTTATATTTACATCAAAAAAAATCAATAAAAAATCGATTTTGTAGAGTCAACCGGGAATTTGAGAAGTTAAATTTTTTAAAAGTATGAGTACCCTCTTAAATTTGATTTTTTCAAAAAAGGGAAAAATAAGATTATTTGAAAAGCAGCATTAAATTTTTTTGTTGTTTCGATATTTTACAATAATTTGCAATATAAAAGTTATTTTTGTTACAAAAGTAGTTTTTTGTAATGTATTAAGCTTCTTTGAGCGGTTTGCACTATATATTTCAGTATTCGAATGAAGTTTATCCACAAAGTGCGAGAATAAGCCCATAAGCGGTGTTTGCAAGTCGGCGATAACGTGTCTTGTCATTGGAATAATGGTAACCTAACTGAAAAATGGTCGCTTCAACATTGTTTCTATGGTTAAATTCTTCTTTTGTAATGTTTCGTAGTTTTTGTCTCAAAACAGAAGTTCACACCTGCTCAAGGTTAAAATAACGATAGTTGCCATTTTCTGTTTTTTTACGGCATTTTTTATGAAGGCTCAAATAACTGCCCGTCGCTCCAGCCCTGACCTTCTTTTAAAATCATCATCCCCATCAAAACTTTGATGGAAACATAGTGAAATACAATAATATATGAAAATTGTTAAAGAACTTTTGAATATTTTTCCTCGTTTTTATTTCAATGTCTTAAAAAAACTAATTCTCTTTGAGTAACTTTTCGGAGGGGATCTTTTTGGGTATACTTAGATATTGCATTATTTTCGGTTTGATACAAAATTTGTTTGGCTTACTGAACAACATCAATCCCTTGTTTTTTTCTAAAAAGAGATGTATTTTTTCTCGCTGATCGACGCTGATTTTTTCTCTGCGTTTATTTGCGTATTCATCTGCGATAATCTGCGAGAGATGTATTTTTTCTCGCTAATAAACGCAAATTTCTTCTGCTGATTTTCTGTTATTATTTATGTTTTCTTTTTAACAATGAAATTCTCACAGATCCAATTTCGAGGTGCAGCGTACCGAAAATTAATCAAAAAGAGATATAGACATTTTTCTGATGGTTAGAAAGATAATTTTAAAATATTCTTTCACTGATTGATTTTCAATATATTTCATATTAAATTTTATCTTTTCAGGCAAAATAACCTCTATATAAGCCTTTTCAGGATTATCTGATGTTGCCAGCACTTCATTTTCATCAATATATTGGATAGAGGCATAATCTGTGATACCGGGTTTCACCGAAAGCACTTTTCGCTGTTCCTCATTATACAAGTTCACATATTTACGAACTTCAGGGCGTGGACCCACAAAACTCATCTCTCCCCGTAATACATTCATTAATTGTGGCAATTCGTCCAGTTTATATTTTCTCAGATAATATCCTGCCCTCGTAACTCTTGGATCACGCTCACCTACAGTGATGAATCCTTTTTTATCGGCATCCACCACCATTGTTCTGAATTTATACAGATAAAAATCTTTACCATCTTTCCCAACTCGTAATTGTTTGTAAAATACTGGACCTTTTGAATCGATTTTAATCCATAAGGCTAAAAATAGAAATAATGGGGAAAGAATTATCAAGCCAATAACGCTAAAGAAAATATCAAAAAAACGAATCATTCTTATTTTATTTTTTCGTAGGCTGAGAGGACTGCTTCAATCACATATTGAACTTGATCATTGGTTAGTTGAGGATAGATAGGTAAAGAAATTTCCCTCTTGAAATTATCATAAGCCACTGGGTAATCGTCAATATTGTAACCTTGTTGTTTAAAAAACGTCAACATAGGCATGGGAATAAAATGAACATTCACGGCTACTTCCTGTTTTGCTATTTCATCTATTATGGCATCTCGTTTTTCTTCAGTAAAATTCTTTATCCGCAAAGCATAAAGATGATAGGAAGTTTCACGTCCGTCTTTTTCTTTCGGCGGAAGAACAGCCCAATCATATTTACTGAAAGCTTCGTTATACATTTGAAAAACTCTTTTTCGCTCTTTCAAAAGTTCGTTATATTTTCTTATTTGAGTCAGTCCGATAGCTGCATTTACATCAGCCATATTGATTTTCATACCAAAACCGATCACATCATATCGCCAACCTCCTGCTTTGCTTTTTGAGAAAGCATCTTTCGTCTGACAATTCAAGCTCATCATTCTTAATTCTTCATAAAGTGCAGCATTATTGAAAGGTTCAGTCAAATTCAGACATATTGCCCCGCCTTCGGCTGTTGTTACGTTTTTGACGGCATGTAATGAAAATATGGCAATATCGGTTTCGCTTCCTGTGCGTATCCCTTTTTCGTACCAAGCCCCCAACGAATGAGCTGCATCATTCAGCACCAAAATTCGTCCAAATTTCTGTTGGTTTTCAGTTTCAGGCAAAAACAAGGCTTTAATTTTCGGTTCGTTGACCAAATTCATGATGGCATTGTAATCACAAGGGAAACCTGCAATATCCACAGGGATAATTGCTTTTGTTCTTGAAGTGATGGCTTCCCGTATGGCTTCGACTGAAATATTAAAATCGTCTCCCGAGTCCACCATCACCGGTTTGGCACCTGCATGCATCACAGCCAATGCCGTTGCACAATACGTATAGGCCGGAACAATCACTTCGTCTCCTTCTTTAACGCCCCACCATTTGAGCATCATGATGGCTCCCGACGTCCACGAATTGACGCAGAGCACTTCTTTTGTTCCGGTAAACCGTTTGATTTCGTTTTCCAATGCTTTCACTTTCGGACCGGTTGTAATCCAGCCCGATTGCAACGCATCTACTACTTCGTTAATAACATCTTGATCAATGTAGGGTGGGGAGAATGGAATTTTCATTAGGTGAAATATTTTAATTTTTATTTCTATTGATAATCAATGAAATACTTTCCAAATACTTATCAGTCAAAATATCATAAGAATGATTTTTTAAGACATACTCCTTACCATTTTTTCCTAATTGAGTTCTTTGTTCAGGAGTTAGTGATTTCAATTTTAATATTGCAGCGATTAGTTGGTCAATATTTTCAGGTTCTACATCTATGCCACAATTTGCTTCTTTTACTAAATTATTTCCTGCATCTATTGCCTGAATAATGGGTTTTCCTGCCATCATATAATCAAAAATTTTGTTAGGGCTTATGCCATATTTAAATAAATTACAAGGTTGGAGACCAATATATAATATATCAAATTGCTTCAAATAAATTGGAATACATTCTTTTGGTATTTGTGGGAAAAAGTGGACATTTTCAATATGATTGGCGACACAATAATTTATTAAATTTTCTTTTTCTAATCCAGAGCCTATTAAAATGAGATAAACATTCTCATTTCTAAGTTTTTCGACAGCTTTAATGATGGATATGAGAGAATTAGCTATTCCATGAGCACCTGTATATCCGATTAAAAAAGCACCTTTATTTTTTAATTTTTTAAATAAGTCTAAATACTCTTTTTTTATAGCAATTTCATGGTCACTTTTTATCCAATTTGAAGTTATCACACCATTTGGTATATAAAAAAAAGGCTTATCTTTCAATCCATGTTTTTTCATATATTCATGAGCGTAAGGCAATAAAGACACCACTCCGTCGGTATGTGCATAAGCATAATTTTCTGCTTGTTGCATTATTTGGATAAAAGGGTGCTTACGTGAATAACCACCTATTTCTATAGGAGTAAGTGGCCATAAATCTCCTACTTCCAATAATATTTTAGCGTTTGCTTTTTTAGCAATGCGGTTACAACCTATAAAATCCAAAGGAGTTACACCTGCTGCAATAACGATATCCGGTTTAAATTCATCAGCAATTTTTTTTGCATTTTTCCAAAGGCGAAAGTTATAAATGATCATATGTATTACTCGATCTAAACCATTTCGTTGATATTTAGGAGATTTTATCCACCTGTATTCTA
The DNA here is from genome assembly GCA_018433525.1 of Paludibacteraceae bacterium. Taxonomy (GTDB): domain Bacteria; phylum Bacteroidota; class Bacteroidia; order Bacteroidales; family Paludibacteraceae; genus MVYY01. The sequence goes on from JAHDRA010000076.1 coordinate 9,955, forward strand.
TTTCGTTTATATTTTCTTTTGTTATGATATCCTTTACAATAGGATTTTCTCTTCTTACATGCGAATAGGAAGCACCAACAATCATTACTTCGTGACCTCTACGGATAAATTCTTCTGAAAATTGATAAATACGATGAGTCATTCCATATTTTCTTGATCCTGCCAAATCTGATTCAAATAATATTTTCATCGTTTTCAACCTCTACTATAATTTTGGTTAAGGCGTTACTAAAAATTTCTTCTGCTTCCTGTTTTCCGCATTGGGACACCCTAAAAATTTTTATAAACAATTTGGTATAGTTCAGCCTGTTCTTTGTCCATTTTGAGAAGTTTGGATTTTGTTTGTTTTGATTCAGGCAAAATATAGGTGATTTGATACATATTTTGAGTCAATTCCTGAGCCCTTTTCAGCGATATAGTTGACTTTTCTTTGTGTAAAACTCTCTCCAGCTCTTTTAGTATGCAATAAGCCGTAAAAGCAATACAAATATGAGCTTCTATTCGATTGGGTATCCTGTGATAAATGGGACGTATGCGTAAATCTGTCTTGGATATGCGGAAAGCTTTTTCAATCTGCCAAAGGTTCTTGTAATTTTCCATTACTTCTTCATCTGATAACCTGGTATTGGTCAGATAACCTTTGATACCGTCCCATCGTCCATCATTCTCATATTTCTCATAATCAATTTCTACACTGATTTCACCGCTCAACTTGAGATACTTGTTATATCCTCTGTTGTTGATATTTGATTTGGTCAATTTACCCGATTTGATCTGCTTCTCAAGTCTAGATAAACCTCGTTTGCGATTGTAAGCATCCTTTTTGGCTCTTGCAGTTGAATAGTTTACTATTAGTCTGGTATTACCAGATTTTTTTATGCTCACCGTCATCCCATCGGTAAATTCTATGGCAAGTATTTTCTCTTTTATTACTTCACTTTCATTCTTAATCCTTGCTCCCAAAATATATTCATATTCGTTAGCCTCCAATGCCTTAATGTTTTCTTTAGAAAGAAGACCTGCATCGGCTATTACTACAGGTTTATTTAAATGGAACTTGTGGCTCATTTCCTCCAGAAAAGGTATCAACGTATGGCCTTCGTAAATGTTTCCTTCAAAAATATCATAACCAATCGCATAGCCTTCCAATCCAACCAACAGTCCTAGATAAATTTGCGGGCATTGTTGTTTGCCGTCTTTACTGAAACCCATCTTGCGCAAATCATCCTCATCACCGGTTTCAAAATACAGTGTAGTCAAATCATAGAACACAACACTGATTTTGCCTCCCAAAACTTGAAGGGTATGGGCAAAAGCAATTTGTTCCACTTCTGGTTTGAGTTCTCCGCTTAATTTGTCCAAAAAACGATAAATCGTGTCTATCTCTATTTCTTTCCCTTGATAACGACGAAGGTAATCAACTGTTTTTAACTTGCTTAAAGGGAAAGCTAACCGAGCTATAACCAAATGCCTGAAAAGTTCCTCTTTAATGGAATTAAAACCAATATAATCGTAAATCTTGCCAAAAATTAACTCCGGTCCAACAGTATGAATACTGCTATTGTCAAGCAGAGAAAAAGCTTGCTCAATCATCTCATCGCTTTCGTATCCAAATAGCTTCAATTGATCTCCACTTAAACGATCCATTTCTTCTCTGGCCAATTGTTCCAGTCTTTTAATTTCGTGCTGCGTGGTAGCACAACCAATAGTTTTCACAACTTTATACTTTCCTCGAAACTTCTGTATCACTTGTACAGAATAACTTCCAGATGTGTTTTGTTTTTTTCTTATAAACATAGAAAAAATTTTGGGACACCCAAAATTATAAAATTATTATTGAATATCAATATGTTATATGGGTGTTCAGAAAAAGTGCGGAAAACAGGAGTCATTCCATATTTTCTTGATCCTGCCAAATCTGATTCAAATAATATTTTCATCGTTTTCAACCTCTACTATAATTTTGGTTAAGGCGTTACTAAAAATTTCTTCTGCTTCTTGATAAGAAGAAGCCTGCACAATAATATATCCCAGTCGATCACCGCTGTTTTTTATGTTTCCTACTTCTTCTCCTATTTGTTTGGTTATAGTAACCTCTTTAATGCCGGGAATTTCTCTTGCTTGATCTATTCCTTTTATGTTTTTTAAAATACCTTTAGTCGATGGAATATATTTTATCATTGATACTTTTTCAATGGTTTTATTTAAATCGGGTTTATGTCCCATTGCCAAATCAATAGAAGCTTTAACCATATCAATTCCGGTAGATAGAGGAACAAGATGTGAAGTAATGCAGTCTCCTCCTAAACGTGCACCTAATTCCACTAATTTAGGTCCGTTATCAGTTACAATAATTTCTACATGAGCTGCAGAATTATTGATTCCAATAGCTTTTACAGCTTTTATGGCTACTTGTGCTATGTCTTTTTTAACTTTCTCAGATAATGCAGAAGGTTGTTTGTGCCCTAATTCAACAAAATGGGGAGCTCCAGTTGTCATTTTGTCGGTGATAGAAATAATATGAATTTCATTTTCATAAACTATAATTTCCACGCTGACTTCCGGCCCTTTCATATATTCTTCAACTATAACCACTCCTGATGATGAATGAGATTTAGCATAGGAATACACTTGCGAAGCCTCTTGTTTATTATTCAACAAACAGACTCCTCGACTACCAGAGGAATCTGCTGGTTTAACAATGCATGGATAAGTTACTTCATTAATAAGAGAATGCCAATAATTTTCATCCCGAACTTCATAATACCAGGGATGTGGAACATCATTGTCTTCAAAACATTTTATCATGGCAACTTTATCTGTTGCTCTATAAGCTATTTCAGGACTAATGCCTTTTAATCCTATTGTCTTAGCTACAGCTGCTACCGTACGCATAGGCATATCTGTTGCTAAAGTAATAACCCCTTGAGGTAAAAATTTTTTTGCAGCAGTTGTTACGCCGTCAATATCGATCGTACTGATTTCAAAGAATTCATCTGCATATTTTCTTCCTATAGCATTTGGGTTAAAATCTACTACACCAACATATAGTCCCATTTCCTTGGCTTTTTTTATTGCTGGTAATTGTAGTATACTTCCTCCTATAATTAATATTCTATTCATTTCAATGTTTCAATAAGAATGTGAGCTATATCATCAATGTCTTCACTATTATATCTTTGGTCTATTGGAATTGCTAATAAATTGTCATAAAAATTTTTACAATGTATACATATAGTTGTATTAAGATAGCGAGGCCAAAGAATTTGTGTATACAATCCTTTGATTGCCAATTTTTTTTGTATTTCATTTCTGTTATTTAGGATTAAAGGATACATAAAAGTACCATTAGAATTTGGTTGGAATAAAACATCTTTAGGCAATGTTTTCCTTAATGTTGCATCTAATCTGTCATAGTTATATTTTCTTCTTTTTAAAGTAACCTCAATATCCAATATAGATAAAATGTCCTTTGAAAGTTTTGAAATACCTTCAGGATGAGAAGAATTTGCAATATACTTCTCAGCAGTTGAATTTAAATTCAAATATTTTTCTTTTCTCGTTATATCTTTGTCCGAAAGATATAAAAATTTTTCTTCCATCGCTTTTCTCTTTTGTTCTGATAAGGGATCAATTTCAATTTCAGAAATTTCAAAAGAATGAGCATGAGAAACACATATTGCTCCATCAGGGATAGGCAACCATTTTCTTAAACTACATAAAGTAAAATCCGCAAAATTATTTGCAAATATAATTTTATTTAGATCCTGGGTTGCATCTTCTATAATGAGTAAATTGGGATAAAACTCTTTTAGCTGTATTTTTAATGAATTAAAGTCTGTATAACCATAATAGTCAACTAGCATTAATATAGCATCTGGATAAATATTGACCAATTCAAATAATTTGTCGACATTTGGAGAAAAATCGGCATTTAATGAATAAAATATAACTTCAAAACTAGTATTTTCAAAAGGTTTTATCATTGATTCACAGAAATATTCAGGCATTATTATAAATTTCCGATTTTTATAACATGCAGCTATGTATGATAATATATCTCTGCCTGAACGAAAAAGACCAAAATTACAACATTCTCCTATAATAGACAGAATATTTTTTTTGCTATTGTAAGTACCTTCTATGAAGCTCCCATATTCTCTCATTTTTATTTTATATAATTGATGTGAATATTTTGTCTTGAAAATACGGTTTGCAGCGTTTTTAATAATATCTTCAAATCTAAGATAAATGAAATATTTTCTGCATAAAAAATATCATTTTTAATTTTTGTATTAGCGTCAACTGAATTTCTAAAATATGCCTGATTATAACCTGTTATACCTGGTTTGACAGTCAAAAACACTTTTTCTTCTTCCGTATATTTGTTTAGCCAATCAACAGGATCTGGCCGTGGACCTATAAAGCTCATTTCTCCTTTTAATACATTAAAAATTTGTGGCAATTCATCAATGCTGGTTTTACGAAGAAATTTTCCAATTTTAGTAACTCTAGGATCGTCTTCTGCATTATAAGTTGATCCATCGGGCAATCTTATATCAGGAGCATTGACAATCATGGTCCTGAATTTAAACATTTTAAAAGGTTTTCCATTCTTTCCTATACGTTTGGCGTTATAAAATATTGGTCCTCGATCGTATATATAAATAAGTGGCGAGACAATAATAAGACATAAAATTACTATTGGCAAAATGAGTAAAGCTACGAATAAGTCCAAAAAAGGTTTAATGTACAACTTATACATAAGAAAAATAATTAGAGATAACAATATTAAATTTTGTAACCGATGAGTCTTTTGATTTTGGGTTTAAATACTTCAAATAATTCTTTTGCAATGCCCACATTTCTTATATTATAATATAGGGTGGGGGTTGCATTGAATTGTCTTATGAAATGCTCAATCCCTTCTATCATAGATCCTTCAAAATCAAAGACTTTTGATACAGTTGATGCAAATTTAATTCCTTCCCAAATTAATAGTGAATTTGCTCCACTGCTCCGAAATTTTGGATCGGTTCCTGCTACTAAATAGTAACATACCCGTTCGTCATAGACGAATAAAGCCCCTGAATGAACATTTTTTTCATTATCTACTGCATAAATTAATTTACATGCATTGTGTTTTTTACACGCCGAATAAATGTTTTCTAATAATTCTTGCTTTATTGGATATTTCCTTTTTTGCAATTGAAATGTCTTTCTCATCAATTCATACAAAATTGATATATCGTCTATTTCTTGTACCGAACATTTATTTTTCCCTGCTTTAATATTTTTCTTTACTATTTTGTTAAAACGGGCATAAACAGCATTTATGTTAGATAAATCATTAATTCTATAAGATACACATGGTTTAACTGAAAAACCTTTCCAGATAAATGGTAGGAAATAATGATTTTTAGAGTCCAAATCGAGGACGGTATTTTTTGATGGAAGTTTATCAATCAATTCTAATATAATATTTTTCTGTTCATTTAAATAATGATCATTTTCAATTATATATGGATCTATCCAGAATCCTATAGTTTGTGTTAATTTCGGCATACGAATTTTTTTCTTCTGAATAGGAACCGCCCATCGAGCCGCCACCTTATCATCTTTTTTTATAAAAATTTCTTGCCATTCGTTTGGAGAAACAGCATTTAACCACCATGATTCTTCGAAAATTGAATTTGTATATTTTGAAGTAGTATTATGTTTATCGCCCATATCGATTTAATTCATTAATTGCATCTCTGTACGAAACAAAAGGGTATTTTTTTTCTTTACAATAAGATATAAACCATTCATAATAAGCTTTATCTTTAGGGTATGTTCTCTGATTATATAAATAATCATGAAAAAGAAAAGTAAAATATTCTAATCCTTTTGTCGAAGCTTCGTCCAATGCAATAATGGTATTTTTTTTAGCTTCTTCCAAATCATTCTTCATTACATAACCATCCATAATATGAAGCGGGAACTCCCACATTTCGTCAATTTTATAAGGAGATTTTAGCTCTATTTTTGCTTTATTAAATTCGGATGAGTCAAATAAATATCCGATATTGGCCATTTTATTGAAAGTTGATTCATTATATCGAACATAGTGTGTCCTGATTCCGAAATTTTTCATCCCTGTAATTTCTTCAAATGAAAAGTATTCCTGTTGCATATTCGTCATATTGTCAATATTAACTCCATGAACTCCAACATCAAAGCCTTTATCTTTAATATAATTAATCCAGGGTATTGCCGTTCCCTTTTTGTAAGACATACCCAATAAATTATCCATGCCGAAGAAAAAAGAAGAAGGAACACCATGCATTTTATCAAATTCAATTATTTCAGGAATCCGATTCATTCTACGTTCAAACATTGATATTAAACGGTTATACCATGTTTTAAAATCAATTTTTCCACTTACCATTTCAATAGAACTGCGTACCCATAATTTAGGAAATATAAGATCCCTGAAAATATGTTCAGATGGATATAAATGATCTACGTCATGTGAAACAATTATTTTCATGAATACAGAATTAAATGGTATTATACAGTTCTATTAATTTCTTTTCTTCTCTTTGCCAATTATATTTTTCTTCAAAAGCTTTTCTTCCATTTTTTCCCATTTCTGCAGCTATTTGTGGATTATTTTTTAGATAGCCTATTGCGTTTGATATCTCTTCAATATTGGTAGGGTCAACACATATTCCGGCATAATTTCCTTCTATGATGGGAATCCATTTTTCAAAATTTGAAGCAATCACAGGTATCCCTGAAGCCATATATTCAAACATTTTATTAGGACAAGCATTATTATGATTTGGCGCAGGTAAAAAAGTTACCATTCCTGCAAATGAACGGGCTAAAACTTTGCGCGTTTCTTCTCTATTCAGGTATCCTAAATAATTTACTTTTTCACTTACCAAAATCTTAGTTTTAAGCTTTTCGTTTTCAAATTCACCGGCTAAATTCAATTCTACTCCGACTTTTTCACAGGCATACACGACTTCTTTTATTCCTCTTAATTTAGTAATTCCTCCAATAAAGCATATACTATTACAATTTTTTTTATAATCAGGTATTGCGTCGAATTCATTTAGAGAAGCGTAATTGGCGCAAACTATTACTTTTTTTGCTATTTTCTGAAACCTTTTCGCAATAAACTCTGTAACGGTTACAATAGCGTCCAATTGTTTCACATAGTAGTTTTCTATGAATTCCATTATTATGGATGCACTCCTTTTAAGAAAATCGGGAATCCATTCTTTTTGAAAAATTTGGCGTGGTAAATCTTCATGAGAATCATAAATTACTTTTTTCCCTTTTCTTTTTAATTTTTTTCCAACAGGCAAGAGTTCCGGATCATGAAAATGATAAATATCGGCATTTATTTCTAACGCTTTTTTATAAATAGCCTTTGGGCGTTTAATCATTCGTTGGAAGCGATTTTTTACTGGAATATATAAAGAAATACATTTCACTCCGTTTTTATTTTCTTCATATTCACTTTCACCACAAGCAATTAGAGTTACCTCAAATCCATTGGATGCAAGATTCACACATTCTTTAATAAATATTCTATCATCATGAATTGAATGAACCGATGTGAAATGACAAACTTTTTTAGACATAAGTTGAAAAATTTTTATTTGAAATAATTTTCATATTATTGTTCAATTCCTCATTCCCAAATATATAACCCAAAAGCATCATCAAAGGAGCCATATTCATTTCCATGTATGCCATAGAGAATAATGTTTTCATGAACCAAATAATTAAGATCATTAACAACATGTATTTTTTATCTAATTCTTTTGTTTTTTTTGCCGAAATATATAAAAGGTAAAACAAAGACAAATAAACTAAAACTCCTATTATTCCACAATTGGATAAAAGTTCTAACCAATCATTATGAGCAGCATTACCAGCAATTTCAATAGAAGACCACAATCCATATCCAAATATCAAATTAAAAAAATTTTTACTATTTTTCCAAAAATCAAATATTTGAGAATAAAGAATATCTCTGTTACTGTATCCTCCTTCAGATAATAATAAAAATCGATTTTGAAAAAATTCATTTGCTAAATAAAAATGATAGATAAGATACCCACTTACAAATAAAAAAATAAAAGCCAATAAAAAATTACTTAATTTTATTTTTCCTCTCGATTTAATTAAATACAAAAAATATATTAATAATACTACTCCCGCTGTAATAATAGCTCCTCTTTTAAGACTACTCATAATTACTATAAAAAGGATTAAAACTATTAAATTTGAAAATATTTTTTTATCACTTATTAATAAGATGAAAGGGAATAAACTTAAAATATCATAAGCCGCATTGTTGACAACATTATAATTTTCAATGTTATATGCAAAATTTTCACCTTGTAATAAAGCCTGGAAAAAGAAGAATCTTCCTATTGTTATCACTCCAAATATATAAAAGAAAATAATAAAATCTTTACTTTTTAATTGGTTGTTTTTTGTTAAAAAATAAAAAGGGAAAAAAGTCAAAAAAGCAAAACAAACTCCTTTTAAATATTCAAATGTATTTGCTGATTCTCCATCATATTTAATATGAACCTTTTGACTAATTAGATAATAAAATACTATCATAAACAAAAAGATAGTCAAGCCTACAATGAAAAAATTTTTCTTTTTAAAAAAAATAACTTTTATAAAAAAATATAAACTTATCACGAGATAAAGAGCTAAGACAGTTTGAGATATGATAGAGCCCGAAGGATAAATTAATCCTTGTAAAAAATAAACAATTAACAGCAGAAAGAGTGTCCTTTTGACAAATATATATTTGTTCAGCATTTTTTAAGTATAACGATTTTACTCTAATTTATTTTTATTTTCATTTTCAATCATTTTAAGAATTTTCTGAGCTCTTACTTTCAATGATATTTCATTTGAAAAATTCTCTGCCCCTTTTTTTAACTTTCCTCTTAAAACGTCATCATTTTTAATTTTTTTTATAGCTTCAGCAATTTCATCAATGTTCGTTGGATCAATCAAAATAGAATTTGTTTGATTTAATATGTCATAATTAAACGGCCTGTCGGAAGAAATTACAGGCAAACCACATGCGATTGCTTCTGCGATAGCATTGGAAGAACCTTCAGCTAACGTCGGTAGAACAAAAACATCTGCACAATTTAAATAATCGGCAATTTCCGTATGAGGCAAGAAGCTACAAAACAATATTCCGTCACAATCTGGAATTTCTTTTCCGGAACCAATAAAAATTGTTTTTATATCGTTATCATTTAATTTTTTTATTGCTTCAGATAGTCTTAATGATCCTTTTTTTTCATCAAATGAGCCGCAAAAAGCTACGATAAAGCTATCAATAGGAAATCCCAATTTTCTACGGCATTCTTTTTTGTCCTTTTTGTGAAAAATTGTTTCATCTGCAGCATTAGGGAATACGTAACATTTTTCCTCTATCGCTAAACCTTTTTCGATACTTTCCATTTTATTTTTTGTTGATACACAAATGACACCCTTTACATAATCGGCAAATTTTTTTTTCTTGTCTTGAGAAATAGCGTTATGAAAATTAATAATCGATTCACCTGAAGCCACAAATAGAGGTTTATTTATAGACGAAATAATATCATACAATGTAAATCCGTTATGCCAAAAATGTCCATAAAAAACATCTGGAATTTTCTCCAAGTGTTTTATTGTTTTTGATACAGCCTTCTTTTGAATAAAATAACTTATCTTCTGAAATCCCTTCCAATTGCTAAATGTTATTGTATATGGTTGAAAAACTTTTATTTCATTTCCCTTTTTTGTTTTGTGTACAAAACTTCTTGGATTTAATGATTCATGATTTATTAGACATCGTGTTAAACTTTGAGGAGCAATGATGTTGACACTATGCCCTAAATCTGCAAATTCTTCACATAATTTTACAACAAAAATTCCTCGGTAATTATTTTTTGATGGGTAACCATCTGATAATACACAAATATTCATCTCATTTGAATTCACTATGATTCGTAATTTTTGTTATTTGTTACTTTCTAATGGCAATTTGATCCAATTTCCAAAGATTAAACTCCATTCTTGTGGCTCAAATTTTCCTAATCCGCTTGTTGGGAAAAAAGTCATTTCACTAAAAGAAATAGACTTATTAGTATTGTATAAATCAATTCTTATAAAAGGGAAATCTTTTGAAAGTTTTTGAGCAATTTCAATCATTTCATTATAATTTGATGGCATGTTATGTAATTCTGAGGCATTTGGATAATCAGCAGGCTCACGCAATTCTATACGATTCCATTCTTTGTCATAAAAATCAATTGTCATTTTGGTTGTTCTATTTGCAATAACTTGACAATATTTCACATCCCCATTAAAACAAAAGAATTTATAATCTTTTAGTTCCGATCCGCTTTCATCTTCTAAATATTTTTCAGCTAATATACGAGGTTTAATTTTTTTATAAGGCCATTCGCGTGTTTTATAAAAATAATTTGTTCTTAGTGATTTATTTAATTCCTTCCTTGCAGCTTCAATGTCTAGTGTCGATTTATCTTTACATATTACAACGCCATTGCTTCCCCCACTATGATTTGTTTTGAGCACAAACTGATTCGGTAATTTATTAAAATCAATGTCTTCAAACTTGTCCCAAATTCCTAAAGTAGGAATAATATATTCTTCACCAATGATGTCAGCAACGTATTTTTTCACTGCAATTTTATCTACCATTTGGATGTATTTAGGATTTCTATCATAGAGTTTCAGCCATTGGAGTTTTTCGTTAAAGGTTATTGGCTCCTTTAAATTTAGTTTACTGCCCATTACCAGCCTGTAATGAGTTTTTACATAAAATGTATCGGGATATAATCTTGCTGTTTTTTGTAATAATCCTAAAAAAATCAATTTTGGATTATCAATATAATTGCGTATTTTTAACATAATATTCAATGAGTATTTTTTAAATAACCAATAATTTTATCTCTATGTGATTCACATTCAATTATGTTTCTTAATAATAGACTTTTTTTCTCATTAATAAATGATGGAAGCAAATTGCGTCTATATAAAAATTTTGTATATCGATTTGAATAAGGTTCAAATGTAAAAACAAGATTTTTCCCTTCTTTACAATAATAGTTTTTTATAGCATTATTCAATAACTTATCATCAGTAATAACCATATTAAGTTGTTGAATATTATTTAAGAACCTCTCTTTTTCTTCTTTATCCATGAGAACAACTCCCGGATTTTCATTTCCTTGAATAAATGGATATAATTGAAAAGAAATATTGTCATTTGTGAAATTAATTTCCACCAAATAGCCTTCATTCCATGGGCTATTTCGACGCTTTTCCTTATCAAAACTAAAATTTCCTATTCCATAAAAAATTGGCTTCCCTTTATAAATTTCATACCCACTATAACAATGTTGATGGTGATTTATTATTACGTCTGCTCCAACATCGATAAAAAAACGATACGTTTCTTTCATCCTTGGGCTCGGTAATTGAAAATGTTCATGTCCTCCATGAACAATTATAATTATATAATCAGAAATTTTCTTGGCTTCTTGTATTTGCCAATAAATGGAAACTATATTTAAAGGATTTGCTCCTCCATTTATATCGTCAGCAATAGAAAACTCATGTTCGCAACAATTTATAAAGGAAAAACATTTTCCTTTTATTTCATGACTGACATTTTTTTTAGCCTGTTCTAAATTAACACCTGCACCAACAGTAGTTATTCCGTAGTTTTTACAAACTTCTAATGTGTCTTTTATCCCAATTTCGCCATAATCATAAATATGATTATTGGCTAAAGTTATCATTTCAAACCCTAACGATTTAATGAGTTTTATGGTTTTTTCATCACACCTGAGATGCGGACCGATTTTTTTTATTGGTCTTGCTTCTTCCCCTAAAACTACAGGGCATTCAAGATTAACAATTGAATAATCAGCATTTTTGACTATCGATTGGATTTCGTTAAAAATAACTGTACTATCATCATTTTTCTCAATAAAATTTGCCACTCTCAATTGAGGACAAAAATCACCTGCTATTAAGATTTTTGCCATAATTAAGGTTTAAATTTAATTTTCTGAATCAAATTATACAAAATAATTCTTTCCTTGGGGAAAAGAAATAAAAAACTTATATAGCAAATGCCACAAAGTATTATCGACATAAAAGACCACCAAATTGATTTGCCTATTAGATTTAGTCCATATCCTAAAATACCCATTAAAAAAGCAGCTATCAATGAAGGAGCAATGTTTTTTATCATTTGTTTTGGCGATATATTTACATAAATATACATCAACAACAAATTAACCAATATTAATTCCAAGCGAACTAGCGCCCGTCCATAATACAGAACTTGAAAACTATATTTCACACATATTAGTATTGTGGGAATTAATGCAATAAGATGCAATATTTGAGCCAAGAAAGATAATTTTGGTTTTCCTTTTGCTCGATAAACTTCACTACAATATGCAGAAAGCATGATGGTTAAAGCACTTGTCAGACCCCAAATTCCAATAAACCCTGCAGCCTCTTTCCACTGATTCCCCAATAGAATAAAAGTTACAAAATCACTGTAAACAAACATGCCTACACCTATCGGAATCACTAATAAACCTACAATTTTTTGAAATTTAAAAAACATTTCTTTAAACGCTTTTTCATCATTCTGTAAACGCGAAAGAGTTGAAAATAATATAGGCGTCGTTGCTGCAGTAACTAATCCCATAATTTGACCCACTGTAGCTATAGAAGTTTTGTAAATTCCCAAATAATATTGATTCAAATATATGCTTATGACAAATATATCAACATATCCGGTTAACCATATAGAAACACTTTCTATCATCGTCCAAACACTGAAGGAAAACATTTGTTTAAGACGATTAAAATCATAAAATAAATTCGGTTTCCATTTTGACTTGACAGTTAGAATAATTGCATTGGATAAATTTAAAGCAATCGTTCCTGCAATTAATGCCCAGTAATTTTTTAATAATATTGCAAGTGGTATAGTAATAAGTAAAGGAATAAAAATTCCTATCATTCTTACTACAAATAATGTTTTAAAATCAAAATCACGTTTAAACAATGCATTTTGAATACTAGAAAAGGCAGATAGAGGAATATTGACACAAGCAATAATAATGACATTCCCTAAACCTGGATTCCCGACTATCTTTGCCAAAGGATCTGCAAAAATTGCAATTATAGCTAAAAGTAATAAAGAAATAATTAAATTGGTCCAAAAAGCAACTGAAGTACATTTATTTTTATCTTCATTGTCCTCAAATTCATGTTGTATTAAATATTTATTGAAGCCGGCATCTGTAAAAATTTCCGCAAAACTAATAATCATTGTTACTGTTGCAACAACTCCAAAAGCTTCCGGAGTAAGTAATCTTGCTAAAATTATCGTAGTTATAGGAGCTACAAGTTTAGCAATTATCTCAGTAATAGTTGACCATTTTGTAGCAGTAACAACAACATTGTTAAACTCTGACATTCAATTCTTTTTTGACGCAAATTTTATTTCAATATAAATTAAATTTAAATATTTTGTTTTTTATGATTGCTTATAGTAAGAAACATACCACTTTACAAATTGCTTGACACCTTCATTAATATCTACTTTAGGTTTGTAATTTACAACTTTTTCTAATTTATTAGTATTTGCCCAAGTTTGTTTTACATCACCAGGTTGCATAGACATTAATAATTTTTTTGCCTTCTTTCCTAAAGCATCTTCCATAACTTCGATAAATGACATTAAATTGACTGGTGAGCCATTTCCTATATTCATGATATTGTAAGGAGGTGAGGTTTTGGGTACAATTGATATAAGGCGAATAAGGCTTTCAATTATATCATCAATAAAAGTAAAATCACGTTCCATTTCTCCATTATTAAAGACTTTAATAGGTTTATCCTGAATAATGGCGTCTGCAAATAAAATTGGAGACATATCTGGCCTACCCCATGCCCCATAAACTGTAAAAAAACGTAAACCTGTACATGGAATATTATATAAATAGCTATAAGTATAAGCCATTAATTCATCACTTCTTTTTGTAGCTGCATATAAACTAACGGGATTATCCACCCGATCTTTTTCAGAGAAAGGTATTTTTTTGTTGTTTCCATAAACAGAGGAAGAGGAAGCATATATTAGATGTTTTACTGAATAATGTCGACAAGCCTCTAAAATATTAAAAAAACCAACTATATTACTTTGAATATAAGCATAAGGATTTTCTATACTATAACGAACACCTGCTTGCGCTGCCAAGTTTATAACGTAATCAAATTTTTCAATAGAAAATAATTTATTTATATCATTTCTATTCTCTAGATCTAGGCGAATGAAACGATAATTAGGAGTTATTAATGACTGAATTATATCTCCGAAATCAATTTCTTTATATTTTCGTCGTTTACCACCTGAGTGGTATAGTTCTTTGGGACTATAAATTCCTGTTTCTGCTAAACGCGCGTATTTAAGATTTACATCGTAGTAATTATTTATGTTATCTAAACCAAAAACTTGATATCCCTCTTTTAATAAACGATTGACCAAATGAAATCCAATAAATCCGGCGGCCCCCGTAACCAATACCTTCATTCGTAAAAATTTAAAATTTTATCCAAACAAACTTTCCCTTTTCATTTTTCTTTACAAATTAAATACTTTTAATGATAATATCAAAATAATTTTTTGTCTTATTTGAATATTTTTTAAAAAACGATTTATTGCATTCTCTATCAGGGAAAATAATTCCTAAATAATTGTAGAGCCGTAGCATGCTACAGCCCTACTGAATGTATTGGATAACAAATGGCTATTTGGATAAGCTCAATATCGGTAATTTCAATAACCTTATCCTGCTAAAAACCTTAATAACTGGAATAAATATAAAAAATCTAAACCTTATTACCTTATTTTCAACGAAAGTAATTACCATGTTGCTACTGATCCGTTACATGCTACGGCCCTACTGAATGTATTGGATAACAAATGGCTATTTGGATAAACTCAATATCGGTAATTTCAATAACCTTATTATGCTGAAAACCTTAATAACTGGAATAAATATAAAAAATCTAAACCTTATTACCTTATTTTCAACGAAAGCAATTACCATGATGCTACTGAGCCTTAGCATGCTACGGCTCTACTTAACAGTTTGAATTACAATTGTTTATTTATAAACACATGTTTTTGGTTTTAATGAAT
>JAHDRA010000066.1 GCA_018433525.1 Paludibacteraceae bacterium
ACCAATTGTGTCAGAAGTTAAATATTTTGTATCAATTGCCATAATTCTATTTGAATGTCCAAATTTACAAAAATATTTTTTGTGTTACTTCATTCTAATGTTGTAGCATTTTTTAGCATGACAACTTTCGTCCTGTCGGGGAAAATTTTTTGTAATTTTGTAATTTTTCAATTTAACTGATTGAGTACCGAGCGAATTTTTTCGTACGTTTTAATGGTATTGGGCACCAAAGGAAGACGCAATTTGTTTTCTATCATTCCCATGACAGCCAACATGCTTTTTACGCCGGCAGGATTTCCTTCCACAAAAAGCAATTCAAAAAGTTCGGTGAAACGATAATGTATCTGACGTGCATTTTGATAATCGCCCTGCAGAGCCAAACGAACCATGCGGCTGAATTCACGCGGAAAAGCATTGCCGATAACGGAAATCACACCGACAGCACCCAACGTAATCAACGGAAAAGTAATGCCATCGTCGCCGGAAATAACCATGAAATCCTGAGGCTTGTTTTTGATAATATCGTCGATCTGGGTAAAATTTCCGGATGCTTCCTTCACTGCGCAAATATTGGAAAATTCTTTTGCCAAGCGTAAAGTAGTTTCGGCAGTCATGTTTACGCCTGTTCTTCCCGGCACATTGTAGAGCACAAGTGGCAACGGAGAAGCTTTGGCTATGGCCGAATAATGTTGATAAAGTCCTTCCTGAGAAGGTTTGTTGTAATACGGAGTAACCGATAAAATGGCATCAATCCCCGATAAATCGGAAGTTTTCACTTTTTCGACCACTTGTCTGGTATTGTTTCCGCCAATTCCCAATACAATAGGCAATCTTCCGGCATTGCACTGAACAACAAAACGGGCTATTTCATCCTTTTCCTTGTCTGTCAAGGTAGGTGTTTCGGCTGTAGTGCCACATACAACCAGATAATCGGCATTGTTGTTGATTATGTATTCAACCAACCTTGCCAACGCATCAAAATCTATCGAATCGTCGCTTTTAAAAGGTGTTACTAAAGCTACACCCATCCCTATGAGCTTGTTGTTAATCGTCATGGAGTGAAAAAATTTTATTCTGTTACAAAATTACGCTTTTTCATCGCAACTTTGTATATTTTTCAGGTAAAAAATTATCTGATTAAAAATATATAACAAATCGATGGGCAAATGGTCAGTCTTTAAGTTTGCAACAATGCTGTCGATATCCAATATAAAATCATACAATGGAAACGATGTTTTTCTAACTCCAATTTTCAACAATGCATTGGAATACAAAGCAATATATTGAAGAGGAATATTTTCGTTCAAGGATAAATCGAGCATTGCATCAAATTTGTTGGCGTCGATTGATTTAAAGACAGAATGTCTGGGTTTTTCAAAAAAATCGGTCTGACTTTTATCCACAATCGTTAAATTTTCAAAAATAGGGAAATCGGTTTTCAATTTCTTATTTCGAGGACAACCAATGGCTGTAACTTTCTTCCCATCTGCTTTCAGTATCTGCACTATTTTTTTCACCTGAAGATTTTTTTCCGCATCATCGGCTTCAAACAACAGCAAAATAGAATGAATGTCTGAATAATTTAGAAATTTGGGTATATGAAAATTGGCATCGGACAATTTGATAGCTGCATTTTTAATTTTTTTTCTGCTCAAAAATTTCATTATAATCTCTTTAAATAGGTTGTTTTGGGTTGACCTGAAAAAACACAGAAATTGAACTGTTTTATAATTTTATTCATTCAGTGGCTGATGATGGAATTTCTTCATTTATCATCGAAAGAAATTTATTTTCATCAATTAGTTCAATGCCCAAATTTTGTGCCTTTTTCAGTTTTTCCGGTCCCATGTTTTCACCTGCCAGAATAAAAGAAGTTTTTGAAGACACGCTGCCAACATTTTTTCCGCCATGTGCCTCGATTAAATCTTTGTATTCCTCACGTGAATGGTATTTGAATGTACCGCTGATGACGATTGATTTTCCTTCGAGCTCGTTTCCCTTTCGTTTGGATTTATCATCATTAAGAGACAGTTGAACTCCGGCAGCTTTTAAGCGGTTAATAATTTCCAGATTTTTCGGATCGGAAAAATATTGTCGGACACTTTGAGCTATTTTATCTCCTATTTCCTCCACCTGAATCAAATCTTCATAATCGGCTTGTTGCAAAGCTTCGATTGATTTAAAGGCATAAGCCAGCTTTTTGGCAACCGTTTCGCCAACAAAACGAATTCCCAGCGCAAACAATACGCGTTCGAAAGGAACTTCCTTCGATTTTTCTATTGAACTGATCAGATTAGAAGCCGATTTCAAACCCAATCGTTCCAATGAAACCAAATCGGAAATTTTCAGATCGTAAATATCGGCCACATTATGAAGCAAACCGTTTTCGTAAAGCAAATTAATAGTTTCTTCACCTAAACCTTCGATGTTCATGGCTTTTCTGCTCACAAAATGTTCAATTTTTCCCTTAATCTGAGGCGGGCAACCGTTTTCGTTGGGACAATAGTGGGCAGCTTCGCCGGGATATCGAATGAGAGGAGCATTGCATTCGGGACAATTTTTTATAAAAACAACTTTTTCGCCGTTTTGTGGCCGAGCGCTTTTTTCCACACCGGTAATTTTCGGAATAATTTCTCCACCTTTTTCGACATAAACCATATCGCCAATATGCAAATCGAGCGATTCAATAATATCTGCATTATGCAACGAAGCGCGTTTCACTGTAGTTCCCGAAAGTTGAACCGGCTCAAGATTGGCTACGGGTGTTACGGCGCCTGTTCTTCCAACCTGGAACGTAACCGAAAGAAGTTTGGTCAACGCTTTTTCGGCCTGGTATTTATAAGCAATGGCCCAACGTGGCGATTTTGCAGTTGTGCCAAGTTTTCGTTGTTGTTCCAATGAATTGACTTTCAATACAATGCCATCAATCGGAACCGGTAAATTTTTTCGTTCTTTGTCCCAAAAATGAATAAAATCCCACACTTCGTCGAGTGTTCTGCAAAGTTTAATATTTTCAGAAATTTTAAAACCCCAACCACGAGCTGCCTGCAAATTTTCAAAGTGCGTGTCAAAAGGAAGTTGTTCGCCCAATACATAATAAAAATAGGCATCCAGCTTACGGGAAGCAACGATGGCAGAATTTTGAAGTTTAATGGTTCCCGCAGCAGCGTTGCGAGGATTGGCAAAAAGCGGTTCTTCCTGTTCTTCTCTTTCCTTATTGAGTGCTTCAAAAACTGCCCACGGCATCAACACTTCGCCGCGAATTTCAAATTTATCGGGATAATCGCCTTTCAATCGCAAGGGAATGCTCCGGATAGTTTTGATGTTGGCTGTTACCACATCACCTTTTTCTCCGTCTCCACGCGTTACAGCCCGTTGAATTTCACCATGTTCGTATGTAATGGAAATGGAAACCCCATCATATTTCAGTTCACATACCAGTTCAAAAGGTTCATTTAATGCTTTCCGAACACGTTCATAAAAATCTTTCACTTCACCTTCTGTATAAGTATTTCCCAACGAAAGCATGGGATAAGTATGATAAGCCTGCTCAAAACTGGTTGTAATATCGCTGCCAACACGCTGGGTGGGCGAAAGAGGATCAAAATATTCAGGATATTTTTCTTCCAATTCCTGCAACTGCTTCATTTTCATATCATATTCGTAATCGGAAATAATGGGTTGCGAAAGCACGTAATAATAATAATTGTGTTGCTCTATTTCCTGCCGCAGCGCTTCGATTTGTTCCTTGACTGTCATAAATTAGAAAAATAATAATTCCTGATGGGCAAAATTAATCAATTAAAGAAAAGTGAACAAGAAAAGGGCGGAAATTGGAAGAAAGTCGCAAAATTCCCGCCCTCAAAAAAATAAAATTAAAATTTCAAAGAGTAGCGCTGACCATTACCGGGAAATGATCGGAAGCAAAGCGCCCGTATTGCTGTTCGTTAAGTACCCCATATTTATTGATGGAAATACCGCTTGTAACCCAAATATAATCAATTCTTTCGTCCATTTTGGATTTTATTGAAAATGAATTATATGTACCCACCGTTCCATATGGAGGTTGTTTGGTAATATGATAACTATCGAAAAGTTTTCCGCTTTTAGCAATAATTTGAATTGGCTCGGCATCGGGTGTAGAATTAAAATCGCCCGTACAGAAAACCGGAAAGTTTCCTGCTATTTCACCAATACGCTTCAAAAGCAGTAAGGATGAATTTTTTCGTGCTATGTGCCCAATATGATCGAAATGAGAATTAAAAACAAAAAATATTTTTCCTGAAGATTTGTCTTTAAATTTTCCCCACGAACAAAGGCGATTGCAACAGAAGGCATCCCAACCTTTTGAAGGAACTTCAGGCGTTTTGGAATACCAAAAGTTTCCCTTATCCATTACTTCAAAGCGATTTGTTTTGAAAAAAATAGCAGAATGTTCTCCTTCATCTACGCCATCGTCT